>MPND01000151.1 GCA_002238855.1 SAR202 cluster bacterium bin90
TGAGGTACATAAGGGACGCCATCGTCAAGGCGGGCTTTATGCCCATCGTTACCGGTGATCCTGAAGACGTGCCACGCCTGATGAATCAGGAGAAGCCACATTTGGTGCTTCTTGACTTGATGCTTCCTGGGAGCGACGGCATCGAGCTGATGAACGACATCCTGGGGATGGAAGACGTGCCCATAATATTCGTCTCGGTTTATGGCCAGGAGGAGGTCGTGGCGAGGGCCTTCGACATGGGGGCGTCAGACTACGTGGTCAAGCCCTTCTCGCCAACAGAACTGGCGGCGAGAATCAGGGCGGCGCTGCGACGACGGGCGCTGCCCGATGTGCCCGAACCAACTGAACCCTACCGGTTCGGAGACCTATCTATCGACTATGCCAAGCGACTCATTGAGGTGGGAGGACGACAGATTGAACTGACGCCCACCGAGTACGGCCTGCTCTACGAGCTTTCGGTTCACGCAGGCCAGACTCTGACGCACGATCAGCTGCTGTCGAAAGTGTGGGGTCAGGGAAAGAAGGGCCAGCCATGGTTAGTGCGCGAGGTTGTTAAGAGGCTCCGACACAAGCTGGGCGACGCAGCAGCCAATCCCAGCTACATCCTCACTAAACCTCGTGCCGGCTACCGCATGGTAGAGAGCGAGGAGAAGGAGTGAGGGCAGCGACATCACGGAGCATGCGAAACTAAAAGGCGTGTTGACATTCAGCGTTGAGCCGATAAAAATTCGTTGATGAATATTGCACATCAATGAGTTTCCGAGGGCAGTCACTTACGCGACTGCCCTCACATTTCGCTGAGGCGTGAGTTGTCCACGCACGCGGCGCACGCAGAGAACCAGGCTCTCAGCGCGGGGGTATCTCCCAGCGTACGCAGGTATATCCCACGCGCTCCATTGTAGTCACGGTCCATCCGCTCGCCATCCCGCCCCACGATAATAGATGCGCCACCGACGTCATCAAGCAACTCGCCGGTCCAGGAGACCGTCTTTGTCGTGTACGCCTCGTTGACGCTCAGGACAGTCACACCATGCTCAGCTGCCTTGTGCCGCAGGAACATCCCGAAGCGATAGTGCGCCAGACTCAGCAGGTTGCGGACGGTCTTCGAGCGTATGCGCCTTCTACCACGCTCGCTCCACCATCTCTGATGTCTCGAAGGTCGGCAGCAATATGACATCGAACTTGTCCACCAGGAACCGTGCCGCCTTCCTGTGAAGTTCGGCGATCAGGTTCTCCACCCTGAGGCGCATCCTGCCAGCAGATCGGCGCATGTTCCTGCGTCTCCTGGCTGGAGACTTCGCCGCACGGCTCAGCAGATCGTCCAGCCTCTCGCACAACCGCTGTATCCTGAAGAACGCGCCTTCACCTATCTTTCCCACAGAGTCGGCGCAGTACCAGCTCAGAAAGGACCGCACCCCTGGATCGAGCGCCACCACCCGCGCTTGGTTCTCGCGCTGAGGCGGCAACTTCTCGTCATAGGGCACTGCCAGATGGTACTGGTCATATCTGAAGGTAAGACGGCAGATGTTTCTGTTGACGGATACGGGCAGTTCCTCCGCCATCTGCATACCGCCGAGCTTCGTGTGGTAGATGCCATTTGAGGTTACGCAGTTGGCCTGCACGGTGAAGGTCTGACGTGGGTTCTTGCGCGACCGGAAGCGCACACGGGCGAAGTCCTCGTCCTTACGATGACCTTCGGCCTTGTCCCGTGCGAGCTGTGCGTTGCGCTTCTTGGCTGCGCTGACGGCACGGCAGGCATCGAAGACAGCTCCCACCAGCACCTCACGGGGCGCACTCCTGTGCCAGGACGGAAGTGTCGACAGGATGATGTCTCTAATCTGGGTTTTGACGGCAGGTGGTGCGTCCTCACCCGTCAGCAGTTCGACGGTCCGGTTGTAGGCATAACGGGCAGCGCCGAACCAGCGACGCAGCTCAGCCCTCTGTCCGGCGTCCGGGTAGAGACGTATCTTCCTTGATTTCCTTACGGTATCGCCGCAGTCCGTTGATCCTGGCACCAAAGACAGTGAGGATGGCGATGAAGTCGGTCGTGATCTCTTCCTCGGGGCTGAACTCCCGCTGATTGAGAACCACGAGTTCCCCGCCGTTGCGTTCGAGCAAGGTCTCGATGAGTTCGGTTCCAAAGCGCGCAAGACGGTCTCGGTAGGCGACCACAACGCGGAGCTTATCTCCTGCGTGTACTCGTTCCAGTATGGCGAGAAGTCCCCTGTGCTTGAAGTTGAGGCCGGAGCCGACGTCGCTGACGATCTCGGCGTCAGGGTATTGTGCTCGCATGAAAGCGATCTGCCGCTCAAGGTCTGCCGACTGCTTCCTGGACGAGACGCGGCAGTAGCAGACTGTGATGGTGGGCTTTGAGTTCCCGATGTAGGAATCGACGTCATATCTTCGCTGGTTGCCCTCTGTCCTGATGTAGTCGATGCGTCCCTCGCGTGCCCAGGCTCGCAGTGTCTACGGATGCACGCCGAGTATGCGACTGGCTTCCCTGGAAGGAACGTACCTCATGAATATATTACACGGTAATACCCATCATTCATCACTTATTATGGGCGCAGCAAGTAGCCTTCTTATCCGAAAGCTGCGTCGTGCTTCGCCGGTTCTGCAGCACAAACCAGTGCACTTGAGGCCTCTACGGTAGTTGCGTAAACACACAACACCGCTGATAATTGGCGTATGAGTGGAGCCGAGTCTATAGGCCAGCGAATCAAACGCGAGAGACTAGATCTGTCTATGACGCAACGCGTTCTGGCAGAGCGGGTAGGTGTTGGTACTCCTCACATCTCGAAAATTGAGGCTGGTCGGGAAAATCCGAGCGACGAACTCCTCCGGAAAATCTCAGAAGTCTTCAACTGCGAGTATGACGAACTCCTCCTGGCCGCGAGGCGACTTCCTCCAGATTTGATGGAGAAGCTCGCAGCCAACCCACGACAGTCTCTTGAGTTCCTGCGGAGTCTGAAAGATTCCGAGTCCTGAAGCTACTTCACGTACATCCTTGTTCCCAATACCACCACCGCACTGCATACAAGTAGTTTCATCGTCGCCGCGGCGAATGCTCTTGCAAGATCTGGTAGTCGCTCAGTGGGCACGGCATTGCTCAATTCAGCCTAATTTGTGTACTTGCACAAAGACACAACTAACATGTATAATCACACTTGCGCAAGTACACAACATCAGCATTCATTTACTGAGAGCTGAAGGGCGGGACGAGATCCAGATCTTAATGAGGTGATGTATGCGCACACCAATTAGACGCCGGCAATTCAGAGGTCTGGTGCTGCACCACCGGCGGCATCCGGCGGAGCATCCCAGGCGCCTCGTGAATCGCACCGCCAGATGGGGAGAACCTCCGATCAATGGCATCTGCCGCTGGTGCTACGAGCCCACGGCAGGCATCAGGCTCCGCTGGCACCTCTACTGCCTCAACGCCTACCGAGTGGCGTCGGGACAGCGCCCTGACGAGATACAGAACACGCTCTGCGAGATATGTGGCGATCCGTCGGACGAGATCGATCACAGGCTGGCGATAAGGGTAGCCCGTGCTCTGGGCCCAGACGCGATGCTCAGGGCGTTTACGCTGGACAATTTACGCTGGCTGTGCCGAAGCTGCCACAAGAGAAAGACCAGGCAGGACAGATTGTTGGCGAAATTCCTTGCAGCGTGTTCTCTGGACTGGTATAGAGCGCAACGCCTACGCCGAATGCACCACAGCTGGCTGCAGTCGTTTCTGCTGCCGTGCACTCTGGAGCCCGCCCCGCGACGGGAAGTTTCTCCAGGGTAGGAAGCAAAGTCACACAGCCGACTGTCCCAAGCTTGCACAGGCCGATTGCCTCTGCTACGCTTTTGCGCACAACCGTTCTTATCAAAACACAGGGAGGTCACTGCGATGACCATGCGGCGAGACAAGGTGTACATCTGGGTCACCTGGCTCTCGCGTCTGCTCGTCGGCGATGCCTCCTGCGAGTGGGCGTCTTGGTTCAAGGCGCACCACAGCGGATACGTGAAAGCCAGCCGCGACTTCAGCCTCTCTACCTGGAAGATGCACCACACCCGCCTGCTAAACGACGTGCGCGACAAGCTCGAGGCCGATGGCCACATCGTCTCCACCGAGCGGAACAACTGGTTCAAGCTGCAGGGTGGCTCTGGTGCACTGGTATCCGGACAGGCCGACCTGATAGCGGTTGCACCGGACGGGCAGACGACTGTGTATGATGTCAAGACCGGAGCGCAGCGTGACTCGGACGTCGCACAGGTGATGATCTATATGTACGCACTTCCGCTGGTGGCCGATTCTCCCTGGGAAGGTAAGTCCCTGAACGGACGCCTGGTGTACAAGGACGGTACTGAGAAGTATATTCCGGCCTCGGCGGTCGACTCCGACTTCAGGGAAGGACTGCACGACCTGATAAGGCGCGTCGTGTCCGAAAAGCCTGCTCGCAGGATCCCAAGCCCGCCCGAGTGCAACTGGTGCGACCTGACGGACCTCGACTGTTCGGAACGCGTGGATAGCGACCTTCCTATAGACAACAGTGAGGTCGCCGGCGACAGATCGCTGCTTGATTTCTAATGGGGTAATAACGTACTTAACGCACGTTAAGTCGTCTTAGAGCGTCTGGGTTCGTAGTCTGTCACGAACCGGCCCTGGGCGGCGGACCCCGAGGTGTGAGCCTCTAGTCCTGCGGCGTTGTGCTGCATGCTGCCGCCTTC
>MPND01000152.1 GCA_002238855.1 SAR202 cluster bacterium bin90
GGTCCATGCTTTCCTTGACCATCGTCGTTCTCCTTACTTCGGATCTCTCTATTCTCGATGTTAAGGATGACGCGATGGTCTGTCTCTGTACAGCCCTCTCTTTTACACCATCTTATGGGACACCACTTCAGAGCTGTTCACAAGCGATTCCGCATCGCCATAGCTTCTATAATCACCACTGCTATAAGTGAAAGGATTAAATCCCAGAAGAAACACTCCAATAGTCAGACTGAACACGACAAAGACGGCCGAAATGGTGATTGCTTTCCGCATCCTGCTTTGAACTCCGTAAATTATCTAATTCGTGCTGGCACTCAGATGTGCAAAGCCTTTAACAGCATCCTCGCCACGAGAGTTAACGTACTGCATATCCCGACGTGAATGCCGACAAGCCCTAATAGATGGCGAATCCTGCCTGCACTCCGAGGGTGAGCGTCACCTCACCACCACTGACGCTTGGTGCGCGCAAAGCGCCGGGTTGAGCGGGAAAACCAAGACCAAAACTCTGACTTGTGAAGCCCCCGACTGATGGCCCGGCAGTACCTTCACTGATGTATACGAGACGACCTACCGTAACATCGGACAACTCAGCGAGATGCTCGGCCTTCGCCTTCGCGTCCGCGACCGCCATCTCCCTCAGTTCAGCCATCTTCGGCTTCGGATCCTCCAGCGTGAAGTCGATGCCGCTTATCCTGACGTCATCGCCTCCCGCGGTCACCACTTCGTCTATCACTTCTCCAACCGTATCCAGGTCGCGCAGCTTGACTGTCGCGTTGTTCCTGACCCGGTAACCGGTCAGCACTTCTCTGCCCGTGCGAACTCCATCCACTTCTTCTTCAACATACTCGTAGCGGGGATAGACGCTGAACTGGCTAGTCTGTATGTCCTCGTCCTTGACGTCCCTCGCCTTCAGGGCCTCTATCATGGCGTCCATTGCGGCGGACGCCTGGCTGTTGGCCTCGCTGATGTTTGTCGCCCTGGTGTCAACGCCCAGCTCGAGCAACGCGAGGTCCGGTGAGAGTGAAAGCGTGCCCACTCCACTGACCCAGATACCGGTGCTGTCGCTGGCGTAGGCGGCGGGAATGCCTTGTTCGACGACGTTAATCAGCTCGCCCGGCGATGTCGCCGCCTCACTCCTGTCCAATGCCACGACTGCAAGTGTTGCGAGTACAGCCACAGCCGCTATCAAGATTGCCGCAGTTCTCTTCATCTGTTTCTCCTTTGTGGTATGGGTCATGGCAATCAGAATGCCAGTCATTCGTATAACGCCGAACGCGCGCGGTTTGTTCCACAACGTGGTCTGGACCCTGGATTAGTTGAGCGGCAAAGGTACGTAATTCCTTGCACCCGATTACAAAGGAGTCTGGCTATCGGATCAGGGCATCGTATCCTGGTCCGGGCTCGCTTCCAGACGACCCGTTCCCGTTAGAACTCGAAATCGCCGGTTTGGTAAAATTCGCGCATTTCGCACGGGATGCTTTGACGAAACTTGTCTGCCTGTTCTATCAGCGAGGCGAGCCAGTGATCCTGCTGAGGAAAATCTCTAGCCTCATCAGCCGTCATCCATCTGTAATCAGTATGCTCCTCGCTGAGAATGAATTCCGTATCGTCTGGAACGGAACATCCGAATATGACCCCTACCAACTCGTTCTCGGGCCTTTGTTCTCCACGATAGAAGTGCGTCGTGCCGACAATGCACTCCGCACCCAATTCCATCCCTAATTCTTCGCGTGATTCTCTCTTGAGAGCCTCTGCGAAACCCTCTCCCTGTTCAAGGCGCCCGGAGCCGGTTTCCCACTCTCCCGGTTCGAAATCCTTATCCAGCGATCGCTTGAGCAGAAGATATCTGCCATCACCGCGTCGCCAAACCAGAAAGCCAACCATTGCGATGTAACGACCTACCGGCATCGCTCAAACCTCCACCACTCTCTTACGGATCCCTTTCGACTTTCATTTACGACCAACAGAGGAGAAAACGACATTGATTAGCCTCCAATCGGCGGAATGCACGAGAAGCCCGCCGCGGGTCCTGTTGTTATCGTGCCAATAGAAAAAGATGAGGGGTGTCGGAGGTTGGTGCAAGTTCACAGGCGAATACGCACCTCGATATCCCGAGTCGTTGGCAACCAACATCCTGACCTCGACACTGGCCGGGGCAGCAGTGGCGAGCATACGCTTTTCCACATTCTACCGATCAGCTCGCCACCGGCTACTTTCGCTTGAGATATCGCGGGTCAACTCACGCTCCGGTCGCACCGATTATGTGCCAGCTGCCGCTCATCGCCCTCTCAATCCTAAGGAAAGCCTCCGATATGTGGCTTTCACCTTTTTCTTCAGCAGATGCACCATAGGCCCCATTGGACGGCAAGACGCTGCCCGTCTCCGGGTCAAACTTGATCCCGGCCTTCTCGAGCACTTCTGGGGCGGCGAAGACGGGCGCTCCGCTGTGAACAGCCAGGGCGATTGCGTCGCTTGGCCTGGTGTCGTAGTCGATCGCACTCTCTCCGTTCTTTACCTTCAAGATAGCGTAGAACGTGTCATCCACGATGTCGTTGACCACGACCTGCTCTACCTCGCCGCCCAGGTCGCGTATCATCCTGTCCACAATAGGGAATGTCGTGGGGCGAGGCGTCTCCTGTCCCTCAAGCTTAATCGCTATGGCGTCTCCCTCGGCGCGCCCGATCCAGATGGGCAGATGCCTTTCATCCTGCTTCGCCTTCAAAACAACCACTCTCAGATCGGACATATAGTTAATTCTTACATGGTCAACGGTCATCTCGATCATACTGAAACCATCCTTTCGTTCGACGTAGCTACGCATTTGCAGCCAACTCTGGAATCCATACTCCGCGGCAACCACCCGTTGTGCTTCCCCGAGAGACAGCGACAGTCGTTTCAGGTCGTCGTCAGTGAGCCGGGAGTAATGGGGTAGTGAGATCCGAAAGCGCGCGATTGCAGACGGTTGTCCGGACCTGTACGCTTTCAGCAAGTCCTTGGCCTGATTCCTGAGGTGCTCAAGATTCGGCCGTGCAGGTAGAGAGGAAGGTGGCATGGGCACTCCTTTCCTGTAGCCCGGTGTCCGCTCAGTCGGGCAGAAAAGAGTGTGTGAGGTTCAGTGTACTGAACGTATGAAGGGGCAGGCTCGGCCTTTGCGCGGACTCGTTGGCTCCCCCTTTGAGCACGTCAACGATGTTAGCAACGAGCATGAATTCTGTCAACGATGCCAGGCGGCGACGTGAATCGGCGGCACTTCCGGACCAGTCACGTTTACCTTGAAGAACTCAAGCTACCGCACCGGATAGTTGCACTCGATGACTTCTGCCGTCAGTCGCGAATGAATGTCGGAATGCCTGCATCTGACAGCTGGGACAGAGCGTTACATCCATCTGGTGAGAGACTCAGGAAGGGACTGGTATGCGGAATGCGAGCTTCTGCAGTATGTTGTTGCAGCGCAACGGTTCGGTCGCTACGCGCAACATAGAGAGGTAGTTATAGAGCTGAACTGCCAGGGCAGCAGCTCAGGCTGGCTATTGATGACCGTCACGCACAGTCTGTTCGAGCGTGTTCCCGGCTTTGAACGCAACATACTTTCGAGCTGGCACATCGATCATCTGACCAGCATTTTCACCGGCTATCGCTCGCATCTGACGGGCAGCCCTCTCTTTGACGGAGAATGTGCCGAAACCGGTCAGTGTCACACGGTCGTTCTCGGAAAGCGCCTGCTCGATGCTATCGAGTACCGCAACGGTGGCACCCGAAGCAGCGGCCTGGCTAACGCCCATTCGGTCTGCGACGATCTTGCTTAGCTCTGCCCTGTGCATCACGTTTGCCATATAACTCATTGCCTCCCCATCTGGAATGTGTCAAGTGATTCCTGGAAACTATTCCCAAAAGTCCCGTACTGGCATCATCCGGCAAGACCAACCGGCACCGTCTGAATCGTGGCGGCGATCGCCAGGCCAATGCGGCACTATATCGCATAGTCGTAGTCAGGATATGTCACGATCTGAGGACACAGGCGTACCTACGTCGACGAACCGCAGAAGGAATGAGCAAGATCGAAGTCATCCGCTGCCTTAAACGCTACGTCGCTCGCGAAGTCTACTCGATTATCCGGAAGCCCGCCCGGCTAATCGAAAACGCCGCTTGACAGCTATAGGAGCGTCATGTTCCGGTGAGGCAACAGGATCCACTATAGCCAGACGCCTGCGCCGACTCATAGCCCGGACTTCCCCGACAGAAAATCCTGCTCCACCTTGAGCTGACCAATCTGCTGGTACAGATGCGCAGTCAGCGCTTCCTGATCCCTATCCGCCTTTGCGCTGCCGCTGCCGAAGACCTCGGGCGCTCCCTCGATCAGGGCCTTCTTCCAAGTATGAATCTGCGTGGGATGAACTTCAAACCGGCTGGCCAACTGGGCAACGCTCTCTTCTCCACGGAGCGCGGCCAGCGCCACCTTGGCCTTGAACCCCGGACTGTGCTTCTTCCTGCTTTGCTTCATTTTCCTGCTCCTCTTTTTCCTTCATCCTAGGAGTGGGGCTCTATCTTAGCCACCTGTCCGATTTATTGGGTCCACCTCGGCTTGCCCATCGGAGTGCAGGCAGTGGTGCAGTATCCGTAGGGTGCGCTTGGCGGGCAGGTGAAGCTGTCGATTTAGAGAACTGACATGGACAGGAATGATGGAAGGGATATAATTTATACTCTCCA
>MPND01000153.1 GCA_002238855.1 SAR202 cluster bacterium bin90
TCCATCTTGGGAAGCGTCCTCATCGGCCTCGGCGTCATCACCTTCTTCGCCGCCAACTGGGACGAGATCTCGCAGGGGGTCAAGCTGGCGTCGCTGATCGCCGGTATGCTCCTTGCCTACGGTGCGGGCTACGCCCTCTGGCAGCGGTCCGGCCCTACGGCCTATGCCGTGGCCTTCGTCCTGCTGGGCTGCATAATATACGGGGCCGGCGTGCATCTCATCGGGCAGATCTACCACGTCTCCGTGGACCATCCCAATCTCTCGCTGTTCTGGTTCCTGGGTGTGGCTCCCATCGCGTACGTGACCCGCTCCCGGCCGATCATGTTCCTGGCTATCGTGCTCTTCCTTGCCGCTGTGGCCTTCCGTCAACAGTACTGGCTGGAAGCTGTCGACGTATCAGAGGCCGTGATGGACTGGATTGCACTCTACATCGCCCTCGGCATCCTCCTCTACGCCGTCGGCAAGGCGAAGCGAGAGTTCGAGGGGTGGGAGTCCATCGGCGGCCTGTTCCAGGCGTTGGGGCTGATTACCACCTTCGTCGCGCTCTACCTGCTCACTTTCCACGACATCTTCGACTACGCCATAAGCATAAGCGGCGCGAGTCTCGGCTACTGGACGCTGGCTTACGGCGCGTCGGCCGCTGCCATAGCGGTGCTCGCAGGGTTGGCGTGGCGGCGAACACAGCGTGGCGAGCAAGAGACCGCGGACTTTGCCGAGATGGGCGTGATTGTGGTTGTGCTGGCTTCTGCCCACATGGCGGCGCTGATGCACGTCAACTGGACCCTGCTCTGGTCCATCGTGTTCAACGCACTATTCGCCCTGTCGGCGCTGGGACTGATGGCCTCGGGTTACCTGCGCGACCACGAGGGTCGCGTCAATCTGTCCATCGCGTTGATTGCCCTCTACGTCATCACCCGCTACTTCGAGTACTCGATTGATCTGTTGGACAGCTCGCTGTTGTTCTTCGGCGCAGGCGTCATCCTGCTGGCGGGCGGCTACCTGCTCGAACGCGGCCGCCGCCGGATGCTGGCCTCCATGCGCGAGCGGGAGGGTGGGGCATGAAGTCCTCGGTCCGCATCGCCTTCTGGGCCATCGTCGCCGCGCAGCTCGTCTTCCTGGTCGGATTCATTGGCGTACGCGAGGTTGCCCTGCACACCGGCACGGAGGTCGTGCTGCAGACAATCCCCGTCGACCCGCGGTCGCTGCTGCAGGGCGACTACGCCATCCTAGAATACGAGATCGCCCGCCTGCCGGAATGGATGGACGCGTTCTCAGTGGGCAGAATCATTTACGTCGTACTACAAGAAGAGGGGGACGTCTGGACATCATCGTCCTACACGGAAGAACGCAGCCACGTCGCCGGAAAGGTGTTCATCAAGGGTCGTATCGACCGCATAGGGCATGCAGACTTTGGCATCGGCACGTATTTCGTGCCCGAGGGCACCGGTCACATTGTGGAACTTGCGCAGGACGTGAAGGTGGTGGTCATCCTCGACAGGGACGGCAACGCCGTCATCAAAGACGTGCTGGTGGACGGCGAATCCTTCGACCCGGACCGCAAAGAGTAGTTCGTTCCTACTCTCCCTCGCCGCACTCAATGTTCTCACTGCTCGTGTGCGGTGCTCGCCTCTTACATACTTTGTATATTGCACTCATCCCACAGATGAACCAGTCTGTGGGACAGATGAGAGGGGCGCGTCGGCCACACTTTGGTGGGCTCAGGTGGATACCTCGGCCGTGCCGCTCAGAAGGGTGACACCTCTCTCATCGAACTTGTCGCTCCGAACGGATACAAGTGCACACGGCCCGCATCTGCAAGTGTGGAAGGCAAAGGCAGGAGTCGGACTCCTTCGACATACTCACCATATAGCGCTTTCCGGCGTATTCCCACACTTCGAGGTCTTCGCTTCTGACATTCCGATGTCCTGCGCGTTAAGTGCGTCAGTAAAGAGGTCCCGAAGGGACGATTTGAGCAACGTAGACTGGTTCTGGTCAAGCAGTATCGCAACACTTGCCGAACGGCGAGACCACTCGGATCTTGCGGTCAGCGTCGTTGGAACACTCCGAATCCAAGATAAGCGCTATTCCTGTCGTTGTTCAAAGCGCATGTCACCTGAAACGTCGGCTGGCATTAGATCTTGTATCGCGCTGGAGTTCTGCGTGTTTGCCGAACCGGCCTCGATGGTAACTGTGAATTCTCCCAATGTCTCGGGTGCGTAAGTTGTGAAGTCGAGTGCGTAAGACTTGCTCAAGTTCGGAGTCCATTCGATTCTTGAGTTGGAGTTGTTGCTTGCAAAATCGTCGTTCGTATCAACAAGGTTAAAGCTGCCTTCGACGATTAGACCATTTGCATCGCGATCGTATTCCCAGAGCAGCATGAAAGTGTCTATGTCCGATTCAAGTGTAGCCACCCAAGATCCTGGGCTGGCAACAATTTTGAAAGATGTCGTGCGGTAGTAGCGGTCGCCACTCGCGGCGCTGCCGCCGATCGTATCTTTCAGGTCAAATGGGTACACACATCCTCCGACCCATTCCCCATTTAGCGTGACTGGAAGAGTAAATCGGCCGTCCGCATCGTTTTGAATAGGAAGGGCGCACGAGTTTACCGCTACTGGCGTCGGCTCAGGCTCAACGGTCGGTGTCGGTTCAGGTCCGGGGAGCACGGGCGTGGATGTGGGTTCCACTGTTGGCTCTACTGTCGGTTGTGGCGCGGGCGACTCTGCGTTGGCAGATACGGCCGTCGCAAACGCCTGAACAGCAACATCGTGAGCTGAGATTGCTGTCGCAAACGATTTGACGGCATCGTCATTGGCTGCGACAGCCGTTGCAAGCGCCTCGATCGCAGCGGCGTTGGCCGCATCACCGTCAACACCTTGCGCATCAACAAAGCGAGGACCAACGAAGACACCGAAGGCGACTATCAACGCCAGTGCTATTGCGGAGGGAATTGCAGTTCGTCTTTTCATTTTCGTTCTCCTTGTCTTACTGTCCGTAGTCAGGAATAAAATCTAGTCCAACTTCATAAACTATCGCACCGTCCTCGTTATAATCAAAGCGCGTGTTGCGAAACCCACCCGTAAAAGGTGAGAAGCCTGCCTCGGTGACGATCGCCTCCTCGTCGTCCCCCTTTGGAGGCCCCAACGTCACCTTCCAATAAGGAATGTCTTTCGCAGCGATTGGCCAGCCATACACTTCAACGGTGTTATAGCATCTAGGGCCTATCATCGGTGGACGGCCCATCGTGGGCGGGAATCTCAGAGAGCCGATCCAGGTTTCTACATCCGTTGAAATGTCGGTTATCCAGACACCAAACCATCTTCCGACGCTATCATCCGCACCGTCCTGCCCAATGCGAACGCGATACTCACCTTTGGTCCAATCGTAAGAGCGCCTAACACCGATGAAGTCGCCCTCATGTCCTGAAGACTGCATCCAGCCATCCCTTGGAATCCTGGCATTACGCAGATCTCTTGTCTTCCACCTTGAAAAAATGAGACCTTTCCCCCGGCCTCCTGCTCCGGGTTCATATACATCAGTCTGCAGGCCAAAGTAATAGCCTGTACCGTCAACATCCCCAAAACAAGTCATCAAATAGATGCCGTTGCGGCCCGTCAGCGCAATGTCATTGTGTATTTCTATATCGACTGTTATTTCGTCAAGCGCGCTGTCCCGATTTCTGTCAAAATTGCTAAAGTCCCAGTCCCACCAGGCATAGACCATGTGCTCCGGCGCTTTGACCAGAGTTGCAAGCTCGAGCTCTTCGGGAGTGAAGGTTGCTGTCGGCGTAGGCGTTATGGTGGGTGTGGACGTTACAGTGGGCGTCGGTGTGGCAGTGGGTGTCGGCGTTACAGTAGGTGTGAGCGTGGCAGTGGGCGTCAGCGTTGCCGTAGGCGTGGATGTTAGGGTGGGTGTGGACGTTACGGTCGGCATGGCCGTTGCGGTGGAGGGCGGCGTTGCAGTGGGTGTCGGTACAATTGCGGACGCGAAACCTTCTACCGCATCGTCACTGGCCGTAACGGCTGTTTCAAATACCTGAACCGCAGCTCCGTTTACTGATATCGCCGTCGCTAGAGCATTGGTGAGCGCGGTGCTAGCAGCTGCATCCTCGTTATTCGCATCGATGAAGCGCGGGGCCACAAGTACGCAGGCGACGACGATGAGTGCCAGAACTATTGCAGATGGGGTTGTTTTGACCCAGTGCGGCATTTAGTCGCTCACGGAGATTTGCCCGCCGTGTTTCGCGGCCCATGCTGCAGCGTCTGCATCACGCCACTCCTTATCGCGATGATGCACGACAAAGTCCACGATAGCCAGCGCGAGCGGGATAACGGACAATACGTTGAAAGCAAGATACACACCCGCAAACTCACTGTTCGCGCTTGCGAGGACACGCAACGCCACATTGCCGCCCACACAGCCCAACAGTACCCACCATCTGCGTCGATCCAAAAGTCCAGGCTTCCGGTCTATCACTGAACCTCCTCGCCAGCTGACTTTCGCCTTCAGCGCCTAGCCCTGCACGTCGTGGTGCCAGCCGGAGCCGAACACCAATCCGTCGTGCTCCACCAGCCAGAAATGCTTGTCCTCGATCTCGCCGGTTGCGGGGAAGGAGGCCTGCATCATCGGGGGACTCCTCAGGTTTC
>MPND01000154.1 GCA_002238855.1 SAR202 cluster bacterium bin90
CGGTTTGTTCTCATTGTGGGTGCTTTCTTCGTTCTGGGGGCCATCGCGCTGTTAATCGTGATGTTGACGTTTGATCTGCCCCAAGACGCGTTTAGTGGATTGTCGATACTCTTCGTCGTGTGGGGAATGTCAGGACCGTTTTTGCTTTACTTAGCATGCAAGGAGACATTTATGAAGATCGGAGTCGTAGAGAGAATCATGGAGAGGCGCAGGATCGCTGCTGCCGCTGAGCTGGCGGAGCGCTACCGGGGCATCGACCTGATGAGCAGCCCAGAGGCCGTGGCGCTTCCGGTGCCGGTTTACCGGTGCTCCGGATGTGGGAGCGCGTATCCGAGACACACGGCTGACAGGATGTACTGGGTGGACGAGCAGCCCCTGCTGTCTGCGGGATGGCACTGCGAGGACTGTGTGGACAAACTGCAAGACAAGCCGCGCCATGAGCGCCTGAACATGGAGATATTCCTGATCATGCTGGACGGCGACCTCGGGACTGACTAGCCGGCCTGATAGCTTTGGCGTCGGCTTCCTCCTTTGGGGACAAAGAGCGAATGCCGTGAGCGCATTACCGCTGGTGAGGACTCGGCGTAGGTGGCGGGATAGCCTCAGCCCAGCGGATCCAAGATAAGCGAGGAGGGGCCGATATGGTTCCGCTTGCTCGCGGCTGATATGAGGATGGCAGGAAAATGAGCATGAAGTTAAACGCAGAAGCAAAAGCACCTTACCGATGCGCCATGTGGGAAAGCCGCGGCGAAGCCCTGAAATGGTTGACGGACCGCTTGAAAGAGGGTTACGTACTTGATCAGGCAAGCAGTTCAATATCCGTGGTATTGATGACTTTCGCTCGGGAATTCTTTCTCGTAGTCCGCTATGACCCTGATGCCGCCCGCTCTCTCATTGAGGCATGCAATGAGTAATCCGCCATAGGCAGATGTAACCGCCTGAACTGTTACTGTAGCAATCTTGGAAGGAGGTTTTGTTCCAATGGTTATGGGAGCTTTTGAGAAGTATGTCTATGGACCGCGAAGGGAAGCGATAAAACAGGCTGAGGAGGCAAAGAAGAAGGCGACTGCTTGGAAGACTTGGAACGAGCGCCGGCTGCAGGCCGAGGCGCGCGGGGAACCGTTCAACGAACCTTTCCCCGGTGACGAGGAGGCCGAGGGACACATGGAAGGGACCGGTGAACAGAAGATGCCCGACGAGTCGGCACAGCATCCGGCACCGAAGGTCTGGAGTCACAACAACGGTCAGGCAGAGTTCATTCTGCGGTCCATGTCCGAGTCGCTTGTGCAGGTCACCCACCGGGACCAGGTTGGCTACATCGGGATTAACCAGAACTGGGATGTTGGTAGGCCGTATACGTGGACATACATGGACAGGACGAGCGGGCCAAGCCGCGCCGACATGGAACTGACGGCCAGGCCCGATGGCATCCACGGCAATCCTTTCGGTGAAGCAACGCCGGAGGCAGCGCTCACCTTCCTGTGCAAACTTCAGCTGCAAATGCAGAGGAAAGAGGACTCGCAGCAGATCAATCCCGAAGAGCGCAAGCGGTCAGCGCGAAAGGTTCTGGGTGAGTTTCTGGACGGGCTTCCGGACTGGGAGGGCGGCTGAGGTAGTACAGGCATAATAGGCACTACCCGAATACCTCCTGCTAGAAACCGATGCTCTCACTGGCGAGTATATTCTGGACCGGGGCACGATCTGGGAAAACATGCTCGTACACTTCCACCGCCCCACCCCGCTCTCTCTTCGGTGGCCTGCCCGCAAGCTCGTATCCGGCTCCCCAGTGGTATGCCCAGTTGCCCTTACTGGATAGCTCGACGGAATCGCCGAGATGGTGCTTCAACGCAATCATCGACATCTTCACCATCTCGTCATAGGGCTTGTGGTAAGTCTTGCAATCGAACCAGATCTGCCTCTTGCGGGAACGGTTCCAATATGCTGTGGGCGTGACGTCGACTTCGAACGGCTGTCCTGCGTCGCTCCCCCATCTGTCATAAGCGCGACACTCGCGGGGGCAGCGGGGAAGAACCTCGGGTTCGCTTGAGCCACAGACACAGTTGTGGTTCACTCCGTTGAACGTGATGCGGAGTTCTTCAACGACCGGCAGAGAGTTCGGCCTGCCGCTTGGGCCTGCAAGCTCTATCTCAGAGCGCCTGATGAGCGTTCTGATGTCTATGGCCGCAGCCGCGAACGCAGCGCGGTCGAAGTTCTTATCCAGATGGATGTCGTGACAGTATGACATCTTCACCTCACCCGGGTTTCCAATCGAATACCTGACGCCAACACCACTCAATTGTAGCGCAAGACCGGCTTTGTGCAGAATTGGCGAGTGGGTGGCGGTGTCAGAATGCGCTTGTCTGCCGCGGAGCAGGCTCCAGGCTGCACGGCAGCATGAAGGTCAGCGCCCACCTGCGATTTCGCCCGAGCAGACTCTTGGCAGAATACCAGTCCAGTGAACATGCGGCCAGAAACTTCGCGAGTTTTCGATCCTGCCGTGTCTTGCGCCGGTGACAGGACCGGCACAGCCAGCGCAGGTTGTCCGGCGTGAATGCCCTGAGCATCGCGGCTGGGCCGAGGGCGCGGGCTACATTGATCGCAAGGCGATGGTCCATCTCGTCGGACGGCTCGCCGCACATCTCGCAGAGTGTGTGCTGTATCTCCTCCGGATGTTGACCCGAAGCAACGCGATAGGCGTTCAGGCAGTAGGGGTGCCAGCGCGTCCTGATGTGCGCGGTACGCTCATAGCACCAGCGGCAGATGCCGTTCTGTGGTGGCTCTTTCCAACTTGCCGTGCGGTTTACAAGTCGCCTGGGATGCTCTGCCGGATGTCGCCTGTGGTGCAGCACGAGGCCTCGGAGCTGGCGTTGCCTGATGTGAGTCTTCATGTGCTGCCTCAACCGCTGAACTTTCTGTGAAACGACCTCTTACTGAAGGTTTTGCCACCCATCCATTATACCACAGGAGCGCCTGTAATTCGGCAGAAAGCGGGTATGCTACGGCATTACTGCCCTCGGAATAATCGCTCTACGACGATTCTGCGGCGACGACTTTTGGCCGACTTGCTAGAAAACGGCGAATTCTGGGAGTTTTCGCCTGAAATCCATCTCAAGCAATTCGCGGGTGGCGCGACCGCGTCCCTTTCGCATAGACTCAGGACTGAGTAAACTCCGGGCAGAGAGTTCCATTGGAGGAAGCGCTATGGCGAAGCCGGTCGAATCCCAGTTGACGATCTCCTGTCTTCAGTGCGACTGGTCGGTCGAGACCTTGAACACTCCGGCCCAGGTGTCGCGAACTTTCCTCGAAGCCGCTCTCTCTCACGCGGACGAACACGAGCAGCACGCCCTTGAGGTGGTGCAGCGGCTCAGGCTGTACAGTGAGAACTATGTCGAGCCTGCGCCGCAACCACAAGAAGCACGAGATTCCGCGGCCAGGCGGGATACGGGCATGCAGGGCGGTTTGTTGGATAGAGGAAGCCGGGAGCACTGATACGGAACCTGAACGGGGCCGCCGGCACGAGTTACGAAACCAGTTCTCCGCGGAGGCCTGGGACTCGACTGTTTTCGTAATTGGAGCGGCTTGTCCTGATACCATATCAAACTGAAGCACCACCCCAAGTAATTCGGACTTACCAACCACGCCTCCGTGCCCTGGGACGAGTATGTCAGTTCATTCAACGGGGGCGGGGAGCCAATTCGTCGGTCAGATGAAGAAGACCGTCTCAGTTTGACTCATAACACAGGGGGTCTTACGATCAGATCAAGGCTGCTCCGCGCAGTAGGCGGGCAGATCGTGTCTTCCAGGTGCGGCAACCGAACTAGAACGAAAGTAGCTCTTATGCCTGACAAAGCGAATGAACAGGAAATCGTCCGTGAGACCACCCGGGGCTGTGACGACGATTGCGACCTGCAGGTCGAGCCGGTCGCCTCGGAGAACAACGGAATCGTCGACCGATTGAACCGAATGGTGACCGACTTCGCGGCATTGGAAGAGCTGCTGTCAGTCCCTGACCCTGTCGGTCAATTGCGTGCATTCCACGACTCTCTGAATGGCGACGGGCGATTGGTTAAGCTGAAATCGCTGGCTCTTGCCCGGCGGGACGAGTTGCTGAACGACATCAGTCCTGTGGATCGACTGCATGCGTTTCGTGTTTTTCTCGATGCTGACGAACGATTGGCTAAACTGAAGTGCCTGGCCGCCGAGCAGAGCCGGGGTCTTGATATTTTCGACGTACTGCAAATTCACCATCGGGAGTACGTCCACTCCAACTTTCTTGCCTGGCTGCTCGATCCCCGGCAAAGCCACGGCATCGAGAGTCACTTTCTCCGGAACTTGCTGTCCCATACGGTAGAGGCGGCGGCGCAGCAGGCCATCTGCACGATGTCACCTGAAAGAATTCATTCAGCGGACTGGTCGGAAACCGAAGTGCGTCGCGAGTGGCGTAACATTGACATCCTGATACTCAACAGGAAAGAGGGCTTCGTATGCGCCATCGAGAACAAGGTCTGGGCCGATGAGGGATTCGGGGAAGACGGCAAGAGCCAGCTCGCCTGGTACCGGGAAACCCTGGAGAGTGAAT
>MPND01000155.1 GCA_002238855.1 SAR202 cluster bacterium bin90
CCCGCCGCGATATTCTCGCGCTGCTGAAGCACAGGGATCGGCTTCTTGACGACCACGACCCCTTCCTAGCCGACGCCGGTACTGATCTGTTATGGCTGAAGGAGTGGGACGGCACAAGAGCCGAGACAATTATCACTGGACTTGACCCATTCTACATCGAGATCTGCAGGCGAATTCGACTGATGTTCACCGTTGACAAGCAGCTATTCGCAATCAGAGCCACATCAAAGGCTGCAAGGATCAATTCAAGGAGCTTGAAAGGCATTACCGGCGATCCCTGGACTCCAATAAATCCAAAGGAAAGTAAATCGTTGACACTTTCCGCCGCTGGGTTCAGGTATCGTCGCACCGCAGAGTACCTATCAACAGAGTGGAATCAGCCTGTACTGTTTGAGCCGCTCGACTCTGAAAAGGGCACAATGACGCTAATTGCGCGCGGCATGGTGCGCGGACAGGGCAAGACTGAGGGCTACCACGAGCGCACCGTAGAGTTGCGACCGAAGGCCGTCGGCGCATTCGGTCGTGGGCGCGGATTGGACGAACTTGGAGAAATATCCCGCGAGCGCATTGAGGACATTCGTCTGTTGCACCGTATCCTGCGCCACGCCATCGCTGTATTCGCGGCAGGAGGCGACACCGAAGGAGTGAGCGACGAACACCGTGACAGGGCGAATGTATGGGTGGATATGCACGACGACATCGTTGACAGGGGTTTCTTCGGGGACCTGCAAGACGAGTTTGAATCGGACGACGCAGCTCGGCGCAGGCAGGTTCGTAACGAGTGGAGACGCGGGATGGTGGACGAGGCAAGAACCATCTTGCAACAGGCTGAAGAGACTCTACCCTGCCCTGCGATCCAGCGTTACCGCGCCCGCGTTAGATCGGAGAGCGTATTCGAGGGACGCATCAGGGGCAACAATGGCTTCCCGGAACTCTACACAAGCGAGGAAAACCATGACGACAGAGGCAACTGACGTAATCGAGCAGCCTTCGACATCTATGTCTTGGGGAGAGGTAGCTGTTCGCATCGCCAACCATATCGCATCCGAAGGATTCGGGCGGGGCGACCTCGCCGCGCTCCGCCGTATGGACCCGGAGTCGCCGGACGCCGCGGCGTTCTGGAGACTTACGGCAAGATACGATGTGCTCAGGGGCGCGGAATCGGAGCGCAGATGGGGACTCGTCCTTCACGGCATTGCACTCATGACTCGGACCGGCGGAGAGGACGCGTCCGGCAGGTCGGCGCATGTGCGCGGAATGTCCGTGGGAAGGATGCTATTCAGCGGCGGGGACGCCGACAGAACTTCTGCTTTCTACAGCGAGTCGCGCTTCAACAGGCTGCTCACGGCGCGCGGATCCATGCTCAGAACCCTGCTCGCCCGCATGTTCCGAATGATGGCGGCGGCTGACGTGCGATTCGACTGGTATCAGATGTCGCAACTCATACTGCGCGAGGGTGAATCGGCGGAGCGCGTCCGCCGCAGTATCGCGCGCGATTACTACTGGGCGGAAAATCGTGCCAATCGTTAATCGAGTCAAGAAGTGAATCACAGATTCCAAACAAGGAGAAACCACAATGACCACCCCCAGATTTGTGCAGATCCACACTCTGCATTCCTACCCGGCTGCGCTGCTGAATCGCGACGACAGCGGACTTGCCAAGCGCATGCCCTTCGGCGGCACGGTGCGAACGCGTATCTCGTCTCAGTGCCTCAAGCGCCACTGGCGCACGGCAGACGACGAGTTCGCGCTGACCGCAATCGAAGGCGCTGCGGACGCCATCCGCTCCCGCAACGTCGTCGATCGCAGCGTGATTGCCCCCCTTCGCGCCGCAAATGGCGTCACTGAAGAAGTGCTGAACGCAGTACAAGAGGCCTTCAATGCCGGGGTGTATGGCAGCGGCGGCACAACAGAGTCGGGCCGCCAGCCGCTGCTTCTGGGTCAGCCGGAGGTCGAATACCTTCAGCGCAAGGCGCGAGCAATCTGTGCGGAGCATCAAGACGACGCAGATGCGGCGGGCAGCGCCGCCGCCGACTTGTTCACACGCTCGCGCGGCAACGAG
The DNA here is from genome assembly GCA_002238855.1 of SAR202 cluster bacterium bin90. Lineage (GTDB taxonomy): Bacteria > Chloroflexota > Dehalococcoidia > Lucifugimonadales > JADFKI01 > Bin90. The sequence goes on from MPND01000155.1 coordinate 2,063, forward strand.
GAGCGCGACAACTTCACAGCGTTCCGCGAGCAGACTTCGCTGCCCGGCGGCCTCATCGGCGCCCTCTTCGGGCGCATGGTGACATCGGACCCCGGGGCGAACATCGATGCCGCCATCCATGTCGCCCACGCCTTCACCGTCCACTCCGAGGAGTCGGAGAGCGACTACTTCTCGGTCGTTGACGACCTTCAGGAAGCCGATGAGGACGCGGGAGCAGCGCACATAGGCGATATGGAGCTTACGGCGGGCCTGTTCTACGGCTATGTCGTGGTGGATGTGCCGTCGCTCGTGTCGAACCTGTCCGGCAGCAGCGAACTGGCGAGTAAGGTCGTCGAACACCTGCTGCACCTCATTGCTACCGTCTCGCCCGGCGCGAAGCTCGGCTCTACGGCGCCGTATGCCTATGCCGACCTGATGCTAGTCGAAGCCGGCTTACGACAGCCTCGCAGCCTCGCCAACGCTTTCCGCAACGGCGTGGACGCGCAAAGCGCAGCGGCAACTACCTCGCTGGCGGCACACCTTGCCAAGCTGGACGAGTGCTACGGCATGCGCGAATCTCGACGGGTGATGTCCCTTGACGACTCACCTGTCCCCGGCGCAGTACGACTGAACATCGACGACCTTGCTTCGTGGGCGGGGGATGCCGTCCGCAGCGGAGAGGCGTAGCCCAATGCGGCATCTCTTACTGAATCTCGAAGCGCCGCTCATGGCATTCGGCGGTGAGACGATCGACAACCTCGGCGTGATTCGTCGCTTTCCGGCGGCATCAATGCTCACGGGCATATTCGCCAACGCGCTCGGCTGGCGGCGCACGGAGCGCGACCGGCACCAGCGTCTCCAGGACCGCCTCGTGTTCGCGGCGCGCATCGACCGGGAGCCTGCCGGCGGGTTTAGGATGACAGACTTTCAGACGGCGCAGCTCGGAAGAAACGACCGTGGCTGGACGACTCATGGCGCGCCTGAGGGTCGAACTGGCGGCGCTAATACCTATGACGCGCCCCATCTTCGCTACCGAGACTACTTCGCCGACATGCGCGTTACCGTCGCGCTGCGCCTGGCACCGGCAGCCGAAGATCCCACGCTCGAAGACCTTGTGAGCGCTCTCGAGGAACCGGCACGTCCGCTGTTCATCGGACGCAAACCCTGTCTACCATCCGGACCGCTATGCGCGGGCCTGCGCAACGCCAAATCAACGGTTGACGCGCTCATTGACACTCCACTCGAAGCCAAGGACGAAGACACAGTGATTCACATGCTCTGGCAAGATGGGGAATCGTCAGACAATGTCCGCCTCACCAACACGTACCTGCTGACGGACGAACGCAACTGGCGATCAGGGCTGCACGGAGGCGGGCGGATGGTGCATGAAGGCACGCTCCCCGGAAACTGCTTCGGCGGGCACGACGAGTCAGAAGGTGAGGAAGCACAATGACCACCGCAGAACTGGCGCTGACGGATACCGGTGCAGATATGCGTGCCCTGCAGATGATCCGCGCCGACCTAGACATTCGCGAGTTCCATCGCTGGGCAGGCGTCCGCGGGCTCATCAGCCGCGCTGCCTTCGATGAGGGCTATGCGATGCACTGCCTGCTGGTTGAGAGTTTCGGCGAACTCTCGCCCAAGCCGTTCAGGGTTATCATTCCGCCGATCCGAAGTAGGCGCACAGGCACGCTCTACGGCTACGCGCGCTGCGATGTCGGCGACTTGCGAGCCGCGGCGGCGACATTCTGTGACCCACTGCAAGCGAAGATACTGCCGGCTTCCAGCATAGACAGCAAGCCGATGCCCGCCGAATGGCAGTCAGGAAAGCGCCTGGGGTTTGAGATCCTTCTCCGTCCCACGATACGTCGCGGGCGCGGCTCGGACAGGGCGGGCAGTGAGTGCGACGTATTTCAGGCGGAGGCTGAAAAGCACGGCAAGGAAATGATGCCGCAAACCCGTGAGCAAGTCTATACCGACTGGCTGAGGAAGCGGCTGGAGTCGTGCGGTGCGGCGAGTCTGGAGAGCGCGACGCTGGCAATGTTCCAGCGTACCTGCGCCATACGAAAGCTCCACGGCCGACCTTCTGAAGGGCCGCACGCGCTGATGAGGGGCACGTTGACCATCTCAGAACCCGAAGAATTCGCGCGCCTGGTAGCAAGCGGCATCGGCAGGCACAAGGCATACGGCTACGGTATGCTCCTTCTGCGCCCACCCCAATTGGCCCGCGCACAGTGAGGTGAATGCGGGCAAACTGCACCTTAACAACCGAATAACTGTGATAATGTCAGAGCCGGACGGCCTTACAGCCTGCCGTCCGGCTCCGGCAAGAGGCATATCGGAAAGGCATAACGACATGCTCAGAGGACGACTGGGACTTGAGACGGCGAGAATTCCGCATGCGGACCGGCATGGCCTGCTGTGGTTGAGCAGGGGCGCTCTCACCGTGCGCGACGGTACTCTGCGCTTCGAGCGACAAGCGCAACCCGACCA
>MPND01000156.1 GCA_002238855.1 SAR202 cluster bacterium bin90
CAAGCCGATCCTCGCAGAAGAGGACATATTCCTTTAGCAATTAGCACGGACATTTATGCTGAACAATTACCCCAGGTGGTACACTTTTACTCCGCCCCAGTGGCATGTTTTCCCGCCGCCCTTGACATCCATCAATCCACGCAACGAGTGCTGAATAAGGATTGTCATCGTTCGGAAGACAGGCACCAACCTGATTGCCTATCTCTTCGCAAATCCGAGTGCCCAATTCTTCATAAGCCTGAGCATCGAGCCCGTGCACTGTCGACCTACCAATTGCTTGAGCGAGTTTTCGCACCTGAGTCAGAATATCTTCTATGTTGTTGAGGTTCTCGTATTCTTTCCTTAGTGTTGCGACCGTGTCCTGGTCTACATTGCCCAGATCCTTTATCACCGATTCGGTAAGCCTATCTATGCCTGGGATTAGTGGGTGCCCGTTCTCTGACACGATCTTATTGTCATTGTCGACCCATATAGAGTTGGGAACTCCAGCCCCCAGAAACAGACCTATCCGCTTCCGCCCTTGAGACAGAATCTGCCTCAAATCAGCCATATACTGGTCTGGATTGTGAATCGACGTCATGACCATATTACAAATTCCTAGGACGTTCCGGTACAGAACGTCTTCTCAGCGAGAGGCGGCCTGATGGCGAATCTGTTTGAGGCCATACTCTGCTTAGTCTCAACTGAACTCTCTAATTGATCCAGAAAAGGTTATAGAAACTCTACCCCTCCGGCACTATATCATGCAACAGATTTCTGGTTTTTCCAAATGTGTCTATGTCCGCATGATGGAGCATGTGAGATTGACGCAGCAAGAACAGGCAAGACTTCAGGTACTCAACAACCTACTGGCTGGATATATGACGACGGAGCAGGCAGCGCAGGGTACACCATTGGCGCATCGTCGTGGCGAAACAACTGGTGTATGCTTCTGCAGAACGGAACAGAACGAAACGAACGAGGCAGACCTACGTGACATCACACTGTGAGCGACAATTAAAGCTGCAGAAATTTCGGTAACAATTTCCGATGAGGCAACAGGGCGGCAATTCTTATTGTCGCGTATCAAGCAGAACCGACAAGGAGCGTTACTCTAATGAAATTCACAGTCGCAGTTGTGGCTGCGCTGACAATCCTATTAGCGATGGCATTTGCCTCTACTGCCAACGAGGGCGCGAGCCAGCCATTCTGGAGTGGCGCACATATTGACACCATAATGGATAGCCAGTACGTGCGCGACAGGATTCGCAACCCACAGGGCATCCATGTAACCGACGGCAGAATTTATATCTTGGATGTTTGGGACTCAGGGCGCATCCTATCAAGGAAGGGTGCCATACGCGTGTTCGACCGAGAGACGCAAATGGAGATGGGTGATGAAAGTTTCTTCCTTGCTAAAGAAAACAGGTTTCCAGTGGACATTGCGTCGGATGGCGTCACGATGTGGGTTCTGGACAATTCCTATATACAATTAAGTAGTACGATATATTCAGAGAGAAGGTTTAACACTGGTAAGGTGTATGCCTATAACATAGCCACTAAGACACAAGATGAAAGCCGAGAATTCAGGGTGTCACCAGCATCACGCCCGCAGTATGACGAGCAGATTGCGGGTGATTTAATGGGCGGAATCTCGATAGCCACAGATGGCACCACGATATGGGTTCGCACAAGTAAGAAGCGAGAACCACCTAAAACCGTATTCCACACCGCCAAGCCATCAGGAGAGATTCTTGCTGCTTTTAACGCTGCAACACTGACACGCGATACCATTAAAGACATCGCAATCGAATTTGGTGATGGCTATGTCTTTCAGGGTTCAATTGAGACGGACGGCGAGACGATATGGGTGGCGAAGGGTAAGGGTCAGTGGTATGAGAATTTAGAGGCATACAGCATCGCAACGGGCGCTAGGGATATGTCAAAAGATTTTGATGGATTTCCCGACTTCAGCGAGGGCGGGGCGGGCTTGTGGGGTCCTCTGTCGGTCTCCAGCATGTCATTGTTTTGCAACACATTATACGCGCTCAACCATAGCCGCGAAGAGGTGTACGTCATTGGACACAACACCCCCCCGAACTGCAACACCAAGCCCACACAACCAAGCTTGGATACCAGCTGGATACTGCGCCATGGATACGAGGATGACTACCCGTAATAAGTTCAGACCACTGGTAAGGTGCGTGCAATGCACAGAGTATCTGCATCCAGGTGACTGGCAGGGCGTTAGGTAGTGGCGGCAGGCGATTGTGGCTGAGACGACGCCATTGCCGGATTAGGGTGAAGTCAAACAAGAAAGACAATCTACTAATCGGAGTAGCCATGCAAGTACATCGTGGTGTTTTGGAACAAATCAACAATCACATATTGCCCTATGCCCTGCGTGTTAACGGCTTTGGCATTCCTTACCCTGCTGAGTTCTGGGGGGATGGGGAAGTTCGGTACGAAGATGGCACGGCGATTTTTGGTGTCAAAGACGGATGGCTGAATGTTGAGTTTTTGACAGAGGACACGATGATTGACCACTCTTACCTCATTGACGATGAGATAACACTGGTCTTGAAAGGTTCGCAAATTGAAGTTCCAGTCTTTTCATGTCGCCCTAGTGAGAAGACCAGAACGATGTACGCCGGCAAGAGATTGCAGCAACAGGGCTATGAGTGTGATATATACGGCTGGATAGGCGGCGATGTGAGCACTCAAATGCGCTGCGCTATTATCACGATAGCCAATTTACCCAACTTGCATTTGCCGGAGGAAGGCTTGATTCTGAACGCAGGCGATTGGGTAATCACGCTGCGTCCACATTCCATGTATCCGAATGAGGATTCCGATTATCTGTATGACGCTGTGTTAGCTCGCCATAACGATGAACCTTTTGCTCTTTCAGATTCAGACATGAATTCTGGAGGAATCATTGCGGCTTTACGCGGTTTCCTGTCGTTCCAATGTGGTTATTGGATCGATTTTTCGACAATTGTTTGTCATCCGCCGCGTCAAGAAGGTAATGAAAAAATCTCAATTCCTTTCCCGTCGCTAGATGCAATGGAAGGCGAAACATCAGAAAGCAAGTTAGTGGAGATTCCAAAGCAATCTTTGGTAGAACGGGCATGGTTAGGAAAACTCACATCTGATTTCCCAGATAGTCCTTCAGGCGCCTGGACTGCTACTGATGTATCTGCTTGGCATAGGTTAATACCTGAGTTCTGGCGTCTATATGGCGACTCAGACTTGGAGCATAGTGTCAAATACTATGTGCAGAGTTCGCGGCTCTTGGATATCGATATGGAGTACGCATTTGTAGCGATGAGATCAACGCTGGAGGCACTGATTAGATGGTGGTGTGGGTCATCAAGTAACAACAGGCTTGGAAGCAAAGCATTTATGGACGGATTACAATCCGCGATTGAAGAAGCAGATTTGGGATTGGAATCTGGAAGAAAAGTTGACATCGAGGGACTGAAACAGGCATTTCAGAAAATCCTAGACCAATATAGGAACAACATTGCTCATGCCCATCGTTTGGGTAAGCCATTGGATGAACAAACAATTGTAGATGGACATGGCTTCCAGTGGCATATTGCCCGTATGCTCATTCTGGCTAAGCTTGGACATCGTAAAGCAGATTGGAGAGGCAGGCTCGTCATGCCGCCCTTTGTGAAGCGATAGAAATGCACACAATTTAAGCGCATAGGCTTCGCGTCGTATGGTATGCCGTGAAGCGCAAGACTAACCGATGGAGGGATGCGCTGTGCAAACCAAGATACAACCTTCGTCCCAATGTCCGGTCGACGCCAACGGACAGCTGCCCAGCGAACTGTCCGACGCTCTAGTCGGTTTGCGCGAAGCGTCCGAAGAAACGGCGTGAGGAAGGCTTTCCCGCCCCGTTCGACTTGGCGCTGTCCAACGCTTGACGGCTGCTGAATGCGATGTACGAGATTTCGCCGCGCCGCTTCGAGGTATATCCCCCGCCGGACGGCAAGATTGCGAAAGACGCTCCGAATGGTGCAGGGCTGTCCGTCTTGCTGCTTTGCGAACCGGATGGTGGTGCGCTGTGCTTGGCGAACTTGCGCGATGGGCAAATCCATAGGAATTACGCGAATACCTATGCGCTTCCCGTCTCGACTTCTTGAGTAGAGTCCCAGCAATCCCATCGACTAAGGCGCAGAAGCACCCTGAGACGGTATTTTGTCCAGTCCTACTATTGCATAATGCTTATGCTCTTCATTTGATAATGTCCAACTAATGCGATACATATTATATATACGCATCATGTAGTGAAAACGGGACCAGATCAGATGACTACCATGACCAGACCAAAGAGAACCCTGATCGGGATCGACTTGTTCAGACAGTTGGCCCGGCAAGGGGACCGAGTCTTCACCACGGAAAGGGCACGGGAACTTGCGCCCCTGGTTGGACTCAAGGAGTCCTATCTTGTGGAAGCCCTCTACCATCTGGATAGAAATGGATGGATAGTGCGCCTTCGGCGCGGGCTTTACGCGCTGTCCT
>MPND01000157.1 GCA_002238855.1 SAR202 cluster bacterium bin90
TGATGCGTTCCCGCACAGCGCTTGGACTCACTGCTCCCATAGATCAACTGTCAGACGGCCATCCGCATAGCGGCACGAGCGATTCCCCAAGCCCGCTCGCGGTTGGCGTCCTCATATTTCAACTGTCGAACAGCTTCTGTGTACACCACTGGCGGCAAGCCAGCTGGTCCACTTGTTTCATTAGCCCATTGGCGGCACTCTCTGATGAATTCTGGGACAGGGCATCCAACCAAGTATTCTTCAAGGTGGAACCACGCTTCTGCTTGTTCATTTGTCGGCCAAGGGTTGTTTCGGAACGGGCTGTCCTTATGAAATAAAACAGAAAGCTCCAGTATTATCGGGTCGGTGCAGATCGGTGCTGGCCCCACATTGCCAAAGTCGATGAGAACTGCTCCCCCTGACACACTGCAAAGAACGTTGAATCCGTGTAAGTCGCCATGCTGACAGCTCGTCGTCATATCTTGCTCAATTTCTTCAAAAGTCTCCGTCGAGCCAAGAACACCTCGAAACGGCTGAAAAACTGAGTCGTCGATTCGTTCCATTCTAAGGTCGCGTATTCGAAGAGTCTTTTCCTCCCTAACTTCCGTCCACGGTGCTAAGATGTCACGCAGGACTTCGACAACAGCTATTGCATCGTTTTCACTTACTTCCAGAACTTCAAACAAACTCTTGGTGTATTCATCGGCCAACTGGTAGAAGAGGGCCTCTCGTTTTCCAATACCCGCTTCAATATCGCGTTCTAACGCAGGGAAATGTCCCATTTTTAGGAGTGGGCTGACGTAGCGATGATAATTCTCCCGTTCCTTCTTCAATTTCGTCCGCAAGTCAATCTTAGTGAAATAAGAGCCGAGTGCATGACCTCGATCGTCCTTGACAACTGCCCTCAATGCCTGTGCACCAGAAAGCCCACCTAGGGCGCTGGCTTCAATGCTCGTTCCTCCTAGTGGCCTGCCCAACAATTGCAACGAACGTCTATCGAACCGATCAAGGCCGACTTTGCTACTAGAGAGTTCGACACTGATAGTGTCCAATATTGCCAGTTCGGAATTGAAAGATTCGAGGCGTTCCACACAAGTTAAGAAGTTGTCCTTCGTCAGCAGTCGGGTCATGGGATAAAGTTCGCTAGTTCCCAGAACATCGTGTGTTCCGCCACTTGAAAGCTGCTCTAGAACGTTTTGACTCGTGCCAAAACCAGTAAAAAACAAGCAAGGCGTACCAGGGCAAATGCTCCTCACCTCCGCATGCACTGCGAGTCCGTGAGCCTCGTCTGTATCAACGCCCCCATCGTTGGGAGGGAGCCGTAAATCGCAGACAATGAAGTCAAACTCATGCCCTCGGAGTGCCTCAATTCCACTTGAGCGACTCCCAGCAATGACTATGTGAATGCCGGGTTTCAAGTGGTTTAAGCGCTCTCTAAGCCTGGTGACTACGTGCATCTCATCTTCAACGATTAGGACTCTCAATTCATCGTACCTCCGTGAAGCCACCGTATCTCACATGAAACTCCAGGACCGGTCCGCGGCGCCAGTCGGAACTTCCCTCTCGCCGATTCCAATGCTCTTTGTGCTATTGTCAATCCCATCCCGAGATGGCCCTGATTCTTCTTCGTACTAATGCCGGGCTCCGTGAGACGGTCCCATCCCGGCGGAAGTCCGCATCCTTCGTCAAGAACCACAATCCAGCTGTCGGTATCAGTTACGCCCCAATTAAGGATGACGGTTCTCCGGCCAACTTCTTGTACCTCAGCGAGAGCTTCGATTGCATTCCGAAGAGCGTTTGCGACTGCCATCTCGACCAATGTGGGATCACCCACTGTGATTAAAGGGGCGCTGCGAGCGAGTGCTAATTTGATGACACTTTGCTGAGGAATCTGTTCCACCTCCTCATCTAGACTAGCGGTCTCGTCTGCTTCCTCGTTCGAATCACCAAGAGTGGCTCGGCCTTGCCTGGCCTCGTCCGCCGCGACTCGGACCACCAGATCTGTCAGATCAAATTCCTGTATTGCTGGCGCCGCGGAAGCCTTCCTCAGTCTTTCCATAGCATCAAGGAACGATTGGATTCGGCTTATCGAGGCCTTAGTTCTACTGCATGCATAACGATCTATTTCGGCGTCCGCGTCTGCATCAAGGAAACCGACAAGAGGACGTAACTCATGCAGGAACCATCCAGACGTCTCCTCTATTGCTTGGGCACGAAGCTCCTCGTATAGACGTTTGTCTAAGGGTGTCTCCTGCACTTCTTCGACGGCATCAGCCGAGGCGACTGTTTTTTTGTTTCCTGATCGGCTCATTGCTTGGTCAAGCGCCTGGCGAACCCAGGAATTACCTTCGACTTCTCTAATCTTCGACAGTCGGTTTCGATGCGTATTGGTGGCATTTTGTGCAAGAAAGCGGGCGGCGCGAAGGCGCTCGCTGGAAGTCGAAGTAGGCGTCTGCTCGAAAATGGCGAGAGCCCTCTCGTTATCCATGGCTGTCACCGAGCACACCGTGATAGAACACCGCGCGTCGTTCGAATGCCTCGACTCCCCCTTCCATCACCGATGTGATTGCCCTTACGGTCTCAGGAGCATCCAACTGACCGGCGTGTTCGACGAAACCACGTCGTCCGTCTGAGCCTAGGCGAACAACGAAATCGGCTTCGCCAAGTACGGGAATATTCGCATTGTGCGATGCTAGTATGAACTGATCACCCTTCTTTCTTTCGCGTAGCCGCTCAACTAATGTCTCGGTGATGAACGCGTTGTCAAGGTGATCCTCAGGCTGGTCGATGATAAGCAGCTCCCCGTGACCACTAAGAAGAACGGGCAAGACAACCGTGCACCGTTGTCCTATCGAGAGATTGTCAGAGTCCTTGTAATCAACTCCGTCCAGGAGAGATAATTCCACCGCGTCGTCAATTGGCGCAGCGATGAGATCAGATAGGTTCCGGAACTGCAGGTAGGAAATCACGTTCATGGCGCGCTCAGTGGTAATCTCTACCACCTCTGTAATTGCCTGCACATTGTTGGATTCCACCGCCTCCACCAATTCGAGTGGAGACATGTGGGTCGCGAAGAGGGGTGCCAATGTGTTGTAGTGGAGTCCGCTTCCACGTAATGCCGCTGCGATGACATTCGCATAACCGTTGGTCATTCCAGATTCTATGACTTCCGTTCTGATCTCTGGCCCAAGATCGTCATTGAGTCTATTGGCGATATTGATGCGCGATTCGAATCGCTCCGCCAGCACCCTCTCGAGTTCCTCAAAGACCTGCCGACGCAGCGTCTGGAGTTCCGTAACCCTGGCAACTCGATAATTGGCGAGATCTTCTAGTACTCCCAATTGGGCTTCCTGCTCTGTAAGGATCTCCACTCTCCGAGTCAGTGCTCCCGCGCCAGCCTGCAATTCATCAAATGTCCTTCGGGTCGCTCTAGCTCTCTCGTCGGTTGTCAGCTGATCTTCACTGTTTTGCTCATTCAATCGCTTGACCTCAGTCTCAGCACTTTCTACGATTCCTATAGTGCCCCGTAGTGCCTGCGCAGCTTCGTTGCTTCTCCTCCTAACGCCAATTAGTAAGTCGCTTGCCCCGGCGCTGTCAGGCCACTCCTCAATTTCCCTTAGCCCTTCCGCAATACTGAGTAGCGCCAGACGAAAGTTGCCCAAAGTGGCCGTGGCCCGCTCGTAGACTGCACTTCGAACTGCGAGCGCAGCCGCACGGACTTGGAGATCTACCAATTCTTCACGATCACTGGTAGTTGCCTCAATTGACTTGAGGAAGTTCTGCTGTTGTGTAACCGCGTCAAGCCGTTCACTGCGAACCGTCTGCAATGCCAGAATCTGTTCGTTGATTGACCGGAGTTCGTCTCGGACTCCGCTGATCTCCGCTGTAAGTGAACGTAGTGTCGAGGTGAGATGGCTACGGCGCTGATCAGCCTCCCCTAGATTGGGTCGGAAACGGTCAATGAGATGAAGGCGCCCACTCGTCTGAGCACCGACCGCTTCGATCTCACTCTGTGCAAGGACTGTTACGGGTGAAATCGGCCCTGTGGACCGAGGTAGTTCGTCGCGTGCACCCCGAGTCACGACGAATCGGTCTTCTCCATCACGAAGCACTACTGTGACTTGCCCTCCTTGGAGAATGCTAAGCGCTTGCTGGTGACCTCGTCGTGCCGCGTCATCCGTGAAGGCCGGAGCCCCAAGGGCGAACCTGATGAGTTCTATGAGCGAGGTCTTCCCGGTTCCACGGGCACCGATCAGGACATTCAGGCCTGCCGCAAAACGGACATCCAGGCCATCCAGGAATCCATCCTCAATTTGGACTTGTTCTATCAGCACTTTCACGCTCCGGCTGTGGATTTTGCAGTAAATGGGCAGTTGGAATCTCCAGCCATTACGCATCCCGTATTTCTCACATTATGGATGCTATTGATGTGTTCCAACTCGTCCTACAAGGATACCACGCTGAATGAAGGAGATATCCAAGACTAACTTAGACGTTGGAACA
>MPND01000158.1 GCA_002238855.1 SAR202 cluster bacterium bin90
GTAATATTTGATCTCTCCCCCGGACCACTGGGGTATGTCCCAGGAGAACCGCACCCGGTCCGACTCGATCTCGCACTTCAGGTTCTCCACCGGCGGCGGCTTCTCTTCCTGCGCCTGCGCCAGACCCGCCAGCGCCACCATCAACAGCAGCGCCGCCAGCGACGACGCTCCCGCCAAACCCATAACCCTAGCCCAATTCCCTTGCAACATCGCTACCTCCCTGACCCAGCGGTTCCGACTAGTTGCCCACCCTTTGTCGGACGTTGGGCGGGCTGAGAGAATCCACATACATTGGTCAGAGGATTATAGGGATTTATGAATAAAGTGTGGGTAAAGGCACCTTCCAGTTTAGTAAAGCAAGGATAAAGTTCAGGCCAATTTGCCGGAATTGACCCAAACACGTCCCTTCAAGGCCGACCAAGCCAATACTCCCGGGGAGGTGAACAGTGGGGGAATTACGACCATCTCGTCTCCTACTCGGGAGCGACGCCGGCACTCTCCACGACAATGACATCACCCTCGCTCAGGCCCGACTCCACTACAACCCAAGTCCCGTCCCTGCTGCCGGTTGTGATGAGCCTCTCCACCGCCGCTCCGTCTTGCCATGCCAGCACCACCGGTCGGTCGCGGCCTTCTCGCAGGGACCGCACGGGAATGAGCAGGACATCGGCCTCCGTGCGCAGGACGACTTCGGCATCAGCGGTCAGCCCCGAGCGCAACTCGGTCTCGTGCGGAACCTTCACCGAAATCCGTATTTCATAGGTAGCCGTTCCTCCCTTCGTGGCGGCCACGGAAGAAACGAAGGATATCGTTCCTTGTAAGGGCTGCGCCCGAAAGTGCGTGCAGGCGGACGACGGCAGGCGCGCCCATTCGAATGGAGAGCACCTCCGTCTCTGCGATCGTACCCCGAACCACTACTACGTTGGGATCGACAACGATCATCGCTGTGTCGCCGCGCTCGACAGGGTCGCCGGCCCGAACGAGGATATCCGCTACGATACCCGTGATTGGCGAGGCCAGGATCACGCCGCTCAGGCGCTGCGATGCCTCATCCCTGAACAACTCGGCCGCGGCCAGCTGCGCCTGTCTCAGATCCAGCAGAGAAGGATCGGAAGGACCATTCAGAATCTCCAGAGACTCCTCGGCGCGCCTAAGCCCGAATCCACCGAAGTGCGCTGTGACGGCGCAGTAAAGGGATAGGAGAACCGGCGATGATAAAGCAAGGTCAGGTTTCGGTTAGATGGTGCCATTGGCAGTCCGCCGACAAGCCTCCGGCAACGGTTAAGAGGCGCTTATGGAAGGTCCGGGGGCATCAGAGAACCTTCGCCGGTCCGTCCGAAGCGAGTTGAGCAGACCAGGGACTGGCTGGCGGATGAGGATGGGTCTGGACGAACGGTTGCCACCGTCAGAGGGGAAGTGGCAGAGAGCGCAGTCGCTCCAGGGCGCGGCTGAACCGGTTTCCCCAGGACCAGCCCCGGGTAGATGCAGAGTGAGGCGGCGTGCCGAGCGCGTGAGCCGTCCCGCGAGGGAGAAGAAGCGTCGTCTGAGGGTCATTGTGGTCACCGTCTGCGACCCCAGACCGATGCGGGCCGTCCAGCAGGCGATGTTGTGGGCCAGAACCTGCATGGCCATCCAGGCAGCGTTGGCTGCGAAGCGCCCTAATGGAGGGTGGTTCAGCCCCATACCGTACTTGAGGTCTCGGATGGCGTTCTCGATCTCGGCGTGTCGGCGATGATCGGCTTCCAGTTGGAGAGTGTCGCCCTGTCGGTCGGTGATTAAGGCGTGATAGCTGTAGCTGGCAAACAGCGCCAGTTGGGAACCCGGCGTGGGCCTGACCCTGCGGACGATCAGTCGCACCGGCGCTGCGTCGGGTCGGCTGTCGAAGGGGACATACTTGGTCTCGGCAACGTCTGCTGCTCCATCCATCCAGTAGGGTATATGGGCATCCAGTCCGTCTCGGGTATGTCCTCTATGAGATTGCGCAGACCCCGGTGCTGGGGGACGGTTAGGGAGAAGCGGACATCGTTGCTGCGGCAGACGGAGACGATGTCGCGAGCATAAAAGCCGCTGTCGGCCCGTACGGTGAGCGCTCCTGTGGCTCCTGCGTGTCGCACCCCGCTCAGTGTCTCGCGAAGGAAGTGGCCGCACCCCGGCGGTGTTGGCCCGGCCCTTGCGCAGTCGTGCCGTCAGCACGTCGCCCATCCCCGCGGCACCGGTCAGCAGCGAGTGATAGCCCCGCTGACCAGTGTAGTTGTGGCGGCGCGCTCCCTCCTCTGCCCAGCCTGTAGGTCTCGCGGATAGAGGAGCCCATGTGGATTGTCAGGGGTTCGCCTCCGAGTCCTGCTCCGGTGGCCCGGGCTCGCGCCAGCAGTTCCGGCTCACCTAGTCGCTCACGACGCGCCCCTCTCACCCAATTCACAAATTGACACATTTGCAGGTTAAGTGCAACATACAAGTCGCCTCCGGTCAGCCCGGAGCTGAGCCCACTTGCACCCGTTCCCTGGCGAAGTGGGTGTAGTCCCGGTACGCCCAGATGTGGACGATGCGGTTCAGGGGGCCGATGTCGGTATAGTACCAGCCGGCGAGCTTGACGCCGTAGTCGTCGTGTATCTTGATGGCGACTTCTTCGACGGCTTTCATATATTGCGGCACCGAGCCGGGTTGCAGGTCGTAGATTCGCAGGTCGTAGATAATGGCGTGCTTCGCTCCTTCTCGCTCCGTTAATAAAACCTCTTTTCCATCATTCCCGCTTTCGCAGGAATCCAGCGCGGTTTGGGCTGACTGAACTGAATCAGGCCGCCCAAGTTTAGCATACCGCGCTTCACCAATGCGGAAAAAAATGAGCGGCAAGCATTCGCGTATTTCGGGGAAAGTTCCCGCAACATCTTGGCTAGAAATTCGCATTTCTTCCGCCAGATTATTCACGTGATTCTCGGAAAAACACAAGGGGGAGTTTTTATAATTATGATATTATTATATTGTTGACTTTATATTACTAATCGGGCATCATCATCAATGGAAGCCATAGATGGTAAGCGCACAGCCCGCACATTGGGCTAATCTCAGCGCACGGGAGGTATCGCCGCTAGGCTCATCAAGCGAGTAATATCAAATGTAACTGAAAGGAAGTCAACATGGTTTTGACAAACGACTGGTTGAAGTGGTTCAGCGTATCCGAAGGTGATGCCGAGGACCTGCTAATGCATGAACCCGGCGCTGCGGCTACAACACCTTCGATTGTGCCGACTTGCATCGCCATAATAGCAGGAAATCGCTTCACGCAGAGCATAGAAGCAAAGGGAAATGCAGAAATAACAAAAGATTTGCGGGATAGACTTTGGATAGAGGCGGGATTCCCCAAGCCGATCGGTATTCCCAAGCCTGCGAATAGTAGGAGCAAGCTACTGGCGAACCCCGAAACTTTCGGTGATGGTACGTACATAGTTATCGCGGGCAGTCGGAAGAATCCCTGCACTTTTGTGTTCAAGGACGGAGAGACAGTATTTTCAACGTGCGAAGATGACGTGCAGCATAGAGTATTGTCGGCTTACACAACTACGGATAACGATGTCGACGGCGAACAACTACTCGCTTGGCAACAAGAGCTCCGGGCGGCGCGGGCAGCGTAGCTAAGCCAATTCCCCCACGGGTGTGATCGCTCGTGGGGGATGGTCAACCCTCCGAGACGCGGCGTCGCTCGCCGAGGATTCCGTTGGGGCGCAGGAGAATAACTAGCACGAGCAGGAAGCCTATGAGGAAGAAGCGCAGGTTGGGGTTGTTGATTTCCTGCGGCAGAAACTGGGTGCTGCTCCAGATGCCCCATACGATGAATGCGCCCAGAAGCGCACCGAGGTTGTTGCCACTTTCCCCCTGGTCAACGAAATTTATTCTGGCCGCTCCGGTAGGCGACATTCATTTCGGCCGCTCCGTGAAGTAGATGTGACTATCTCGTACAAGGAGCGTCGGTTGCTTGATCTACATAATGCGCAAAGCCGAGGCGCATTGCCGCCGTCAAAACGAAAGACAATCCTCCAATTATCTGAAACCCCTGACAGACCACATCCCGATAGTTCGCCTCTCAGAGGATGGAGTCTGTATCCGGGCAAATCCATATTGCTCGGTTGTCTCGCTACATTCAGCCTTGCGAGAATGCGTTCAATCTCATCCGCATATTCAGGAGGAACCCGCCTGCGATCCCCCCGCTCGCACAAGTTTGTCAATCCTCTATGTCGAAAGCTGAGAATCTTAAGCTACATGTAACCAATAACCTCACAGATACAACAGTTCGCGCCCTTGATTGAGATACGACACCCCCGCGCTTGAGAAGTGCTGGGCTTTGGGGCGGTGGATGACATGGAGGCGTTTAGATAGAATATTGATGATTACGTAAATCCTGGCTTTGGAAGAGAAATCTGGAGAAACGGATGTCTTTCTATATCGACGACTACGAAAACC
>MPND01000159.1 GCA_002238855.1 SAR202 cluster bacterium bin90
TTAGCATATACACCAGAACAAATGCACAAGTAGCTTAAATTATGACTTATAATACGTGCAGCAAAGTTAAATAGTTGAATGCAAGATTGAATGGAGATCAGTGAATTGCGAAACTTGACGTCACTTAGAGGTTGGAAGCAGATAGTGGCCCTTACTTTCGCTGTCGCGGTGTCGGCAGCGTTATTGTTTGCAGTGCTCTCGGGTACCGAGGGTACGAGGGCTTCAGCGCAGACGGAAGATACGCCAACACCGGCGCCCACCGCAACGGCCGAAGGCGGTGGCACTGATGTGGATGTTACGCCCCCTGAAGGCAAGAGCAATCCGCCCAAGTTCGGAAACATGGATTCCTTGTTGAACGATCTGGTGGAGCAGGTGGAGAGCGGTTTTGCGACTGCTCATTCTGCGGCTTCTTCAGCTCCGATCAGCGATGACGAGTCGGTGGCGGTGGCACTCTTCCTGGAAGCAGATGCTGTCGGGGACGTGCAGCAGTATCTTGAGGACATCGGAGTCTCGCCTAGTAATGTACACGAGGAATATATAGAGGCATACGTGCCGCTGACCTTGTTGGGCAGCCTGTCGAATGAACAGGGTGTTTCCGCTATATCAGCCATTACTCCTCCGCGGCCGATGCAGGTTAGCGCCGGAGGCGAGGGCGCAATCGTTCACGGGGCGGGTGCCTGGCATGAGGCAGGGCTATTAGGCGATGGATTGAAAATTGGCGTGATCGATGTAGGGTTCCTGGAATTTGAGGAACTCATTGGAAACGGCTTGCCGTCCGAGGGGAGGGTGCATGCATTCTGCTTCAGTGAAATCGGCAGTCCAACAAATGAACTGAGTCATTGCGCGAGCGAAAGCCGTCACGGCACAGGAGTTACCGAGGCAGCGTACGACATTGCACCTAATGCTACGTATTACGTGGCAAATCCATACTCGTGGGCAGACTTGAGAGCCACGGTTGAGTGGATGGTTTCCGAGGGAGTGGATGTGATCAACCATTCGGTTGGGTGGACCTGGAGTGGCCCCGGCGACAGCACGTCTCACGTTCCAACAAGCCCTTTGAATACCGTAGATTATGCAGCGGAGAACGGCATATTGTGGGTGAACGCGGCGGGGAATGGAGAAGGTAGTACGTGGTTCGGACCCTTCAACGATTCTGATGGCAATGACATTCATGAATTCGAGGACGGCGATGAATGCAATGCGGTACTTCTGGACAACGAGGAGGAGTTTATCGTACAGCTTCGGTGGGAAGGCATGTGGCTTGACAGAAGGAATATCGACTTAGATATTTTCCTTGTGGATCCGGAGACTTCGGAAATCGTTGCCAGGGCCGACAACTTTCAGAGGTATTACCCGTTCCCTTATGAACTGCTTGTGTTCGAGACAGAGGTCAAGGGAATCTACTGCCTGGAGGTGAGAAAGTTCTATGGTCAGGATCCGGGCTGGATACAGTTGCAGGCATTTTCGACGCAGGTAATAGAATACAACAAGGACGGCGCGTATAGCATTACAGATCCTGCCGCCAGCGCAAATCCGGGCGTGCTCGCGGTAGGAGCTGCGCCATGGTTTGATACTTCAACCATCGAGCCGTTCAGCAGCCTGGGACCGACGATCGACGGAAGGCTCAAGCCGGACATAGTCGGGGTTGACAGGGTATACTCGGCTGCCTATGACGTGGGATTGCCTGGAACGAGCCAGGCTTCGCCGCATGTGGCGGGTATGGCGGCGCTGATCAAGCAGAATCTCCCGAGTATGGGGCCTGTTGAGGTGGCGGAGTACCTCAAAGGGAATGCGTTGGAGCGAGGAGAGCCGGGACCGGACTACACTTGGGGGCACGGGCTAGCGGTGCTGCCTGCGGCAGATGCGTCCGCTCCTGAAGGGGTGATCAGCGCGGAATGCCACAGCGAACTAGACCCGTTTGAGAACGACTCGTCGGGAGAGGTCGAGTACACAGGAAGCTGGGACGGAAGCTGCATTTCTGAACAGGACGCAGAGGCTCCTCGAACGCAGGGCGATTTCTACTCGCACTACTTCACTTTCGAGATTACCGCTGACAGGCCGGTTACCATCACTCTCACATCCTCAGATGTGAACGATACATTCTTGTATGTACTGGAGGACTGGGGAACGGACGGAGATGTAGTGGACTTTAATGACGACTACGAAGGTGGCGACAGACATTCGCAGATAGTGTTTGAAAGCCTGGATGCCGGCCGGTACACCATCGAAGCGACTACATACAGTCCTGAGACAACCGGTGAGTTCATGATTACGGTGACGATGAAGGTCGCCGATGGTTATGGATCGTCCGGACCGCCGGTCGATATAGGAACGCCGGCAGATGGTTATATAGAAGTAAGTTATGGCGCGAATCACGCGTGTGCGTTGCATTCCAGCGGGTCCATATATTGCCTCGGTGACCCTGAAGGTGGCAAGACAATTCCGCCCAAGGGCAAGTTTGAGTCGGTCAGCAGCGGCGACCACGGTAGCTGCGCCATAGGGCGCGATGACGGCAAGCTGGTCTGCTGGGGATTCTTCTCGTTCGGAGAGTAGCAATCAGAGAAAACACTTAGAAATCGTACCACCAGATCACCAATAGATTGGATTTCGGCGGTACGATGAAATGAATCGCGGGCGCAGGATGTAAGAATCCTGCGCCCACAATCTTTTATTTGCCGATGCCTACTGATGGCCAGGTTCTGCTGACATCTCGAAGTTTGACGCGATATGGCAGTGATTCAGCACCAGAATCAAGGTCGACTTGCCAATTCGGGCCCCGCACAGTCCTTCTGGATTCTTGGCGGAGCTTGCGCCAAGCGCGTGACGAAGGCATCGACAGCACTCGTTTGGCGCGGTCGTGACCGTACGTCTACACCTACTAGCAGGCCTGCCACCCTGCGATGAACTTCAGCGGTTCATTGGTTCGGACACGTAGGTCGAAACTGACTGATGTGGAAAGGGCAACCAGACGACCTGTCACAATCAGGCACCCCTCACGCATCACAGCCACTCAAGGGCCTCAAGAGCCTTCTCGCTCCTGGTGTACCTCGCCGGCATTGAAGGAGACTTCCAGCGGCCGTGCGTCTGCACCGCCTGCAGCGGAGCTCCTCGACGCGTCATCCTGATAGCGAGGCCCACGCGCCCAGAGTGGCCGGAATATCCCTCACCCAGGCCCGCGGCTTTTGCCATACTGTCGACGCGGCGACTTATCTGAGACATCGACAGCCCGAACACAATGTCATCATCAGAGCAGCCTCCGGCGTCCTCCCGCAGCTGCTTCAGCGCTGTCAGCGTCTCGGGAGTGACCACGACGTATGCGCCCTCGCCGACCTGGTCCGTCTTCGACCGCTCGATGTATATCAGTCCGGCCCCGTCCTCGGCATCGAGCACGTCGCGCCACCTGAGAGCTGCGGCCTCGGAGATCCGTAGGCCCGCATCGGACATCACCGACGCCAGGGCAATGTCCAGCCGGCCACGCCTGAGAGCGGTGTCCTCCATCTCAAGTGAGCCCCCACGCGTTGTTCGCGGAGTGAACGCAGTTGCCCGGATGGCGGCCAGGGCATCAGCATCCAGCGGCCGCGCTTGCTTCTGGCTAACACCCAGCTGCCGTGACAGCCCCCGAAGCGTTTCAGTGACGCCGGCAGTTTGTGGAGACTCCAGGCCCACTCGCCTGTGTGCGTCGACGATAGCCGCGACCACAAGCCGGATCGTGGACATGCTCTTTCCGTCATCGGCAAGTTCCGCGGCATAGGCCGCCAGGACCTCCGGCTGGGTCGGTAGGTAAGAAAAATCTTCCTGCTCACACCAACTCCTGAATTTACCGAACTGGCTGGCATAGTTCCTGCGAGTGTTCTCTGACTGGGCGCTCTCGAGAGCGTCCGCCACTCGCCGGCGTTGTTCGTCGGTGAGGACAGCCGGTGCATTTTCAGGCTGTGGTTGCTGTGTCTGAAGGGTCATTTTTGGGCACGTCCTAAATGCGGTATAAGGGTGATTATAACGCATTTAGGAAAGGGTCCGTACCACGACAATTCGTGCTCGATAAGGCACAGTCGGAAGGGTCCAAGAGTGCAGTCGCATCTCCAACCACACGTTGCGGCAGGCTTTGCGCCTTAGTATCCTGTAGGCTACAATAACGTAATGATCGAGATTCGCCAGACTGAAGTCTACGCCCGGTGGTTCAGGCGGCTTCGGGACAGGCAGGCGAGGGTACGAATCGACAGCCGACTCCGGCGGCTTATTCTCGGCAATCCGGGGGACGTGAGGCCGGTGGGTGAAGGAGTGTCCGAGATTCGCATCAACTATGGACCGGGATATCGTGTCTACTTCGCACGACAAAGTGATGTCCTGATCGTCCTTCTGGCCGGA
>MPND01000001.1 GCA_002238855.1 SAR202 cluster bacterium bin90
TGTATGGACAAAGATGTGGTTGTCGGATACCAGGTCGGTCAGTATATCTGGGTATGCTCGCCCGGATCATAGCCGCCGGTCACGTCTGCTTCGCTGCTAGGCGCTGTCTCACAACACCCTCAAATTCCCTCAAGGACTGGGTTTGCACTGGCGTCAGCCTGATGAATGGGCGAGTTTCTCTTATTAGGCCCAGCGCGTATTCCAGGCTGTGCCCCTTGCTAATCAAGTATGCTGCCGCCATGCTCGGAGCGCGTCCGACACCCGCTGAACAGTGGATATAGACTTTACCATCGGAGCGTATCGCGCTGTCGATAAAATCAATCCCTCTTGCGATGTGCTCCACTGAAATCGGTTCGTCGTCGATTGTTGGAAGATGGCAGTAACTGTCCGAGTAGCCATTCTCAATCGTCAGACCGTGCTCGACGTCGTCGAATTCTGAGCGCATGCAAACGACATGCGTGATGCCAGCCCGAAGCAGCACTGACTTGCCACTCTCTCGGAACTGGGGTCCCACATATAGCGCATCGGTTACGCGGCTGTATTTGAGCAATGGAGCGCCGGTAACTTTGGGCAGCCCGCGCGCGTATGCCCATAGGGCCGTAGTGCGGACGCCCTGGTCCCGAAGCCTGCCCCTTATAGTACGGACGCCCTTAAGGAGCGCCTTTAGCATACTGTCGCCTCATAGTCAGTGGAATCTTCGGCAAGGAAGCGCATCTGCTCGCCGTGTGCTGTGCGGATGCGCGTGATGCGAAGCTCGGCGGATGCCAGGGTCTCACTACACAGCCGCGCAAGTCCTATACCTTCTTCGTAAAGGCGAGTTGCCTCTTCCAGCGACAATCCCCCGGACTCCAACGCCTGTACCGTGTTGTCGAGGCGTTCCAGAGCCTGTTCAAAGGTGAGTTCACCGAGTTCCTCTATGGAACTGCCGGAGTTAGAATCGGTCATACGGGTTCCTGTCATACCTGTTCTGTGGATGTAACCTGAGCCTGGATGGCCCCATTTGTGAGGGTGATGTCTAATGCGTCGCCTACCTCAGCCTGCGTATGTCGGCTGACGACGCTCCCATCGTCATTGCGCTGCACGATGGCATATCCGCGGCGCAAGGTGTCACGTGGGCTTAGTGCTTCCAGCCGGAGCATAAGGCCATCAACTCGCTCTCCGTTAAGTGAGAGCATATGCGCAAGCATCTGACGGGCTATTCGGAGGCGGTCATCTATACGCAATCTCAGCGTGTCCAGATCCGGGAGGGAATTGTTGAGGCGTCTTCCCAATTGCTGAGCGGCTTCGATGCCCGAGGTGACTTGGCGTGAAATCGAGGCATCCATGCTTTGTGCGGACGCGATGGCAAATGCGATTAGCTCCGCACTGTCAGGGACGACGAGCTCCGCTGCGGCTGAAGGGGTAGGGGCGCGCAGATCTGCCACAAGGTCGGCGATGGTATGATCGGTTTCGTGGCCTACTGCGCTAACGACGGGCACTGGACACGCAAATATGGCGCGTGCTACTTCTTCCTCGTTGAACGCCCATAAGTCTTCCAGCGAGCCCCCGCCGCGTGCCAAAATGACAATATCAACACCCGATTCATTTCCCGCGGCTTGGAGGGCCTCGGCGATGGCAGGCGCGGCGTCCTCGCCTTGTACCGGCGCGGGTGCGATGGCAAGCTCAACAAGCGGGTAACGGCGTCGTACAACATTCTGGATGTCATGCCACACTGAACCACTGGGCGAAGTGACTACTGCAACCTTCTTGGGGAATCGGGGCAGCCCGCGCTTGCGTGATTCGTCGAACAATCCCTGCTGCTCTAGTTCGAGCTTGAGCTGTTCCAGCCTGAGTTGAAGCTCTCCAACACCTTCAGGCTGAGCGATGTCGGCAATGATCTGTAGGTCGCCTCGCTGCTCATAAATCGACACCCGCCCGTGTAGGATGATGGCAGCGCCGTTCTCAAGATAGTTCGCACCTCGCGAATTGCGAAACATGACACAGCGCATTGTGGAATTGCCGTCTCTGATGCTGAAGTAGGAGTGGCCGGAGCCTGGACGGGCAAGGTTCGCTACCTCGCCGTTGACCCAAAAGTCTTGAAGCACAGTGTCGCGCTCCAGCGTTTGCCTGGTGTGCGATGAGAGCTGTGAGACTGTGTATATGGCAGGCATGCAAGTGTTGGCTATGTGCGCGAGAGATACTGGCCAGTACGAGTGTCAACCTTAATCATTTCGCCTTGGTTGATGAACAGAGGCACCTGTACTACAAGTCCTGTTTGAAGTGTCGCTGGCTTCGTACCACCCTGTGCGGTGTCTCCACGTACCCCTGGCACCGTTTCCGCGACTTCGAGGTTGACCGTGATGGGTAACTCTATTGCGACGGGATTGCTGCGGTAGAGCACAAGGTCAACTTCGATCTGCTCCACTAGGAATTGAAGGCCGTCTGCTATCTGTTCTGCGTTGAGCGGAAACTGGTCGTAAGTATCGGTGTCCATGAAGTAGTAGAAGTCGTCGTCCTCATAAATGTACTGGGCCGAACGGCGTTCGACGTCGGCAAGCTTAAAGCCAACATCGTAGCCGGAAAAGGAGCGTTCGACCTGCCTACCTGTGGTCAATTCGCGGAACTTGATGCGCATTGTTGGAGCGCGCTGCTGCATCTTACGCTGCTCGTATTCAAGGACGATGAATGGCGCATCGTCCATTTCGATCGCCATGCCCTTCCTTAATTCCCCGTAGTTGACAGTCATCAGAGGACTCCTTGGATACTTGTAGTAGAGAAATTAAAGCTTCTTGGCTTTGCTGATGACACGCGCCTTACCATCTTCTAGAACGACGATGTCCTCGATGCGCACGCCGCCCCAGCCGGGGAGGTAGATGCCTGGCTCGATGGTGAAGACCATTCCGTCTTCGAGAACATCCTCCTCTGCCGTGGGACCTACATGCGGGTATTCGTGAACGGCGAGCCCCACGCCGTGCCCGAGGCTATGGCCGAAGTCGTCGCCGTGGCCAGCGTCAGCAATTATCTCGCGGGCAATGGCATCGACTTCCTTGCCTGTCATACCTGCAGTTACCTGCTCTTCTGCCGCAAGCTGTGCCTTGAGGACGATGTCATATATCCTGCGGAACCTATCATCTGGCTCGCCCACGAATACGGTCCGCGTGAGATCGCTGCAATAGCCCTGGTACTTCGCTCCCATGTCTATAACGATCGCATCGTTGGGCTTTACGACAGTTTCGTCGGCGCGGTGGTGCGGCAGAGCGCCGTTCGGTCCCGCCCCGACGATGGTGTCGAAGGAGATCATCTCTGCGCCGCGCTCGCGCATCGCCTTTTCAAGCTCCCAGGCTATTGATTCTTCCGTTACTCCCGGTTCGATGCGTGGAGCAACTTCGTCAATTGCCTCGTCGGCTATGCGAATTGCCTCCGTGAGCAGCATGAGTTCATCAGCGTCCTTATAGACGCGCAACTTCTCCACAATACCGGATGTCGGTATCAGTTCGGGATGATTGGAGTTCTCCGTTTCCTCGATCGCTTTTAGAAGCGCCTGGTGAACTGAGATAGTAACATCCTGGCTCTCGAAACCGACGCGCTTAACATTGTGCTCGGCTGTCCACTCAGGTAGCCAGCCGAGTCCGCGCTGGATTCGATAAATCTGAAAGTCGGGCGCTTGATTGCCTGCCTGTTCGATGTAGCGAAAATCGGTAGCTAGCGTAGCGTCGTCTGCTGATATAAGTAGCCAGCCGGCAGAGCCGGTGAATCCAGACATGTAGCGGCGGTTTTCGGGAGACGAAATCAGTATGGCGTCGAGTTCTTCTTCTTCGAATTGCTTGCGCAGGTTCTGTAGTTTCAGGCTCATGGGAATCCTTCTGATGTCAGGCTTGTTTCAGGTGTGTTGCCAGATGCTCGACTGCGAACAGGTAGCCCTGCCAGCCTAGCCCGGCGATCTGCCCCTGCGCTATGTCTGCTATGACTGAGTGGCGTCTGAACTCTTCGCGGGCGTGGATGTTGGAGAGGTGGACCTCCACGATTGGAAGACGCGAGTCTATCAGGGCGTCCCGGAGCGAAAGGCCATAGTGGGTAATTGCACCAGCATTGACCACGATCCCCTCTACATCCGGGGTGAGCGCCTGCAGGTAATCCACAAGCGCTCCCTCGTGATTAGACTGGTAAAACTCCGTCTCTACCTCGAGTTCTCTTCCCTTTTCAGCGACTAGATCCTCGATATCGGCTAGCGTCTTGACGCCGTAATAAGACTGCTCGCGCTTTCCGAGCATGTTCAGATTGGGGCCGTTGAGAATGATGATTTTCATATTAGAACGGACTAACCGCTGATCTTAGTCCCTGCCATGTCTTCAATAAAGTTTGCGATGGCTGAGTGATCGGCGTTTCCCTTACCTTCGTTCATAAGCGAGCCGATGATCTGCTGCGCGAGCGCGGTGAAGGGCAGGGGTACGCTGAGTTCGCGGGCAGTCTGCAATGCGTTGTTCAGGTCTTTCTGATGCAGGTTGATGCGGAAGCCGGGTGTGAAGTTGCCCTCGATCATCATGGGGCCCTTTGCGTTGAGCACATTGCTGCCGGCGAGACCGCCCTTGACGGCATCGAAGACGACATTGGGATCGAGGCCTGCCTTTTTCGCGAGCACCAGAGCTTCACCAACCGCCGCGATGTTGATTGCGACCATAATCTGGTTCGCCAACTTGGTGGTGTTGCCCGCGCCGTAGTCGCCGCAGAATGTGGCGTTGCCCATGGGCGCGAATACATCCTCGTACCGGTCGTACACATCTTTCTTGCCCCCGACCATGATGGCGAGTGTTCCGGAGATTGCTCCCGGCTCTCCGCCGCTGACGGGCGCGTCAAGAAAGTCAACGCCCTGTCCCTCGCAGCCGACCGCTATCTTCTGTGAGGATGCGGGTGCTATGGAGCTCATATCGATTACCACCGAGCCGGAAGCCGCGCCTTCAAGCACGCCGTTCGGACCAAGAATGGCGGCCTCGGAGTCCGCAGAATCAGGCACCATTGTGATAATCAGCGAGTTCTTGGAGGCGACTTCGCTGGAAGACGATGCGGGGATTGCACCCTCGGTCGCCATCTCTTCCACTGAAGTACCAACGATGTCGTACACGGTTACGGTGTTGCCGGCGGTCATCAGATTTCGCACCATAGGCTTACCCATGATACCCAGTCCGATGAATCCAATATCTGCCATTATTTGCTCCTTTCGAGTGGCGTCGCTTCGTTTGCGTATGGACGCCTGTATGAAGTTCAAAATGCTCTTGTCATTATCAGACTATGGTACTCGCGCGGTCAAGTGCGACATCCTTACTGCCTACGGGCATCAGGACGCCTTCATCAGTTAATTCGCTTCGGCCAATGGTGTTATACTTCAACCTGTCGCCAGCCTTGCCACGAGACAACGGAGCCTTCCGCAAATGAAGATTGTTGACATTACAACGACGCAGCTCTTCTACCCGCACACCAAGCCAATACAGGACGCCACGATTCCGACGCCTCCACAGGGTGCCGGAGGCAGAGGACAACTATTCGTCCATATTCATACCGACGAAGGCGTAGAAGGGCTTGGTATCGGACAGTCATCGCCCGGGGTGCGTCAGGTCGTCGAGGATGGCTTCCGCAATCTGCTTATTGGGAAAGACCCGTTCAATGTCGAGCAGCTGTGGAACGACATGTTCTGGCATGTGCGCGGGTACGGTCGCAAAGGTGTTGCGTTCTGCGCGCTATCGGCGGTTGACATCGGCTTGTGGGATCTGAAGGCGAAGGCACTAGGCGTGCCGTTGTTCAAGTTGCTCGGCCCGTACCAGGAATCGGTACCCATTTATGGCAGCGGCGGCTGGACAAACTTCAGCGAGCGGGAACTTATTGAGGAGATGACGGGCTACGCAGAACAGGGCATACCGCGCGTTAAGATGAAGGTTGGCAAGGACTTCGGGCAGTCCGAGCGTGAGGACATACAGCGGCTTGCCGCTGTTCGTAGGGCGGTGGGAGACGATGTAGCAATCTATATTGACGCGAACAACGGCTACTATCCAAAGCAGGCAATCTATATGGCCCGAGAGTTCGAGCAGTACCAGGTGGGCTGGTTCGAAGAGCCGCTCATTGCGGACGATATTCAAGGTCTGGCGGAAGTAAGCCACGCGATTAATATCCCAGTCGCAACCGGCGAGCACGAGTACACCAAGCACGGCTTCCGCGAACTCATAGCAGCCGGAGGCGCTGATATCGTGCAGCCGGATGTTGGCAGGGTAGGCGGTGTTACGGAATGGATGAAGGTCGCGCACATTGCGCACGCCTTCAACCTGCCGGTTGCTCCGCACGCGGTTCAGCTCGTCCATTTACATCTAGCCTGCGCGACGCCAAACCTCAAGGTGGTCGAGTACATGAACACCGGACTCGAAGGTGACCGGGTGTGGTATACGGAGTTTCCGCAGCAGAAGGACGGCATGTGGGCACCGTACCCGGATAGACCTGGCCTGGGACTTGAACTGGACCCTGCAGCCCTCGAGCAGTGGTCGGTATGAGAACACCGGGAACGGTAGGGGGCCAATCCTCCGCCGCTCAGGGTGCTGGACTCCCAACCGGCTCCAGAAGATTGCGCATACCGCGACTTCAGACGCTTGACTCGCTAAGAGGGTATCCTAACTTCCGACTCCTCTGGATCGGAGATTTCTGCTCCAATAATGCGTTGTGGCTACAGATGCTCACCGCCGGCTGGCTGGTTCGCAGCTTAACGGCTAACTCGCCTTATTCCACATTCTTCGTGGTAACGATTGGGGGCCTGGTTATGCTACCGGGCCTCTTCATGGCCCCTCTCGCGGGAACCCTCGGTGACCGCCTGGACCGCCGCAAACTCGTTATTGCGATACAGAGCTTTATGGCGGTTCTCTCTTTCCTATTCGCGATACTCGTCGGTCAGCAACTGGTATCAGTATTCCATGCGTTCCTGTATGTGTTCCTGGGCGGAATCTGCCTGTCGATTACGCAGACCAACCGGATGGCGCTTATAGCCAACACGGTGCCTAGAGAAGCGATGGCAAACGCGTTTGCGACCAATGTCCTGACGATACCGGGAACGCGTATGATCGGTCCTTTTGTGGGGGGAATCTTAATCACGACGCTGGGATTCTTCTGGAACTTCACATTAGAATCTGTGCTTTACCTTGGAACGGTGATCGCGTATCTGCCGATGAAGACGCCTTACACTCAGCGTCGGCCTGCACAGGAAAATACACGATTTATCGACGACATGATTATGAGCTTCACTTATGTATGGAAGGACAAGCGAGTGCTTCTTTACATCACACTGCTCGGATTTATTCCCAACACGATTGTGGAGCCGGTGATGTTTTTACTGCCCGTATTCACCGAAGAAGTGCTCAGGCGCGGCGCTGATGTTGGCGGCTATCTTGTTGCCATAAACGGACTGGGCGGGCTGCTAATGGCACTCCTTATCGCATCTTTCGGTTTTGTCTTCCCAAAGGGCAAAATTATTTTGGTTTCTGCTATGATCAGTTCCATTGTAGTCCTGATGTTCGCCCATGCGTTCATTCTTCCACTTGCATTCTTCCTGATCATGATCTTTGCCCCGAGTCAGACTGCGTTCAGGACGGCGACTGTAACTCTGATGACTCTGATAGCCCCCGACGAGATGCGGAGCCGTGTGATGAGCCTGATGCGCTACAGCATGGGAGGCGTGGTGCTGTTCAGCCTGGTCATCGGTTGGTTTGCCGGCATAACTTCTGTTTCCATCGCCCTCACCGTGATGGGGATTCTGGGATTGGTGATGGGCCTTGGTTTCTGGTTCTTCGGCCGCCAGATTCGAGAGTTGGACGCATAGACGCATATGAGCACGTCAGACAGCACAGGTGAGCGGCAGCCTGCGTTGGGCACGCGCCCACAGCCGAGATTCAGCGTTCGCATACCTCGCCTGCGAACTTTCGACTCCTTCGCCTATTCCAACTACCGTTACCTGTGGATTGGCAACTTCTTTGCCAATAATGCACAGTGGCTGCAGCTTCTTACTGTGGGCTGGTTGGTACGCGGCCTGACTTCGGGATCGTCAACTTCCACACTATTTGTGGTCACAGTTGGAGGCATGAGTCTGCTGCCGGGTCTGATTATGGCTCCGATAGCGGGCACCCTTGGCGACCGCATGGACAGGCGCAAGCTTGTCATAGGAATACAAGCGTTCATGACGGCATTCTCGTTCCTGTTTGCTGTGATGGTAGGGCAGCAGCTCGTTACGGTTTGGCATGCATACATCTATGTTTTTGTTAGCGGTACCTGCGTCTCCATAAGCCAGAACAGCCGTATGGCGTTGGTAGCGAACACCGTGCCACGCCACGCGATGGCCCACGCCTTCGCCACTAATGTGCTGACGATACCGGGCACGCGCATGATAGGGCCGTTCATTGGCGGAATCCTCATTACCACGCTCGGATTCTTCTGGAACTTCACCTTGGAATCCCTCCTTTACCTCGGAACGATCCTGGTTTTCCTGCCTATCAAGACGCCATACGCCCGCAGCGGGAGGGCGAGGGCGCAGACATCTTTCCTCTCCGACCTGGTCGGCGGCTTCACCTATGTTTGGAAGGACAAGCGAGTGTTGCTGTACCTCACCATGCTGGGATTCATACCGAACACGATACTTCAGCCGACGATGTTCCTCTTGCCGGTGTTCACGGACGAGATTCTGAAGCGAGGAGCGGATGTCGGCGGGTACTTCCTTGCGATTAACGGACTGGGCGGCCTGCTGATGGCACTGTTTATTGCATCCTTTGGGTTCGTGTTCAAGAAGGGCATGATCGTGCTGGTCTGCGCGCTGGCAAGCTCCGTATTTATACTTCTGTTTTCCTATGCGATTATCCTGCCATTGGCGTTCCTATTGATTATGCTCTTCGCTACTACACAGACAGCGTTCAGGACGACCAACGGCACACTTATGCAATTGCTCGTATCCGACGATATGCGAAGCCGTGTGACTAGCCTGCAGAGATACAGTATGGGCGGAGTGATAATTGCCAGCTTCGCAATTGGATGGTTCGCTAGGCTAACCTCGGTTTCGATCGCCCTCGCAGCCATGGGACTCGTCGCATCTGTCCTCGCAATCGTCTTTTATGTGTTCGCCAAGCAGATACGCGAACTGGACGCCTGACTCGGGAACAGAGGAGGGAAGCAGATGGAATACCGTAGCCTTGGCAAGACTGGACTGAATGTGTCACTCGCCAGTTTCGGTACGGGTGGCCCCAGCCAGTTCGGGCAACACAAGGGGCTGGAGCAGCGTCAGCAGACCGCACTGGTCAGGCGCTGCTTAGACCTGGGGGTCAATCTATTTGACACGCACGAGGGCTATGGCGAAAGCGAGCGAATACTTGGGGAGGCGCTCCGGGGTGTGCCAAGAGACTCGTACCATCTGGTTACGAAGTGGTCCTACCATAGTGGAAACGGCGCACGGAATGAAGCGGCATTTGCGGAATCAATGGAGCGTAGCCTCGATTGGCTCGAAACGGATTATGTCGATGTGATGATGATTCACGGCATATTAGCGTCGGAGTACGAATCTGTGGTGGAACGCTTCGTCCCCATTCTTGAACGCATGCGTGATCAGGGCAAGGTTCGTTTCCGGGGATTCAGCACCCGGTATATCGCGGACCCAGCACAGGAGATTGTGCCGTATGCTCTTCGCAGCGACCCCGATCTCTGGGATGTCGTGATGCTGAAGTATGGAATCCTGAATCAGATAATGGCTAAAGATGCCATGCCGCTCGCCGTGGAGAACGGCGTGGGAGTGCTTAATATGGCTTCGGTGCGTATCAAACTGCCAATTCCCGCACTGCTGGAAGAATTGATTGCGGAATGGAAGGACAAGGGCTATATAGCACCAGACAGCATTCCCGCACAAGACCCGCTCGGTTGGCTGGTGCATGACGATGTTGACTCGGTGGTGAGCGCAGCGTACAAGTTCGCCGCAGATCATCCGGCGGTCAGTAGCGTAATCACCGGTACATCCAATCCCGAGCACCTGGAGTCTAATATCGCGGCACTAGAGGAGCCATGTCTGCACGATGGGGACAGTACGCGGCTCAGGCTTCTGTTCGGTGATATTGCGGAGTATGCCTGAATTAGAGCATTACCACAGACCGCAGTACTTCCCCACGCTCCATCTTGTGGAATGCTTCTTCGACATCATCGAGCGCGATGGTTTCCGATACGAACCTGTCGAGTTCGAGCCGTCCCTGCAGGTACAAGTCAATGAACATCGGGAAGTCCCTCGTGGGCAGGCAGTCACCATACCACGACGATTTCAGTGAGCCGCCCCTGCCGAAAATCTCGATCATCGGTAGCTCGATCTTCATCTGCGGATCCGGCACGCCGACCATCACCACAGTTCCTGCGTGGTCGCGTGCGTAGAATGCCTGCTCATAGGTTACGGGATTACCGACGGCCTCGATAGCGACGTCCACTCCATTACCACCGGTCAGTTCGCGTATCGCCTCCACCGCGTCCGTCTGGGAGCCGTTTATGGTGTGGGTAGCGCCGAAGTCCTTCGCCCACTCCAACTTCCGGTCGTCGATGTCCACACCGATGATGGTATGCGCCCCAGCGAGCCTTGCGCCGGCGATCGCAGCGTCACCGACGCCACCACAGCCGAATACCGCCACCGAGTCGCCGCGAGACACCCCACCCGTGTTCACGGCGGCGCCAAGCCCTGCCATAATTCCGCATCCCACTAGCCCGGCTGCTGCTGCCGATGCACTTGGATTGACTTTCACGGCTTGACCGGCAGCGACAAGTGTTAGCTCAGCGAACGCGCCAATGCCGAGAGCGGGTGAGAGTGGGCTACCGTCCTCGAGCGTCATTGGTTGCGATGCGTTGCCGCTGTCGAAGCAGTACCATGGTCGGCCGCGCAGACATGAGCGACAATTTCCGCAGGGGGCACGCCAGGCGATTATCACGAAATCACCTGGTTCTACATTCGTCACCCCTTCTCCCACACTTTCGACTAATCCTGCAGCCTCATGTCCTAGCAGGAAGGGGAATTCGTCTGTGATCGCGCCTTCGCGGTAGTGCAAGTCAGTGTGACACACTCCGCAAGCCTGTATTCTTACAAGCGCCTCGCCCGGTCCCGGATCAGGCACGACAATCGTCTCGACCGATACTGCCTCGCCCTTTGCGCCCGCTATGACTCCTCTGACTCTATTGACCATAATCTCATGTCCTCCAATAATCGCCCGCGCGAGGCGGCAACAGTGAATTGATTCCTTTAGAGAGAATTGCAACTGGCTGCTAGCAATCTCAATAGAGTGGGCTGAATTGCCTCAGCGAGAATATGTTAGGGGCAGTCTCAGTGTCAAGCCGCGAGCTGCCCGAGAGGGCATCCCCATACTTAAGAATGAGGAGAACCTAATGACCTGAGATGTTCCAAGCTTGGTGGATCCGCGCCCTGCCGAGTACACGCGATCGCTGCCGAAATGTTGGCGAAGCCAATCGCGTCCTCAAGAGATTCGCCGCTCAGGCTTCCTAGGGCATGTCTCGTCAGCAGTCCGTTACCGTCCAGCCTTGCAAGCAGCGCTGACGTGAAAGCATCTCCCGCGCCCACTGTATCCGCCACATCTACGCGGACGCCAGGAGCACTCACGACTGTATGTCGGGACAGAGCGACCGCGCCCTCAGCCCCAAGAGTGACGGCAACTAGCAGCGGCCCACTGCTAAGCCACCGTTCGGCTATGTCCATGTTGTAGTCGTCCGGATAAAGCCACGCAAGGTCTTCTTGGCTTACCTTGACCAATGTTGCGAAACGAATCAAATCTTCGATTCGCTCCCGATAGAGTTGGCGATCTGAATACAGTGAGGGACGCACATTAGGGTCGAGCGAGATGACGCGGGAGCCGCACTCTCGACGCATCAATTGCTCATAAGTATGGGCGCTGCTGCCAAGCATTAGCGAGTAGGAGCCGAAATGCAGGGTTGTCACATCGCCTGCAAAAGAATCGGGGACTTCACCTGCTTTGAGGCTCTGCTCAGCTGTGCCACTGCCGTAGAACGAAAAGGCGTGCCCGCCGTCAGATTCGGGAATGACAAACGCTAGGGCACTGGGTTCGCCGCCGCGTACTAGCCAGCGCACATCAACGCCATTCTGCGTCAGATGAGAAGAGATCATATCACCGAATCGGTCTCTCGAAATCTTGCCGATGAACGCTGTTGGCTTGCCCAGTCGCGCGAGCCCAACCGCGACATTGCAGGGAGAACCGCCCGGACGCGGCACGAACATCGTTTCCCCACTGACTTCAAGAGTCGTAAAGTCAATTAGCGCCTCGCCACACACGCCAATCAACGCTTCATCGCCGTAAGGTCAGCTAAAGAGGCAAACTCCTCCTTTAGCGCGGGATATAGTCTTCTGTGGGCATCATAGAGTTCATTGTATTCTGCTGCGTCAGTGGTATCCGGCTCCGCTGCGGCCTCGGCACTGACGCAAGACTTTACTGCGTCCTCTATGCTGGTGAACATGCCGCATCCCACGGCCGCCATCAGAGCCGCGCCGTATGCAGCGCCGCCTTGCGGCCGAACTGTAGTGATGGGTAGGCCAAACACGTTTGCAAGCGTCTGCAGCCACATCTGACTGCGCGCGCCACCACCGATTGCTCGTACTTCATTGGGCGATGCCCCTTGCTGACGCATTAGTTCCAGCGAGTCGCGCAAGGCGAAACTCACACCTTCAATTACTGCCCGCGCCAGGTGGCCTCTGCCGTGAGCGAAACTAAGGCCGAAAAGAACTCCCCGAGCGTTCGCATCGCTGTGCGGTGTGCGCTCACCTGTGAGGTATGGAAGAAATAACAGGCCGTCGCTTCCAATTGGAATCTGCTCCGCTTCCGCCGTGAGTGAGTCATAAGACTGGCCTGGGGCGAGTGTATCTCGAAGCCAGCGCAGAGAACTTCCCGCTGAAAGCACGACACCCATCAGATACCACAGGTTCGGGGCGCAATGGCAGAAGGTATGCAGGCTCATACTCTGTTCGATATTCGCCTCGCCTGAGGGCAGGAATACCGCGCCCGATGTACCTATGCTGACCTGCATAACGTTGGTGTCTATCGCGCCGGAGCCAACTGCTCCCGCTGGATTGTCGGCACCTCCCCCGACGATCGGTATGCCCGGCTGCACGCCGATTTCGGCTGCTGCTTCTGCGGTGATTATTCCTGAAATATCCACAGACTCTATGATGTTCGGTAAGATTGTGGATTCCAATTCCAATGCTTCTAGAATCTGCTCGGACCAGACGCGGGAATGAACATCGTAGAGCAGGGTGCCAGCCGCGTCCGACGGCTCGGTTGCGTATTCTCGACTCAGTCGATATCGAATGTAGTCCTTTGGAAGAAGAAGCGCGCTGAGGCGAGAGTAACTATCAGGCTCGCACTCCCTCAGCCACAGCAACTTGGGCGCAGTAAACCCCTCGAGAGGAGGATTCCCCACGGTGCGGCGGAGAGTATCCAATCCCACTCTGTCCTGGATCAGCCGGCACTGGTCAGTGGTGCGGGTGTCATTCCACAGGATCGCGGGCCTTATGACTTCGCCCTTGCGGTCGAGGAATACCGAACTGTGCATCTGACCGCTGAGACCAAGCGCAGCGACTTCAATGCCTAGGTCGCCGCGGTCGGCAAGCTGTAACGTCTTGCGTACTGCTAGTATCGTGCTCTGCCACCAGTCCTCTGGGTTCTGCTCAGACCAACCTGGTCTCGGTACGCTGACGGGATGCTCTATCTCGGCTTCTGCGAGCACGCCGCCATCGGAGCCGATCAGCATCGCTTTGACGGCTGTCGTACCGACATCAATTCCGACAACGGCTTGGACAGCGAATGCCATAGGTCTCTAAATCTGTCTTAGGCGCGGGTCGAAGTAGTCGCGCAGCCAGTCGCCCAGGAAGTTCAGAGAGACTACGACCAGGGCAATGGCGACGCCGGGGATGACCGCAATCCACCATGCGGAGTCGATGTAGTTCCTTCCGAACGCAACCATACTGCCCCATGCGGGTTTGGGTGGCGGAATCCCAACGCCCAGGAAGCTCAAAGTGGCTTCAGTCAGGATAATCTGCCCCGTTCCGAGCGTTGCGACGACAATGAGCGTGTTAGTTACGCCTGGAAGCAAGTGCTGGAAGATAATGCGTGGCGACGAGGCGCCTGCTACCCGAGCAAGCGCAACGTAGTCCATCTGCTTCAACTGCAGGATCTCACCCCTGATCTGACGCGCGGTCGTGCCCCAGGAGAAAATAGCAATTATGATGAGCAGCGTGGTGAAGCTGGCACCGAACACTCCTACCATCACAAGTGCGGCAAGGATAAAGGGCAGGGCATTTTGTAGATCAACGAGGCGCATAAGAGTCTCGTCGATGTGACCACCGAAATATCCGGAGACAGCACCTATCACCGCACCGAGAGCGACGCTGAGCAGCATCGTAATTGCGGCGAAACTGATGGAGACCCTTGCGCCATGGATGATACGGCTGAAGATGTCGCGCCCTTGATTGTCGGTGCCAAAGAGGTGCTCGGTAGTTCCCCCGAATCCTATAGGGGGCTTAGATCGCGCTCGCAGGTCGCCTTTCACGGGGTCGTACGGTGAAATGAGCGGCGCCGCGATCGCCGCGAATACCAAAACGACGAGGATGAATGCGGGAATGTACGGCCAACGTCGGAACCCGGTAAAGGTCCTCGAAATGAGCGATGGCTGATCTATTCGCAGCAGTGGTTCTTGTTGTTCCAGTTGCATTATTGACTCTGAGACGGTTTCTTACTCGTATCTGATGCGGGGGTCAACAAAGGCGTAAATCATATCCAGAATGAATGCGAATATCACATACATAGCGGCAAAGAACAAGACGGAGCCTTGCAGAATAGGGAAATCGTTCGCATAAACTGCTTGCAGAGCGAGTCTTCCAAGACCGGGCAATGCATAGATTGTCTCCGTCAAGACGGTGCCAGTGGCGAAGCCTGCAAGAAGCAGACCGCCGTAGGTTAGCGGGGCTATCAGGGCGTTTCTGAAGGCGTGCTTCCAGACCAGAGTAAACTTCCCAACTCCCTTTGCTCTCGCCAGCTTCACATACTCGGAATCCATGACGTCCAGCATCGCGGATCGTGTGAGGCGCAGGAAGCCCGCAGAACCAAACCAGCCAAGAATAATGCTCGGCATGATGTAATGTGAAATCCCGCCTTGCCCCGCCGCAGGCAGCAATTCCAGTTTGACCGAAAATATCAGTATCAGAACGATTGCAAGCCAGAAAGCGGGTACGGACTGCCCTAGAACGGCCATCGTTCTGCCCAGATAATCCCAGAATGAACTTCGGTACACCCCTGACAGTACACCAAGCGGAATGCCGACAAGCACGGCGAACACGAACCCTCCGCCGGTGAGCTTCAGTGTGAGGGGCAATCTATCGGTGACAGCCGTCCAGACTGGGATACCGGTGTCGATTGATTCGCCCCAGTCGCCCAGCAGCACATCCCTGAGCCAGTAGAGGTACTGCAGCGGGAGCGGCTTATCCAGCCCCAGCTTCCTTCCCCATGCCTCCCAGACCTCAGGGCCAACATGCGAGAATGCGTTCAGGTAAAGGAGACGAGGGTCGCCCGACATTCGTGAGAGGGCGAATACGATGACAGTGGCTAGGATGATGGTTACGAGCGAATAGCCGACCCTTCGCAGCAGAAATTGCGTCATATCTTCTCGTGCTTCAGCAGGGGCGTCTCAATCGACGGTTCTAATAATATCCCCTCCCCAGAGTCAGGGAGGGGATATATGATTTCATTGAATCGGCGCGCAGCATCTGCCAATGCGCGCCCGAATGACACTTGTGGTTATTGCTTCAGTGTTATGGTTTCAAGGTTATTGAACAGACCCGTAATCTCCATCTGCCAGCCCTCCACGAAGTCCGGGTTCACCCAGACGGGGTTGTCGGCGTGGACTACCCCTGTTGAGAGCATCCAGTGATGGAAGAATTCACCTTCCTTGATGTTGGCGGCAATTCTGGCCTCCCTGTCAAGCGGGTTGGCTTCGACCTCGTTAACATAGGTCATAACTTCAAGAGCTTCGAAGCCGGGGTTCCAGTCGCCCTCACCAATGGTCGAACCTTCACGCGCTGCCAGCCTTGGCTGATCCATCAGAAGTAGTGGTCCTCCGCAGCCGGGCCAGGCACAGCAAGACGTCAGGCCGTTCCATTCCCGGTCAACTAGCCTGGGCCTAAACGCCTGGTACGCAGTGCTGTCCACCGTCACATCGAGTCCGAGGTTGATCCACATCGTGGCAACTGCATCGAACACCTCGAAGTTCACATTCGGAAGCTGCTGCACATAGACCTGGAACGCAGGGAAGTCATCGACAGGGTAGCCTGCTTCCTCAAGCATGGCCACTGCGCCGTCTGGATCGTAGGGGATTACCCATTCGTCCTTATGTTCCGGCAATGAACTGGAGAAGAAATTGATGTACTCGGGGAAGCCGTTTCCAAGGAGTACTTCTTCCACGATAAGCTCTCGGTCGATCGCCCTTGATAGCGCGTGGCGTACCAGCCTCGCCGATTCCATACGTGCAGGGTCATTGGGATCGCCTATCCATGGATGTTCTTCGTCAGGCATGAAGCCGGGTCGCGGTGTTACGGGCTGTCCGTCACGGCCCTTGTTGTCACCTTCAGGATACTCGAACATCCAGAAGTTGCCGCTGTAAGTGATTGCCTGCGTAGCGCCGCCGAGGTTGTCGCTATTCGGCTCCAGTCCCGCGTCGAGCAGGTCGGGAAGGAAGCTAAACGGCACCGGGTCCATGATATGTATGGCGTCCGTCTTGATGAGCGCGACGCGTGTGGAGTCTTCCGGAATCTCCTTTACGCTAAGTTCTCCGAACGATGCTGGAGTATCCCAGTAGTCGGCGAACGTGCTGCCTATGAATTCGTCGTTCGCAGTCCAGCTCTCCATCTGGAAGGGGCCAGTGCCGACCGGGTTCTGGAAGGCATTGTCGCGACCCTCATCATTGATGTACTTGCTGCTGTAAACGAAAACCAACCCGATGATCGCGCCCTCGAACTCCGATGTGAAGCTCTTGAGCGGGAACTCAACCGTATGCTGGTCAACGACCACATGAGGATTCTGGTACTCATGCAAGTAGCCTACGTTCCCGAATACAGACTCCTCGTTTTCGACTCCGGCGTCTCCGAAGCTCCACTTGACATCCTCCGCACCCATCTCGCCCCAACCGTGATGGAACTGGACGCCTTCGCGGAGTTTCACGGTTATCTTGGACAGGTCGGTCGCAACATCATAGGATTCCGCCAGATGCGGATAGAAGAGCAAGTCCTCTGCCTTGCGCTCCGTCAGGCTTTCCATCAAGCCAATAAGTCCGGGTATGGTGTCACCCGTGCCGCCTGACGCCTGGCCTGGCAGTCCCTGAGGATTGCCTAGAGTGCGCATTGCCACTTTCAACTGTCCGCCGCCCGTGGATTCTGCAGGCACTGCTGCGGGCGCAGTCGTGGGAGCCGGTGCAGAGGTTGGCGCTGGAGCGGGCGCTGCCGCCGCAGGAGCCGCCGTTGCCGGAGCCGGTGCAGGCGCGGCAGGCGCTTCTTCTGGCGCCGAACCGCATGCCAAAGCAAATAGCGCAGCCACAGCCACGATACTAACGAGCATTAGGGGTCTGAGTTTCATTCCTTCGCCCTCCTTCAATGACTCATTGCGCGGGTATCGATTTGGCACAGTGAAAGGCGCCAATTGCTGAATTGCAAACCCTGAATTCAACGGGGCTATTAAATCATTAAGCTATTTAATAGTCAATATGCCTTAGAAATATACTTGATGCCACACGAATCTCGAGCTCTTACTCCTCCGGCTCTGTTATTGTCAGAACTTGATTGGGTTCAGCGCCTTCGATGACTTGAGTCCTGCCACTCGGCCAAAACACTTCGATTTCCTCTGCCTCATCAGCGGTGCCTAACCCGAACTCCAGGTCGATGCTGTCCATAGACAAGTAGCTGGATCCCGCCCGAACCTCCTGCACCTGAGTGCCCCCCCCGGCTGTGAGATAGACTCGCGCACCGATAGCGTCGGCGTTGCTGCCGGTCCCGTCAATGGCCATCCGCCCTTTCAGCCGTAACGTAATCCAATTGTTGGCGTTGTGGCCGTTCAGCCAGACAAAGAGGGGCCCCGTCCTTGCCGCCGTTGCCGCAGGACCGCCGGGCAGCCCGGGTATGAATATATCGCCGCTGCTGTTGGTTGCTATCAGATCGACAAACCCATCGCCGTTAAGGTCGCCGTGCGCAAGTCCTTTGCCGTTCTCGTGCAACTGGCGGTCAATGCGCCTTGCCTTAAGAGCCTCCGGGTTCGTCCGTGCTATCGGGTCGTCTTCAAGCCCATCGTAGCTCACATGGGTGATGTCGAGCAGTCGGGCGCGCACGGTGATATCTTCGAATGCTCCCGCATTATTGCCGCGGAGCATTCGACCGGCGGCTGGGAAGATGTGCCCGTCTGGGCCGCCTCCCCTGCCCATGGTAGAGCCGAACCAGTACAGGTCTTGGTCACCGTCGTTTTCGTAGTCGAAGAAAGTCGCTCCAAATCCGAAGTCGTAAGCGGCGATGCCGGTTGGTATCTTGTGTCCATCATGGATACTTGAAGGGTCGAGGGAAACAGGAGGGAACCAGGGGCTAGGCTCGACCATAGTGGAGCCTGCGATGTCAACGAACCCACCGTCACCCCTATTGCTCAGAAAGAAGTGGGAACATGTACCCGTGGTAAACCGGCCGAAGTACTCGCAAGTGCCGCGTGGTACTTGTCTGGGTGGCTGCAACAGCGTATGAAAGCCAACATTCGGGACGAATATATCGAGGTCAGTGTCACCATCGGCATCTCCCACTGCGAAGCCCATCCACGCGCCGACCTTGTCTATACCCATGCTGCGCCCGACGGACGTGAACTTAATACCGAAAGGGTCTGAGTCGTTGCGATATAGATGAAGCCTGTCGGCGTCGTTAGCAACCCAGAGGTCCTGGTCGCCGTCGTCATCGTAGTCGAAGAAAAGCGCAGCGTGAGACTGTCCTGTCGGCTCACCAACCCTGTTGCCCTGTGCGTCCACCGTCGCGGGGTCATATCCCTCATACTCATCCCCCGTTTCGGGATTTATGTAACTGACAGGAGTATTGTCAGGATACCGCATCAATATCTGCGGGCCCTCAATGCCGGCTTCCTCTGTGACATCGCTGAATGTCAAGTCGCCATTGTTGACGAATAGCTTATTGAAGTGCCCTGGATGGTTCAGGTCTTCGAAGTGGCGAAAGTCCTGGTCCATCAGATTTGCGACAAACAGATCTAGCCACCCATCGTTATTCACATCCGCGCAGGCAATACTTGTGGCGGAACGGGTATTCACCAATTCTCCGAATGCCGCTGTGGTGATGTCCGCGAAGGTGCCGTCCTTCATGTTTAGTAGCAGCGTGTCTAAGTTGCCCTGCTGAGGTGATCTGAAGCCCAGGTCGTCCGTAGGATTGCCCCACGCCCCAATATACAAGTCCTGGAAGCCGTCGTTGTTTACATCGCAAGCCACGGCACCTGTACTGTGAGAATTCTCAAGTGCAGTGCCGGCGGAACTGCTAACATCGCTGAAAGTCTCGTCGCCATTGTTCATATATAGCAGGTTACCGTGCCCTGCCATCTGGGTCACATAGAAGTCTAAGTCACCATCCCGGTCGTAATCGAAAATGACCACGCCGGGCCGGTCGTTCCAGACGCCAAATCCGCTGTCTAGGGCCGTATCAGCAACGTTGGTGAATGGAACAACGGCCTTCGGGTCGTGCAATACAGAGATGGCGTCCGAGTCCATGTCGCGGTCGAAAATGGCGAACTGGCAGGCGGTCGATAGAGCGAGCATGGCTACGCCAGCTAATAGCAGATGGATTGACCTAAGAAATTGTACATTCACTTGGACACTTGCCTTGCGTCCTACGAGGACTCTGATTCCAAAGGAGGGACAGCACGATGATTGGGAAAATACGATTCTCAAGGCGTAGTGTTGTACGACGGAGTGGCGATGTCAAGGATGGCGGTTCGTGCTGTTTTCCCGACTCCGCTGCGAGTCACCAGCGGATTTATTCATAACTTCAATCTTGACTATCATTCAAACTGATGATTTAATGGCGCCATTCTTGGACATTAAGAGTACGTTGGGTGTACTGTCGGAAACAGTTGTCACTAGCGATCGAAAAGGATATTCAGTTCGATTGGGAGGGAAAATTATGCGAGGCTTGCGGACACGAAAGTCAGCGATTTGGCTAGTCTTATGCGCTGTGGCGGCTATGCTGACGGCAGCGGCCTGCGGCGCGGCCGAACCTCAAGTGGTCACGGTGGTTGAGACTGTTGTCGTAACCGAAGAAGTTGTGAAAGAGGTCGAGGTCGCAAAAGAGGTCGTTAAAGAGGTAGAGGTTACCAAAGAGGTTGAAGTAGTCAAGGAAGTCGAAGTTCCTAAAGAGGTAATCAAAGAAGTCGAGGTCGTAAGAGAGGTTACCAAAGAGGTAATCAAGGAAGTGCCGATCGAGCGCGTGGTGATTGCAACGCCAAGCCCGACAGACGAGGTCTTCTATGTGCGACCGCTGGACCCGTTCCCCAAGAGCGGCGGTACTTTCCGCGCAGGCGCACACGGACCGCCGGCACACTTCGACTGGTACGCCTCCGGAACGATTGCCAACCACGGTGTGCAGTCGCCTATGTATGACGCGCTGCTGCGCCGGGATCCCCGGACATCGGATGTGCCGGTTATTCCTGACCTCGCGTACAGGTGGGACATATCTGACGACCAGCTGACCTACACATTCAGCATCAGAGAAGGCGTCAAATTCCACGACGGCAGTGACCTGACTGCCGAGGATATCAAGGCGACTTATGACAGGATAATATTCCCCAGTGAGGAACTAGTCAGCCTGCGGAGGGCATTGTTCCCCAATGTCGCCGAAGTGAATATGCCGGACGACTACACTGTCGAGTTCGTGCTGAGTGAACCACGCGCGCTTGCCAACATGATGGTCGCCTTCTCCACGGAGTGGAACCTGGTAAGCAAGAAAGAGACTTTCGAAGAGCATGGCGGGAATCTTCGAGGAGTTGACGACCACCCCGGCACTGGCCCGTTCAAGTATGTATCGAGAAGCGATGACCAGTGGGTTCAGGAAAAGAATGTTGACTACTGGAGCCCCGACGCTCCTTACATCGATAGGATTGAGCATATCTGGCTCAAGGCGTGGACTCCCGAAAACACGGCGGCCCTTCTGGGAAACCAGACTGACTGGACGATGTGGATGGCTCCTAAAGATGGCAAAGACATCGGAAACAGGCAAGGGCTGAACAGCATTCGCCAGCACCTGCTCATCTGGCACGGCATCCCAATGAATAACCTGCGAAAGCCGTTCGACGACAAGCGAGTGCGTCAAGCATTTGCCCTAGTTCTCGACCAGCAGGTTCTTTTGGACGTTACGGCCGATGTGAAAGCTACTCTGTTCGGTGGAGGCTGGTTCACGGACGGTACCCCTTACGGATTGCCTCTGGAGGAACTGAAGCAGAGGAAGTACTTCCGCCATCCGACTGAGGAAGATATGGCGGAGGCTCGCCAGCTGTTGGCAGATGCCGGTTATCCCAATGGAGAGGGAATCCCTACTCTTGACCTTGCTACTCGCGAGACGATCAACCAGCGTCAGAGGGCACCCGCAATTCAGGCAATGCTGAAGGAAGGTCTTAACATCGACACCGAAATTCGCGTAATTGACGTTTCTG
Organism: SAR202 cluster bacterium bin90; assembly: GCA_002238855.1. Taxonomy (GTDB): domain Bacteria; phylum Chloroflexota; class Dehalococcoidia; order Lucifugimonadales; family JADFKI01; genus Bin90. The sequence goes on from MPND01000001.1 coordinate 21,762, forward strand.
CGCACGGTGAAGAGATCAAGGCAGGAAATTACGACATCGCGGTCGAGGGAGGCGCTTGGGCGTTCATCCCGGACCCATCGTTCTACATCAAGGACCTGTTCGGACGCTGTGGTGACAGGCTATGCGACGGCAACACCGCGTTCTACGACAACCCGGAAATGGATGCGAAGCTCAGGGCTATGGAAATAGAACTGGATCAGGCGGCGAAGATTGAAATGTCTAGGGACTTGGCAACCTTCCTTGACCAGGAAATGCCGTGGGTGCCTCTCGACACCACTGAGATTACCTACTGGGGTTACTGGGATCATGTGAAGGGCCTGATGCCTGCGAATAGCGATTTCTATGCAAACTATGAACTGCACAAGTGGGATTACGTCTGGCTGGATAGGCAGTAAAAGAGAACTCTATTGTTGATAACTGACAAATAACGCGTTGGAGTCGGAGAGGCAGGGCACCTCACTGGATAATTGCCACTGCATCTCCTCTCAATGGAGGGGATGATTGCGAACCTACGTCCTTAAACGGTTGCTATATGCAATCCCCACCATATTTGGTATCACCGTATTGATATTCGGCATCATGCGGATACTACCTGGTGACCCTCTGGGCGCCTACTACGGAATCGAGACTATTATCCAGTGGACTCCCGAACAGAAGGCAGCGATACTGAGAGACCTTGGGCTGGACAAGCCGATAGCCGTGCAATACGCGGTGTGGATGAAGGACATCGCCTCTGGGAAACTCGGTGAGTCATTCTTTCGTGGTGATCCCATCATCAATATCCTGGCTCAACGAGGGCCAATCAGTGCCCAGATCGGTATAATCTCGGTTGCAATTTCCTGGATAATAGGCTTGCCGGTTGGCATAATCAGCGCCGTGCGCCCAAATTCAATCTGGGATATGTTTACCAGTTTCTTCACGGTACTATTTCTTGCGATACCCGGATTTTGGCTTGGACTGCTCGTGGTAGTCGCCTGCATCTCATGGTTTCAGTACAAAGCGCCAATCGTGTCGGTGCAGTTCTGGGAAGACCCGTGGACGAATTTCCAGATTATCGTGGGCCCTGCCATAGTCCTCGGTCTGGGTCAGGCGGCGTTCATTGCGCGCATGGCTCGCTCATCATTGTTTGAGGTGTTACGAGAGGACTATGTGAGGACCTCGCGCGCCAAGGGGCTTATTGAGCGCTTGGTGATTGCGCGCCACGCCATGCCGAACGCTCTGTTGCCCGTGCTGACATTGAGCGGCGTGTTGCTTGGCTTCGTGATGGGCGGCTCCGTAGCGGTGGAGCAGGCATTCACCGTGCCCGGTGTGGGCAAGGCTCTTGTGGTTGCCGCAATCGACCGCGACTTTAATGTCGTGCAGAATATCGTCCTTTTTTATGCGGTCATCTTCGTAATGGTCAATCTCTTAATTGACTTGCTCTACGGGTGGCTCGACCCAAGAATAAGGCTAAACTAGCGCCATACTCATTTTGAGAAGGTGATGCAATGGCAGTGGAATCGGTAGCGGCGCGAGGCAGCGTCAGTTCCAATGTTCACAGGTATGGGGGAAATCTGCGCGGTTTCGTTCGTCGCAGTCCGTTTGCGGCCTTATGGGGTCTGGTAGGGCTGATTCTGATACTGATGGCTGTCGGCGCGCCCATAATTACACCCAACGACCCTCTGAAAACCAACTTCACAAAAATGAGTGCGCCTCCGGATAGTGAGAGCTACTTCGGAACCGACCAAATAGGTCGGGATCTGCTGAGCAGAATACTTTACGGTGCGCGAGTCTCTCTTTTCGTGGCTCTGGCGTCCGTGCTTCTTGGAACAACCATAGGCGGGGTGTGGGGTCTAGTGAGCGGTTATTTGGGCGGCTTAACGGATATGATAAGCCAGCGCTTCGTGGAGATCATCATGGCCTTGCCGGGCTTGATTCTCGCCTTCGCGCTCGTGCTTGTCATGGGTGCCGGGATGTGGACGATAATAATCGCTATCGCAGTAACGCGGGTGCCCTTCGGCGCGAGGATTATTCGCTCAGTTGCATTGTCAGTTAAGGAAACAGCGTATGTAGAGGCGGCGAGAGGTATCGGTGCCTCTCAGGTGAGGATAATGGCGCGGCATGTAGCACCGCAATGTTTTGCTCCCTTCCTGATTCTGTTCACTGTCCATTTGGGCACGGTTATCGTCATTGAGGCATCGCTGAGTTTCCTGGGTTTGGGCGTTAGCCCGCCGACACCCACTTGGGGCGGCATGCTGGGCGAGGCGTCAGCGCTGCTGTATCCTTTCTGGTGGCACGTGGTATTCCCCGGTGTCTTCATTACTATCACCGTGCTGGCATTCAACCTCTTCGGTGACGGACTTCGCGACGCGCTTGACCCAAGGCTGCGCGGCACGCTTGAATAGGCTAACAGGCTGCGGGGGATAGGCAGGATGGTCACCCCCGAAAGTGCGGAATCACTTGCTCTCCTAGAATGCTGATTGTCTGCATCGCCTGTTCGGGTTCGTCCAGTGCGCAGCGGAACAATATGTGCGTTGCGCCCATATCTTGAAGTTGTTCCAATTCACTGATGCAGGCATCCGCCTCCCCCACGATGAGTGACTCCTGTATCTCGCGCTCCCCGAAGTCACGATAGCCGCGCTCGAACAGAACCTCGGCGTCGCGTAGGGCTTCTTCCCTTGTTGGCGCGAGGTGTAGATCCCGGCGCACGACAAGTTCGCTTACCTCATCGGTGCGTCCGAACTCCGACAGGGCATCTCGATAGAAGCGCAGTCGCTCCTCTATGTAAGTCGGCGTCCAGCCGGGGTTGATAACCCACGCATCAGCGATCCGCGCTGCACGTCGCACCGCCGGATCTGCGTTCGCGGCTATCCACATCGGAATCGATTCGCTCAAAGGTTTGGGGTTGATTGAAACGGCGCTGAAATTGTAGTGCCTTCCGCTGTACGATACTTCGTCCCTCTTCCACAGCAGGCGCATTATCTCGAACGTCTCAACAAAGCGCGAGACGCGCAACCTCTGCGGTGTCTCGAAGGCATCGTGCGCCTCGGGCTGATGTCCCAGACCGCTGATGACGGTTGTCCTGCCTCCGCTGATTACATCCAACATTGCAAGTTGCTCCGCAAGCAGTATCGGGTTGTAGAAGGGTAGAAGGAATAGGGGTATCAGGCGCATGTCCCCGGTGAATGCCGAGAGATGCGACATGGTGGGCAGAACCTGAAAATAGTTGTTCCGCGTAACATGATGATCGCCGAGGGAAAGTGAGGCGAATCCCAACTCTGCCATCATCTTGACCTGCTCGGTCAGGTTATCCATCAGCTCCGCCGGATCACGCTCGATTGCGTAGCTTGTCGTGAGTGACATTCCTATTTGCATGCTTAAATATCCTAGATTCTGCTGGTTTGTGCCGTTGCTCTCCAGAAAATATAATGGTCAATATGAAACTCTTAGTTCACACCACCTCTATGACCTTGCCGGATACCGACATCGAAAGCCTCCGGCGCGCACTGAATGAGAGGCTTCCACGGTATGCCGTCATATTGTATAACGACGACTACCACACCATGGACTATGTGGTTGAAGCGCTGGTGAAGAGCGTGCCCGATCTGATCGTGGAGGAGGCGGTAGGCATAATGTTTGAGGCACATAATTCGGGCAGTGCCGTGGTAATCGTGTGCCTGTTTGAACAGGCGGAGATGTACCGCGACCGCATAAAGGGCTTTGGGCTAGAAGCCAGCGTCAGGCAGGAATGAGTGGCGGGTGGGCTGGTGATCAGCACGCTACTCGACGCACGTGCGACTCTCTGTAGCCAGTGACAACCTTGATGTAGCCGCTGAGTTCGTCGTCCAGATGAGAGTCGCCCGTATCCACTAGTAAGGGCCTGCCACCTAGGTCGAGCAGCTTGCGCCTTGTGGCTACCACGATTATGTTATCCCTGCCGACTCGACGTATTAGGCGAGGGCTTATCTGCTGGTTGCCGCGACCGAAAATGTAGCCCTGACCGCCGATGACACTCACTACGATCTTTGCATTCTTATTTTCCGTCAGGCTCAGTAGGTCGCTTTCAGTTGCATCCGAGACCATGAGTTCTCCGTTCAAAATGACATCGACGCCCAGCAAGGTATTTGGGAGTTCCAGCGCTCCTGGTATCGCCGAAGTTGTTGTACCAGGTCCGATTATGTAGAGTGTGTCTTCCGTCATCCCTTCGATGACTTGCCTTGCAATATCATCTGGCGTTTCACCGTCGTCCGGGAGAGCCCCGGATTTTGTGGATTGAACGCCGGTTGAATCCAGCGGAGTCTTGAGGTAGCCGTATAGCGATGCTGCAAGCCTTCCGGTGCGAAAGGCCTCCTCATCGATATCCATGACCTCTGCATCAGCGACTTCAGGAGCTTCACTTTCACTATTGAGGAATCGCACGACAATTTCGCCAGCCCTACGGGGCGTGAGAGCGAACACGCCCGAGTGCATCTTCACGCCCGCCGGAATGCCCAGCACGGGCATTGGGTCTGATGAGCCGACTGTGGAAGCAAGGGTATCGGAGATGTCGCGCGCAGTGCCGTCGCCACCGGCGAACAGAAGCAAATCTACGCCGGATCCGCACATTTCCATGGTGGCGCGGCGCGTGTCGGCGGCGTTGGTTTCACGGAGATCTGCCGGCACACCCTCAATGACATCGCAGGAAACGCCAGAGTTTTGAGCAACGATTTCACCCATAGGCCCGGCGCAAGTCAGTAACTCTAGAGCAGGCACTTCGCGCCCGATCACTTTAAGGGCATCTAATGCTCGCGCTTGAGCCTCCGGACGAGCGCCCAGAGTTATCGCCTTACGATATATTGACTCGCCATCCGTCCCTTTGAGGCCGACTCTGCCTCCTACTCCGGCATTGGGGTTGACGATTAGTCCGAGTTTTTTCATTCCCTAACATACCTATCGCTTCGGCTGTCCTCGGAGTAAGCCCTATACATCCATGGTAGCCTCGCTGCCTAATTGACACAACGCCCACATGGATTTAGCCTGCAGACGGATAGTACTGACAAAGTAACTCAAGAGGACTCGGATGAATTATTTTCGCCTGACGGATGAGCAGATGGAATGGAAAGAGCGTGTCGCCGACCTTGCTGAGCGCGTGATTGCGCCGCGCGCTGCAGAGTATGACGCAAGGGCGGAATTTCCGAGGGAATCTCTTGACGCCTTGGGTGAGATGGGACTCTGGGCGCTTCGAGTGGACAAGGAGCACGGAGGCCTTGGGGGCGACATGGTGACGACTTGCGTGGTGGTGGAGGAGATCGCCAAGAAGTGCCCATCAACTGCAATGTGCTACAAGATGCACCTTGAATCCGTTGAGGCTGTCAGCCGCATACCAACTACACTGCAACTGAAGCGCTTCGTTGAACCGCTTGCTAAGGGTGATGTGTTCGCCGCTGCTGCCGGAGGCGAGTCTCGCGGCCAGTCAGGTAGAGACTGGCGGCCGGTGTCCGCGCCGGATGTACCGCTTCCTCGCGTTGAGGGCGGTTTCAAACTGGACAACATCCGCAAGTCTTATGTAACTTCGGCCGGGCACGCTTCGCACTATGTGATGTTCTGCCGGGTGGATGAAAACCGTCTGGACGGACCGCCTGACCTAATAATGATTGAGGCCGACAAGGTGGAATGGGAGACAATAGGGCAGTGGGATGGGCTCGGTATGCGAGGGAACTGCAGCGCGCCGATGATCTTCAATGGCGTGGTTCCCGAGGAGAACGTGCTTGGGATCGAACTGGAAGGTGAGAAAGAGCCGGTAATGGCGAAGTACATGATGCCGGTGCTGATCCTCACTTACGGGGCTGCGTATCTCGGCATTGCGTCCGGTGCATATGAGCTTGCATGCATCGAAGGTGACAAGCGATTTGCCAGCGGCGGCAGGCGACTGGACAATCCGATTAACCAGCGCAGAATAGCCGAGATGAGCGCGCAAATCGAGTCCGCGCGGGCGTTCCTGCATGTGGCAGCGGCAATGATGGACGAGGGCAGAGCGACCTCGCTGCTACCGTACATTCAGGCTAAAGTCATCTGCTCAGAGTTGGCAGTGCGGGTTACACAAGACCTTATGACCATGTTCGGTGGCACCGCGTTCGCGCGGCAACTGCCGCTCGAGCGATACTTCCGAGACGCGAGGGCAGGCGTCGTTATGGGGCTTGCTAATGACCAGGCATACGAGACGATAGCTCAGATTCTGTTTCCAGAAAAAGGCTAGTAGGTGCCTGCTTGCCGTCGCTGGCAGGCGTCTCGTCGGCGCGGATTACCACTAGTCTGAACGGGTGAGGACAAACCCTTTTTCGCCCGTGATGCGCTGGTCATTCGGGAGTGCAATGACTACGCCCGCGAGGGAATCGTCGATCAGACTGCTGTTGAACTTCCATGTCACACCGATCGCCTCTTTGGGCAGACCGGTCGTGGTGAACACGGCCTCGTTGTATTTCAGGCGTCTGGCAAATGCAAGATTCTCAGCTTGCCACTCCGTCTTACCCTCGATCGGCTCATCGAAGTTAATGCCTACAGACGGACCTTCGATGTCCAAGGAGATCGTCACATCGCGCTCGTCCTGCTCTCCTGGCAACACCATTACGCCCCTGTATTTCTGTATCTGCTGACTGCTCATCTGGTTCGTGTGCCCCCTCGCATTTCATGTAGATGTGTGCCGGAAGACTGCCAAGTCCGCATCTTTTTTTCATCGCTATAGGATAGCGCAGACGGCTTTTTACTACAACTTTCTGGATGAAGTTCATTTGACACTCCAATTTACAGAATGCTAAAATTGACCTTCTTAGAGTGTCCTTATATCGGCATTAACGCAGGCGAAAAAGCCGCAAATCAGGCCTGGAGGAGTATCGTATGGCGAGCGAGCAGAAGGTCCAAATACACAGAGGCCTTCGAGATGTCTTAATTGACCGAACCAGGTCTAGCTTCATTGACGGCGATGTCGGTAAGCTCCTATACAGAGGCTACAATATCGACGATCTCGCGACCCAGTCCACCTTCGAAGAAACCATTTATCTGCTGCTCTATGGCGAGCTTCCTACGCAAGAAGAACTGGAAGCTTTCGATTCTGAATTGAAAGCCAACCGTGCATTGCCCGAAGAGGTGCTGGATGTAATCAGCATCACTCAGAAGGCTCATCCTATGGACGTCCTCAGGACGGCGGTGTCCGCGCTGTCCGCCTTCGATCCCGATACCGAGGACAATTCTCCTGAGGCCACTCTTCGTAAGGGCATCAGGCTTACAGCCCAGGCTTCCACCATCGTTGCCGCTCACGCTCGCATTCGCGAGGGAAAACAACCTGTCTCACCGAACAGCAGCCTGAGCCACGCAGGTAACTTCTTGTATATGCTATTCGGTGAAGAGCCGGATCCCCGTGATGCCAAGCTCATGGACAAGGACTTTATCCTCCACGCTGAGCATGGCATCAACGCTTCGTCATTCGGCGCCAGAGTCACGGCTTCGACCCAGGCAGACCTCCACTGCGCTGTTACGACAGGTGTTGGGGTTCTCAAGGGACCGTCGCATGGCGGTGCGGCTGAAGAGGTTATGAAGATGGCATTGGAAATCGGCGACGAATCCAATGCCGCAGATTACGTGGCTGACCTCCGCAGCAAGGGCGGAAGGGTCATGGGGTTCGGTCACCGTGTCTATAAGGCAGTGGATCCGCGTTCAATTCATCTGATGGATGATGCACGGGACCTGGGAATTCGCAAAGGTCAGCCGGGCTGGTATTCCATCCTGGAAGCGGTCGCCAAGGTGATGGAGCCTTACTCACGGCGCGGGATATGCCAGAATGTTGACTTCTTTTCGGGCGCAATATACTACCTGCTCGATATACCTGAAGACCTCTTCATCTCCATTTTCGCTATGGGGCGTATTCCAGGCTGGACCGTGCAGGTCATGGAACAGTTCGACAATAATATTCTGCTTCGGCCTCGTTTGCTCTATGTCGGTGACATGGATGTGGAATATGTGCCCATAGACCAACGGTGATCCTTAATTAGCCAAACAGAAGCACGCAATAGGCAGGACGAAAGGATTTCACGATGACTCAAGAGGCTGTTGAAACTACCGAGTGTACCCATCATTGGCAGATTGAAAGCCCGAATGGCCCAATGAGCGTCGGTAAATGCAAGCGGTGCGGCGAGCGCAGGGAATTCAATAACTCCATACAGGGATCGGGTTGGGATAGGCAAGGTTCACACAATAGGAGACTCCGACAGGCGAAGTCCAATTCCTAACTCAAGCTAATCAACGGAAACTTCAGAAGGGACATCAAACGATGTCCCTTCTTCTCTTGTGCAAAGCAGAATGATCAAGACCACAGCGGCAGAGCAGGCGATAAGAGAGCGAATTGAGGCGCGGGGCAGAATCACGTTTGCAGAATTCATGCAGACTGCGCTGTACCATCCGGTAGATGGCTATTACACCAGCGAAAGCCCATTCGGCGCAACTGGTGACTACTACACTAGCCCTGCTGTACACCCTGCTTTTGGAGCCCTGTTGGCTAAGCAACTTTTCGGTATGTGGCGGGGGATGGGCAAGCCGTCCGATTTCACTGTCGTTGAAATGGGTTCAGGAAATGAATTGCTGGCCAATGACATCTGCTCTTATGCGAGCGAAATCAGTGACGAGTTCTTCCGCCGGCTCAATTACATCTGCATAGACCGATATTCTCTGGCCGATGCAGACATTGCTGATGTGTCTGGGATTACAAGGGTTCTGGCGAATGAGTTGCCTCTCAGGGATGTGGTGGGCTGCTTCTTATCCAACGAATTCGCCGACGCCTTTCCGGTGCATCGCTTCCAGATCGATAGTGGTGAAGTGCTTGAAGTGTATGTCACACTAGATGACGCGGGGAATTTCCAGGAGGAGCTAGCTATGCCCTCCACGCCACTGATAGAGGAGAGGCTCGCTGGACTAAGTATTGCCCTTGCCGACGGTCATAAGGGTGAGGTCAATCTGAATCTAAAACCCTGGCTCGCAGATGTGGTGGAAGCACTTGCCACTGGTTTCCTCATCACGGTTGACTACGGCTATGAGGCTGCTGAACTATATTCACAGTCCCGTCAAGGCGGCACTCTCCAGACATACTATCGGCACACCGAGGGAAGCAGCCCCTACCAGCGCATCGGCAGGCAAGACATTACGGCCCACGTGGATTTCTCTTTGCTGCGGGAAGAAGGGAGTGCCGTAGGTCTTGCCACGCTTGAATACACCACACAATCTGAGTTTCTCGGGTCGCTTGGTATCGGAGAGATGATGCGGCAACTGCGCGAAGCTCCATTGGGCCATCACGAGCGCAGCGCGAACACCTTGGCGTTGCGCGAACTACTGAAGGCGGACGGACTCGGTGGCTTTAGAGTGTTGGTACAGGAGAAGGCGACAGGTCTAACCTCGATGCCGCCTATCAAGTCAATAGGAGGGAAGTCGCGGACGCCAACAGTGCCGTTGCTCTCGAGTCGTCACATGCCTCTGATGGAAGGTCGCTACCCTCAGACTATCTGGGAAATGCCATCCCTGTGGGGTGAAACGGGATACGATGTTCGCTAGTTCCGTTCGGCGACGCTAGAAACTGGGCGCGGCGAGCACCTGCGGGCAATGGTGATGAATCCGGTATGCGCAACCATGCGATGTTCTGGCCTGACGCTGCGAGTGCCCACGGCCCAAGGACGCTGAAGCACTTCCATAGTCTCTATCATCTCGAAGGTTTGGGCAGCCCTCAAGGCGTTCGCGAGTTCATGAACCTGCAGCACGGTGGGGGAAAAGCTCACGAAAATACCGCCGGGTAGTAGTCCTTCAGATGCGTGTGGAACGACATGCCATGGCTCCGGCAGATCCAGGACAATCCGGTCCAGCTCACTTTCTTCGAAGCCCTTGTACACGTCGCCGAGCTTCAGTGTGAGACTAGATGTATCGGCGAGCATAGCTCCTACATTCTCCCGCGTGCGGTCTATCATGTCTTGCCGCACATCGTAGGAAACGAGCGAACCGTGGGCGCCGACGGCGCGCAGGAGAGCCATAGTCATCGCACCGGAACCACAGCCGGCTTCCAGCACTCTCGCGCCCGGGAAGATGTCGCCGTAAACCAAGATTGTGCCGAGGTCTTTCGGATACCCCACAGTGGCTATTCGTGGCATGTCCAGCGCGAAGTCCGCCATTGTGGGCTTTACGGCGAGCAGCACATGGCCGCGATTCGTGGTCATCCAGGAGCCGACTTCAGAACCGAGAAGTCCGTCGTGTGGGAATGCGCCGAGATGCGTTTCGAACTTACTCCCCGCGCGCAGGCGCGTAAGATAGCGCCGCCCCCGCCGATCAATGATAAGGGCGTGTTCGCCCTCCCTGAAGAGATGCCGCACAGGGGCGTCGTCGTTCATTTTGGCAGCGCCTAGAGCTTGTCGACTTCCGCGAGGATGTCTCTGGGATCTAGGGCGCGGGCGCTGTCATAGACGCGCTTGAAGCGAATTACGCCTTCCTTATCGACAATGAAGATCGCGCGGTTGGGTGCTCCGCGCTCCTCGTTGTATATGCCGTACGACTGCGTCATAGCGCCATGTGGATTGAAGTCCGACAGCAGCGGGTAGGGGATATTGCCTAGCGAAGTAGAGTACGCCGTCTGGGATGGGCGGGCGTCGCAACTGATGCCCAGAACTTGGGCATTCTTCTCCTCGAAGTCAGCGTTGTAGCTGCGCATCGAGGTGACCTGGTCCGTTCAGCCACCTGTAAACGAGAAAATGTGGAACGAGAGGACAACTGCCTTTTCGCCCCTAAAGTCGCTCAGAGATACGTTCTTCATGTCTTGTGCCGGAAGCGTGAAGTCCGGCGCTACCTGTCCAACATCAACCATTTCGTAACTGACTCTCCTATCTTGGGTCCATTCTGTGGGCAACTCTATACAGAATCATCGACATTGTACCATCATTCGTCAGCTCTCCAGCGCAGATAGGGACGCCGCGCCGCGAGTGCTTCGTTAAGGCGGGTGTTTGGGGTATCGTGCGGCGCATTGTGAAGTAAGTCCGGGCTTTCTTCCGCTTCCTGCGCTATAGTCCGCATTACTTCGATGAAACCGTCGAGTGTCTCCTTGCTCTCCGTCTCAGTAGGCTCAATCATCAGCGCTTCTTCGACGATCAGCGGAAAGTACATGGTAGGCGGGTGTATGCCGTAGTCTATCAGGCGCTTTGCGACATCCAGCGCGCTGACACCGTAGTCGCGCCGCAGGTTCCGTGCTGAAAAGACAACCTCGTGCATGCAGGTGCGGTCGTATGGCAGGTGGTAATGTTCTTTGAGCTGACTCAGTATGTAATTCGCATTTATCACGGCATCGCGGCTGATGTTAGCAATGCCCTCCCTGCCTAACGTGCTCATATATGCGTAGGCTCGCACCAGCGCACCGAAATTTCCGTGGAACGCGCCCATCCTTCCGACGGTCCTTACTGGCGCATCAAGTGAATACACCTCACCGCCGTCTGCATCCACGCTGCGGTTAACTACCGGTGTAGGCATGTACGGAAGGAGCCTATCGCCTACTATGACAGGTCCAGCGCCTGGCCCACCACCACCATGCGGCTGCGTAAATGTCTTGTGCAAGTTGGAGTGCATAACGTCGAAACCGAGTTCGCCTAACTTGACCCGACCGAGGAGCGCGTTCAGGTTTGCGCCATCTCCATATACAATGCCGCCTGCATCCCGCACGATCTTGACAACTTCGAGGATATTTGAATCGAACAGTCCCAACGTGCTGGGCAGCGTAATCATCAGTCCAGCAAGGTCGTCGCCAACAGAGAATCGCAGGGCTTCGAGGTCGGTGTTGCCGTTGGCGTCTGACGGCAGCGTTATTACTTCGAAACCGCACATGCTGGCTGTGGCTGGGTTCGTCCCGTGTGCGCTGTCTGGAATTAGTACCTTGTTTCGCTTCGTGTCACCTCTGTCACGATGATATGCGCGAGCCATCAATATTCCGGCAAACTCACCATCCGCCCCTGCCATGGGTGCGAGCGAGCAGCCCTTCATTCCGGTAATCTCGACGAGGCGCTGCTGCAACTCCCACATGAGTCTGAGTGCGCCTTGCACGGTGGCATCAGGTTGCAGCGGGTGAGTCTCAGAAAAGCCCGGCATTCCCGCAACTTCGTCGTCAATCTTGGGATTGTATTTCATGGTACAACTGCCAAGTGGGTAGAAGTTGTGGTCGATGGAGAAGTTAAGCTGGCTGAGCTGTGAGAAGTAGCGAACAAGGTCGTTTTCGCTGACCTCTGGGAAGTCGAGTGTCTGCCGAAGAAGGTTTTCGTCGGGCAAGGGCTGGGCAGGGACGTCAGATTGGGAGACTGTCGCTCCGACTCTGCCGGATGCGCTGCGGTCCATCAGGAGGATGCGGCGGTCTTGGGAGAGTCTTTCGAGTAAGGTACTCATGCTGATGCGCCAATCTCGGTGAGGGCACAGGCAAAGCTGTCAATCTCCTCACGGGTGTTGACTTCAGTAGCACAGACAAGCATGCCATTGTCAACACGGTCACTAATGTCCAGCCCGCCAATAATTTTGTAGTCAAGTAGTTGCTCATTGAGCGTGGACGGCGACGAAGGACACTGCACAACGAACTCCTGGAAGAAGACGCCGCCATCAACTACCGAATAACCTGGGATGCCTTGAATTAGTGAGGCAAGGTAGTGCGACTTCTGGTATGTAAGTTCGGCGGTCTGGCGCATCCCATGCCTGCCGTTTGCCGCCATATACACGGTTGTCATCAGAGCGATCAATGCGACGGATGTGCAGATATTGGATGTGGCCCGCTCGCGACGGATGTGTTGCTCACGGGTCTGCAGGGTCAATACGTAAGCCGTGCGTCCCTGTGTATCCACGGTTCTACCAACAATGCGTCCCGGCATCTGCCTGATGTAGTCCTGCTTGCAGGCGAATATGCCGACATACGGCCCACCGAAAGTCGGAGGCACGCCTAGCGCCTGTCCCTCAGACGCCACAATATCGGCGCCGTAATCACCCGGCGGCGTAAACATAGCCATCGATAAGGCGTCAGCGTACACAACTGAAAGCGCCCCGACATTATGAGCCTGCTGCGACAGCGACTGCATGTCCTGCATATAGCCCAGAAAGTTTGGTTGCTGCGCTACTAAACATGCCGTCTCTTCAGTGATGGCAAGGTTCTCGGCGCTAACCACATCGATGGTGATTCCCGGCGCCTCGGTATATGTCCGCAGCACGCTAATGTATGCGGGTGAGACTGAATCAAGAACCGCGACGTGGTTGCGTCGCGTAACGCGGGCAGCCATTAGAACCGCTTCGGCGAGGGATGTGGAGCCGTCGTACATGCCAGCGTTGGCGACATCCATCCCAGTGAGTTGGGCGCACAATGTCTGGAACTCGAACTCGGTCTGGAGTGTGCCCTGTGAAATCTCCGGCTGATACGGAGTGTACGCAGTCATGAACTCGCTGCGGCTCGTCAATTGGCGCACAATTGCAGGTATGTGATGCCTGTATGAGCCTGCGCCCAGAAAGCAAGCGTATTCGCCCGGAGTCTTGTTCATAGACGCCAGATCGGCGAAATATCGCTTGAGGTCGAACTCGGACATCGGAGGCGGCAGATCAAGCGTGGGATTGCGATGTTCCTCCGGTATGTCGGAGAATAATTCATCCACTGAGTCAACGCCGATTGCGTCGAGCATCAGTCGCCTGTCCGCGTCCGTGTTTGGGGAGTATGGCGAGATATAACTGTCGTAATTGGTCATTGGACGAGTCGAAACGAGGCTTAGAAGTGGCAGGTCATTGCCGAGGAATCAGGTTTAGCTCTGCGCCTCAAGCAAGGCCTGATAGTCAGCGTGGCCCATGAGTTTATCGAGTTCTCCGCTGTCTGTCAGTTGAACGCGCAGCATCCAGCCCGAATCGAATGGGCTGTCATTCACCAGTTCAGGGCTGTCGATAACTGAGTCGTTGCGCTCGGTTATCGTTCCTGATACCGGCGAATAGAGATCGGAAACCGCTTTCACTGACTCGATCTCCCCCATTTTCTCGAACTGCGTCAACTGCTCGCCGACATCCGGCAGTTCAACAAACACGACATCACCAAGGCTCTCTGCGGCAAAGTCGGTGATACCTACGACGACTTGCCCGTCAGACTCTACGCGAACCCATTCGTGTTCTTCAGAGTATTTGAGGTTTTCAGGCGTCATTATTTCTAGCTCCGAATGTAAAATGGAAGACTGGTTACTTCGGCATCAACGAGCCGCCCACGGATGTCGATTTGCAGGCAGGTCCCGACCTCAGAAAAGTCAGCAGGAACATATCCCAAGCCTATGTTCCTGTCAAGCAAGGAAGATGGCCCACCGCTTGTAACTTCGCCAATCTCTTGCCCATCTGCGCAGATCGCATGGCCGTGACGCGCAATCCCGCGTCCGGTCATTATGAATCCGACTAGTTTTCTCTCGACCCCGTTGTCACGGATGCGTAGAAGTGCCTCTCGTGCGACATATCCACGCCTGTCAGGCCTGATAAATCGCTCCAGTCCGGCTTCGTAAGGGTTGTCGTTCACGCTCATGTCATTGCCGTGGAGCAGGAGGCCAGCTTCCAGGCGAAGGACGTCTCGTGCACCCAAACCGCATGAAGTCGCACCTTTATCCACGAGCAGCGTCCATATGTGCCCTGCATCCTCGGCGGAAACGATTGCCTCGAAGCCGTCTTCGCCGGTGTAGCCCGTATGTGCAAGCATTGTATCCCTGCCATCGATCTGGGTCTGCACAGTTCTGAAGGGCAGCACTGACGATATATCGTCGGCGGTAACTTCATTCAGCATTGGGATGGACTGAGGACCTTGGACAGCAATCATTGCTGTGTCGGCTGTGACATTCTTGATGCTGACGGTGTCCGGCTTCGTATTCCATTGGTCTAGCCAATCGATAACCGAGGCAGTGTTGGCGGCGTTTGGAATTAGCAGGAAGTCTTCATCGCCGTTTCTATAGACGATGCAGTCGTCGATGATTCCGCCGTCCTCGTTGCAGATGAGGCAGTAGCGCGCACGCCCCGGTCGCATCGAAATCGCGCCAACGCTTAGCACGCGGCTGAGCAAGGGAGCCGCCCCGCTACCTCGTATAGTCAGCCTGCCCATGTGAGATACGTCAAACAGGCCGACGTTGGTGCGGAC
This sequence comes from SAR202 cluster bacterium bin90, assembly GCA_002238855.1. GTDB lineage: Bacteria > Chloroflexota > Dehalococcoidia > Lucifugimonadales > JADFKI01 > Bin90. Next base: position 36,907 of record MPND01000001.1, read on the forward strand.
CGCCCGCGCTTCCTGCAATATGCTTTCATACTGTATGGGCATTGCCCATCCGCCAAACGGTACGATGCGCGCGCCGAGCGATATGTGAGTCTTGTAGAGCGAGGTGTGTTTGAGATCTTTGGAGTCTGACATCGCGAAATGTTCTGAGCTTTGTATTAAATGCCGGAAGTTGCATCCTTGAACCGGCGGATGGCGTCAATATGCGCCTCAGGAGTCTCAAACCCCGCCCGCATAGTGTTCAGCGACACGTGTGTCGCGCCAAGGGCTTTCCAGCCTTCCGCCTCCTTCGACCACTCGTCAGGGCCGCCGATGCTCGCTGATACCCAGCCCTCGATCCCGATGCTGTCAATGTCTCTGCCTGCTTCTTCCGCGTATGAATGCAACTTATCGATCAGACCTTTGGCGCGGTCGTCGGGTCGTCCCGTGAGTATCCAGCCATCGCCGGTACTGACAATTCGACGTACCGTGCGGTCGGATGCGCCGCCCAGCCATACGGGAATTGGGCGCTGAACAGGCAGCGGCAGAATGCCGGCATCGGTTATCTTGTGCCAGCGACCTTCATAAGTTATCAGCTCGTTTGTCCACAGTTGGCGCATCACTTCGATCTGCTCTTCCGAGCGAGCGCCGCGGTTGCGCCAGTTCTCACCAAGAGCCTCGTACTCCACATAGTTCCAGCCGACGCCGATGCCCAGCCGCAGCCTGCCCTCGCTGAGCACATCCACGGCGGCGGCTTGCTTGGCAACTAGCGCAGTCTGGCGCTGAGGTAGGATGATGATGCCTGTGGCAAGTTCTACACTGCTCGTAACTGCCGCAAGGTAGCCGAAGAGAACGAACGGCTCATGAAAAGCGTCGTAGTGGCGATATGGTCCGGTTAGTTCAGTGTGCGTTTCGGCGTTTGCACCAAGCACATGATCGAATGCCAGTAGGAAGTCGAAGCCAAGAGACTCAGTCGCCTGGGCGAATTCGCGAATTGCTCCTGTGTCACTGCCTATCTCCGTCTGGGGAAAAATTGATCCTACCTTCACCTGCTGAACCTCCGGGATATCAAGGGTTGTTAGTTTGCAGTTGCCATATCTCAGTGTAACATAACGGGCGAAAGCAACACCGGAAACCGACAGTTACGAGACTGGATGGGCTGACAATGGCGAAGTATGATTTGATTCTGAGCGGTGGCACGATCCTGGATCCGGCGAACGGATTCGAAGGAGTGGCGGATGTGGGCGTTAAGGCTGGCATGATTGCGCGTGTCGAAGCGGAAATTGACCCCTTTGATGGCGATGAGATTGTGGATGTGTCAGGGAAGTGGGTGATGCCCGGTCAGATTGACACGCACGCTCATGTGGCCGGATTGTCACGCAATTGGGACCCTGCTCTTGGATATGCGATGCTGGCGCGCGCCGGGACTACAACTGTGCTGGACATGGGTGGCACCGGGCCGAGCCTTTTTGACGGCATCAAGCGCAAAGGAGCCGGTCTGAACGTGGCCGGACTCTATGCACTCATACCGGGTGCCACGATGCCATCCGGTGAGCCGTCCCCTGTTGAGGCTCGCGACATCGTTGCAGGTGCGCTGAACCAGGGTTGCTTCGGCATTAAGATACTCGGTGGCTATCATCCCTTCAGCCCGCAGGGAACGGCGGATGTGATTCATGCCTGTAATGACCAGCAGGCCTATGTGGCGTTCCATATAGGTACACGGGAGTCGGGAAGTCATCTGGGCGGACTGAGGGAAATACCTGAAATCGTAGGTGATGGGCGGCTCCATGTCTGCCATGTGAACTCATACTGCCGTGGGGTTATTGAGGATGCTGACGCGGAGTGCATCGAGGCACTTCAGATTCTGGAGACAATGCGCGGGCAACTAAATTCAGAGGCATATCACGCGATTCAGAATGGAACGAGCGGGAGTTGCGACGGCGAAGGATTTGTGCAGGCGAATGTGCCACGAAACTGCCTTGCGATGCGCGGCTACTCTCCGACGCGAGAGGGCATGGAGCACGCGATAATGGACGGCTACGCGTCCGTAATTGGGCAGCGCGGAGGGCATGTGGTGTACCTGAAGGGAAAGGAAGCGCTGGCGCTCTTTCAGCGCGAAAATACGCATGTTGGGATGAGCTTTCCGGTGAACCTGCCATCCACTGCGTTCAAGCTGACCACCGCGAAGAACGAAGCGGGCGAGTTCATAGTGGACGCTGTGAGTACGGACGGCGGCTGCCATCCCCGCAATGTGGCGATTCAGTCGAGTATGGCACTGGTGAAATTCGGCGCGCTCACACCCCTTGAGTTGGCGACGAAGCTCTCCCTAACACCCGCACAGATGATGGGGTTGCCCAATAAGGGACACTTCAGCGAGGGAGCGGACGCGGACATAACGGTGATCAACCCTGATACAAACGAGCCGACAATGAGCTTCGTTGCCGGAAGCCCAATTATGATCGACGGGCATGTCGTGGGTAGCGGAGGCACACTGCTGGTTACGAGCACAGGGCGGCGCGCAGCTGAGGCGAGTGGGCTGCCGTATCAGGTTGTGGAAATGGCGGGGACCAAATTGTACGCGGACTAGAACGGACGGTAGCGGTTCGCAATGGGCATACGTCGGTCCCGTCCGAAGTTGCGAGGCGTGATTTTGATGCCTGGCGGTGACTGGCGCCGCTTGTATTCGTTGCGGTCAACGAGGGTGATTATCTGCTTAACCGTGTCAGAGTCGTAGCCCATAGCCACAATGTCGTCAAAGCTGAAGTCGTCTTCGACATAGGCCTTGAGTATCGGGTCTAGGATACTGTAAGGGGGTAGCGAATCTTCGTCCTTCTGGTCGGGGCGAAGTTCCGCGCTGGGCGGCTTGTCAATCACACTCTGAGGTATTACAGGCGAGTTACCGATGGTGTTGCGGTAGCGGCAGAGTTCATAGACAAGCTGCTTTGGTACGTCCTTTATTACCGCATAGCCGCCTGCCATGTCCCCATAGATTGTGGCATAGCCGGTTGCCATTTCACTCTTGTTCCCCGTGGTCAGGACGAGCCAGTTGAACTTGTTGGAGACCGCCATAATGAGATTGCCACGAATGCGGGACTGCATATTTTCTTCTGCGACGCCACTCTCCGTTCCCTCGAATCTATGTGCCAGCGTTTGAAGATATGCACTGAAAGCGTCTTCGATTGGAATTGTCCAGAGTTCTATCCCAAGATTTTCCGCTAGCGCAGTCGCGTCCAAAACACTGCCCTCGGACGAAAAGCGCGACGGCATCGCGATGCCAACCACATTCTCTCCACCGAGTGCATCTGCAGCGACAGCTGCTACCAGAGTTGAGTCAATGCCGCCCGACAGGGCTATCAGCACCTTGCCGAAACCGCATTTTCTCACATAGTCGCGAGTGCCGAGTGTGAGCGCGGCGTACACCTCCGAAGTGTCACTGAGCGGTTCTTCGGTGAGCGACGACTTGTCGGCAGATACAATATCGGGCCTGTCTGGATTTTCAGAGTAATCTGAGACAGCGACACTGGCAGGTCTGCCAATGTGAGTCAGGTCGGCGCCTCGCTCCTTGCGGGTTCTTGGGTCTCGCAATCTTGAGCGGAATACGGACTCGACTTCCAGGTCTGCAACAAGTAGCTGCTCCTCAAACTGAGCCGCCTCTGCGATAATTTCGCCGTCGGGAGCGAATATAAGGCTGCCTCCATCAAAGACAAGCTCGTCCTGTCCGCCAACCAGATTGACATAGGCGACGAACAGGCCATTATCGGAGGCGCGCGTTGCGAGCATCTTTTCGCGAAAGGCGCGCTTACCGGCGTGAAAAGGCGAACCGTTGATATTCACTATGAGTTCGGCGCCTGCCGCCCGCTGTACAACGGCGGGACCGGTGGCATACCAGATATCTTCGCAAATGTTTACGCCAACAGGGGTCCCGTTGATTATGTACACAGGACAGTCGGTGCCTGCGGCGAAATAGCGGTCTTCGTCGAATACACCGTAATTCGGCAGGTACATCTTTCGATATGTGCCGACGATCTCTCCGTCGTTTATCACTGCTGCCGCATTGTAGATATCTGAGTCGGAATCAATGAAACCGACAATCGCGGCGATGCCCTTGCACTCGGCGGCGATTATCCGCAGCCGATCGTGATTCTCACGGATAAACTGAGGCTTTAAGAGTAGGTCCTCCGGAGGGTATCCCGGAAGCGCCAGCTCGGGGAACGCAATTAGGTCAGCGCCGAGATCCCGCGCGTCCTGAATGCCCGAGATGATGCGCTCAGCATTGCCGTCGAGGTCTCCGACGGTAGCGTTCACCTGTGCCATTGCCAGTCTGAAAGTGCGCATAGTCGGGCCTAGCGGGGAGTGACAGAGCGAATTGGGCAGACCTAGAGGGATTGCACGAAGCGGTCGATTCTGCGCAAGGCTTCTTCGATATTCTCTACGGAATTGGCAAACGAGAAGCGCACAAATCCATTACCGTAAATGCCAAATGATTCTCCTGAGAGGCAGGCGACGCCAGCTTCTTCTAGGGCGCGGTCAGCGAATTCTCTGCTAGTCAGGCCGGTGCCCTCAACGTTGGGAAATGCGTAAAACGCTCCCTTTGGCGTTGCGCAGCGTATGCCCTTGATTGCGTTAAGCCCGTCAACAATTATGTGGCGTCGCCGGGCAAATTCCTCAACCATGCTGTTGGGGGCGTCTTGAGGGCCAACAATGGCTTCAAGTGCAGCATACTGCGTGAAGCTGGCGGTACAGGAAACGCTGTTAGTTACCAGGCGAGAAATGGGCTCGACGAGTTCGAGTGGCATAACACCGTAGCCGGCGCGCCAGCCGGTCATCGCGTAGGTCTTGGAGAATCCGTCCAAAATGATGGTGCGTTCCCTCATATCAGGAAATGTAGCAATGCTGTGGTGCGTGCCTTCGTAGAGGAATCGGATATATATTTCGTCAGAAAGGACGACAATATCATGCTCTCTGGCGAGGTCGGCTAGGGCCTCAATCTGTTCCCTGGCTATCACGCTGCCGCACGGGTTATTGGGCGAATTCACGATCATCAGCTTGGTCTTGTCCGTAATCTGCCCAGCCACTTCGTCAACATCTATATTGAATTCCAATGACTCGTGGAGGCGCATAGGAACAGGAACGCCACCCGCAAAGCTGATCATTGATTCGTAGATTGGGAAGCCAGGGTTTGGGTACAGGACTTCGTCGCCGTAGTCTACAAGTGCAAGCATGATAAAGAACATTATCGGCTTACCGCCTGGAGTAATGACTACATTGTCTGCAGTAACTGAGATTCCGCGAGTGTCAGATATTTCCTGCGCTATGGATGCACGTACATCTGGAAATCCGGGTGAGGGGCCGTAGTGGGTTTCGCCCCGGCGGAGCGCTGTAACGCCCGCCTCAACAATGTTCTCCGGAGTGTCAAAGTCCGGCTCGCCAATCTCGAGGTGGATGACGTCCATGCCTTCCGCTTCCAATCGGCGCGCCTTTGCCAAAACTTCAAAGGCGGTCTCCGTTCCCAGTCGACTCATTCGCTCGGCAAGCTTCATGTGCGTTCTCCCGGCTCGGCGCGTTCTCTATTGCATACACAGGCAAATTATCGAACCTGTCGCATTATTATAAACGGGTGCTTGTATATATGAAACATTTGCCGGGCGGGGCTTCGGTGCTTGTGTGATATTATTGGGGTGCATATCTGCCAATAGGGGGTGAGGCAATGAAGATTTACATCGGCGCTCCAAGAGGATTCTGTGCTGGTGTCGTGCGTGCAATTGATCTGGTAGAGATCGCACTGGAACGATTCGGTGCGCCTGTATATGTGAAGCACCAGATTGTTCATAACTCTCATGTGGTTGACGCTCTGGAGGCTAAGGGCGCAATCACCGTTGAAGATGTGGACGAGATTCCGGAAGGCTCGAAGGTTGTGTTCTCGGCGCACGGTTCGCCACCTGAGGACTTTGCCAAGGCAAAGGCTCGCAGTCTGGATGTCGTGGACGCCACTTGCCCACTGGTAACCAAGGTCCATAATGAAGCGATTAGGTATGATCGCGAGGAAAGACGAATTATCCTTGTAGGTCACCGTGGCCACCAGGAAGTTAAGGGGACGATGGGGCAGACGGGCATGCATCTGGTTGACGACAGAGAGGAAATGAACTTACCGGACTGGGATGAAGAGACGCCGGTCGCGATCCTGACTCAGACTACCCTCTCAGTGGATGATACCAGTCGATCTATAGAAGACATTAAGGGCAAATTCTCTAATGCGATCGTCAGGAACGACCTATGCTACGCGACGACAAATCGGCAATCAGCTGTGAAGGAGATCACCGATAACGTTGACCTGATGCTGGTTATAGGCGCACCAAACAGCTCGAACTGTAACCGGCTTCGAGAAGTTGCGGAGGCGCAGGGTGTGCCCGCGTATCTCCTTAATGGCGTGGACGAGCTGCGGTCCGAGTGGCTGGAGGGCGTTGAGAATGTGGGCATCACGTCTGGCGCGTCCACACCCGAATACCTGGTGCAGCAGGTGATAGACGCCCTGGAACCTGAAGAGGTTGTCGAGGTGGAGGTGGCGAAGGAAGACATCACATTCGTACTTCCAAAGGAACTACGAGACTGAAAACGAAGAGTATCTGGCGGGTAACAGGCTTGGAAAAGGTGACTGGTTGGAGATAAGAATAGCGAGTCTTTATCGTGGCGCGCAGGAAGCCCAGGGAACCGTCGTAATCATTGATGTGTTCAGGGCGTTCACGACTGCCGCGGTGGCATTCTCCAAGGGGGCTGAGAAGATCGTCCTGGTGGCCGAAGTAGACGAGGCGCTCAAGCTGCGCGCTGATGGCAAAGGCGATATATGCATGGGGGAGGTGGATGGTATAAGGCCTGACGGTTTTGATCTTGGAAACTCCCCTTATGAAATGCTAGAAGCCGAGGTTGCAGGGAAGACACTCATACAATCCACGCGCGCCGGCACTGTCGGCATGAGCGCGGCGGTGAACGCTTCCCAGATTTACGCGGGATCGTTCGCCATCGCGGAAGCAACCGTAAACGCGATTTTGCGCGACGCTCCGGAACTGGTCACCATAGTAGCTATGGGTGCGGAAGCACTTGTCCAAGCGGACGAGGACGAGCAATGTGCTCTATACCTGCGCAACCTGCTGCAAGGACGTAAGCCCGATCACAGCGCGGTGAGGTCACTTGTGCTGGCCGGCGCCGAGGCGCAGAAGTACGCTAACCCGGAGCAGCCTCAGTATCATCCTGAGGACAGGGATATGGCGCTGCAGATCGACAGCGTGGACTTTGCGATAAGAGTTGCGCGTGAAAATGGCCTTCTGGTGGCGCGGCGGCATGACATCAACTGATACGGCAGAGGATTTTCAAGCATGGAATATCGTTATCTGGGCAAGTCGGGACTCAAGGTTTCGGCTATAGGACTGGGCACCAATAACTTCGGGCGGCGACTGGATGCGGACGCTTCGGCGCTCGTCATAAATCATGCTCTCGACATGGGCGTCAACATGATCGATACGTCCAATAGCTACGGGAATGGCTACTCGGAAGAGTACATAGGCCGTGCCTTGAAGGGGAAACGTGACAGTGCAATTATCGCCACTAAGGTTTCCAGTACAGTCGGAGAAGGACCGAATGACGGCGGGAACTCGCGGCAGCACATCATGGCGGAAGTCGAAAACAGCTTGCGCCGCCTGCAGACCGATTTCATAGACTTGTACCAGATTCATTGGCATGACCCAAATGTCCCGATAGAAGAAACACTGCGAGCGCTGGACGACCTCGTGAGGCAAGGAAAGGTTCGATATATCGGTTGCTCTAACTTCACTTCGTGGCAGGTGTGCGAAGCGGCGTGGACTTCGCGAACACTTGGCATATCCGAATTTTCGAGTGTTCAGCCGCGTTACAGCATGATGGACAGGGCGATTGAGACCGAGTTGATTCCGTTTTGCGAGAATTACGGGCTCGGTATTCTGCCATATTACCCACTCGCAAATGGATTCCTGACCGGCAAGTATCGCCGGGGAGAGGTCGCACCGGAGGGGACGCGACTTGCTGAGAGCGATAGAGGGATGTTCACGGACGGGAACTTCGATCTTCTGGAGAGGCTGGAGGCGTTCTGCACGGCGCGAGGGCATACGGTGCTCGAACTGGCATTCGCTTGGCTGCTGGCGAACCCGGCGATTAGTTCCGTAATTGCGGGCGCGACGAGAGTGGAGCAGATCATCGGCAACGCAAGGGCTGCATCGTGGCAGCTTACTCCCTATGAGCTTGCCGAGGTCAATGGCATAATTGACGCGGTTAAGCCCGGCGGTGAATAGACTCTCGCCGTTTAGCCCTCATGAAATGGACGACATTCACCGGCTGGATATGTTGCCCGATCGGTGGTGAAGGGTCATGCCATTCAAATACGTATGCCTCGTCGGACGATGACGGGAGATCCTTCTGCTAACAAGGCCGAATCGGGATTCGCTCCTATGTACTTCGCGAACTGGCTACCGTATATTTTCTCCACATCGCATTTGAGCCGGGCGTTGTCTATACGCCAAATGCGCCAGCGTGGGTGCTCCACCTCATATTCAAGTGTGCCACCGTCTCTTTGCACGGTATACCCCCAATAATGCTCGGCGATGAACTCTTCCTCAGTATTGTCCTGGATCTCAGCAGGCGCCCCTTCAGCACGGACGAAGAGACTGTGAGCAAAGTCCGACTGCCGCCATTCGTATGAGACCGAAAGTCCTCCTTTATCTCTGTAAATGCAATGGCTTGTCGGCAGAGTCACATAGTTCTCGTTGTAGAATGCCCGAGCTACGAGAGTGATTGCAGGCTTGGGGACGATCTCCTTTATGAACACAACGCCGCGTCGCACTTCTCCGGCAACTTCGCGTCGCACGTAGAAACGCAGGTTGATCTCCTCGAAATCTCGATGGAAGGGGACTGGTACTCCGTAGAGTCTCGTATTCTGGAACAGCAGTCCAACAACGCTGATGTAGTGCTTGCCGTTCCATGTATCCAGTTCGGTACCCTTGGGGAGGAACGGCTGGAGCAACGCAGGATTTATCTCGTAGTTGAGCATTGCCAGATATCGCCACTCGGTTGTAAGAAAGATGGCTTGCCTTGAGGCACGGGAAAGGTCCCGCCTGTATTTCATGAAGAGAAGCACTGTATGTGGTTACCCCGCTATATGGGTGATTGTTACTTCTAGCAATCTTAACATTGCTTCAAAGGGGGAAACCTAGGGGGGAGCAACCCGTAGGCGAGTCATATCAATGCGGGGAATATTTTGGTGAATATAAAAGTACCCAATTCGCCCATAAATCGAACCAATATCATATCGTGTTCGCCTGCAATTGTTAGTAATTTGATGCAATTTTCTACCATGGAAAGAGGCAAGTCTCATTAGGTGTTTCGCACTCCATGCATTCGTAATATTCATTGACACGTTTGGAGGTCGCTTGGTAAAATTGACCTCGCATTAAGTCCTTTGGTGGTTCTAGCTAGATGGTCCCACCCGTTCCCATCCCGAACACGGAAGTGAAACGTCTCAGCGCCGACGATACTGCACCCGCAAGGATGTGGGAAAATAGGTCACTGCCAGAGGGCTTATTCTTTGATATGGCGTCTCACCATGTCGGATTGACCACTTCACCTGCATTTACCACTTATAATATTTGTCGAGTGCCCACGCGTGTATTTAGGCGAGAATTTAGGAATCTGGGTTCGTAACGCGATCCCACACAAAGAAAGGAAGTAGAATGGCCAAACGTACGAGTCTATTGATAATGCTGATAGTCGCCGGGATTCTGGCGCTAGTAGCATGCCAGCAAGGGGCGGATGATAGCGCGGCTCTTGCCCAAGCGCAGGCGGACGCCGCGGCAGCCGAAGCCGAGGTGGAGAGCCTCAAGATGGAGCTTGAACAAGCGAAGGCTATGGCGATGGACGAGCCGGCAATGACGATGGAGGAGGTAGGGCAACGCCTCAATACGATCAAAGAGCGCGGCAAGGTAATCTGCGCCAGTCGTAACGACGTCCCCGGGTACGGCTCCTTGGATGCTAATCAGAATAACGTGGGCTTCGACATAGATCTGTGCCGCGCAGTCGCAGCTGCTGTACTGGGTGACCCCAATGCTATCGAAATCCGTCTGATTTCCGCAGCCGAGCGTGGACCGACAATCCAGTCTGGCGAGGTCGATATGCTCGTCCGCACGGTTACATGGACGACAAGCCGAGACGCGCAGTGGGGCAACTACGCACAGACCATGTTCTACGACGGCCAGGGATTCATGGTCAACAAGAATTCTCTGCCGGACGTTACAAGTGCCCTTGACCTTAAGGGCGCCACAGTGTGCGTAACTCAAGGTACGACTACGGAGCTGAACCTTCAGGACTTCTCGAACCAGAATGGACTGGATATCACCCCTCTGACGTTTGAGGACACGGATGCCGTAGTGTCAGCCTACGACAGTGAGCAGTGTGACGCATTCACTAACGACCGCTCGCAGCTTGCCGCTCTGGGCACTGCCCTGAGTGACCCTAGCGCTCACTTGATTCTTCCCGAGACCATTTCAGAAGAACCTCTGGGCCCAGTGGTTCCTCACGGCGACGACCAGTGGTTCGACATCGTAAAGACCGTAATGGCGATACTGATCTATGCTGAAGCATTTGAAGTTTCATCCGCTAATGTACCGACTGCTGCTACGGGCAACACGCCTGTTGACCGCCTGTTCGGGATCGAGGGCTCATTCGGACAGGATAGCCTTGGTCTTAGCAATACGGTAGCGCAGGATGTGATCGGCGCCGTCGGCAACTACGGTGAGATATATGAGCGCAACCTTGGCCCCAACGGCATCAATCTGCCGCGTGAGGGCGGACGAAACGCTCTTTGGGCGGACGCTCCCTGCTCCGATTGCCCGAAGGGTGGACAGATTTACGCTGCGCCACCACGTTAGCTTCTAAGGGCGGACAATTCCGCCGATAAACCCTTGGTATTAGGGCGGCTGGTAATTTTGCCAGCCGCCTTTGCGTTTCCGATGTTGCGCGTCGGTCCCAAGCGATGCGGAAGTAGAGGAGTATTTGCAACCTCTACCGTGCCGAGAACAGAATCGGATGTAATGCGAAGAGATGTGTTAGGATTAGCATCGCAGACGACAAGTTCACAGGACGCTCGTGTATAAGTGATGCGCTCTTTGACATATCAAGGAATACCGGTATGGCGGCATGTCCAGATCATTCAGTGGGCATCGCAAATCATTTCCGGTATCGTGGTAGTGGGGCTGGTTGCCTGGTTCTTCATTAATATTGGAAGCGCTATTGGGGAGAGGAGCATTCCCTACGGCTTTGGCTTCCTTGATAGAGCCTATCAAACACCCATCGGTCAGCACTTCCTTCCCTATGAGTCGTCCGACACCTTCCTGTACGCCCTCTTTGTCGCGTTCACCAATACGCTTGTCGTCTCGATAGTAGGAGTGATCCTGGCGACGGCGCTGGGAATACTTGTAGGCGTCGCGAGAATGTCGGGCAACTGGCTTGTCGCAAAGATCGCCACCGCCTATGTTGAGTTCTTCCGCAATGTGCCGCTGCTGGTTCAGCTCTTCTTCTGGTTTTACATTGTTCTGTCACTGCCGCCCGTTCGTGAAGGCTATGTAGTTGCTGGGAACGTCTTTGTGAACAACGCGGGCGTATCAGTGCCCTCTCCCTCTCCAAGCAGTTGGGGCGCCGCGCTCATCTGGCTGGCTGTCGCTGCCGCATCGGTCGCTCTCGGATTGGTGGTGCATCGCGTCATGGCCCGTCGAGAGGAATTGACAGGGCAGGTCTCATATCCGGTCATATACGGGTGCGTGACGGCGGTAGTTGGCGGAGCCGTGGCGTGGCTCATCGTGATGGTTGCCGTTGGAACAGCCCCTTTCGTCATCTCAGTGCCGGCTCCTCAAGGCACATTCGGCCGCATAGCCGGTGGGTTCACGGCGTCGGCAGGCCTTTTGGCCTTGCTGGTGGGGCTGGTAATTTACACTTCGTCATTTATCGCCGAAATAGTGCGAGCCGGCATACAGTCGGTCAACAGGGGGCAGACGGAGGCGGCGCGCGCCCTCGGTTTGACGCCAATGGCAACCCTGCGAAATGTCACGTTCCCTCAGGCGCTGCGTGTGATCATACCCCCTCTCATCAGTCAGTACCTTAACCTGACAAAGAACAGCAGCCTCGCCGGTGCAATCGGTTATTCAGACCTGACTAATGTCGCGAAGACAATGACCCAGACAGCACCTGCGGTATCCATATTCGTACTGATTATGCTTTCGTACTTGGCGCTGAGCCTCGCATACTCGTTGATAGGCAATCTTTACAATCGGCATATCAGATTTGCCGGAGGTAACTGATGGCAGCTAACAACGCGCCAGCCTCCGGGCAACTTCCCCCTCCGCGCTTCGAAGCGGGAGCCGCCGGATGGTTGCGCGAGAATCTATTCTCGTCGTGGTTCAACGGTTCCATCACCGTCGTATCCTCGCTGGTAATCGCAATAGCCGCGTGGTTCAGCCTTGGATGGGTGTTAACCACCGCGGACTGGACCGTAATCGCCACCATCGGCGGGGGTTTCTTCATCGGTCAGTACAACACCGAACTCGCCTGTCCCGGGCAGAACTGCTTTTGGAGACCGCAGTTAGGCCTTCTGCTGGTTACTCTGTTGCTAGGAATGGCATGGGGCATTGTCGGCGCCGTCGGAAAAAAGATCGCTCTGTCGGTCGCGGTGGTGTCCGCAGTCCTTGCTTTCCTGCCATACGACATGCGGAGCATGGGGCTGGATGTGCGTATCTTGCTGCTCGCTAACCTGCCCGCTGTCTTCGCTGGCTGGGCTTTGGTGCGTTACACATCGTTGATCACGGTGCAACGAGTGGTGATAATCGGAGTCGTGATCTTTCTTCTGATTCTGGTGCTTCTGCGCGGCGTGCCAGGGGTGCCCGGCCTGCAGCCTGTGTCGGTCGTTAGCTGGGGCGGTCTGATGCTGAACCTGCTGCTGGCAGTCGCAGGCATTGTACTAAGCCTGCCAATTGGAATCGCACTCGCGCTTGGCCGGCGCAGCAGTCTGCCAATCGTGAAGCTACTGTGTGTGGTGTTTATCGAGATATTCCGCGGAGTGCCGCTGATTACCCTGCTCTTCATGTCACAAGTACTCGTACCACTGGCGTTCCCTGAGGATTTCCCCCAGAATTCAGTGTTCCGGGCGGCGATAATAATCACGCTCTTCAGCTCAGCATACATGGCGGAGAACATTCGAGGCGGGTTGCAAGCTTTGTCCCGCGGGCAGGTTGAAGCAGCACGCGCTCTCGGACTCCCGGGCTGGCAGACAACTCTTGTGATCGAGCTTCCCCAGGCGATTCGCAATGTAATTCCGGCAATCGTTGGGCAGTTCATTGCGCTGTTCAAGGACACGAGCCTGGTCTATATAATCGGAATGCTCGATGTCGTGGAAATCGGTAGAGCTTTTATCCAAGGCAACCCTGAGTATCTCGGCAATGCCCGTGAACTCTTCATCTTCCTCGCGATCGTTTTCTGGATATTCACTTACAGCATGTCTTATGTAAGTGGTCGCATCGAAGAGCATATGGGCGTGGGCACGAGATAGCAGGTCGGCTGTGCCGTTTGACCACAGGCGATGTGCATCTGAAACCAAAGGAGGCGACTATGGCGACTAATGGAATGACAGAGACCGCAGAGGACATAATCGTCTGTCGTAACGTGAACAAATGGTTCGGCACATTCCAGGCGCTGAAGGATGTAAGCACAACTGTAAAGCGCGGAGAAAAGATAGTGATCGTAGGGCCCTCAGGGTCAGGCAAATCTACGTTCATTCGCACCATCAATCGCCTCGAAGAGCATCAGAGCGGGGATATCGTTGTTGATGGCATCGAACTGACCAAGGACGTTCGCAACATTGACGCGATTCGCAGCGAGGTGGGAATGGTGTTTCAGCAGTTCAACCTGTTCCCGCACCTCACCGTGATGGACAACATCACGCTTGCGCCAATGAAAGTACGTCATTGGAGTCGCACACAGGCAGAGGAGGTAGGACTGGAGTTGCTGACAAGAGTCGGCATACCGGACCAGGCGCAGAAATTTCCGAGCGAGCTGTCCGGTGGTCAGCAGCAGCGCGTAGCTATCGCTCGTGCCCTAGCCATGCAGCCCAAGATTATGCTCTTCGACGAGCCGACATCCGCGCTGGACCCTGAAATGATAAACGAAGTGCTGGACGCGATGCGGGAACTGGCGTACTCAGGCATGACCATGATGATTGTCACTCACGAAATAGGCTTTGCAAGGGAGGTCGCCGACAAAATTATAATGATGGACGAAGGACGAATTGTGGAGGAGAATTCCGCGAATGAGTTCTTTGACAATCCAAAGAGCGAACGCACGAAGCTATTCTTGTCGCAGATACTCTAGCAGATACGGGAAAGCAGGCCGGCTAGCCCCGCTAGAGTGATGCCAGTTCAAATCCTTGTCTGTCTAACAGGCTGTTCGTGAGAAGCAATCAAGACCTATTTCGCCCTTGAACCAGACTTGTGGTAGGAGTATGCTAATGTCGAGTTCGGAACAGGTGTCTGCACCCTATCCCCATCGGCGACTCCAGCAGTCTCCCTCACCTTTACACATTTGCACTATCGGAATATAATATACAGGTAGATCAACTATAAGAAAGGCCCGTAGAGCCGTGACATCAAATCCCTCTTCAGAAGAACCCGCCATTATGCAGGACCCCGCCGAGACACAGGAACCGGCAACTTCACTAGGTGAAACTCCAGAGGTAGCGGAGGCGCTGCCACAGATCCCCGAAGTAGAAACTCCTTCGGCATCCGAATTAGAGGCAAACGCGCCGATAATGTTGGATCTTGACGAAGATGACGAACCTATGGAGTACGAGGAGGAAGAAGAGGAGTCCGGCGCCCAGGACATGGGGCAATTGCTTGACTCGATGGAGCCGATCAAGCCCCTCCGGCGTGGAGAAGTCGTCGACGGCGAAGTGATGGGCTTCTCAGAGGATGGTGGCATTCTTGTCAACATCGGCCACAAGTCTGAAGGAGTGGTTCAGCAGCGCGAAATGCGCAGTCTAAGCCAGGAAGACGTTCAGAATCTGGGCATAGGCGACAAGATAATCACATATGTGCTCCGCCCCGAGTCGGCGGACAACGCGGCGATCCTGTCAATCGACCGAGCGCTGGGCGAAACTGGCTGGCGCGAACTCGAAAAGTGCCTTGAAGACAACGAGACCGTCGAAGGAAGCATACTCGGCTTCAACAAGGGCGGAGCGATAGTGGATGTTCGAAAGGTGCAGGGGTTTGTCCCCATGTCGCAGCTCGTGAGCGTTCCGCGCGACATATTCAGGGACAGATCCGAGACTGAGGAAGATCCTGAAGTCGAAGCGCGGCGAATGCAGCGGCAGGCGGAAGAGACCGGCAAGACGCTACAGTTGAAAATTCTTGAGATAAACCGAAGTCGCAATCGCGCCATATTCTCCGAACGACAGGCCGTACAGGAATGGCGGGACGCACAGAAGGCGAGACTGGTAGAGGACCTCGAAGTAGGTGAAATTCGAAAGGGCGTCGTTACTGGCATAAGCAATTTCGGAGCTTTCGTTGATCTCGGAGGTGCAGACGGGCTGGTACATATTTCGGAGATGTCTTGGGGGCCTGTTGGCAAGCCCGAAGATGTAGTGTCCATCGGCGACGAGCTAGATGTGTTTGTCCTCAGGGTAGATGTGGAGAACAAGAAGATCGCACTCAGTCTGAGGCGACTCGAACCGGAACCGTGGGAGACTATACACGAGCGGCTTCATGTTGACGATATCGTTGACGCCCAGATAACGAAACTCACGAATTTCGGAGCGTTTGCCCGAGTAGAGGGTAATATAGAGGGTCTGATTCACATTTCAGAACTTTCCGACCGCGTTATTGGTCATCCGCGGGAAGTGGTTCAAGAGGGCGAGGATGTAAAGCTGAAGGTTCTGAGAATTGAACCTGAACGGCGCAGGCTGGGGTTGAGCCTGAAGCAGACGATGGACAACCCGTTTTTGAACTACGAGTAGAAGACCGCAACATAATATTTTAAGGCTACACTGAACTCCTTTAGGGAGAGGTGCGATGGCAAGCAGATTCGAGAAGTTTACCGAGAGAGCGCGCAGGGTGTTATCGCTGGCCCAGGAAGAGGCTCAGCGATTCAACCACAATTACATTGGCACGGAGCATATATTGCTCGGCCTTGTTAGGGAGACGGATGGGGTTGCGGCGCGAGTGCTCTCGAACCTCGGCGTGGAGTTGCACAAAGTGCGCTCCGCCGTTGAGTTCATTATTGGCCGAGGCGAGCGTTCTACGCCCGGTGAGATTGGACTGACTCCTCGTGCAAAGAAGGTTATTGAGCTCGCCGTTGACGAAGCTCGCAGGCTCAATCACCACTACATCGGTACTGAGCACCTTCTAATTGGTCTTATGCGTGAGGGCGAGGGCGTGGCCGCCGGAGTTCTCGAAAGCCTGGGCATCAATCTTGACAAGATACGCGGAGAGACAAGTCGCCTGCTGTCGCAGTCATCGCAGAGCCCCCAGGGCAGCGGAAGGCGTGGCAGGAGCAAGAGCCAGACCCCAATGCTCGACGAGCTGGGCGTTGATCTCACCAAGCAAGCCAGAGAAGGCAAGCTCGACCCTACGGTGGGGAGAAGCAACGAAATTCAACGCGTGACCCAGATACTCAGCCGCCGCACGAAGAACAACCCAGTTCTGGTGGGCGAACCGGGAGTAGGCAAGACAGCAATCGTCGAAGGGTTGGCACAGCTCATAGCCGAAAACAAAGTACCATCCACCTTGCAGGGCAAGAGGCTCGTGACCCTGGATATGGGGTCATTGGTGGCAGGTACGAAGTATCGCGGCGAATTTGAGGAGCGACTAAAGAAGGTCGTTAAGGAAATCACGGAGTCCGGCAAGTGCATTCTGTTTATTGACGAAGTGCATACGATGGTAGGAGCGGGCGCCGCCGAGGGCGCAGTTGATGCTGCAAACATCCTCAAGCCTTCCCTCGCACGAGGCGAACTGCAGACCATAGGGGCAACCACCCCCGATGAATATCGCAAGTATCTCGAACGAGACAGCGCGCTGGAGCGCAGGTTCCAGCCGGTACGCGTGGAAGAGCCAACCGTCGATGAATCCGTTGAGATTCTCAAAGGCATCAAGGGTGAATACGAAAGACACCACGAGCTTGAGATTTCATTTGACGCTCTGAAAGCGGCCGCGAGCATGGCGGCGAGATTCATCTCAGATCGCTCTCTGCCGGATAAAGCTATCGACCTGATTGACGAGGCGGCATCACGGGTGCGAATCAACAACTCCGAGCAGCCTCTCTCCTTGACTGAAGTCACCGATATGCTCGACCGCGTACGACGTGAGAAAGACGAAGCAATATCTACCCGCCAGTACGAGCAGGCGGCCGAATTGCGGGAACGAGAGATGAGTCTGCAGCTCAAGATGGAATCCCTGCAGTCCGATTGGGAAACCGAGCGCAGCAGCAACAGCCCTGTCGTTACTGAAGATGACATCGCGGAAGTTGTAAACATGTGGACCGGTATCCCCGTGGCGCGCCTCGCGTCCACGGAGTCGGAACGCCTGGTGAATATGGAAGAATCGCTTCGCGGCCAAGTTTCTGGGCAGGACGAAGCAATCACGGTTATTTCGAAGGCGGTACGGCGCGCCAGGGCAGGCCTGAAGAATCCAAAGAGGCCAACTGGCGTCTTCCTGTTCCTTGGACCAACTGGCGTAGGCAAGACCTACCTGGTTCAGAAGCTAGCCGAGTTCATGTTCGGCAGCGAGGAATCGATGATTCGCATCGATATGTCGGAATTTATGGACCGCCACACAGTCGCACGACTGGTAGGCGCACCCCCGGGCTACATAGGCTACGACGAGGGTGGGCAGCTAACCGAAGCGGTTCGCAGACGTTCATACAGCGTAATTCTGCTGGATGAGATTGAGAAGGCTCATCCGGAAGTATTTAATATCCTGCTGCAGATATTCGACGATGGCCATCTGACCGATGCAAAGGGGCGCAGGGTAGATTTCCGCAATACAGTAATCGTGATGACCAGCAACATCGGATCAGACCTGATTCGACAGGATCGCTCGATGGGCTTTTCGGCTCGCGGAGAGTCTGGAAGGACAGACGAGCAGGCGTACCTGCGAATGAAGAACAACGTGCTGGACGAAGTTAAGCGCTTCTTCCGTCCCGAGTTCCTAAACCGCATTGACGGACAGGTTGTGTTCCACTCGCTCGGTCGCGAGCATATGCGAGAGATCGTTAAGCTCCAGTTGCAGGATGTAAACGCAGAGCTTATCGAACAAGGCATTACAATGGAAGTGTCGGATGCGGCGCGTGATTGGATGTCTGAGAAAGGCTACGATCCGCAATTTGGCGCGAGGCCGATGCGGCGTCTGATTCAGGACCATCTTGAAGATAAGCTCTCGGATGCAATCATAGCCGGAGAGCTGATCCCAGGTGATACCGCGATAGTGGACATCAACGAAGATGAGGACGGCTTGGTGGTGCATGCCAAGGAGCCTGTCGCTGTATCATAGGTCGCAACGAACACCCGCCCTGTAATTTAACGTGAATTATTGCCCGCCTGAAACTCAGGCGGGCATTTTCTTCTTCGCGCGTTTGACTTTGGAATCTTCCGATAGGGCTTGACATGCGTTCTAATCCGTTCTAATATATTTGGCAGTAAGAACATTTGTTATCATTCGTGCTGTTGGCCACAGCGTTATCTGGTCGCTGTGTGCGCGGCAATAAGGGGGAAGAGATGCAGAAAGTCAAGACGAGGGTCGAGTTTGTATGTACGTCGTGTGAGAATGTCACCGTCAAGTGGGAGGGTCAGTGCCGAAGTTGTAGCGCGTGGAACACTATCATCGAGCGAGCTGATGCCGGAAGGCACGGATGGTTGCGAAACGAATCGTCGTCGGCCGTGCATCTCGCAGATGCCTCAACGGAGGATTTACCGCGAATGGCGCTATCTTCAGGCGAGGTCAATCGTGTCCTGGGAGGAGGAATCGTACCGGGCTCACTGGTGCTGCTTGCGGGCGATCCGGGCATCGGTAAATCCACACTGCTCCTGCAGATCGCAGCGGAAGTCGCCAAAGAACGCTCATCGGTCTTTTACGTCACAGGAGAAGAATCAGTCTCGCAGGTTAAGATGCGCGCCGACCGACTCGGAATCGACGGACAGAACCTTTACATATTGACGCATACCAATGTCGAAGAGACACTGGCACAGCTTGACAGGCAGCCTCCCGCGCTGGCGGTAATAGACTCGATACAGACGATGTACGATCCGTCGCTGTCATCCCAGCCCGGCAATGTCTCACAGATTCGTGAGTGCGCACGCAGGCTACTGGAATGGGGCAAGGCAAACAATGTTCCTCTCATTCTAACAGGGCATGTAACCAAAGGCGGAGACATCGCGGGTCCCCGAGTACTAGAGCACATGGTCGATGTGGCATTGTATATGGAAGGGGACGCAGTCAGTTCGTGGAGGCTGCTTCGTGCCGTAAAGAACCGTTTCGGTTCGACGAATGAAGTCGGCGTACTGGAAATGACCGGTTTGGGCCTGCGCGATGTGGCTGACCCATCTGAGAGTTTCCTTTTGGACAGACCCAAAGGTGCGATGGGTTCGGTCGTGGTTCCAGTGCTTGAGGGGAACAGGGCATTGCTTGTAGAGATTCAGGCTCTAACCGCACCCTCCACCATTCCCACGCCTCGTCGTGTCGCTACCGGCTATGACTCTCACCGTCTTCTGCTCGCCTGCTCTGTTGCGATGCGCACCTGTGGGATACCTCTGGCTGATTACGATGTGATTGTGAATGTAACGGGCGGGCTGAAGATTGCCGAACCCGCCGCCGACCTTGGCGTTGCGCTCGCCATTGCTTCTAGCTTCCGCAGCGTGCCGATGCCTGAGGACGTTGCGGTTGTGGGTGAGATTGGACTGAGCGGAGAGATACGCCGCGCTCCTCAGACTGAGAGGCGTGTAAAAGAGGCAGCCCGGCTCGGATTTAGAAAGTGCCTGGTGCCCGGCAATACGGACGACCGCTCCTCCGGAGGGGAGGCGCTTCATTACCAGAGAGTTGACACGCTGACGCAAGCGATTAATATGTGCTTGCCGATAACACGGCGGATCTCAGAAGCAGTCGCCTGAAGACTGCAAAGGTAGGCACAGATTGACCAGCGCATATTTTCAATGCATCGGGGGCGCAAGCGGTGATATGTTACTTGGCGCTCTCTTGGACGCGGGGCTGTCGTTGGAGGACCTTCGAGGAGCGTTGGCGAAGTTGGGAGTAGATGGCTATTCCCTCAGGGCGCAACGAGCCCAGCGCGGCGGTCTTGAAGGAACGCATCTCGTCGTCGAACTTGAGGAGCGTGGACGCAGGACGCACACCATCCAGAACTTTGTGGACACGGTCGAGGCTTCGGGCCTGTCCGACAGGGTTGTTCAGCAATCCCGCGCGGCGTTCCTGCGAATCGAAGAGGCCGAAGCACGCGTACACGGAACTGAGCCGGGAGAGACGCATCTGCACGAACTTGGTACTCTGGATACCCTGGTCGATGTGGTCGGGAGCGTCGCCGGCCTGGAGATGCTGGGTGTGGAAACCGTCTATTGCTCGGCGTTTCCGAGTGGATCAGGCGTTGTAAGGTCTCAACATGGACTGCTTCCGGTCCCTGCCCCAGCCACGGCCGCACTATTCGAGATTGCAAATGCGCCCGTTGCCCCTCCACCAAACAACGCACACAACACAGGTGAAATGGTTACGCCAACAGGGGCGGCAATTCTCACGACACTTGCGACTTTTCAGCAGCCCCAGTTCAACGTCCAGCGGATCGGATATGGGCTGGGCACGCGAGACTCGCAGCAGTATCCGAATGCGCTGGCTCTATGGCTGGGAACGGAACAGACGGAGAAATACAGTACGGGTGTGAAGCTTATAGAGACGAATATTGATGACATGAGCGGGGAATTACTTGGCTACGTTCAAGAGCGGCTATTCGAGATGGGAGCCCGCGATGTTTGGTTTACCCCCATTCAAATGAAGAAAAATCGCCCAGCCACGATGCTCAGCATCATCGTGGCCGCGGCCGATGAGGCACAAGCCGTTGACATAGTAATGAAAGAGACATCGACGCTGGGAGTCCGCGTTCGTCCTCTGGAGCGAATTGAAGCCCAGCGTGAGGTGGTGCGTATTGACACGTCCGTGGGAAACGTTGCTGTCAAGATTAAGAGATTGGACGGCAGCATTGTAAGTGTATCTCCGGAATACGAAGACGCGAGGCTCCGCGCCATCGAAAAAGGCTTGGCGATCCACGATGTGTTCGGTCGGATTCAGCGTGAGGCGGAGACTCAGATCATGCAAGGCGGTGAGCGGTAAACCTCGCAATGGAGCGATCCAAAATTGTTGACCGTAATCTGGGTGTTCGGTACAATGGAATATGCACTTGGGTTAGCGCCTGGCGTCAGACCGCTAACCTGATTTGTTATCAGGGATGCAAGCGTTCATAGCGGTGCCCCAGTGGCGCAACCGGAAGCGCAGCCGACTTGTAATCGGCAGGTTAGTGGGTTCGAGTCCCCTCTGGGGCTTTTCTCTATCTGAATAGAGCGTCGCTATCGCAGGCTGAACTATAGGGCAGTCCGGTTTTACTTGGATTGGACAAATGCCTGTGATAGACTAATTTTGGCTGCCCAGCAACCCCTTGGAGGGATGGGAGAGTGGCTAAATCCACCAGACTGTAAATCTGGCGCCCAACGGGCTACGCAGGTTCGAATCCTGCTCCCTCCACCAATGCAAATCGACCAATTATCGGAATTATTGGCATCAAAAATCAATACTTGGGCCCACATAGCTCAGTCGGTAGAGCGCGTTCTTGGTAAGAACGAGGTCAGCAGTTCAAGTCTGCTTGTGGGCTCCACAACTGGAGGAAGATAGCAGAAATGGCTAAGGCAAGGTTTGAGAGGACGAAACCGCACATTAACGTCGGCACGATCGGACACGTCGACCACGGGAAGACGACCCTTACGGCTGCAATCACGAAGGTGCTGAGCCAGGCGGGGCTTGCCGATTTCAGGGCCTTCGACACCATCGACAACGCTCCCGAAGAGAGGGAGCGAGGCGTTACGATCGCTATTCAGCACGTTGAGTACGAGACGGATTCCCGCCACTACGCACACGTTGACTGCCCGGGTCACGCCGACTACATCAAGAACATGATCACGGGTGCGGCGCAGATGGATGGCGCCATACTCGTCGTCAGCGCCCCGGACGGTGCAATGCCACAGACTCGCGAGCACATCCTGCTTGCCCGTCAGGTGGAAGTGCCCGCGATGGTCGTTGCACTCAACAAGGTAGATATGATGGAAGACGAGGAACTACTGGAACTCGTCGAACTCGAGCTGGATGAATTGTTGTCTGAGTACGGCTTCGAAAATGTTCCCATCGTCAGAGTCAGCGCCCTGAACGCTCTCGAAGAGGAAGAGTCTTCCCGAGAAACAGAGTGGGGCAAGGGCATCTGGGAATTGATGGATGCAGTCGACGAAAACATCCCAATGCCTGAAAGGCCAAGTGATCAGCCATTCTTGATGCCGATTGAGGACGTCTTCAGCATCAAGGGGCGCGGTACCGTTGTGACGGGGCGGGTCGAAAAGGGCATCGTCAAGGTGGGCGACCAGGTGGAGATTGTAGGTATCAAGGACACCACGACCACCACGGTTACCGGCGTCGAAATGTTCCACAAGCTGATGGACGAGGCGGAGCCTGGAGACGCTGTAGGTGTTCTGCTGCGAGGCGTCGATCGGGATGACGTCGAGCGAGGACAGGTATTGGCTGCTCCCGGTAGCATCCTGCCGCACATGGACTATGAGGCGCAGGTGTACGTCTTGAGCAAGGAAGAGGGCGGTCGCCACACTCCGTTCTTCAATGGATACAAGCCGCAGTTCTTCATTCGAACCACTGACGTGACGGGTGAGATCAACCTTCCTGATGGCACCGAGATGGTTATGCCCGGCGACAACATTGAGATGAACGTAAAACTCATCACCCCGGTTGCTGCCGACGAACAGCTTCGTTTCGCCGTCCGTGAGGGAGGGCGCACCGTTGGCTCAGGCGTCATAACCAGGATTAACGACTAGCTTAGAACGAACTAAGGCAGGGCTGTGGTTGCTCATCACAGCCCTTACTTTTTGGACACTGAACATACGGATAAGTGAGATGGCGAGAAGGGCAGATAACCGCATCATAATCAATATGGGCTGCGTCGACTGTCGCGAGAGAACGTATCACTCCAGCAAGAATCGTCGCAACGACCCTCAGCGCATTGAGCTTAAGAAGTTCTGCCCAAGGTGCCGGGTCCACACGCTCCACAGAGAGGTCAGGTAGGCAGGTATGGCTACCAATCCAGGCACACCAAGAAGGCTAGGTGGGCGGACGGCTCGCAGAGCGCTCGGATTGTCGGGCGTGACTGAAATTATTGGAGAGCTGCGTCGCGTAACCTGGCCGTCATACGAAGAGACATTTCGTCTGTCCGTCATGGTCATAGCTGTGGCCGCGGCAGTTGGGGCGTTTTTGGGCGTGGTTGACTTGGGCTTTTCCAGTTTGTTCGACATAATCTTGGCGAAGTAGGGGCAATGAACAGGACTGAAGAGGCGGAACAGCCTCGCTGGTATGTGCTACACGCTTATTCTGGTCACGAAGGCCGCGTAAAGCAGAACCTTGAACAGCGCGTGTCCAATATGGACATGGGGCACAAGATTCTGGAGGTTTTCGTCCCGCAAGAGGATGAAATCGAAATCCAGGGTGGTCAACGTAAGACTATTTCGCAGCGTGTATTTCCCGGCTATATTTTCGTGCATATGCGTATGGACGACGAAAGTTGGCACATTGTCCGCAGCACGCCAGGGGTGACGGGCTTCGTTTCGGCGGAAGATGACAGGGAGGCCCGACCTCGGCCCGTGCCACTTGACGAGCGAGAAGAGCAGACTATTCTCGGCTTCAAGGATACCGACCAGCCGCGCGTGCGTGTCGGCTTCACACAGGGGCAGGCAGTTCGAATTACCGACGGACCATTTGTGGACTTTATGGGCGTGGTAGATGAGGTGCATGCCGACAGGACAAAGCTGAAAGTGCTTGTATCCTTTTTCGGCCGTGAAACCCCCGTTGAGCTGGACTTCCTACAGGTTGAGCGCGCTTAGAATGCCGATCGGCGGAGACTCATCCAGTTGAAGAGGGGCAATCCCATTCCGGCTCTTTCTTGTAGCACATCCTGCAGCTCCAATCATCCTGGACATTCAAAGGACAAAGCAATTGGCTAAAAAAGTAATGACGATGATCAAGCTCCAGATTGAGGCAGGCAAAGCCACGCCTGCGCCTCCTGTTGGCCCGGCGCTGGGTCAGCACGGCGTTAATATTATGGGCTTCGTGAAAGAGTACAACGAGCGGACCGGCTCTCAGGCCGGCAATATCGTCCCTGTAGAGATTACGGTCTTTGAGGACAGGTCTTTCACTTTCATCACAAAGAGTCCCCCTGCATCCGACCTTCTGAGGAAGGCCGCGAATGTCGAAAAAGGCAGCGGCAATCCGCTTGCGGAAAAGGTCGCTCGCATCCCCAGAGACAGGGTGCGTGAAATCGCAGAGCAGAAGATGAATGACCTCAACGCCGCAGACCTGGAAGGCGCAATGCGTATCATTGAAGGTACGGCGCGCAGTATGGGCATAGAAGTGGAACAGTAGCGCCTGTGTATTTCGCACGACGCATTAACAAAGTTAGGATTGTGTGCAATGCCTAAACGCGGAACACGGTACTCAACAGCAACAGCAGCGATAGAGAAAGACTTCGAATACCAGCCCGACGAGGCAGTGTCGCTGGCGAAGAAGAACGCAACGGCAAAGTTCGACGAGACCGTTGAATTGCACCTGCGTACTGGCGCCGACCCTCGCCATGCCGACCAGATGATTCGAGGGGTCGCGCTATTGCCGCATGGCGTAGGCAAAACAGTTCGCGTTACAGTGTTTACGCAGGGTGAAGCCGTCTCTGTCGCGGAGGAAGCAGGCGCGGACTTCGTTGGCTCTGATGAAATCATCAAGCGGGTTGAAGACGGCTGGGTGGATTTCGATGTGTCCATCGCAACCCCGGATATGATGGGTAGGATCGGGAGGCTTGGGCGCATTCTCGGCCGCAGGGGATTGATGCCCAACCCGCGTACCGGAACGGTAGTGCAGCCTGAAGAGTTGCCCAGGGCTATTCGTGAAGCGAAGCTGGGGCGGGTGGAATATCGCGTTGACCGCACTTCTCTGATTCATGTTCCAATTGGCAAGGCCAGCTTTGAAGAGGATCAACTGATGGACAATCTGACGGCTCTGATGGACAATATCGTCAGGGCGCGCCCGAGCGGAGTCAAAGGGCAATATATTAGGACTGCCTATCTGACGACGACAATGGGTCCAAGCGTTAAAATGGATGTTGCCAGCACGAGTGCCCTTAAAGTAGAATAGACTAGCTTTGATGCCGCAGACTGCGGGTCTCCAGTCGGAGATAATACGCCAGCCCGCTTAGGCACTCTTTAGAACCGGGAATACGGTTGTAGAGTCGGATTTGAGAAAATCTGTGCCCTGAGGCTGCTGCGTCTCAGGGCTTTTTGTTGAACGAATTTGCCTGAATGGTTTGATTAGTTGAACCTGCCAAGGCGCGGATAAAGATGAGGTGGCAAGTTGCCTACAGAAAGAAAAGTACAGGCTGTTCAGGACATGACGGACTGGCTGGACGGCTCGACAATAGTCATATCAACGAGTTATACAGGATTGCCGGTCACTGAAATGACCGCACTCAGAAGCGCCCTGCGCGACAAGGATGTGCGGTACAAGGTAGTCAAGAATACCTTGGCGTACATCGCAGCGGAAAACACTGGTAGGCCTGAGTTGAAGGAAATCATTCAGGGACCAAGCGCAATTGCCTTCGGGTACGGCGAGCCGACGGATCCTGCGAAGGCGCTGTCTGATTTCATAAGGACAACACGCTCTCCATTGGAGATTCGAGGAGCGGTTCTGGACGGCAGAGTACTGGACGCCGCACAGGTTGAGCAGCTCGCAAGCCTGCCGGGCAAGGACGAGCTTGTCTCCCAGCTACTTTCACGCATGCAGTCGCCAATCTCAGGCCTTGTGAATGTGCTGAATGGTCCTATTGCTGGGCTTGCCCGTGTGCTTCAGGGACATATCGATAGTATGCAGGAACAACCGGCGGAATCAAACTAGCGGGCATTATGCCCAGTAAAACAGGGAGGTTTTACAATGACGACTAAGGAAGAGATACTGGATGCAATCAAAGGATTGTCTGTACTGGAACTTTCGGATCTCGTGAAGGCACTCGAGGACGAGTTCGGCGTTAGCGCTGCCGCTCCGGTTCAGATGGCTACCGTGCAGGGTGTTGCAGCCACTGCAGAGGCCGCCGAGGAAGAGAAGACCGAGTTCGACGTGTCCATCACAGAGATTGGACCGCAGAAGATTCAGGTCATCAAGGCCGTCCGCGAGCTTACTACGCTCGGACTGAAAGAGGCGAAGGAGCTCGTTGAGAGCGCGCCTGTGGCAGTCAAGGAAGCCATCACCAAGGACGAAGCCGATGAGATAAAGGAAAAGTTGGAAGGCGCAGGGGCTGTCGTTACGGTAGCCTAGCACTCGGGCTGTTCCCCGGCAAAACATCCGATATAGTAACCGTCCCACTACTCGCTTGTTACGATAGAAGCGAGTAGTGGGACGATTTGCGTCAAATAGGTTGAACAATCGACCAGTGTAGTTGATTGGCTAGCCGGCTGATATGTACGGTATCGTCTGCGGACCTTCAGGCAATACACAGATGCTCGCGTCGGGGCCGCAGTCCTCAATAGTGTCTTCGATTCGACCCACAGGCGTCAGGTGTGCGTCCGTAACCTGCTGCTCCGTAAGACAACTGGACTTCAGGTACACGTCGGCCTTCATTTGAATCTGAGCCTGGATCTGCGCCTGCCACTGGTCGTGCCGCTCGTATTCTGTCTGCTGAATCATTTCAAGCACCTCTGAGGGACTGCCGCACAATGCAAGAATGTCACGGTACTGGCCGTGTTCAGGGACGCCCTCAGAACATTCGGCGGCGCAAATTATTCTGCCGCCCTCACGCACAACCTGGGCTGCGGCAGACATTCCCTTGACCGCCTGGTAAAGGTTCTGGTCGAGTGGATAGCCACTATTGGTGGTAAGAACAAGATCGAAAGGTGCTGACACGGGCTGCATCGCCAGCCGTTGAGCAACCGCACAGGCAGCTTTGTGAACGGCGAACAGTTCTCCCGCATAGACACTCGTGATTCGCTTGTCCCGGTTAATCGTCACATCGACCGAAAAGTCCACGCTGGACATTCGAGCAATCTCCCTGATGGCGTCGTGGATGGGATTGCCTACGGTTATGGCGAAGCGGGCGTTGGGATGCCCAATCATCGCAGCGTCGTGAAGGCGCATTATCGTAGGGAACCCTGCGAGTCCGGGCGCGACCATCTTGGGGCCACCGCTGAAGCCCGCGAAGAAGTGAGGCTCCACGAAGCCTGTCGTTATTCGGATGTCGCTCTCCACCCACCGCCTGTTGAGCAGCACTTCAATCCCGGAGTCTGTGCTCCCAATTTTCTCAGGCGAGTCGTCGTCGAAGCCGTTGTGGTTGACCACGCGGTACTTGTCCACCACTCCTTCACCGAGCATTTCGGCGAGTTCCTCTTCTGTATTTGTGCGATGAGTGCCGGTAGCAATCAGGATGGTAATATTCTCAGGCGGAACATGGCGCAGTTCGCCGAGCAGTAACGGCAGTAAGGTCTTGCTGGGCATGGGACGAGTAATGTCGCAGACGGATATTGCCACGCTCTGAGTTGGTTCGACGATCTGTCGCAGCGGCGGCGTGCCAATCGGGTTGCGCAGGGCGGTCAGGATTGCGCCTTTGGCATCCGGAAGTCCGGGCACGAAGGTGGGTTCAATGACGGTAGTGCGCTCGTCGGGCAGTTCGACTTCCAGGCCCTCACGCCCATACGCCAGTCTGACCTTCATTCGGATCTCCCGCTTGTCTCAATGTGGTAGCGCATTACGGTGCGTGCCTGACCCGCTGGCGTTACATCTCTGAATCCTGCCTGCCGGAACGTATTCGGTGAACCCATGTATGTGTATGACTTCGCATCCGGCTCCACCGGATATCCCTCGATTATATGTGCGCCGGCGGACGCTGCAAAAGCTACAGCCGCCTCCAGCAAGCCTAGAGCCAGCCCCTGCCTGCGATACCGGCTGTCAACAAAGAAACACACGACCGACCAGACCGCCGAATCGTCGATTCGCGGCAGTGAGCGGTAGCGTTCCAAAGCAGCGTATGACTCACGCGGGCCCAGCGAGCACCAGCCGATTGGCAGTTCGTTGTCATAGGCTAAGACGCCGGTGGCTTCTCCTCCACGCACGCGAGAATACAAGGCATCTGCGCGGCCTGCCTTAGACGACTCTCGATAATCGCTGCTTCTCAAGCGCCATCTCATGCAGGAGCAATACCCGAACTTGCCATGCTCTGCCGAGAAGCGTTTCAGGTCCGGAAGGCGCTTAGGGGTTACCGGATGGAACTGTAAGTCTTCAGGCTGCCGGCGGCGAGTACTAGGCATCGGCTTTCCGATTAATCTTCCTGTCCCCGAAGCAGTGCCTCGCACAGGTGCGCGGTGTCCACAAGCTCGGGTATGACGACATACTCCCTGACCGTGTGCATGCCGTGGTCTGCCATGCCTACGACGACCGCGCTCATGCCCCTGAGCCGGAAAACGTTTCCGTCCGTGCCCCCACCCGACGGACTGAATGTAGGCTCAAGACCGAGACCGCGCAGCGCGCCCACGACACGGTTGGTCGCGGGGTCGTCATCGCTGAGTGTGTATGTCTCAAACTCGGTGTGAAGATGGTCGTCCAGAACAGCCTCCGGGAACATTTCACGAACCTCGTCCAGCGCCTCGGAAATCTGCACGCGGATGTTGTCGAGTGTCTCGATATTCCGGCTTCTGAACTCGCCGTTGATGATGGTAGTCTCGGCAACGGCGTTCCTCACAGTGCCGCCTGCGATGTTGCCGATGTTGAATGTCGTCTCTTCGTCCAATCTGCCCTGCGGCAAGCGTGTAATCAGCTCGGCGGCGATGCGGATCGCTGACAATCCTTTCTCCGGCTCGACGCCCGCATGTGCGGCACGTCCCGTAATCTCGACGTCGAAACCTATGTATGTCGGGCTTGACGAAGTTATCTGCGCGGCTGAGCCTTCCCCGTCGAATACGATCGCTTCCTTAGAGGTGAGCATCGAGAAGTCGAGGTTTCGCGCGCCCACAAGCCCAATCTCCTCCTCGCGCGTAAATGCGACCTCTATGCCTGTATGTGGCGTCAAGCCGTCCTCGTACACCGATTCGAGTGCTTCCAGGATGGCGGAGACTCCACACTTGCAGTCACCGCCAAGAATCGTCGTTCCGTCGGACTCGATCCGGTCGCCAACCACTCTTGGCTTAACACCTCGCCCTGGCTCAACAGTGTCCATGTGCGCCGAGAGCAGAAGTGGATTCGGCCTGCCGTCGTTGGCGATGACATTGCCATAGGCGTCGCGCTTGACGGTAAGCCCGAATCCTTCCAGGCGGCGCGTCATCTCCTCAGCCATTGCCTCTTCTTCCCCGGAAGGGCTGTCAATCTGCACGAGGTCGGTGAATGTCTTTACAAGTCGGTCTCGGTTTATCATTGGTTCTCCTGACGAAGTCGGTGGTCAAATTACTTTGCTCGTTAATGACTGTGGATATTGTATTTGCCGAGTGAAGTCTGTACAAGGGTTGGAAGTTCTGGACGCTTGGAGTTAAACTACACGCGATGCAAGAAAGTGTAGGAATGAGTGCTGACGGTATGCAGGGATCCGGCGAATCAAAATACACAACGATGATTCGGGACTTGCCGCAGGACGAGCGTCCCCGAGAGCGTCTTCGCCAGTTTGGACCGAGTCATCTGAGCAACGCAGAGCTGATTGCCATCCTTCTGCGCGTGGGGTCGGCCGGCGAGAGTGTGCTCAATCTGTCGGCGCGGGTCCTGTCCATGTATGGTGGTCTTGGCGGTGTCGCAAGGGCGTCCTACGGCGAGCTATGTGACTTGCATGGAATCAGTGATGCCAAGGCATGCCAGCTTCTCGCGGCACTTGAACTTGGGAGGCGCCTGGCATCGCTTCATCCGGAAGACAGGGCAGTCATTCGCTCGCCTCAGGATGTGTTCAACCTTATGAGCGCTGAGATGGGTTTCCTGGTGCAGGAGCACCTGAGAGTGCTGTTGTTGAACACAAAGAATGAGGTGCTGGCGACACACGAAATCTACAAAGGTAACGTAAACTCAGCAGTCGTGCGCGTGTCTGAGGTACTTCGTCCTGCGGTCAGGGAGAACTGCCCGAATATCGTTATCGTGCATAACCACCCGTCAGGCGACCCGACCCCAAGCCCGGAGGACATTCTGGTTACGCGACAGATTCGCACCTGCGCAGAGATGATGGACATAGAATTGCTGGACCATATAGTTATCGGAAATCAACGATTTGTCAGTCTGAAGGAGCGGCGGCTCGGCTTCAACGAAGATTCCACAAGTGCTGGTGCTGCCTTCGGATTGGCGGCTGAAAGAAGGTAGGTGACAAGCATGGCAGAAAGAGAACTCGGAGATGTTGGCACGGATTTCAAGTTCGAGGACAATGATGTGAAAGTGTGGGACCTGGTGCTGGAACCGGGACAATCGAGTGACTGGCATCACCACACGAATCGGTATGTGTTCATCGTAACCCGACCGGGCACACTCAGGACGGAGCACGATGACGGCAGCGTAACCGTATCTGAGCTAAAACTGGGACAGGTCGTTAAGGGCATCCATCACGCGGTGCATCGCGTCACCAACGTAGGCGATGCGCTGTACAGCAACGCCATTATCGAGATGAAGGGCGAAATGAAGGATTAAGTCAACAGGGAGGTGAACTATGCCTAGGGGAAACGAGCCACTCGGCGACATAGCGACCGAAGTGTTATTTGAAAACGACAAGGTTAGAGTCTGGAACCTGGTCGTGGAGCCGGGGGAGGCGAGCGACTGGCACATGCACGGAAATGACTATGTTACCGTTGTCGTCGAGGGATCAGGGCTTGTTGTCGAGTACGACGACGGAACGAGCACAGACAGCCCTTCCGAGGTCGGCACGTGGAGGTTCCACGACGAGCACAAGATACACAGAGTGGTGAACAATCGAGATGTCCGTTACAAGAATGTTCTCATAGAAATCAAGTCATGAAGATTCTCATTATGGGCACGGGCGCCATCGGCGGCTGCTATGGCGGTCTGCTGGCGCGCAGCGGTGAGGATGTCGTCTTTGCGGCGCGCAGCGACAACCTGCGGACGATCCGAGAGCGAGGCTTGCGGGTCGAATCCGCGACGTTCGGTGAGTTTACGGTGCATCCTGAAGTCGTGGCCGCGTTGGACGGTACATGGAAGGCAGACCTTATCATCCTCTGCGTTAAGGGTTATCACAACGAGCAGGCAATGAGCGACTTGGCGCCTGCAGTCGGCGATGGTACTACTATCCTCACATTGCAAAACGGCATCGGCAGTGGCGAACAGATCGTGCAAAGGTTCGGCTCGAAAAAAGAGTTGCTTGGCGCGGCATACATAGATGCTGAGCGCACTGAGCCCGGCGTATTCGCGCAACGCGGAAGCCCGCCTCGCATCGTTCTGGGCGAGGAAGACGGCGACATTTCGGAACGGGCGCAGGCGATAGCGGAAGTATTGCGCGGCGCTGGCATCGAAACCGAAGTTTCACCGAATGTCCTGACCGCACTGTGGAGCAAGCTAATATACATCTGCGCCTTAAGTGGCATGTCCTGTATTACCCGCGCCTCGTTCACCGAAGTTCTGGACACGCCTGAAACTCGCGCTATGACGATGCAGGTGATGTCCGAGGCGCTGAAGGTCGGGCAGGCGAGCGGTGTCCCACTCGACGACGGATTACCCGACTCGGTGATGGCCGGTTTCCTGGAGGAGAAGGACGGCCTTATATCTTCGATGCACACCGACCTGATCGCGGGCAATCCGCTGGAGGTGTCGCTCATCAACGGCGCCGTGGCGCGAATCGGTAAAGAGGTCGGAGTCGAGACGCCGGCCAACAGCTTCATCACGGCGTGTCTCTCAATTGCAGACAACAAAGCGCGCGGCAATTCTGCGCCATAAACAAGCATGGAGTCTATTTGTCAGATGAACTACTTCATTGATCCCGCACAGGTGAAGCGTAGAGAACTCGCGCCGGGTGTAACACTGCGAACCATGTGGGGCGACAAGATAATGATGAGTATGGTGGAGATTGCGCCAAATGCGGTCGTGCCTACGCACACTCATCCCAACGAGCAGGCGGGCATCGTACTTCAGGGAGAGTTTGAGTTCACCATAGGCGGCGAGGTCAAGACGCTCAGGCAGGGTGATGCGTATGTCATACCTGGCGGTGTGGAGCATGGGGTCGTGGGGTCTGACGGCTGGTCGATGGCGCTAGACATCTTCAGCCCACCGCGCGAGGACTATAAGCATTAAATATCAGAAGCCGCAGGAAACGTCCGGACGCTCCCGCGGCTTCTGAATTTCAGTAGGTGTTTGATTGAAGAGTAGCTTAACTGCCGTAGCGAGCTGCGGCTACCGGGTCGCTGTACTCGACGCCCTTGGTGGACCAGAAGATCGTGGCAATCTCGTCTACGGAGGCCACCAGTGCTTCGGCGTTCTCCATGCTGACGGTCTGCTTGCACTGTCCGGCTAGCTTCAACGCTGCGTTGAACTTGGCGGCGATGTCGTTGGCGTCACAGCCGGGCCAGGTGTAGTCTGCCCACAGGACGCGAAGCTCGTGCTTGCAGAGCTCGGCGTGCTCTTCCTTGACAGTAATGTAGCGGGAAAGGGTGTTGGCAACAGCAGTGCCACCATCACCGTACTCCAGAGCCTCAATGCGAAGAACCATCTTCTGCACGGTCTGTGCCGCAATCTTAGCTGAAATGGGATCATATATGCCGCACGGGATGTCGCAGTGCGCACTGGCGGTGCGGACGGAGAATAGACGCTCGATTGTTGACTTTACGCTCATTTGAACCTTCCTTTCGGGGAGTGTAGATTTGGTAAGACGATACAATAATCGCCTGTCCCTTGCAAGTATTAGCGCCTCCAGGCGACCTTCGATGCAAGGCACTGAGGGGCTGCGGAAGCCATGATTGCCGGGCTACTATTGTACCGCGTGGAAGGAGCGAGCATGGCGCCGACTATGCTCGCGGGAGACCTATTGCTGGTTCAAGAAGATAGTGGAAATAGGCGAAATGTGAGCAGAGGAGATATTGTGATTCTGGCTCAATCCGGACGCAGTCAGTTGAAGCGCATCATTGCGTTGCCCGGCGAATATATCACCCTAACCGACGGGATGTTGCTGATTGACGGCCAGAGGCTTAAGGAACCATATCTGTATGGACTGCCGCCGTATCTTGGCCTAGGCGACTCCGCCTATGAACTAGCAAGTGACGAATACTTTGCTATGGGCGACAACAGGGCGCACAGCACGGACAGCAGACAATACGGACCGGTGCATCGCGCTCAGATAAATGGCAAGGTTCTATGTCGGGCGTGGCCGCTCTTCAGAATGGCCGGACGAAAATAACCCTGCACCAGTAGCCCCTGCTAGCTGAGCCAGCGAGCCGCTTCCTTGGCGTGGTAGCTGATGATCATGTCGGCGCCGGCACGCTTGATTGATGTCAGAATCTCCAGCGTAATTCGTTGCCCGTCGATCCATTCGTTTTCTGTCGCCGCCTTGACCATCGCGTATTCGCCGCTGACATTGTACGCCGCCATTGGATATCCGAACGCCTCTCGCGCCTGCGAGATCACATCGAGGTATGACAGCGCGGGCTTCACCATCACAATGTCCGCCCCTTCGTCAATATCCATCTTGATCTCGCGCATCGCCTCGCGGGAGTTTGCCACATCCATCTGATAGCCGCGACGGTCTCCGAACTGCGGCGCTGAATCTGCAGCGACTCTGAATGGCCCGTAGAAGGAAGAAGCGTACTTCGCCGAGTATGCCATGATGGGCAGGTGCTCGAAGCCGCCTTCGTCCAGGCTCGTTCGTATCGCGGCAACCTGACCGTCCATCATGGCCGACGGTGCGACGACATCGGCGCCTGCATCCGCCTGGCAAATCGCCATCCGAGCAAGCAGTTCGAGCGTGGCGTCGTTATCGACTCTGCCGTTCCTGATAATCCCGCAGTGACCGTGGTCGGTAAATTCGTCAAGGCAGACATCCGTAATTACTAGCATCTCCGGCGCGGTCTGCTTGATTACGCGGATAGCTTCCTGAACGATGCCGCTTGGCTCGTAGGCTTCCGTTCCCTCCGCATCCTTGGTGGCGGGAAGTCCGAATAGCAGCACGGCACCGATACCCAGCGAAACGACCTCATCAATCTCGTCAATCAGGTTATCAAGAGAGAGCTGATACATTCCCGGCATGGGGTCTATCGGGTTGCGAATCGCGCGCCCGTGTGTAACGAAGATGGGATATATGAAATCGTCTATGGATATTCGCGTCTCCTGTGCAAGGTGACGCAGAATAGCCGACTCTCTCATCCGCCGCATCCGCACCTGTGGGAATCTACTCATTTTGCCCCGCCTCCTTGAAGTGAGACTCCACAGCCTCCATCAAACCCGCGATGGTATGCTGCGTTGCCATAACGTCAACCTTCAGACCGAGTTCTACGGCTCGCTCTGCCGTAACAGGCCCTATACACGCAATCGTAGCATCTTTTAGCCCATCCGTGTTGCCGCCCAGCAACTCAACAAGATTCGTTACGGTTGAAGAGCTTGTGAATGTGGCAAGGTCGATGCCCTGACTGAGGATGTGTCGCAGCCGTTCCGCCGTATTCTGCGGCGTTACAGTCCGATACACTGCAATCGCATCAACGACTGCGCCTTGCTTGGCAAGACCTGTACGCAGCACATCGCGCGCGAGTTCGGCTTGCGGGAGTAACACACGCCTGCCATCCATACCCAGCGCAGATAGTTCATCAGCGACGGATTCGGCGACGAATGTACTTGGCGTGAAGTCCGCAATGATGCCCTTATCGCGGATACGCCTTTTGGTTGCAGGACCGATTGCCGCAATCTGTACGCCATGCAGCGCCCTCGCGTCGAGTTCGAGAGCAGCCATCCTTCTGAAAACCACATCAACAGCATTCGTGCTAGTGAAGACTATCCAGTCATAGTGATAGACACTCTTGAGCGCTTTATCGAGTTCGCCGCGATCGTCGATCTGCTGAATTTCGATTGTCGGCAATTCGATGGGCTGTGCCCCCCTCTGCGTCAACATTTCGGAAAGCGCGCCGGCCTGCGTTCGAGTGCGAGTTACCAGCACGCGTTTGCCGAACAGCGGACGGTTGTCGAACCAGCGTATCGTGTCGCGAAGCCGTGCAACTTCTCCGACAATCGTGACGGCGGGCGCTGCAATGCCCATTGCTGCCGCTCTTTCCACAACATCTGAAAGTGTGGCAACCAAGGTGCGCTGGTAGGGCTCCGTCCCCCACTGCACCAAGGCGACCGGCGTACTGGCGGAACGCCCATGCCGCATTAAAGCCTCTACAATTGAGCGCAGATTGCTCTGCCCCATCAATATGACAAGAGTGTCGCTTACCTTCGCCAGTGCCTGCCAGTCAACTGCCGAATCCGACTTGGTGGGGTCTTCGCTTCCGGTGACTACGGTAAACGACGAAGCAAGCTTGCGGTGAGTGAGTGGTATGCCTGCATATGCGGGGGCCGCTATCGCTGAAGTAATCCCTGGGACTATCTCGAAGCTCACGCCCGCCGCTGCAAGAGCTTCGGCTTCCTCGCCGCCACGTCCGAACACAAAGGGATCGCCGCCCTTGAGGCGCACGACTCGCTTGCCTGACTTGCCCAGACCGACGAGTAGGTTGTTGATGTCCTCTTGCCTGTTGATGAGTTTGCCGGGAATCTTTCCGACATCCGTCAAATCGGCATCCGCGCGCGCATCACTTAGCAGACGCTTGTCCACAAGTCTGTCGTAGACGATTACATCTGCTGACCTCAGCAGGCGAAGGCCCTTCACGCTGATAAGCCCCGGATCGCCGGGGCCTGCGCCAACAAGCGAGACGAAGCCCTTGGTCATGGAGCCTCCATAATGCGGGACGCGCCCATTTCCAGTAGAAGGACGGAAACGGCTGTGCCAGCGGCTTCAGGACTTGCGGCATCGTATGACTCCGACACGCGATAAATGCTGCTGCCGTCGGGAGTGGCGACCATAGCCAGAATGCGCAGCCCGTTATCTTCAATCTCAGCGTACGCCGCAGTCGGCATCGTGCAGCCTCCGCCCATCGCCGTCAGAAATGCCCGCTCTGCCCGGACCGCCGCGCTTGTCGGCACATGATCGATTGTATTCACGACACCAAGCAATTCGCTGTCGGAGTCGCGTACTTGCACAGCAAGCGCCCCCTGACCAACATCCGGAACGCATTCCTCCGGTGATAGGTAGGAGCTAATCTCCGATTCCCTTCCGAGCCGCTTGATTCCTGCCGCCGCTAGTACCGCGCCATCAAAGTCCTCACTGATTGCCTTGCTGATGCGCGTATCGACATTGCCTCTGATTGGCAGTATTTCAATGTCGGGGCGTGCAGCCTTGATCTGCGCCGTGCGACGAGGGCTGCTGGTGCCCAGCCGTGTTCCAGGCGGCAGGTCCGGGAGGGATGCATCCCAGCGGTTCACCAATACATCGCGGGCGTCCTCCCGCTCAGTGAACGCTGCGATTGCAAGGCCCGTTGGCAGGACGGCAGGCATATCCTTGGCGCTGTGAACGGCGATATCGATCTCTCTGTTCATCAGGGCAAGCTCAATTTCCTTGACGAACATGCCGCGTTCCATACTGAGGAGAGGAGCGGACTTATTCCTGTCGCCGCGAGTCGAAAGTGGGACAATCTCGATGTCAAGTGAGGGGTGCGCTTCAAGGAGCAGACGCACCACTTCGTTGGTCTGTGCAAGTGACAGGGAACTCGACCGTGAGCCGATGACGACTCGTCTAGTACCACCCACCGAACTACATTAGGAACTTGCCCCAGCCTTGTCGAAGGCGAGGGCTTTCTTCTCTTCCCACATCTTGCACACGCCCGGTTCGCAGTCGCAGCCAACACCCTTCATCAGGTCATCCAGGAGCGTGGCGCGAGCTTCGCCATACCTTCCATCAAGGACTGTTTCGAGGAGATTGTCCGTGATGCATGCCTGCCAGTGGTCGGTTACCAGAGTGATGCCCCTGCTGCGAATTTCTGAGCGTACATCGGCGAGAAGCGGAGTAAGCTCTGCGTACTCCATCAAGGGATGGCTCGATTCGATGGGGCTGCCGTCCAGCAATTCGCGGAACTTGCGAGCCAGAGCGGGACTTGCGCCGCCAGTAGATGCTGCAACTGTTACATCGCCACGAATCGCGACTGATGGAGCGATGAAGGTGCAAAGGTGCGTCACATCCACAACATTCAGCAGCACATTGCGCTCTTCCGCTTCCTTCGCGATAGCACGATTGACCTTGTTGTCGTCAGTTGCCGCAATCGCGATAAATGCACCCTTAAGATCACCGGTCCGGTACTCTCGCTTGTGCCAATCTATCTTATTCTCTTCGGCAAGAATGCGAACGCCTTCGTTGACTTCAGGGCTTATGACGACCACGCTTGCATGGCAGTCGAGAAGCTTAACGACCTTTTCCTCTCCGATGTTACCGCCACCGATGACAATGCAGCATCGATCTTGAACATCTATGAATGCCGGATAGTACGCGGGCATTAATTTCCTTCCTGTCTTGTTGTTTCATGGATACAGCCGCGCCGCAGAGAATTCTGCCCGCCGCCTATACGAAATATCGCACTCGCGTCTTCTTGTACTCGCGAGTGCTGTATAGCAGTTGGTACTCCGTAATGCCAGTTTCCTCGGAGAGTCCCGCTGCTACCTCTTCACAAGTCTCCTGTGAAGTGGCATGGATCATAGTGAAATGTGTGTAGGGCCAGTCGGGGAATGTCGGGCGCTCATAGCAGTGAGTAACCCAGCGCGACTGCGCCATCATATTGCCCACTTCAACTGCGCGCTCGGATGGCACTTTCCATACCGCCATTGCGTTGGAACGGAAACCGGCCCGCCTGTGGTGAAGGACCGCACTGAAGCGTCGCATCAGGCCGCGCTCCTGGAATGAGTCGGCGATGTCGAACATTTCCTGCAATGAAATGCCCAGCCGCTCCGCCATAGGAGTGAACGGACGCGACACCAGTTCAACATCCTCCTGCAGCTCGCGTATCACCTCAACTTCAAAGTCCGAAACGGGCATCGCCTTGTTCCAGTCCTCAGCCACCGCGCCGGAGCGGTTATAACCGTCGGGACTGTAGTACTTCTTTGCTGCGCCTTCTTCTTTGACCATGTCGAAGTTCACGCCGATCTTGAAGAACTTGATTGTCGGCATCATGCGGTAGGTCTCTGCGCCAGTCCTCTGTGCCATGTCCTCAACCGTGTCAGCAAGCTCCTCATACGGCGGGACTGCTACGGTAAACCACAGATTGAAGTGCCCATTTCGTGCGTAATTGTGGCTGACGCCGGGATGTTCATTGATGATCTGCGCCGCCGCGTCCAGATCTTCATCCGCAAAGCGCATCGCAACCAAGGTTGTCTTGTATCCCAGCCGTCGGGTGTCGAATATGGCACTAATCTGGCGAACCACATTCTTGCTCTTCAGCTCATCGATGCGCGCCAGCACCTCTGTTTCCGCAATGCCTATCTCATCTCCAACCGCCTTGAATGGCGCTTCGACGATTGGGAATCTAGTCTGGATGATATTCAGAATCTTGCGATCAACAAGGTCCATCGTTGATGTACTGGTTGTCATTCGCCTTCTCGCATTTATTACTTCCGCCGCCAACTCTCAATACATTGGCGCATAGACACAGAATGAGCATCTACGGTGTCCATTATCGCAGTTTTCAGTGCGAACTTGCAATCTATTGTGTCTCTGACAATCTCTGAGATTCAGCAAAACGATGCTGTCTCTGGGAGGCGCGGTTCTGTGAAAAGCTCATCCTTCTGTGCTAACCTTTTTCTGAAAGGAGCAGTCCTTGTTTTCTGCCGGAAAATTCTGGTTGGGCCTCGGGTTGAGCGTGGTGCTGGTCGCGCTCTTTTTCATGACTGTGGATGTAGGCCACATGGCGGACGCATTGGCGCGCGCAAACTACTTGTATGTCGCGCCTGCTGTCGCCCTCTATATGATCGGAGTGGTCTTCCGTACGATGCGATGGCAGGTGCTATTGCGGCACATCAAGCCTGTGAGCAACCGTCGTCTGTTCCCAGTGGTTGTCATCGGGTATATGGCGAACAACCTGCTACCCATGCGGCTCGGCGAGGTAGTGCGGAGCTATTATTTGGGAGAGCGAGAGCAGATAAGCAAAAGCTCCGCTTTGGCGACGATTTTCATTGAACGCATATTTGATGCGCTTACACTGCTTTTGTTCGTGGCGGTTGTGGCGCTGTTCGTGCCGGTGAGCGGTGTTGCTGCAGGATTCGGCGAACAGTGGGGCGTTGCTCCAATTCTGCTTGCCGCAGGGCTGAGCCTGCCGTTCGTGGCTGCATTCGGTGTGATGCTCCTTCTTTCGCGCTGGCCTGAGAGGACACGAAATCTTGCCATAATGATGATGAAGCCCCTTCCACAACGCTTTCCCCACGAACGCGCCCTTCACATTGTCGAATACTTCCTCGCGGGATTCGCCTCCCTGGCAAGTCCTCGAAAAATCGCACTGCTTTTCGCGCTCTCCGTGCCCGTATGGGGATTCGAGACTGGCCTCTTCTATCTGATCGGCTTTTCGTTCGGCTTCCATCTTGTCTATGACAACCTATGGCACCTTGCGGCAGCAATGGCGCTGGTCACCGCTCTGGCAAATATTGGGAGCTCTATACCTTCGTCTCCGGGTGGCATCGGCCTGTTCGAGCTGATTGCCCGCGAAACGCTGGTACTGCTCCCGCTCGCCGTTGTTGACCGCTCGGACGCAGCTGCGTTCGCGGCGGTAAGTCATTTCGCGTTGCTGCTGCCCATGATCATTCTCGGCCAGGTATTCCTCTGGGCAGGCAATCTCTCGCTGCGCAGGCTGGCGCAGGCAGATTCAGCCGGCTAGTCGAGCCTGCTGCCTACTCGTAGCGCAGAGCGTCAATAGGGTGCATCCGGGCAGCGCGCATAGCAGGGTATATCCCTGAAAGCAGGCCCACCACCGCGGAAACCGTGATTGCAAGGATCGCAACATCCGGGTGGAACACCAAGCCTTCCACGGTATTCCCGCCCCGGTTGCCCACATTGCTCACGATCAGATTGGTGAGCGGTGACATAGTGAAAGACAACAGCAGTCCGATTATTCCGCCGGCGGTCGTCAGGAACACCGCCTCTGTGATGAACTGGAACAGGATGTCACGGCGTTTGGCTCCCATCGC
Organism: SAR202 cluster bacterium bin90; assembly: GCA_002238855.1. GTDB lineage: Bacteria > Chloroflexota > Dehalococcoidia > Lucifugimonadales > JADFKI01 > Bin90. The sequence continues at coordinate 77,487 of MPND01000001.1, forward strand.
CTTGCGTATTCCAATCTCTCGCGTGCGTTCAGTAACGGAGACGAGCATGATGTTCATCACGCCTATCCCGCCGACCAGCAGCGATATTCCCGCAACTGTGCCTAAGAACAGCACCAGCACCGTAGTTACCTGGTTCACCGTTTCGATGAGGTCCTGAAGTGTGTCAATCTCAAAGTCGTTCTCATCGGTGATATGGTGGCGCAGGCGAAGTATCGAAGCTATTTCAAGCTGGGCCTCGTCGATCACATCCTGGCTGACCGCCTGCACATCTATTGCATCGACGGCGATTTCGCCGTGCGTCGTTCGGGTGCGCGAGAGACGATGGTGTGCGGTGCTTATCGGCACAAAGACCTGGCTGCCGAAGCCAAAGAAAGTAGCCCCCGTGTCTTCGAGTACCCCTACTACGGTGAACTGGCGCCCTCCTATGCGAACGCGTTCATCGAGAGGGTCCCGAGTACCAAACAGCGTCTCGGCGACGGACGCGCTGATTACCGCGACATCCAATGTGTTCTGTACATGTGAAGGGTTGATGAACTGACCCTTGTCAACACCCACATTGCGAACGGAAGCATACTCTGGCGTCACTCCAATGATCTGCGCGTTTGTGTTCTCCCTGCCTGCCACTATCTGCGCGTTGGAGTTTATCTGGGGTGCCGCTGCGCTTAGTGATGGCGCGAATACAGGGTCTAGGAGCGCTGCGGCATCCTGCATTGTTAGCGTTGATGCGCCTCCGTCGTTGGCAGGCCTGACGAACAGCAGGTTCGTGCCCTGCGACTGGATTCTGGAGGTGATATTGTCCTGTACGCCCCTGCCAATGGACATGAGAACCGTTACGGCGGTGATGCCGATGATGATGCCGAGGAGCGTGAGCCCGGAGCGGAGCTTGCTGCCGGTGAGCGAGTGCAATGAGGTTAGGATGATGTCCAGTGCGTTCATCAGTGTTGCACCGTCAACTCGCCTGCCGTCAGCCCTGAGCTGTCGGATACAATCAGACCGTCGCGCATAGAGATCACGCGGCTGGCACGCACCGCTATGTCCGCTTCGTGCGTCACGATGATGACACTGATCCCTTCAGAGTGAAGCTGTCCGAGGATCTGCATTATTTCCTCCCCGGAGCGCGAATCCAGGTTGCCGGTGGGCTCATCGGCGAGAAGAATCTCGGGTGACTTCACCAGTGCCCGCGCGATTCCTACGCGCTGCTGTTGTCCGCCCGAAAGCTCAGTGGGCTTGTGGCGCATGCGATCGGCAAGACCGACCCTTTCCAGTGCTTCTTGCGCCGTTCTGCGGCGATTCCTGTGATTGCCGTACATCAGTGCAAGCTCCACATTGTTCAGAGCGCTGATGCGAGGAAGCAGGTTGTAGGTCTGGAATACGAAGCCTATCTTGCGGTTCCGTATTTCGGCAAGGCGGCTGTCTGTCGTGGACCCAATGTCCTCGCCGTCGAGCGTGTATGTGCCTGATGTGGGCACATCGAGACAGCCCAGGATGTTCATAAGTGTAGATTTGCCGGAACCGGAGGCACCCATTATCGCGACAATTTCACCCTGCGCGATGGACAGATTGACACCGGCGAGCGCCGGAACTTCGACGCTGCCCATCGTGTAGATTTTCTTCACATTTTCGATTTCGATCATGTCAGTCTGTTCTTGGACTTTGATTCTTGAGACATTGGTATTATTAGCGCGATGGAGGCCCGCCTCCGCCTCCCGCTCCTCCGCCCGGCGGTCTGCCACCACCGCGGAATCGGAACTGCCCGCCATCTTCAAGCTGGCTTTCGTCTAGGGCCTGCATCACTATCCGGTCTCCCGGCTCCAGTCCGTCCTCCACGATTGTAAAGAAGCCGTCACTGCTCCCCAGAGTCACCGGATGCGCGAGAATCTCGCCGTTCTCATCTTCCCTCCGAACGGTTGCGCCGCTCTCTCCGAACTGCACCGATTGCATCGGTATCACAATCCCTTGTTCTTCAGCGGTTGCCACCCTCGCCACCGCGCTCAGACCCTCCTGAAGTGTAACGCCCTCCGGTACATTTACGCTGATGGTCACATCGAAAGTTACAACGCCCTGTTCATTGGTGGACGTGGAGCTGATGTTGGTGATAACTCCCTCTAACTCCTCGTCGGGTAGGGCGTCGATTGTAACGCTGACGGGCTCCTCGCGGCGTATAGAGAGAACATCAATCTCATCCACGCTGCCTTCCAATGTAACGACACTTGAGTTGATCACCGTCACAATCACATCGAACCGTTCGACTTCCTGTCCGGCTTCAACAGGTATAGACGATATGTAACCGTCCCAGGGTGCCTTGAGGGTAGAATCCTCGTAGCGTCTCGTTTCTCCGTCTATCTTCGCCTGCGCCGCCGCCACCGATGCCTCCTGCAGCGTGATTTGCAGTTCGCTGCGGTCGTGGATTTCCTGTAAGTCCTGCGAGGCTTGATCCAGTCCGGCCCGTGCAAGTGCCAACGCATTGCTCTTTACGGCAATCTCTACGGCTTCGGGCCTTAGTGTGGTTTCGAGCAGCGACGCGGCAGCGTCTCGGTTCTCTTGGGCAAGCGAAAGGCGGTTTCTCAGGCTTTCAACCTCAACTGCGTCTAGTGTAAGCAGGTCTCTGAGGTCTTCTGCGGCCTTTGTCAGATTCTCGCGGGCTGTGGCGACTTTCCTCTCCAATAGTCTGTGCTCCGCGCCGCCGCTCTGCAAACGGTCAACTCTTTCATGTGCAGATGCGACGCCGTCAACCGCCTGCGAGTGACTTTCCTTCAAGTCAGCCATGGTGTCGTCAAACTCGGCTTCTACGGCCTGCAGGTCGTTGCTGGCGGTCTGAAGCGCTTCCCATGCGTTGTCCATGTCGCGCTCGATGCAGAGTTCGTGGTTCGTATTTGTCGTATCGGAGGCTCGCTGAGGGACTAGAGTATGGTCAAGGCACTGGGCTTCAATCCCGCCGCCTCCGGGGAATAAACCAATCCAGCCTAGCACTTTCAACTCGTTCCAGCGGGTATCCGGGTTGTCGAGGATACGCCCATCCGGAAAAAGCGGATAGTGGGGGGAATAAATCACATCCGGATCAAAATCAAGGGCTTCAAATAGCTCCTGCGGGGACATCGCAAGGTCACTTTCAGTTGCCCTGACTCCTGTCCACTTGTAGATGATATTCGTGTAGTCGAGCAACTCCTGGTGGAGGGTATCCCGAGCTTCGTCGAGTATGTCTGCATTTGTGGGAGAGTTGAGCAGCAGCCTTGCCACAGCCAGGTCGCGCTCGGCGATTTCAAGCTCTGCCTGAGCATTGATGTAGTCGTTGCCTAAGGCGTGCTGGCTGTCCAGAAGCGCGATATTTGCCTGTGCGACTGCCTCCTCAGCTTGAGCGATCTCCTCGGCGCTCGGAGTCGTTTCGTCGAGAGCTTCCTGCGCGTTCTGCACTTCGAGTTCGGCATCGGCGAGTGCGGACTCCGCTTCGGCAACGGCCTGTGGGGTTGGATTAAGCAGTTCGTCGAGAGCTTCTTGTGCGCTCTGCACTTCGAGTTCGGCGTCCGCGATTGCGGCTTCGGCTTCGACAATTCGCACAATAGGTGTCTTCGCGTCCGCGAGAGCATCTAGTGCCTCTTCGTACTCGATCTGCGCCTCTGCAATTGCGCGTCGCAGGTTCGCCACGCTTTCAGGGTCGAGGCGAGCGAGCGGCTGGCCTTCCGATACTATCTCGCCTTCAGTCACCAGTAATTCCGCGACATAGCCGGTAGAACCAAAGCTGAGGTCCTCGGTGTTGGTGAAGGCGATACTGCCGTTGATGGCAACTTCCGTCGTCAGCGTGTCGATCCTGACCGGAATCAGGCGCTCAGTTGGTGATAGGGCATTTTCAGCTTCGCCTGCAAACGGGTTCAAACCGAAAGGATTGAGGGTGAAAATAACCCCACCAACGACGGCGACAATAATCACTACTGCCAGTATCGCTAAGTACCACCCTCGTAATCGATCCCAAAACCCGCTCATTCAATCACCAACCAGTCCAACATCTGCAAGAATTCCTAGCCCCTGGGTTGCATCTTAGCAGGTCTGAAATTTCGCACACCCGAAAAGACGTCCATACAAGAATGCAACGCCGCTAGAAGGATTCGGTTAGTGCCCGATACCGTTGACTTATGAATGAGAGTAAGTGGCAAGCATTGATTGCGGATTTCGAGCAGCATCTCCGAGCGGAAAAGGGCCTTGCGGATCTGACCGTTCGCAACTACAAGGCTGACCTTCAGCCGCTTTACGACTACATGCGCCTGAAGGACATCGCCGACATGCGGGTACTCGACCGCTTCACGCTGCGCGGCTACCTCGCCTGGCTCACGGAACTTGGCTATGTGCGCCATAGCGTTTCGCGAAAACTCAGCACGCTGCGCACCTTCCTCAAGTGGATGTCGAGCAAAGGCATCATCGAGGGCGATCCGCTTCCGAAGCGCGGCATTATGCGCGTCCCGAAGAAGCTGCCTCGCTTCCTGTCGCAAGAGCAGGCCGAACGGCTCATGGATGCGCCGGATGTCACCAAGCCGACTGGCCTGCGCGATCAGGCATTGCTGGAGGTCATCTACGGCGCCGGTCTGCGCGTAAGCGAGGCGAGCAACCTACGCGTAACCGACCTCAATCTCTCCACGCGAGAGATTCGCGTTCGGGGCAAAGGATCGAAGGAGAGAGTCGTACTCGTGGGCGAGACGGCAAAGAACGCTCTCTCGCTGTACCTGCGAGATGGCCGTCCCAGGCTGGCAGGCAAGGGCAGCGGCATGACCTTGTTTCTCAATCGATTCGGAGGTCGCCTGAGCCAGCGCAGTATTCAGGAAAAGGTTCGCAAGTACAGTGTCAAAGCTGCGCTCCCATCGGGTGTACATACCCACACACTCCGCCATTCCTACGCCACACACCTGCTTGAAGGCGGCGCGGACCTGCGAGTGGTACAGGAGCTGATGGGGCATGCAAGTCCTGCCACCACGCAGATTTACACGCATGTCACGAACGCCCAGGCAAAGCAAGTGTATATGGCGGCGCACCCACGCGCACGGCTCAGCGAGGACGAGCAGGTCTAGTAAGTTTAATCCCTCCTTTCGCTCAAACCTCTGCCAGCTCGAGTCAACGCCTGCCGCCGTCTCGCAGTATTGCCTAAATGTGGATGTTAATGTAGAGTACGCGTCAAGTAAGGGGCTGGCATGCCGCCTTACTCTTATGACGAGCGAATGTTGCTCTTTGGGAAGACATTAACTACCGCAAGGAGGAATGTATGACTACCGCTACTCCGTCCGCTGCCTTCGGTGCCAGCATCAAGCGACGGGAAGATCCTCGCCTGATTACTGGCAGAGGCACGTATGTAGATGACATTAAAATGGTGGGCATGTTGCATATTGCGCTGGTTCGCAGCCCTTACGCCCACGCGAATATAACAAGCATCGACACATCCGCCGCCAGCGTCGCTGACGGTGTCGTGGCAGTCTTCACCGGCGAGGATATAGGCGAAGAGATTGGCCTCCCTTGCGGCTGGGTCGTGCCGGATACGATCGAAGTCCCCCATCCACCACTTGCAATCGGAAAGGTGCGCTGCGTGGGAGATGCCGTTGCAGCGATCGTCGCCGAAAACCCTTCCGCCGCTGTCGATGCTGCCGAACTGGTGGAGGTGGGATACGATGTACTGCCAGCCGCTGTGAATGCAGAATTGGCAACAAAGGACGGCGCCCCACAGGTACATGACGATGCTCCAAATAATGTCGGTTTTGAGTGGGAAGTCGCGGGCGGTGACGTCGATGTGGCATCCGAAAGCGCTGAAGTCAGGGTCTCAGAACGAATCGTTAACCAGCGACTGATCCCCAACTCTATGGAGGGCAGGGCAGTAGTCGCAGACTACAACCCTGGCACGAATCAAGTCACCCTCTGGACTTCATCCCAGATTCCGCACTTGGTTCGGCTTCTGCTGGCTCTCGTTACGGGGCATCCGGAGCACCAGATAAGAGTAGTCTCTCCTGATGTGGGCGGCGGATTCGGCTGTAAGCTCTATTTGTACGCCGAAGAAGTTGTAGCATTCGTGATCGCCAAGCAGCTGGGTCGGCCGGTCAAGTGGACTGAAGAGCGGCAGGAAAATTACCTCGCCACTACTCACGGCCGAGACCACATCGGCGATTGGGAGATTGTCGGCAACCGAGACGGGACTATCACGGGCATACAGGGCACAGTTTACGCAAACATGGGCGCGTACCTGTCCACCTTCGCACCGGCGATTCCGACATACCTCTTCGGGCTTATGCTTGTTGGTCCGTACAAGATCGACAATGTTCGTTGCAAGGTCATCGGTGTGTTTACAAACACCACGCCGGTTGACGCTTATCGCGGCGCTGGCAGACCCGAAGCGACCTATGTGGTTGAACGGATGCTGGACAGGTTCGCTGCGGAGATTGGAATGGACCCGGTGGAAGTGCGCCGTAAGAACCTGATTCCGCCTTTCGAGGACGGGTACGATGTGGCAACCGGTGTCACGTACGACAGCGGTGACTACGAAAATGCGCTTGATCTAGCGCTCTCGATGCTGGGCTACGAAGACTTCCGTGCCGAGCAAGAAGAAGCCCGACAGAATGGCCGATACATAGGCGTGGGTTTCTCGACCTATGTCGAAATCTGCGGCATGGCGCCCTCAGCAGTCGCTTATGCCTTGGGTGCAAGGGCTGGCGTGTGGGAGAGTTCCTTGGTGCGCGTGCATCCGACAGGCAAGGTGACCGTATACAGCGGCTCATCCGGGCACGGTCAGGGGCACGAGACGACATTCGCTCAGCTCGCGGCATCTGAACTCGGTGTTCCTATCGAGGATGTGGAAGTAGTCGAGAGCGATACGGCACAGGTTCAGCAGGGCACAGGTACTTTTGGCAGCCGCAGCGCCGTTGTTGGTGGCACTGCCATCCACATGAGCGTGGAGAAGATCAAGGACAAGGCGAAGCAGATAGCGGCGCATATGCTGGAAGCGTCCCCGGACGATGTGGTCTATGAGGATGGTCAACTCTTCGTGCAGGGCGCGCCCGCAGAGGCGAAGACCTTCCAGGAAGTCGCGCTGGCGGCATACTGGTATGACGGCTTGCCCGAAGGTCTGGAGCCCGGCTTGGAAGCCACCAGCATCTACGATCCGAAGAACTTCACTTGGCCGTTCGGCACGCACATCTGCGTAGTCGAGGTTGACTCGGACACCGGCGACACCACCGTACTGCGGTACGTTGCAGTTGACGATGTAGGCAATGTAATCAACCCAATGATTGTGGAAGGCATGGTTCACGGCGGCGTGGCACAGGGCATCGGACAGGCACTCTGGGAAGAGGGTGTGTACGACGAGGACGGGCAGCTCATAACGGGCAGCATGCTCGACTATGCGGTGCCGCAGGCGGCAAGCCTGCCATCCTTCGAGACCGCGCGGACTGTTACGCCTTCGCCGACCAATCCTTTGGGCGTCAAGGGCGCGGGCGAGACTGGCACAATTGCAGCGTCTCCCGCGGTCATCAATGCGGTTGTGGACGCGCTCTCGCCATTCGGTGTCACCCACATCGACATGCCCGCAAAGGCAGAGAAGGTCTGGCGACTAATCCACGACTCCGGCAATTAGGGCGCCAATTCGTCCCATAGAATAGGCCCGCTTAGTTAGCGATAAAAGGGGCAGGTTATTTCATTCACCTGCCCCTTTCAGTTGGACAGGCTTACCAATAGGCAGACAGGCGAGGAAGGACTTGGAAGAGCGGCAAGACCCAATCAGGGATATTCTGGACAGGCTGGCGTCGGAGAACTATGTCGGCGACCCGGCAATTGCCACATCCATCTACATGGCGCAGACTTTGGAACGCCCGCTGCTCATAGAGGGACGCGCGGGCGTGGGCAAGACTGAGATTGCAAACGTGATGGCGCGACTGCTCGATACGCGGCTGATCCGCCTGCAGTGCTACGAAGGGCTGGACGTCTCCACCGCGCTGTACGAATGGAACTACCAGCGGCAGATGCTGCGGATTAAGCTGAACGAGCAAGCCGACATTTCCGCGCAGGAACAGGAGGAAGAAATATTCGGCGAGTCGTTTCTTCTGAAGCGCCCGCTGCTCGCCGCTCTCACCGAACCGGATAAGCCTCCCGTCCTGCTGATTGACGAAGTTGACCGCGCCGATGAAGAGTTCGAGGCGTTTCTTCTGGAGGTCCTTTCCGATTTTCAGGCGACGATACCGGAGATCGGCACAATCAAGGCGAAGCATCGGCCATTCGTAGTGCTGACATCAAATCGCACGCGCGACTTGTCGGACGCGCTGCGTCGCCGCTGCCTCTACCTGTGGATTGATTATCCTGACATCGACAAGGAATTGCGCATCGTGCGCGCTAAGGTCAACGGCATCGAAGACAGGCTTGCTCGCCAGGTTGTGCGCTTCGTGGACGGCGCCCGCCGCACGGGCTTGGACAAAGTGCCCGGAATCGCGGAGACGCTCGATTGGGCTAGGGCGATGGTAGTTTTGCATCTCGACCATCTCGACTACGAAGCTGTCGAGCAGACGCTCGGCGCAATCATCAAGGACGCGGACGACCTTGAGCGTTTCCGAAGGCAGGCAATCGAGGAGATACTGGCGAAGATATAATGGCACACAGAAGCAGGCTATGCGCGATAATGATTGACTGCCCGCCTGACAGGATGGATGCAGGCGTGGACTTCTGGGGCAATGCGCTTAATATGCCCCCACGCGTCAGAGAGAATCCATCCAATCCTTATGTCTTTCTCGAAGGGCACGCCGGGGGATTTTTCGTCCTACTGCAGCAGATTGACGAGAATGCAAGGATACACCTGGACTTCGAGACCGATGATGTCGATGCGGAAGTGAAGCGACTTGAGGCGTTGGGCGCAAAGCGAAAGCAACAGATGGACTCTTTCTGGATAATGGAAGCGCCAAGTGGCCACGTGTTTTGCGTCGTGCCCCCGCAGTCCAACGATTTCCCCGGGGACGCTCAATTGTGGGACGACTGACTTGTTCTCCTGGAAATGAGCCCCTCGCACTGACTACAATCATTTGGCAAAGACACAATGGCGCATCGCAGCAGATTGAGCGTGATTCTTATTGACTGCCCACCTGACAGGATGGACGCAGGTGTGGAGTTCTGGAGTGGCGCGCTCGGAATGCGGGCCCAACACTGGGGCAATGACGACGACCCTTATGCGATACTTGACGGACGCGTCGGAGGACTGACCTTCGGGCTTCAAGCTGTGAATGATGAAGCACGCATACATCTAGACATCGAGTCTGATGACGTCGATGCAGAAGTGCGGCGGTTGGAGGTGCTAGGAGCACGGCGCAAAGAACAAGTCAAGTCATGGTGGGTTATGGAAGCGCCCAGCGGTCATGTATTCTGCGTTGTCGGCCCCCAATCTGACGACGTCCCGGCCGACGCTAATTTGTGGGAAAGTTAGAATTGGAGTTTCGACATGCCAAAAATGACAGGCAAGCGCGCGCTCATGGAAATGCTCCGTGCTGAAGGCGTTGATTACATATTCGGAAATCCAGGTACCAGCGAAGGGCCAATCATTGACGAGCTGGAGAACTACCCGGACATTCGATACATGCTCGCGGTGCAGGAGGGCGCGGCGATGGGCATGGCAGATGCTTATGCGCGCTATCGTGGCGAGCCAGCTTTCGTCAACTTGCACATCGAGACCGGACTTGCGAACGGTGTCAGCCTGCTCGCCAACGCAGCTGAAGGCAACACCCCGTTGATCCTGACCTCCGCAAACAAGGACATCCGCAAGTTGGCGGAAGGGCGCACGGACCTGGTTGAGATGGTCAGCCAGTTCTGCAAGTGGAGCGCGGAAGTAACCCACGCGGAGCAGATCCCAAGCGTAATGCGCCGCGCCTTCATTGAGGCAAAAACCCATCCGATGGGCCCCGTGTATGTTGCGTTTTCCGCAAACGCTCTGGACGACGAGGCGGATGTTGAGATTGTACCGTCTCACAAGACATACTCGCGTGTCGCTCCCGACGCCGACGCAATTCAGGAAGCAGCGGAAATTCTCGCGAATGCCGAGAATCCCGTCATTATTGTGGGCGATAGGGTAGGGCAGTCGGCTGCGTCGGCAGAAGCCGTGCGTCTCGCGGAAACCCTGGGCGCGAAGGTTTACGCAAGCTACTACTCGCAGGTAAACTTCCCCACCAGCCATCCCCAATTCCTAGGACTGGCAAGCCCCGGCATGCCGGCAGGCAACGCGTTGCTGGAAGATGCGGATGCAGTTGTAGCAGTGGGAACCCCGGTCTTTCCCGGTTATTTCTACTTTTCAGGCAGAGCGCTCAATTCCGAAACGCAGTTGATTCACATAGATTCTGATGCAACGCAGATTGGAAGAACTGAACCGACCCATGTAGGCATCATCGCGGACGCGCGCACTGCACTGGCAGCGCTTGCTCAGGAGCTTGAGCTCCGCATGTCAGGAGCCGCTAAAGAGTCTGCCAAAGGTCGAGCAACTTCAGTCGCTGAGGAAAAGGCTGAACAGGCCGCCGCCTGGCAGGCAAGACTGAACGCACGGCACGACATTAGTCCGATGTCCACCGAACGCATGATGACCGAGATTGCAGACGCGCTGCCAGACGATGCGATTGTCGTTGACGACTCCGTTACTACGCGCGCCTCCATTTTCGGCGCGCTGGAGTTCGAAGAGCCGGGTAGCCTGCTCGGGATCACAGGCGGCGCGCTCGGCTGGGGCATGGGCGGCACAATGGGCGTCAAGTTGGCGAGCCCTGACCGTCCTGTAGTCGGCATCATCGGTGATGGTAGCGCAATGATGACCGTGCAGGCTCTGTGGACCGCTGCGAATTCCGACATTCCCGTTGTGTATGTAATATGCAACAACAGGGCGTATCGTGTGCTCAAGCTGAACATGAACATCTACAAGAGCGAGATTCTTGGACAGCAGAACCCGGAGAGCAAGTATATCGCGATGGATTTCGCAACGCCATTTGACATTGCGGCGGTCGCACAGGCTATGGGAGTGTTCGGCCGCAAGGTTGAAGACCCTGCTGACATAGGACCCGCATTGCGCGAAGCGCTGGAGCTTGGAAAGCCCGCAGTCCTCGATGTTTCTATTGACGGCGCAGTATAACTCGTAAACCTGCAAATTTGCTGCTTTAAGCCTGCCCTCCATTCGGTGTAATATGGCGTTGAGGTTTGGCACATGCGTCATATACTTCACGCAGACTTCGATGCATTCTACGCTTCAGTAGAGCAACTGGACAACCCTGAACTGCGCGACAAGCCGGTCGTGGTTGGCGGCAGCGCAGAGGGGCGCGGCGTGGTGGCATCCGCTTCGTATGAGGCTCGCGAATTCGGCGTCCGCTCCGCCATGCCTATGCGCACGGCTCAAAGACTCTGCCCTCACGCTATTCGGATTGGCGCACGCTTTGACCGGTACCGCGAAATCTCGCAACGCGTCATGTCAATTTTCCGAGACTTGACCCCCCTCGTCGAGCCACTCTCCCTGGATGAAGCCTACCTCGATGTGACCTCCATAGTCGCCGAAAACCGCCGGCCTGCTGATATTGCCGCAAGCCTGAAGAGACGAGTAAAGCACGAGTTGGGCTTAACTATATCCGTCGGCGTGGCGACTAGTAAGTCCATTGCAAAGATAGCGTCCGACATGGACAAGCCGGACGGCCTGACCGTCGTGGCGCCCGGCGACGAAAAAGCATTTCTCGCGCCGCTGCCGATACGCGATCTGTGGGGCGTCGGCCCAAAGACCGCCGAGCGGCTCAGTTCTGAGGGCATCGAAACCATAGGCGATATTGCACAACAGGACGAAGATTGGCTGCGCGAAAGGTTCGGCAAGCACGGCGCCCAGATGCAGAAGCTTGCATTGGGCCAGGATAACAGCACTGTCGAGGTTCGCCGCGAAACGAAGTCGGTTAGCGCAGAGACCACATTTGCACAGGACATAGGTGAGCCGGAAGCGCTGCTCGAGGTGGTCAATCGCCTGAGCCAGCGTGTGGCCAATCAACTCAGGCGCAAGCAGCTTCAGGGGCGCACGGTCAAGCTCAAGCTTCGCCTCTCGGACTTCACAACTTTCACGCGCCAGAAAACGCTGCCATACGCCGTGCAGTCCGCTGATGACCTGTCGCAGTTTGCGGGCGAACTACTGCGCGCGGAACTCTACGGCCGCCGGCGCTTCAGACTCGTTGGAGTTGGAGTGTCCGGCTTCGAGCAGTCAGAGGCGGACCCGGAGGAGCCGCGCCAGCTTAGGTTCTCAGGCTTCGGATGACGGATGTACGGATGCTCCCCAGGGACTACACGGTCCTCGCACCCGATGGCTCAGAAATCAGAGAGCTTGTCGCCGTAGAGAGCGGCAGTATGGTGCATTGCACGCTGCCTCTCGGCGCGACTTCCTCTGCCGTAATGCACAGGACCGTTGAAGAAGTCTGGTACTTCCTACGGGGGCGTGGGCAGGTCTGGCGGAAGAGCGAGTCCTGTGAATCCGTGGAGGATGTCGCCCCCGGCGTGTCTCTCACCATAGAGTTAGGGACTCACTTCCAGTTCCGCAACACCGGTGATGAGGACCTGAGCTTCATCATAGTTACGATGCCACCATGGCCCGGCGAGCAGGAAGCCGTCCGCGTGGACGGATACTGGAAATGAACACCGTCCCTAAACGATAACGCCCTGCCTCCGAAGGTTCGGCAGTTCATCCGGTGACACATCCAGCATTTCCGTCAATATGTCGTCGGTATGCTCGCTGTAATGCGGAGCAGGCTGTATTTCGACAGGGGACTTGTCCAGCTTGACCGGGCAGCCGATCATCTGGTAAGTGCCGCGCTTGGGATCGTCCACATCCACCACCATTTCACGGGCCGACAGATGCTCGTTTGACAGCACCTCTTCCGGGCTCATAACTGCACCGCACCACACGCCCGCTTCAGCCAGCGCCCTCATCGCTTCGTACTTGTCGTGCTTCATCGTCCAGCCACTTACGATTTCCAGCACCTCGTCTCCGCGCTCGGCCCTGTTCTCCTCGGTAAAGTATCGCTCGTCGCCAATCAGTTCCGAGCGTCCGATCACAGCAAGTACGGTCTCCCAGAGCGCGCCCGCGATATGTATCATCACATAATCGTCAGAGCCTCCGGGATGACAGGGATAAATCATCGGAATCCCCCTGCCGCCGCGGTCGCCGGGACGCTCATTGGGCGTGGCGATCGACAGACTGCGAATTAGTCGATAGCGCATCAGGTTGACGATGCCGTCCTGCATCGAAACCTCCATGTGCTGCCCTTCGCCCGAATTGTCTCGCTGCCTCAGCGCGGCGAGAATGCCGATGGCAGTGTGCAGACCGGTTCCGGAGTCGCCTGCGCCGATTGGAGACGGTATGGGTGGCAGGTCTGGGTAGCCGTTAGAGGCGATTGCTCCGCCCGTCGCCTGCGCCGAAACCTCGAAGCTTCGGAAGTCGCTCCACGGCCCGTACTCGCCGAAACCCTTGATACTGGCATGGATAACGCGGGGGTTGATCTCATTCAGCCGGGAGTAACCGATGCCAAGTCGTTCCATCACTCCCTTGGAGAAATTCTCCAGCACAACATCAGCCCACAGAACGAGCTTCTCGAACAGCTGCTTGCCACGCTCAGTCTTCAGATTGAGCGTTATGGCGCGCTTGTTGTTATTGAATATCGTGTAATAGACGCTGTCCACGCCGTCAATGTGCGCCTGCTCCCAGCGAGTGTTGTCGCCCCCAACCGTGTCTTCCACCTTGATCACATCCGCGCCGAGAAAGGCAAGCAGTTGTGCGCACGAGGGCCCCGCCTGCACGCGGCTCATATCCAGAATCTTTACTCCCGCAAGCGCCTTATCCATTTCGCACCTCAGTCTGTGATTCCTCAATCTGAGGCCGATTATATCAGGATGTTCCGAGATGCGAACCCACGAAGTCGCGATATCCGCGCGCAAAGTCAGGAATGTCCGCCGCCTGACGCCCCTCGACCTGCACCCGGTGAAGGAGCAGTGCGCCGTCTCCCGATGCGACCGCAATCCCCTGCGGAGTCTCAATCACCGTGCCAGGCTCGTTAGACGCATCCAAGTTTAGGACTCCAGCCTTATGCACCTTGAGTTGCTTGCCGTTCCAGTGGGTAAAGCTACCGGGCCAGGGATGAAAGGCGCGCACCTGTCTGGCGATATAGCTCGCTGGAAAAGTCCAGTCGATGATGCCGTCTTCGCGTTTCAGCAATCTTGTTACCATAGCTTCGGATTCATCCTGAGCCTGCGCTTCAATCTCACCGTCCCGCCACCCCGGAATCGTCTCCTTAAGTAGTTGGGCGCCCATATCGAATAGCCGCGAAGTCAGATCAGCCGTCGTCTCTTCCGCTCCAATCACATTCTCCACCTGCGCGATGACCGGACCTGAATCCATACCTTCGTCAAGCTGCATGATGGTCACGCCAGTAATCGCGTCACCTTCGAGGATTGCCGTTGCCACCGGAGAGGGTCCGCGATGCCTCGGTAGCAGTGACGGGTGAATGTTCAACGCGCCAAGCGGCGGAACTTCAAGCGTTTCTGCTGGAAGGAACAGCCCGTATGCCACAACCATGATTAGGTCAGGCTGCAGCGATGCTAACTGTTGTCGCGCTCCTCCGTCACGGCGTAGCGATGTGGGCTGGAATACTGGCAATCCGCGCTCCACTGCAGCCACTTTCACAGGTGGGGCCGTGAGCCTTCTTCCTCGACCGGAACGGCGGTCGGGCTGAGTATATACGCCTGCAACATTGCAGCCCATACCCAGCAGGGCGTCGAGTGCAGGAACGGCGAATTCCGGCGTGCCCATGAATACTACCCGCAGCGGCTCTCGATCTGTCGAGTCATTCGCCATCGCAATCTCCCGACTCACAGCACCTTGCGCGCTCCGACTCTATTCCACTGAACTGCACTTCGTCCCCAATCTCCACTCCGAATTGCCTAACCTCCCCGGCATTGATTTCAAGAGTATATGCCGCAGGCGATTCCGACTCGAAAATCTTCAACTCCGAGCTCGGAGTATTTGGCGCCGAGTGCTGCACATTCTCCGTCAGGTCAACTACCGTGCAGTCCTGACCGATCCATATGAAGTCAAGTGGGAAGCGCATCCCCTTCATCCAAAACGATGATGCCTGCCCTCCCGGAAAGATGAACAGCATACCGGTTTGGTCTGGAAGGCTGTCGCGCTCCCCCAATCCCCTGCTGCGTAACTCTGGCGTATCCGCTATCTCCGCTGTGAACACCGTTGTTCCCACTGTCACGCTTGGACCCGTCGGTGTTGGTACGGGGGTTGGAGACGGTACTGCCGTTGCAGTCGGTGGTGGAGTCTGCGTTGCCGTCGCCACGACCTGTGTCGCTTTCGGCGTCCGAGTCGCAGCCGGTGTTGCTGTCTCGGTCGGCAAGGTGGTTGGTATTGGAGTTGCTGCAGCGGTAGGCTCCGCGGTCGCCGTTGAAGCGACAGTGCTCGTTGCGGTCGCGACAACGGCTGTGGTTGGCATTTCCTGCTGCTGCCCGGAATTGATGCAGGCCATGCTGCTCAATAGTATTGCGACGGCGAGAGCCGATACGATGCGCCCAGCCAAGACGCTACGCCAGATGAACCAGGGTCGCACCGTCACCACCGCGCTCTCTCGCTTCCGCTTCGTGGGACTGGGCAAGCGGGTGGCGTGTCAGATGCTCGCGCACCGCATTGCGCAGAATGCCCTTACCTCTCCCGTGTATGACCCGCACTGAGTTAAAACCGTCCCGCACCGCTTTGTCCAGAAACAGCTCGAGCTCCGCGAGTGATTCGTCTGCGCGCATGCCGCGAACATCGAGCTCCGCGGAGTCCAGCATCGGCCCAATAGATATGCTCAGTTCTGCTTTGGCTTGCTCCGGCTGCTGTTCGATGACTGAAAGGCGCGTGGGATGCACCTGAATTCGCACATTGCCAATGCCAACTTCGGCATCGCCTCCACTTTCCGGAAGGGACACAAGCACTCCACCAAGGTTCAGGCCGCGCACATACACCTTGTCCCCAACCTCCATCTCCCTAGGAACTTCCCGTACAGGAATCGCTGGCCCGACAGCGGCTCGTTCTGCCACCAATTCCCGGCGCATTCGCCGTATCTCTTCACGCGTCTTAGCGGTTGGAACGCCTGCAGGCGCACCCCAAGACAGCGCGGCTTCCGCAGCTTTGAGCTTGCGTTGCGCCTCGTCGTACTGGGAGAGCATGCTGCGCCGCATGCCGTCCAGGATGTCGTCCCTGTGTGTGATCAGGTACTCTATCTGCTCATCGAGTTGCTGCCTGAGCACATCAGCCTTCCCTCGAGACTGCTCGGCGTCGAGCAAAACAGTCTGAAGCTGATTGCGTTCGCGCTGGAGTTCGGTCAGCCAGTCCTCGAATCTTAGATACTGTGGCTCAATCGACGCCTGCGCATTTTCCATAATGTGCTCTGGCAGGCCAAGGCTCGCGGCAATCGCCATCGCGTAGCTGCGACCCGGTATCCCCAGCGTAAGGTGATAAGTCGGTGTCAGTGAATCGGCGTCCAGTTGAACGCTCGCATTCATCATTCCCGGCGATGTCTCCGCATACGCGGCAACGCTGCGATGGTGTGTCGTCACTATCGTGGACACGCGCCTCTCTGCAAGGTCCTCCAGAATGGCGCGTGCAAGCGCCGATCCCTCCTCGGCGTCTGTGCTCGTACCGAGTTCGTCCAGCAGTACCAGCGACTCAGTTGTGGCCTCTGCAAGAATATCGATGACGCTTCGCATGTGGGAGCTGAATGTTGAAACCGACTGCTCGATGCTCTGCTGGTCTCCCACATCCGCATAAACACCATCGAATGTCGGAAGCATGCTCCCGTCATTGGCAGGTATCTGCAAACCTGCTTGGTGCATCAGCGCGAGCAGCCCGACGGTCTTCATCGCCACCGTCTTGCCGCCGGTATTCGGTCCTGTAACCACAAGCACCGACCAGTCAGGCCCGACGCCCACATTCACCGGAACCGCATCTCTGCCAATCAGCGGGTGTCTGGCATTAATCAGTTTGACCGCCATGTCCTTGCGAACACCAGCGGAACTTTCAGAATCCGTGCCGACTTCAGCATCAAACTCGCCATCATCAGGCGACAGGGGCCTCACCCCGCGCACCGAATAGCTGTATCGGGCGCGGGCCATTATCAAGTCCAGGTGCGCCGTCAATTCGCTCCCCCGGCGAATGTCCTGTTCAAGCTCGCCGACCAGTGTTGAAAGGTCGCGCAGCACCTTGCGAATCTCACGTTCCTCAGCGAGTGCAAGTTCACGCCAAGTGTTGCCGATATCTACCGTGGAGAACGGCTCTATAAACAGAGTCGCGCCTGTGTTGGATGCATCGTGAACGATGCCGGGGATGCGGCTGCGCATCTCCGATTTGACCTGCACAACGAGGCGGTCGTTGCGGACGGAGATAACATTGTCCTGCAGAACATTGTCCGGCCCTGCATTTTGTATTAGCGAGTTTAGCGAGTCCGTTACTCGCTGGTATGCCTGCCGTATCTGGCTGCGCAGTGCCCTAAGAGTGCGCGTTGCATCGTCTCTAACATCGCCCCGTTCGCCAATGCGCGCTCGAATCTGGTGCGTCAGTTCACCCAGATCCGGAATGCTCTCGGCGCTATCGGCGAGCATAGGGGCATGCTGGCGCACCGCAAGAATGCCGCTCCTTGCCCGTGCATGCACATCGAGGGTCTGCCCAATCGCGAGCAGTTCCTTCCCGGTCAGGATGCCTCCCAGAGAGGCTCGCGTGACAGAATCTCTGATGTCTTCCGGGCAGTGCATATCCACTTCGCCCGCTTCGTCCAGAACCGCCCGCCCCTCGACGGTCTCCTGCTGAAGCAGCGCAACCTCATATTCGTCGTATGACGGTTGCAAGCTCAGAGCGAGCTGGCGAGCCGGGAAGTATGTGGCGCGGTCGGCCACTCGCTCACGAATAACGTCGAACTCCAGCAGAGCCTGTGCGCGAGCGCGCAGTGCCTCCCTGCCGCCGGAACTGTAACTGTCAGGATTACCAATCGCATCAATCCGCATTCGCCCATTTTATCAGGAATTCGGCGTGAGGAAACGATTCCCCATAACCATCAAGATGAACTGCCCATACCTATTCCACACGCTTCCACAGGAATTGACGACTTGGCACATTAGCAATAGAATGTATATGTCAGAGAAATCCAACTGTCCGATTTGAGCGTGCGCTCAGGAGTGAGTTATGGCAAGAGTACAACCAGAGCCACTAACGATAACCATAACCGACGACGCAGCGAAGCATGTTCGAGAGTTCGCCTCAGACATGGGCAAGCCGGGCTGCAGCTTGCGCGTCGCAGTAAAGGGTGGAGGCTGCTCAGGACTCACCTACGATCTGGACCTCGTTGACACTCCCGGTGAGAACGACAAGGTCATCAGCAGCCACGGCCTCGAACTGTATGTGGACAAGAAGTCCTACATCTTCCTTGCCGGCACCGAGCTTGACTACTCAGGCGGGCTCAACGGCAAGGGATTCGTCTTCAACAATCCCAATGCCAAGACGGCGTGTGGCTGCGGCACTTCTTTCAGTGTCTGATCTCGCAGTAGCCGGGATGTATAATACGGATCACATAACGTTTGACATCGACTGCCGCCTCCCATCAGGGGGCGGCTGTTTCTTTCAGGAGGATAGACGATGACGCAGAGTGCAACACTGGAAAAGCCGGCAGCAGTCTATTCAACCGTGTCCGAAGAAAACATCGCTACGACGCAGGGCACGGGGATATCTGACCGTTCCCATCTTACGCGCCTGAAGGTTACCGGCGCCGATGGAATCGACCTGCTGAACCGTCTTTCGACAAACAAACTCGACGACTTGGAAGTCGGCGATGTTCAGGGAACGGTGCTGACCACCAACAAGGGACGCATAATCGACCTGCTATACGTCCTGAGACAGGAAGACCATCTGCTTGTCATCACAAGTCCGGATACACGAGAGAAGGTATCTGAGTGGATAGACTTCTACACCTTCATAGAGGATGTCGTAGTCGAGGATGTGTCCGAGGCGACAGCTATGCTCTCGGTCGTTGGTCCCAAGGCGTCCAATGCGCTGACTTCACTTGCCGATGTCCCGCCCTACGGTTCGGCGGCCCTGACAATTGGCGAGGTTGACGCTCTGGCTCTCCGCACAGACTTTGCGGGCATAGAAAGCTACGACATCATAGCATCCGCGCAGGACAGAAATGCGCTCTGGGAGACATTGACTGACTTGAACGCAGTGCCGGTTGGCAATGAAGCACTGGAACTTGTTCGGATAGAGCAAGGCATCGCGGGCTACGATGGCGAACTTTGCGAAGACTACAACCCCCTCGAAGCAGGCCTCAAAGACTTCATCAGCTTCAACAAGGGCTGCTACATTGGGCAGGAAGTCGTCGCGCGCCTGAATACCTACGACAAGGTGCAGAAGCACTTGGTTCGCCTTTCCTGGAATGGCGAAGCTGTTCCCGAACTTCCAGTCGCGCTAACCCATGAGGGCAGGCAGGTTGGCACGCTTACATCGGCGACAAAAATGCTGAACGGAGACGGCCACACCGGACTCGGCTATATCAGAAAAGCCCACGTCCAAGAGGGCATACAGCTTCTTTCTGAAGGTGGACTTGAAGTAGTGGTTGAGGTCATACCGCAGCACGAATGATGGAGTGCTTGGGCCATCGTCATGCGAGCAGCGTATATCCCCCGTCAACAACGATGACCTGGCCACGGATCATTGCGGCGTCCTCGGTGCATAGGAAGGCCACCACGCGCGCGATGTCCTCCGCCGAAACCATCCGGCCGGCAGGCGTGCTGTTGCCCGCTTCCATCATGCTGTTACGATTAGGGAAGTAGTCGAGCGCGCCCGTCTCCACATAGCCCCCCGAGACCGCATTCACGGAGATACCCTGCGGCGCGAGTTCAACTGCCAGGTAGCGCGTGAGCGATTCTAACGCTGCCTTTGAAGTGCCAACCGAGAAATAATAGGGTAGAACCTTTAGCGACCCTTGGCTCGTGATGTTCACTATGCTTCCACCGTCGTGCATCAGCTTTGACGCCTCGATCGCGCATAGCCAGGGTGCCTTAGCGTTGACATTCATCGTCCAGTCCCAGTGCTTTTCTTCAAGCTCGGACGCCGAACGCTGGACGCCGGAGGCTGCGTTATTGACTAGCACATCCAGCCTGCCGAATGTTGCGTTCACTTCAGCAAATAGTTGCCTGATCTTATCGGAGTCGCCGAGATGCGCACGCACACGCAGGCAGCGGACTCCGAGGGCCTCGATCTCACTTTGAGTCTCAGCGGCCGCGGAATGGCTGCGGATGTAGTTGAAGGCGATGTCAGCGCCTCGCGCGGCGAAGTCGAGGGCAATTGCCTTGCCAATGCCACGTGAACCACCTGTGACCAGAACCGTCTTGCCCTTGAGTGTCATCGCTTACCCATGAACTCTCTAAGTTGTGAAAGAATTCTCTCCGGCGCTTCTTCGGAAGAATATGTCCGTGGTCCCCGAATTCGTAAGAAACAGAGTCAGAAAGGTCGCTCTTCCGTCTTCCTGGACTTAAGAGAAGGACGGACAATTTTCCTGTGTGACTATGGGGATGATGGAAGTCCGGCCGATTGCTGAAGTAGGGAAGCCTAAATCGCCATCCCGCCGTCAACACTGATAATCTGTCCGGTCACATAGCTCGCCTTCTCGGTTGCGAGATACCCAACCATGCTGGCGATGTCCTCAGTGTTTCCGAATTTGCCCTGCGGTATCCAGGTCATTATCGTGTCTTTTTGTCGCTGAGACAGGCCTGCCACCGTTTCGGTGCTGATGTAGCCGGGGGTTACTGCGTTGACCGTGATATTGCGTGTGGCGACTTCCTTGGCGAGCGATTTTGTGAAGCCGATTATGGCAGCTTTGGACGATGAGT
The DNA here is from genome assembly GCA_002238855.1 of SAR202 cluster bacterium bin90. Taxonomy (GTDB): domain Bacteria; phylum Chloroflexota; class Dehalococcoidia; order Lucifugimonadales; family JADFKI01; genus Bin90. The sequence continues at coordinate 98,400 of MPND01000001.1, forward strand.
AATTGGTCTGGCCGATGTTTCCTCGAATGCCCACAACGGAGCCGATATTGATAATCCTGCCCCAGCGTTCTCGCACCATATGGCGCAAGGTCGCTCGCGTGCAATAGAAAGTCCCATTGAGATTCACGCCCATTACCCGGTGCCACGCTTCGTCGGACATTCGCATAAGTAGGCCGTCGTTGATGATTCCGGCGTTATTTACCAGTATGTTGACGCCGCCCCATTCATCATTGACTCTATCAACCATCTCGTTGACCTGTTCAAGGTCGCTAACGTCTGCGTGAACCTTCAGCGCCTTCCCGCCCAGGTCGGTTATTGAATTCACCACCTCTTCAGCTTCGGACTTGGACGAGTTGTAATTCACTGCCACATTAACGCCCATCTGGGCGAGTTCAAGACTTATTGCCCTGCCAATGCCCTTCGAAGCGCCGGTGACCAGTGCCGATTTCCCTGCTATGTCCGAATTGCTCAATTTGATTCCTGCCTATCAGTTAGCTGCTTATGTGTCTCGTGTAGTAGAGAGCAGCGGCAATCACCGCCGGGGAATGCTACTCGCCATGAACTCGTGCGTACACCTCGACCATTTCTTCATTCAATTTGGGAACGAAGTCGATGTCATGGGTAAATTTAGCCGTGCCTATGGCTCGCCGCACGGCAGTGGCATCGCCCGCGCCGTGCCCAACGATACTGATGCCGTTTACGCCGAATATAGGTCCACCACCGTATTCGTGTACGATATTATTCAGGTCATGCACTTCCTGTGCCGCTATGCCCAGTTCTTCGTCAGAGAGCTTACCCTTAAGTGACTCGCTCAAGTGATTGGACAGAGCCTGCCCCAGGCCCTCCGTCAGCTTCATAACGACGTTCCCCACGAATCCATCGCAGACAACCACCTCTGCCTTGCTCGCAACGAGGTCGTCTCCTTCGACATTGCCGATGAAGTTCAGACCGCTCTTCGTCAGAAGTTCTGTCGTCTCACGCACCTGCCGGTTGCCCTTGCCGGCCTCCTCGCCAACGCTGAGGAGAGCAACTCGCGGCTGCTCCATTCCCCAAAACTGGCGCGCGAACACATCGCCCATTACGGCGAAACTGAGCAGCTGAGATGGTCGGCAGTCAACATTCGTGCCGAGGTCTATGATGATTGTGTTAGGGGCAACACCCAGTATCGGTCCCCCGAGAGCAGGCCTGTCAACGCCCTCCGACAGCCCAAGTACGACTGCCGCAGCAGCCATAGCCGCCCCCGTTGATCCCATTGAAACGGAAGCGTCTGCCTTCCCTTGCTTTACGAGGCCCGTGGCTACGAGAACCGAAGCTCGCGGCTTCTGGCGCAACGCCATCGCGGGCGCCTCGCCTTCGACGATCACGCCTTCCGAGGGAACTACGGCAATCGGCAGTTCGGCAGCATCGTGCTTCAGCAGTTCTGCCTGAACCTGAGAGGGGTCGCCGACAAGCAGAATCTGCACTCCACCTTCTCTCGCTGCCTCCACTGCGCCTGAGACTACATCGGCGGGAGCATTGTCGCCGCCCATAGCATCGACGGCTATGCGCACCGCCCCATGTTCTGCTGTCAAGTTACACTCTCCCGTATCGTTAGCCGTCGCTTCGGACGCATACCACTGCGTCGCCACTGATAGAGATTTCGCCGTTGTCTTTGCGCACACCAACGGCGCATGTTAATTCGCTCGTGCCATCCAGTATGGATATCTTCTTCACGTTTCCGAATGCTGTTATGGTTTCTCCTGGATACACTGGCCCTCGGAAGCGCACTTTCAATTTTCCACTGCTCAGCCAGTCCTCGCCAAATGCGACAGTAAGCATCTCAGATATTGACGCAAGGATCATCATACCATGCGCAATAGTGCCGTCGAGTGTGGAGCCACCGAAGTCTGTCCCGGCGGCGAACTCGGCGTCAAGATGTATGGGGTTATGGTCTCCCGCCGCGTCCGCGTACTGCTGGATCTGCGGCTGGATTATCGTTTTCTCGATTGTGGGCAACGCGTCGCCCTCTTGCATAATCGTCCTGTGCTCCATCTTTGCTGCCACCTTATGCCGGCAGCATTATTGTGCCCTTGCCTTCCATCACTACGCCGCCACCCTCCGAGGTCGCCTCCATATTGACTACCAGGAATCGCCAGTTGCGCCGCACGGAATTCTGCGCCAGAGTGGCAGTGCATTCAACCTTGGAGCCGACCGGCACTGCCGCGCAAAAACCTAGCTCTTGGCTTGCATGAATGGTGCCGCCCGGGATCTGCAGCGCATTGATGACCGCGCTGAGGGCAAGCGCCGCGATTGCCATCGGAGGAACAAGGGATGAACCATCGGACGCCGTAGGGCTGCTTGTGTCCCCTACGGCCGCCACATAGTCGCCAACTGCTTTGGCGTTGAGTGAAACGGACTGGCTGGATAGCTGTTGACCCGTTTCAAGTTTGGAGTAATCAATCATTCGTCTGGCAGCCCTCGATGGCGCGTAAGTGTTCTATCGATTATAGATATGTGAAGACTGCAAAGCAACGAAAACCGAGAGTCTGCTGCCAGAGTGACGAGGCAGATGCTGCTACTTTGGCGGAAGCGAGACGGCGAACTTCAAGCCGCGTTCGACCCACTCGTCCAAGCCTTCATCCAAATCAATCCCTTCAGGTGAGACAACCACGAACCCTCGCATTGGTCTGCCGGTAAAGTCCATCTTACGAGCATGCGGAAGTTCCAAAGTGTTCTCGTATCCCTCTGCACCGACGCGCACGATGATCTCGTCTCCCATCACGCCGCCAAGCATGTTGCCATTCACCATGAAGCAAAGCCCACCGAACATTTTCCGCTCCGTTATGCCCGCCTGCTCTCCAAGTGACTGCCTCACTCGAAGCGCGAGTTCTTCGCTGAATGCCAAGCTGAGCCTCCTATTGTCAAGCCAATCGTCTAGTCAGGCGACACGCGCGGAATGAAGTGGCGTGGACGCTGCATCAGAGTGATGCTCGCAGTCCTGCCAAGTTCCGCCTCTGCCGCGGCAACCGCGTCCTCTACAGTCGCATAAGCCTCGAATCCCATCCTCTTTGCAGAATCCGTGTCTCGCACACCAGCGAACATTATCCTGCTGAGATAACGCTTCGGAATCCCCGTGCTGTTCCACATAAAGAACGGGTGAGAGCCGTGATACGCATGACCATATCGGTAACCGTGGATGAACTCCGGGCGATGGGCGTACTCTTCCACATAGTTCTCCCATAGCCAGTAGGGGTCCGTCTCCTGTGGCAGCAACTTCTCGAAGAACTCCAGGTACGGTGCAAACCGGCGTGAATCGAACTGTGCCGTCAGTGGGTGCGCCATAATTGCGATGCCACCCTCCCGCACCAGCGGCATCCCCTGGAACTGTGTAACCGTGTTCGCCATAGCCTGGTTCGCCGCAAGAATCGGGTTGACCGTCGAAAATTTGGAATAGCACTCGTTCCAGTTGGCGATGCCAGCCACAAGAATATCCGACTGCCCCTGCACTTCGACCACCTGCTGCTCTTCGATTGCCGCCAGCGTGTGCGGATGCACTTCGGTCGGGTGTCCGCCGTTAATTGCGATGATGTCCTTTTCAGGGTCCGCATTGTCGTACACCGACTCGATGGTGAAGATTCGCCGGCCCTTCGCTTCCAACGCTTTCTCGATTAGCGCGCCCTGCTCCCACACCAGCTTCTTGAATGACGAGTTTTTCGGATCATCCACCGACTGACCGCTTGCGATGGGCCAGGGTCTGTGGTGATGTCGGATGCTTTTGAAAGTACCAAGCCCGACTGCCGTTGACTTCCAGCCGCCGTTGAAGGGCGCCCACATCGTGTTCAGGTAAATGAACTGGTCTGCATCTAGGATCGCGCGATTCACCTCCACATCGAAGCCCCGGTGCGTGTACCCCAGGTGAACAAGTTGCTCAGGGTCTTCGGCGTCATGGCAGTACAGGTTGTTGTACCCGAACTGTAGCACCAGCCGCCTGCCCAGGAAGGTCTCCATCTCGGTTCGACTGAGCTTGCGGTGGAGACCTTGCGACAGCAGCAGTGTGATATTGTTCAGCGCGACTCCTGCCTTGCGAAGCTCCTCTACGATGACCTCAATCGCCGTTTGTCTGAAGTCCGCGCGCTGCGTTCGGAAGTATGCTCCTGAGGCGTCGTCGAATGCGATTACAACCTTGGACTTGCTGTTGACCAGTTTACGCAGCGGTTCATGTGAGATAGGATTGGTGATAACCTCGCGTATCCGCTCTGCGACATCCGGTATGGCAGGCAGCGGTCGCTTTCCCTCGATCACGCGTGTGCGTTCTGGCAATTCCGCTCTTATGTAGCCATCCCCATAAGCGATATGGTGTGTTCCTGTGCTTGGCATTTCCCGCCTCACGGTGTACTTGCCGAATTCGCGCGCCGGCTATTGTGTCTTGCCGGTCCATCTTTATGCATTCGCCAGCGCATCCTTCAGATGCTCCAGCGAAAGATTGCCCCCGCTCATAATCAGCGCAACCTTCTTGCCCTGCAGCCTGTCTCTAATCTTCAGTGCGCCCGCGAGCGAAGCCGCACCCGCATGCTCGGTAAGGTTATGCGTATTCTCGAGGTGCAGCACAATTGCCTGCTCCATCTCCTCATCCGACACGAGGACGAAGTCGTCCAGCAGTTCCCGCAATATGCCCATCGGAAGATCGTATCCCTTCCCGGTCGCCAGTCCCTCCGCCTTGGACTCCATCGGTGCTTCAATGAGCTCGCCCGTCTTCCAAGATTGATACGCGGCCTGCGCACCTTCCCCCTGAACTGCTATTATCTTGATGTCAGGGTTGATGCTCTTGGCGACTATGCACGTTCCACAGGCTCCGCTCCCGCCGCCGAGTGGCACGATGATGTAATCCACATCAGGCAGGTCTTCCAGTATCTCCAGCGTGTATGTCCCCACGCCCGCGATGAGCATCGGCTCATTTATCGCATGGACATATCGGTAGCCCTCTTCCTTGGCGAGGCGCTGCGCGTACTCGTTCGTGATGTCGAAGTACGGCCCATGATGGATGACCTGCGCGCCAAGGCTCTCGATGGAAGCCACCTTGCCCGCATTCGCGCCCTCCGGCACGCACACGATGCAACTGATGCCAAGCTCGCCCGCCGCATACGCGATTGACTGCCCGTGGTTGCCCGACGAAGCAGTGATTACGCCGCGCTGCTTCTCCTCGTCCGACAGTTGCGACAGCAGGTTGATCCCGCCGCGCATCTTGAATGCCCCCAGCCTCTGGTGATTCTCATGTTTTACCCACACTTCTGCTCCCAGCAGCTTGTCGAGTGAAAGGTAGTGGTGCAGGGGAGTGCGCCAGACATAAGGCGCAATACGTCCGCGCGCCTCAATAACATCGTGCAGAGTAGGTCTATTCGCCAAGATAAGGTCTCCTGTTGCAACTGCGCTTCGCTATGGTTGAATGCTAATTGATCCGTAACTCTCACACGCAAGCCGTCTCCGATTTGAAGTGTGAGGACAGCGAACTTATGTGCAGTGCATGTTATCATGGACGGCAAATATCCGCGCAGGTTCAGTGCAAAAATGAACATCTTCTTCGACGTTGACTACACCATCATGGGCGCCGATGGCAGCCTGCGCCGCAACACGACTGAAACATTCAGCAAACTCGTAGCCGATGGGCACAAGATATTCATCTGGTCGGGCGTTGGCGTGCGCACGGCTGAAGTCCGTCGCTTCGGGCTTGCGGACTATGTAACGAAAGTCTTCCAGAAGCCGCTGGAAGATTTCGAAGCCGCGCTACCCGGACTGGGCGTTTTCACGCCGCCCGACTTCATCATTGACGATCACCCTGAGATTGTCCGTTTCTTCGGGGGCTTCATATGCAGGCCATACTACTTCCGAAACGTCAAGGACACAGAGATGGACGAGATATACCAGACTATCTCCGAGGTGTCTGAAAGCGGTAGCTCCGGGCACAAAGCCTACCGCGCCGGAATGAGGCGCGCAGCGGACCAGACCTGATGCCAATCAGACTGCTCTCCGATAAAGTCTCGTCCATGATCGCCGCCGGCGAGGTCATCGAACGTCCCGCATCGGTCGTTAAGGAACTCGTTGAAAATGCGCTTGATGCCGGTGCAACTGAGATTTCGGTCGAGATTCGTGGTGGCGGTGTCGAGCAGATTCGCGTTGCCGACAACGGCATTGGCATCCCCCAGGATGAAGTTGGGCTGGCTTTCCAGCGCTTCGCCACCAGCAAGCTCAGCGATGCCTCTGATCTCGACGCTATCCCTACGCTCGGTTTCAGGGGCGAGGCACTTCCAAGCATCGCCTCAGTCGCCCGCATTTCGGTTGTTACTAGACATACCGGCGAAGAATCGGGCACACGGCTGGAGATTGACGAAGGACGCATAACCGATGAACAGCGGCACGGCGCATCGCAGGGCACTGTGATGACGGTGCGGCAACTCTTTCGCAATGTCCCCGCACGCCGCAAGTTCCTGCGCACCACCGCAACCGAGACTTCACACATTCAGACCCTAGTAACTCGATATGCACTTGCCTATCCTGAGGTGCGCTTCAGCCTGAATACGGGCAACGCATCGCTGCAGACCCCGGGCTCCGGGAGCCTGCGCGAGGCAGTTGCCGCGATCCACAGCCTGAATGTTGCTGAAAACATGTTGGGAATAGGCCCTGATGACGAAGATTTGGAACGCCCTAATGTAAGTGGCTTGGTAAGTCAGCCCGCGCTCAGCAGGGCAAACCGTGGCTACATGAGCTTCTTCGTCAATCGCCGCTGGGTGCAAAGTCGCATGCTCGGCTACGCGCTTGAGCAGGCGTATCACGGGTTCCTGAAAGAACGTCGCTATCCTATGGCCGTCGTCAACATTGCGCTCGACTACGACCAGGTGGATGTAAATGTTCACCCGTCCAAGACCGAGGTCCGCTTTCGCAGTGGCGACCGTGTATTCTCCGCAATCCAGCATGCAGTGCGGAGCACGCTGACCGCTCACTCGCCCGTGCCCGAAATTCGGGGCGCTGAGGTCGGCTCTCCGGCTTATCCCTACGCTCCTTCAAGAGATTCCAGCCGCCACTTCTGGCCCATAGAGCCATTCAACGCCGCTTCTGCAACTCCCTCCGCAGTTGACGGTAACGGAGAAATCGCGTCAGATGCCCTGCAAGATACTGGGTCGGAGACTTCGACCGATGACACCGGCGGCTATACTCACAGGCAGACCCTGCCGATGCTGCGTGTTCTGGGCCAGGTACAGACCACCTACATCGCTGCTGAGGGCCCCGACGGCATGTATCTCATAGACCAGCACGCCGCGCACGAGCGAGTAATGTTCGAGCGCATCAAGGCAGACGCCGCGTCAGGCGAACCCCAGTCGCAAAGTCTGATGGAGCCTCTTACGATAGAACTGAACCCCATACAACAGGAACTGGTAGAGACACACCAGCAGGTATTTGCCAATCTGGGGCTGTTGCTGGAACCCTTCGGAGGCAACGTCTATGTCATCCGAGCCGTGCCTGGCATACTCGTGGACCAGGACCCTGCTAAGGCGTTCATTGACATGCTTGACGAGATGGCGCAGGGCGGCGACGTGGAAACGTGGAGCGACCGAGCTGCCTACTCGATGGCATGCCACGCCGCAATCAGGGCGGGCAAGGTGATGACGCACGCCGAGATGACTGCGCTGACGCGTCAACTGGAGCAGTGTCACCAGCCCCACACCTGTCCGCACGGACGCCCCACGATTATCCACCTAAGCGGCACTCGCCTTGAGCGGGAGTTCGGAAGGCGATAGGGCTTCCCGAACGATTGATGAAAGGACACACCATGAAATTCGGAATCTTCCTCGGCGTGCAGATCTCCCCTGATGAATCTCTAGCACAGCAGATTGAGGATAGCGCGGAGCAGGTTCGCGCAGCCCGCGACGCCGGCTTCGACCTCATTTGCACAGGTCAGCATTTCCTGTCTGCGCCCTACGCGCAGCCCGCAACTCTGCCATTCCTCGCCCGCATGGCAGCAGAGTCAGGCGACATGGAGGTCGCGGCTGCCGTCATACTCGTTCCACTGCACAACCCCGTCGATGTTGCGGAGAGCGTGGCAACGATGGACGCAATCTGCAACGGGCGCTTCATATTCGGAGTCGGCATTGGCTACCGCGATGAGGAGTTCGCTGCATTTGGCATCAAGTCCAGCGAGCGGGTTGGGCGCCTGCGCGAATCCCTCGATCTGATGAAGAAGCTCTGGACAGACGAAGAAGTAGAATACAGCGGCAAGTATTACCAGCTGCCTAAAGTAAACCCCGTCACGCGACCGGTTCAGAAGCCCCATCCGCCGATATGGGTAGCAGCCAACAACGATGTCGCCATACGCAGAGCCGCCCGCTGGGGTTATCCTTGGTTCATCAACCCGCACGCCACCATGTCAACCATCGCCCGCCAGATATCCGTGTTCAACACGGAAATCGACAGGGTAGGGCAGCAGGCTCCCGACGCGATGCCCATGTTCCGTGAGATGTATGTCGCCGAGGACAAGGCGACGGCGCTTGAGGAGAGCCGCCCGTATCTGGAGAGCAAGTACGCCGCATACGCTTCGTGGGGACAGGACAAGGCGCTCCCCGACGAAGAGAGCTTCAGTGTTCCATTCGAGGAGCTTGCACGCGACCGCTTCCTCATTGGCTCACCTGATGACATCGTCGAAGAAATACGCCGCTACCAGGACGACCTCGGCGCCAACTACATCATCTTCCGCATGCAGTGGCCCGGCTTGCCGCAGGCAAAGGTGCTAAGGCAACTCGACCTGCTGCGCGAAGAGGTCATTCCCCGAATAAAGCAATAGCATGGAAGGTTTTGGCAGAGGACTGCTTTTCATTGGCGTCGCAGTCGCAGTTCTCGGACTAGCCATTATGCTTGCTCCGAAGATCCCGCTCCTCGGCAAGCTGCCGGGCGACCTTGTCTTTAGGCGCGGCGAATCCACATTCTACTTTCCGCTTGCCACATCCCTTGCCATATCCATTGTCGTCAGCCTCGTCCTCTCCGTGCTGCTGAACATAGCGTACCGCCTGTTCAGATAATCGCCGAGAACCTAGAACTGCGCCACCTCCACCGAGTTTATCGGTGGCAGATTGTCTATCAGCAGCTCCCAGCTGTCGCCCTCGTTCCTGCTGTAAAATATCTGTCCGTTAGTCGTGCCCACATAGACGCCGCACGGATCGAGCGAGTCCGTCGCCATGCCCTCTCGCATGCTGTGCAGGTAGGCATTCCGCTGCGGCAGACCGTTCGTCAGCGCCTCCCAGTCCGCGCCGCCGTTGCGACTTCGGAACACTCGGAACATGTTGCCGCTAACGATTCGGAATTCACCGCCGACCTCGCCTTTTTCTATGGCATTGTCTTCTGGCAGTACATACAGCGTCCTTGGATCGCGAGGGTGCAGCGCAAGCGCAAGCCCGAAGCGGGAGGGCAGCCCATCCGTAATGTCCACCCATGACAGCCCACCATCATCGCTGCGATAGGTGCCGCAGTGGTTCTGCTGGTAGAGCAGTCCCTCAGTTGCCGGATGACTGAGCAGCTTATGAGGGCACTGCCCGAACTCCAAGTCTTCCTCGTCCGGTATGAAGTCCGCGCGCACGCCCTTGTTCAGTGGCTTCCAGCTTTCACCGCCGTCGCCTGTCCCATACACTCCGGCCGCCGAGATGCCGACCCACATGCGCGCGGGATTCTGATCGTCCAACGCTATGCTGTGCATGCAAAGCCCACCCATGCCAGGAAACCAGTGCTCACGCGTCGGATGGTCCGCGATGCTGCGTATCTCCGCCCAGTTCACCCCGCCGTCATCGCTTCTGAACAGCGATGCAGGATCAGCGCTTGCGTACAGCACACCCGGCTCACTTGCTCTCCCAGGCTTGATGTGCCATATCCTGTTCAGCGTCTCGCCCTCGCGGTCGGCGAACTTGGGTGGCGTTTCGGCTGTCAGCCAGTTCTCCCCCAGGTCGTGGCTGATGTGAATCTCCGCGCCCCAGATCATGTAATTCACAGCCGCATACACGGTGCCGCCGTTTCGCCCGTCCTGAACGAAGTGGTACACATCACCGCCGCGACAGTAAACTTCGGACAGCTCCCACTTCTTGCGTGCCGCGTTGCCCGACAGCACGAATGCGCCCTTGCGTGTGCCCACAAGCAGGGCGACTTCCGGGAATGATGCACCGTTCGAATATGACATCGCCAACCTCACTTCACCAGAATAGCTCTGCTATCTATTCCAGAATGAAAGTGAGATTGGCGTCAAGAAGAAGTGCGGCGCTGTTTGGGCTATTCTATCGGCGCGCCCGCCGTATAAACCTCGTGGGAGTAGGCGACGATTGAAGGATCAGGTACGTATGCCACCTCTGGGTCTTTGTCCTTATAGTCCATGACATTTATGAGGTGTCGCATGGCGTTGATACGTGCCCGCTTCTTGTCGTCGGACTTGACGATGGTCCACGGGGCGACTTCGAAGTTCGTCAGCAGGAACATCGCTTCCTTTGCCTCGGTGTACTCCCGCCACTTGTCAATCGACCTGATATCTACGGGGCTCACCTTCCAGTGTTTAAGCGGATCGCTGGAACGCGACTGGAATCTCCGCAACTGCTCCTTCTGGCTGACGGAGAAGTACAGCTTGATCAGCTTAATGCCGCTGTCAACGATCATCCGCTCCAGCATTGGCACATGTCGCATGAACCGCCTGTACTCAGGGTCCGTTGAGAAGCCCATCACACGTTCCACGCCCGCTCGGTTATACCACGAGCGGTCGAAGAGCACGATCTCGCCGGAAGTCGGGAAGTGGCGAATGTAGCGCTGAAAGTACCATTGTCCTAGTTCTACCTCTGACGGCTTGTCCAATGCGACAACGCGCGCGGTGCGTGGGTTCCAGTGCTCCATGAATCGCCTGATTGTACCGCCCTTACCTGCAGCGTCGCGCCCTTCGAAGAGTATGATCGCCCTGTCGCCGGTCTCCCGCATGGAGTTCTGCAACTTCATCATCTCTATCTGCAGCATGCGCTTTTCGGCCTCGTATTCCTTGCGGCGCATTAGCTCTCCGTATGGGTAGATGTTCTCCCTGAAGTAACGAGATCGCACATGGGGCACGATGCTTGTCGGATCATCAAGCGGCTCCGCGTCGAGAATCGGCGAAACTATCGGCTCAAGCTCTACTGGGATGACACCATTTGGTGAATCCTGATTAAGTTGGTCTTTGTCTGTGGTTGAGCTCTTTTCCAGCACAGTACTCACCCCCGGGGCTTCAAAGCATTAACTGGGACACCCTGTATTCTGCCATAGAATACCTTTGATGGCGGTCAATTGCAAACTGTATTAGCAGCAGCCGTGGCATATAATTTATTCTTGGCTAAACGCTGCCGCTACCAGTTCAGCAGCCCCGGCTTCTGCGCTTTCCAGCCCTCATCGGACGGGAATACTGTGTTCATTGGGACTGCCTGCGTGTCACCGTCGAACCAGTCCTGAACCGTCTCGCGCCACTTCTTGTAGTGGGGAGCGTTGCGATGCGCCGTCATGTGTGCATCTTCGTCCACATAGACCTCATAAAGGTAGAACCTGTTCGGATTGGTCTTGTCTTCCAGGATGTCGAAGCGCATGCAGCCGGGCTCGTCCCTCACGCTACCCTGGCTGTCCCCTAGGCTCGCCTCTTTGAACTGCTCTCGAAATCCCGGCTTTATATTTATCGTCACGAATATCGCGTGCATACTGTTTCTCCTTGCAATTTAGCTAATCGTTCCCGTGCTTCAACCTGCGTAGGGTTATACCTTCATCCCAGGTGGAATTATATTTGCGCTTCTCAGTCTGTTCAAGTCAATACCGCCTAACTGAATTTCGGCATGATCTGCTCGGCGAATATGCGCATGCTGCTCTCGGCAGCATCCCACGACATATCGCCTATCCTGAACTGCACCATGATTCCGCCCACCCCCGCTTCCTGCAGTGCGGCAACGGTTTCTGCCACCGTTTCCGGCGAACCATAAACCAGGTCATCTTCTGGACCTGCATCGGAGCCGGCATATATCGCTTCCACCTCCGCCTGCTCGGATTTCGTATTCATCCTTTTGCGTCCACCGTTTATGTGCTTCAAGCTGTCAGCGTTAGCCGGGCGCGCAATCTCAGCCGCTTCGGCATCCGTCTCAGCAACCACTCCGTTAAACCATATCCAGCACTTCGATGTCGCCGCTGAGATCCCATCATCATCGTAGCCCGCGTCCGCCATCGTGCTGCGATAAAGGTCGAACATGTGCCGTATCCTGTCCATTGAAGACATCGACAGCATGAATGGCCTGCCTTGACGCGCCATCTGAAGCAGGGAGTTCTCGCTGGCAATCGCCCGAATCAGCGGCGGATGCGGGTCCTGCACCACCTTGGGCCGCAACACCGGTATCTCCACATTCCAATGCTTGCCCTCGTGTCGGTAACGCTCGCCCGCCCACGCCTTCACCAGGATCTCCTCAGCTTCTAGTAGCCGCTCCTGCGCCTGCTCGTACTTCACGCCATATCCACGGTACTCGTAGCGATTGAACGCAGACCCTCGCGCAGTGCCGACCATAATACGTCCGCCGCTCAGATTGTCTAGCAGCGCGATCTGCTCCGCAAGCCTCACCGGATGATGAAACGCGGTCTGCACCGCAGAAAAACCTATGCGCACCTGCTTGGTCCGCGCGACCACAGCCCCTCCGAACGCCATTGGGTCCGCATAGGTGCATACCCCGTCGAAGTGGTGCTCGCCCAGCCATACGGAATGATAGCCAAGCCGGTCGGCAAGCTCGGTTTCGGCGAGCGCATCATTCACAACCTGGTAGTCTGAGTCCGGCGTTCTGCTCTCCGGAAATAGGAAATCTCCAAACTTCATACAGTCTCCTGTCCTGTCATTTATCACCGTTCGCACTGATCTCTCTGGTGCGCTGGCTCACATAAGCCCGCACCAATCTGATCTCCTCGTAGGAAAAGCCCTCTCCAAGCAGTTCCTTCACTGGCGCAAGTCTGGTGTAGCCTACCTCATCGAAAGCGTTCTGAATGCGCTCCACACGATCATCTTTAGGAAGCAGCGGGCGCAGATCGAGCGCATCCCCGCGCTGCACCAGCATCTCGATGTGCGCGACTATCGTGTTGACAGACAGATCGCGCTCTTGCGACGCTTGTTCTATCGAATAGCCTTGCTGAATAAGCGCGTTGGTCTTCTCATAGGTGGTAGTCCGCTCACCGCTCCGGCGCTCACCCGAAATGGCGCTTCTGCTATTCATACTGAATTCGGTACGGTCTTCCAGCCCTTTCTCCCGGGCATATTCGCAGATAACCGCCAGGAACTCGTCGCCATACCTATTCAGTTTCACAGCGCCCACCCCAGATATCCGAGACAGGCTATTCAGATTCTGCGGAAAGAAGTGCGCCATCTGCTGCAAGGTCGCGTCTCCGAAGACGACATACGGCGGCACGCCATCACTGCTGGCAATCCCCCTGCGAAGCGAGCGTAGCTTCTCGAACAGACCGTGGTCAAATTCGAGGGTACTACGACGGCGACCAACCGCTTCTTCAACCTCAATTTCACTCCTTCTCGGCCTGGCGAGAATCAACCGCTCCCTCTCCTTCAGCATTGTACGCCCCGCCTCGGTCACTCCCAGCGTCGCGTACTCCTCGCTGTTCTGGTACAGAAACCCTCTGTCCACCAGCAATCTGGAAATATCTCTGATGTCGTTGTCGGATAAGTCGTCAACGATGTCATACACACTGAGCTTGTCGTGCCCCAGTCTGAGCACGCGCTCTGCCTTCGAACCACGCAGCACCTGCGCGATGTGGCCCGCCCCAAAGCGCTCCCCTGTGCGTATCACCGCGGACAGAATCTTCTGGGCGATGATGGTAGCGTCGAAATCCTCGCGCTCAGCGAGGCACACATCGCATCCGCCGCAGTCGTGTGGCTCACCATCGCCGCCACCGACAATGGAGTCGTCTCCGAAATAGTTCAGCAGGTACTGGCGGCGGCACGTCTGAAGTTGGCAGTATTCGATGACTTGGTCCAGCTTCCGCTGTGCATTCTGCTTTTCTTTCCTGTCCTCAATCTGGTCTATGAAGAAGTCCTGCTTAATCTTGTCGCCATACGAATAGAACATCACGCAATCGCTAGGCAGACCGTCCCTGCCTGCGCGCCCCGTCTGCTGGTAGTATGCCTCCAGCGATTTTGGCAGTTCCTGGTGGACCACCAGCCGCACGTCCGGCTTATCGATCCCCATGCCGAACGCGATGGTAGCAGCGATGATGTTCGCCTCGTCGCGTATGAAGCGCTCTTGATTCAGTCGTCGCGTCCCCGCATCCATTCCCGCGTGGTACGGCAATGCCTGGAATCCTTCGTCTCCAAGCCTGTCCGACAATTCCTCGGTATCCTTGCGTGAAAGGCAGTATATGATGGCGGACTCGCCTCTGCGCTCTCTCAGAAGCCGCACAAGTTGCTCGTAAGCGCGACGCTTTGGACGCACCTCGTATTGGAGATTCGGCCGGTCAAAACTGGCGATGAACTGCTTAGGTCTATTCAACCCAAGCTGAGTGACTATGTCGCCGCGTACTCTGTTCGTCGCCGTCGCTGTCAGCGCGATGAAGGGAACGTCCGGAAGACTCTGCCTCAGATTCCCCAGCGTCCGGTAGTCCGGTCGAAAGTCGTGCCCCCACTCCGATATGCAATGTGCCTCGTCCACCGCCACAAGGCTCACTTTTAGCGTACCCAGAAATGATCTGAAGTCCGCTAGTGCGAGTCTCTCCGGCGCCAAGTACAGGATCTTCAGCGCGCCACTTTGCGCCTGCGCCTGCACGCGGCTGATCTCGGCATAAGTCAATGAGCCGTTGATGAACTCCGCCGGAACGCCGTTGGTTCTCAGCCCGTCCACCTGGTCCTTCATCAGCGCGATCAGTGGCGAAATCACCAGCGTGAGTCCGTCCAGACGGAGCGCTGGAAGCTGATAGCACAGCGACTTGCCGCCGCCGGTAGGCATAATAACGAGAGTATCCTGCTTCCCTAGCACACCCTCGATTATCTCCTCTTGGAGCGGTCTGAAAGCGTCGTAACCGAAGTATGTCTTGAGCAGGTCTCTCATCTTTTCTAACCTGTTTATTCTCCGAAACCGTGTGCCAACTATTGTTCGCCAAACTCGTAACGCCAATTGATGATACTATAACGAATGGCAAATGATACACAATTCGATTGTGACTTGGGATACAATAAGATAGTTCAAATCACAGATTCGCATTTAGGTAGTATGGGAGGCAACACATGGCTTTGCTGCTAAACCGCGAGACTATTCAGGGACTCCTTACCATGAGCGATACTATCGCACTACTCGAGAGGGCATTTGAAGAACTTGCATCCGGAGAAGCCGCGATGCCCGCTCGCACTGTAATGGCCGACCCATCGCACAACGGCTGGTACGGCTTTATGCCCGCTCACCTGAAGGGAATGGGCACAATAGGCATCAAGGCAGTCACGGTCTTCAAAGACAACCCTGCAAAGTTCAACATGCCTAGCACTTTGGCGTCTATCATCCTGCTCGATGTAGAGACGGGGCAGACCATTTCGGTAATGGACGGCGGCTTCATCACCGCAATGCGCACCGGCGGCGTTTCCGGCGTGGCAACAAAGTACCTGGCGCGTGAGGATGCGAAGGTCGCAGGTGTGCTCGGAATGGGTGTACAGGCGCGTGCCCAGTGCGAAGGCATGGCGGTCGCGCGCAATCTCGACAGCCTTGTATGCTTCTCGATGGACCCGCCTGAGGCTCAGCAACAGTTCGCCAGCGATATTTCAGAGAAGACCGGGGTCAGCGTCAGCCTCGCTGGCAGCGTTCAGGAAGTTGTTGAGAGTGTGGACATTCTTGCGCTCGCCACGACTGCGGCAACGCCGATAGTTGACGGTTCCTGGCTGCCGGAAGGACTGCACATTAACGCCATAGGCTCCCACGCCCCAGGCCTACGCGAACTCGACACCTCAAGCGTCGTCAAGTCAAAGATAATCTGCGACCATAAGGAAGCATGTCTCGCAGAGGCAGGCGACATCCAGATGCCCATCGAGGAAGGCGCACTATCCCCTGACGACATCTACGGCGAAATAGGCGAACTCGTGACGGGAACGAAGCAGGGCAGGGAGAGCGACAACGAGATAACCCTCTTTAAGAGCGTGGGCCTTTCTATCCAGGACATCTCCACTGCCTACCACGTCTATCAACAGGCTGTGGAGCAGGGCAAAGGAACAGAGTTCGATTTCTAAGAAATCTGCCTGCAAACTTGTTTTTTGTTGTTCAAGTTTTGAATTATAATGTAATAAAGGACCCCGCGTAGTCATAGCTCCGGAAGAGGCCCGAAACTGTGATAGATTTTGACCTGATAACGGGAATCATCCTTTCCACTCTGATCGCCTATCTGCTGGGATCGTTGCCAATTGCAGTATGGGTGAGTCGCCGTCGCAACATTGACATCTTCAACGTGGGAACAGGCTTGCCCGGCGCCTCCAATGTGCGCCGCAGCGTGGGCAATATTCCCGGTGGCCAGGTTCTCATAGGGGACATGGCAAAAGGCGCAGTCGCAATCCTCGCGGCGCGTCAGATGCAGGTGGAAGGGCTGTGGCTCGTCATGCCTTGCTTCGCCATGGTTGCAGGACATTGGAGGTCGATATTCACGGGTTTCAGAGGTGGCGACGGACTCGCCCCCCTGGGCGGTGCGATACTTGTAATGTTCCCGCCGTTCAACGGCTTCCTCGCCGTGTTCATCGGAGCAATCGTAACTTTGGGCGGACAGAAACTGCCTTATACATCACTTCTTGGCCTCGTAGCCGGTGTTGGCGCATTGCTCTGGCTCGTCAGGACAAACTCAGCCACAGACCTCGCGCTCGCGGCGGGCGTAGGTATAATCGCGGTCCTCGTGTTAGTTCATGCGTCCGTCGGGCACCGCAGGCGAAATGCCGACGACCAGCCCTGGCCCGAACTCGACGAAGGCGAAGGTGCTATCGAATAGTCAGGCCTTTCGACGAGTATAAAGGCCCAATGAATGTAGGTGATTGCGCTTCGCTCTCACTCACGGCTTCCTTCAAAGGCACTCGCCAACTACCCCACCGACACGCTTGTGGTCGTCCGCATCACGCCTTCGATGTTGTGAATATGCTCCGTAATCAGTTCGTGAACCTTCCCCAGGTCCTCTTCCTGCACCACGGCGATGACATCATAAGGACCGGTTACGCGTGACGCGCTCACCACATTCGCGTTCTCCATCAGCGCCCTTATAAGATCTGTCGATGTGCCGACTCTCGCTTCGATGAGCACATATGCCTTTACCATGATTCCCCTCCAGGTTGAACGTATATGTCAAGTAATAATAGGAAACACACACTCTTTGTTGGTCGTCGGTAAGCTGACCGGAATACGAGTGTTTCGCCGTTGCCTCTAGCCTGCCGAACCGCAGGCACTCCTGTTTAAAGGTTCACCGTCGCGAACTGAAAATATAGTAGCGGATGAGCCTGAGAAATACTTACCAGTTTGTAAAGGAGCCGTCGTTGCGACGAAGCTGCGGGGGCCAGCCCGTGGGATCGACCACATGCGCTTGAACTGCCTCCTCGTCGAAGTCAACGCCCAATCCCACCGCATCCGACGGCACGAAAGAGTATCCGTCCTCCCAGTCAATCTGCTGTGGAAAAAACTTGGTAGCGTAGCTTCCCGGACGCCGCGGCATCTCCTGAACGCCCACATTCGTTGACGCCATGCACAGGTTCACGCATGCCGCCGCGCTGACAGGCCCAAGCGGATTGTGCGGCACGATGTCTATGTAATGCGTCTCCGCCCAGTGTGTAATCTTCAGCGCCTCCGTCAGTCCGCCGACTATGCACAGGTCAATGCGCGCGTAGTTTATCAGCTCCTCCTCGATGACCTCGCGGAACGGCCACTTGCTCGCCCACTGCTCACCCGCCGCAATCGGCAGGGACACATGACGTGCAAGCGCGCGATAGCTCGTCGGGTTCTCAGAGCGCAGCGGATCCTCGATAAAGAACGGTCGGTAAGGCTCCAGTGCCCTGCACAGCGCCACCGAGTGCGCCGTGTCCAGCCGTGTATGTATGTCCAGGCACATCTGAATGTCCGGACCCACAGCCTCGCGCACCAGCGCCATCTGCTCTTCCGCGATCCGCATCGACTCCACCGGCTCCAACAGCCCGTCCATCCCTTGGTACTCGAACACGCCGCCCGTCTCAGCCAGCCCCCAGCGCACGAACTTCCAGCCTTCCGCCACTGCCTTCTTGGAGTTCGCAATCAGCTCCTCGGTCGTGCTGCCCTGCGTGTGCGGATACGACACAACCTTGTCCCTCACGGGCCCGCCAAGCAGCTTGTACACGGGCATTTTCAGCGCCTTGCCCTTGATGTCCCACAGCGCGATGTCAATCGCGCTTATCGCGCAGCAATACACCTTGTCCGCCGGAAAGAACCCGCCCCTGAACATACGCTGCCACAGCCGTTCTGTACTGAAGGGATCCTCACCTATGACAAACTGCGACAGGTGCTCTATCGCGCTGGCGACGGCGTTACCCCAGCGCGGTATGCCCACCTCGCCGAGTCCGTATATACCCTCGTCCGTCTCTACCTTGGCAATGAAATACAGTTTGCCTTCATCGTCCTCGAAAGCATAGCTCCTGATTGCCGTAACCTTCATGAAAAAGCCTCTCCCAAGCCGTCTGGAATGTGCGCCAATACGATAACGAAGTATGGGTTGAGGGTCAAGCGCGGCATTTTCTACACTCGCTCCTTTGGGGGAGGTTTAGAATGGAAGAGAAATTCGCGCTTCAATGTGTAGTTAGTCGCTTCGATCTGAATTAAGATAGCGTCTAAATACAAGCCTGTATAGGAATGCGCCATTAAGGAGATTCCAACATGACAACCCATCCAAGTATGAACGACCTTTTTGGTCTGCTGGACAAGTGGCGGCATTTCCCCGCCTTCCCGCTCGAACCCCGCTCCGAAGTCCTCTTCGCCCTCTTCCTACCAACGATAATGGAATCGTGCATCGGTGTTAAGATCAACCCATTAGTAATCCCACAGTTCCCTCTGAAGAAAGAAGGAAATAACCAGTCCAATAATGTTGACTTCTTCGCTCTGTCAGAAGACGGTAAATGTGGCTACCTAATCGAACTCAAGACTGATATGAGATCTCGAAGGGGAAATCAGGACAAATATCTTGATAAAGCAATTGAGAAGAACCTGCACGCCAAATTGTGCGACTACAAGAAAATCTTGAAATCAGCAACGGATGATAAGTACGCTAGGCAGAAGTATTATCACATGTCGAAATCCTTATCCAGACTACGTCTCATTGAGTTGCCAAGCGAACTTGAAAGTACAATATACCCGCATATGTCAGGAGGTGTGGACAGATTCCGAGTGAGGAAACTCATTGATGACATCTGCATCCTCAAATCACCTCTTCTCGAAGTGGTCTATGTTCAACCCTATCAATCGAAAGAAGACAAGTGTGACGACAATCGATTCCATTACATCTACTTCGATGAACTTGCCAACATCGTCGAAACTCATGGCGATATGGGCGGACTGTTCGCTGGCTATCTTCGAAAATGGACAACCGATCCCGCCACCCATCCACCCCGCTAGACCGTAAGTAACAAGGTTTGACATTGCCCCCACGCCGCCTCTCCAAGTCCCGTTACATGGCTGGCCATCAGTGCCACCTTCGTCTCTGGCACGACATCCACGATCGGCGTCTCAGGCCGCCCATAGGTGAAGCACAACAGGCGATATTCGACACAGGCCATCAAGTAGGAGATTTGGCGCGTGACCGCTACCCTGGCGGTCATTTCGTAGAGCACGATTACCGTAACATCCCCGCCGCACTATCCGAAACGCAGCGCCTCATCGAGGAAGACGCCGCACCCGCCCTCTTCGAGCCGGCATTCCAGTACAACAACGTTCTCGCTCGCGTCGATGTGCTTGAATGCATCCCGGATGGCGGCTGGCGCATCGTCGAAGTGAAGTCAACCACTCGATGTAAGCCTGAGCACATCCCTGACGTAGCAGTGCAGCTATGGGTGCTGCGCGGCGCCGGCTTGGACATTCGAGAAGCGGGAGTGCTGACGCTCAATCGCGATTACATTTACGACGGGATTCAGCTCGACCTCGACGCACTGTTCGCGTTCCATCCCGTTCTCGACGAAGCCGATGCTCTGCTCGAAAGCATCGGAACAGAAATTTCCGACATGCAGACAATGCTCGCCGCAGACTCCGCACCGGATATTCAGCCCAGTCAACACTGCTTCAAGCCGTATGAATGCCCGTACTACGCGCACTGCACTAGGAATATCCCTCAGCCGGAACACGGCATCCGCGAACTTTCAGGAATCAGTGCCGACCGGCGCGAGCAACTGGAATCTATGGGCGTTACCGAAGTACGCGATGTTCCGGCCAACTTCCCGCTCAATCAATTACAGTCAGTCATTCGCCAAGCAGTAATTGACGGAGGCGACACCGTACATGGCGACTTGGCGCGTTCGCTCGCCGGAATAGCACCCCCCGTACGCCACCTTGACTTCGAAACCTTTCAGCCTGCCATCCCTCGATTCGCCGGCACACGCCCCTACGACCAGATTCCCTTCCTCTTCTCAGTCCGAACTGAGCTTGATGAGTTGTCTCACGACCATACGGATTACTTGCACGAGGACGACAGCGACCCGAGACCAGCACTTATTGAGCGACTGCTTGAGGCGCTTGGACACGAAGGAAGTATCTGCACATATTCCAGTTTCGAGCGAATGCAGCTAAAGGCGCTTGCGGCAGCCTTCCCGCAGTACACAGACGCGCTCGATGACATAATCGCGCGCCTTGTTGATCTATTGCCGATAGTAAGTGGGAATTACTATCACCCGGACTTTCACGGTTCATTCTCGATTAAGTCCGTGCTGCCGGTCGTTGCTCCCGGATTGGGCTACGACGACCTGAAAATTGCCGACGGTCAACTGGCCTCGATTTGGTACGCTCGTGCCCTGGCAAGCGTCAATTCGACCGAGAAACGTCAGATATTCGATAATCTCCGCAAATATTGCGCTCGTGACACGCTGGCAATGGTAGAACTGCGTAAGACGCTCCTTGCGGTGATGCAGGCAAACACCTAGCGTAAATTGCGACCTATTCCTTGCCCCCTCAATCCCCTCCTGCTACACTTCCACGCATGACTCGCACCGAATTTGAACTCCTTGTCGTGCAGGCGCTGGACAGCATCCCTGAAGACCTACGACTCCGCCTCGAAAACGTGGATATCGTCGTGGACGATGCGCCGAGCAAAGAGCAGCTGGTAGGTTCCGGAATCGAGGATGGCAATATCCTCTTGGGCCTGTACGAAGGGTTGCCCCTCACCGACCGATATAACTACGATATGGTGCTGCCCGACAAGATAACCCTCTTTCAGCAGCCCATCGAATCCATCTGTCAGTCCGACGAAGACATCATCCGCGAAGTGCAGGTCACTGTGGTTCACGAGGTCGCACACCACTTCGGCATTGACGACGAGCGCCTGCACCAGTTCGGACTCTAGCGCCCGCGTCTGCCCTAAATTTCAGGAGTACCCTAATGAAAATCAAGTCAATCAAGGCCGTCGCCGTTGATCTGAGACCCAGCCCAAAGACGGCGCCCCGCGTGCCAAAGCTTGAAGTGCCCGATTGGGTAAGCCCCACGATGATGTACACGGAGTTCAGCAAGTCCGACTTCAGCGCGCCGTGGGGACGCACTGCCTGCGTCGTAACCGCCGAGGACGGCACATGGGGACTTGGTGTCACCATCAACAGCGCGCCCGTCAACAGCATCATCAACGATCAGTTTGCACCCATCCTTGTCGGCCAAAACTGCATGGCGACCGAAAAAGCCTGGGATATGATGCAGCGTGCCACCAGCTCATACGGCAACGTCGGCCTGGCAAGCTACGCCATCAGTGCCGTGGACAACGCCCTTTGGGACCTCAAGGGCAAACTGCTCGGCAAGCCCGTCTATGAACTGCTCGGCGGCCCGCAGAAAGACAAGATTTTCTGCTACGCCAGCAACACCGACACATCCTATGGCGTGGCGAACAGCATAGACTGGTTCTTGGAACTGGGCTTCAAGGCGGTCAAGCTCTTCGTTCCGCACGGCCCGCATGAGGGCATCGAAGGCTTGAACAAGAATGTCGAGCTTGTCGCACGCACTCGCGAGCAGATCGGCGATGATGTAGAGCTGATGCTGGACGCCTGGATCTCCCTGAACACCGAGTATGTCGTACGCCTGTCAGAAGCGTTGAAGCCGTATCGCATCAAATGGCTGGAAGACTATCTGCCGCCTTATGACTTCGACAGCTACATCAAGGTGCGCGAGCGCGTCCCCCATCAGATACTCGCCACCGGAGAGCACTGGCACACCATACACCCATTCGCGCTGGCGGCAGGGCAGGGGCTCGTAGACATAATGCAGCCCGACGTCGCATGGGTCGGCGGCATAACCGCAATCGTCCGCATTTGCCACATAGCCGAGGCGCACGGGCAGACGGTCATCGCGCACGGCGGCATGAACTATCCCTATGGACAGCATCTGTCCTACGCCATGCCAGCCATCGTCTGGGGTGAGCGCTCCGAGGGCGTGTCTCCTCCGGGTGTACCTCTCGAAGAGATGGTTGTGCTGCCCGGAACTCCCGCAATCAAAGACGGCTACCTGACTCCCAGCGATGCCCCAGGCTTCGGCTTTGAGATCACAACGGAGTGGCTGGAGAGCAGGGCAGAGTAACCGCACTGCCTTACCCACCAGTGAAGAGCCTGTCTAGCGCATTCCATTCGAGTGAATGAACTTCGACAGGCTCCAGGTGAGTTACAGTTTGCAGGTACTAGAGCTTCCGCACCACATCGCCTACCGACACCTTGCCGGGTTGAATAACCCAGGTGTTGATTCCCCGCAAGCATAGATCGCGCCCCACGGCAGAGTTCACGAACTTCATCGCGTCTGCGCCAAAGCGCTCCACGAACTTACCGCAACCGGTGTGAGGCTTGGCAGATACTTCCAGCACCGCCTCGCCAATTGACAGGCGTGTTCCCGGCGGCAGGTTCTCCCTGCTGATGTCCATCTCCACATAAAACTGATCGCCTGCCAAGTGCCAGCGATCCTTGTCCTGCGCTACCAGCTCGGTCACGCGCGAGTTCATGATCGTTATCTGGCATTCCGGATCGGCCGACCCGTCCGCCGTCTGGCCGCTGCCACGAGCCTTCCAGTTGTCTCCAACAAGCCCTTCCGCTGTGTCGAGCTGACCCTCTTCCACAACCTCGCGCTCAAGCGTCTCAGGCCGCCGCACAATCATGTGTACGACACCGGCGTCCTTCGGTGCATCCTGTACTTTGTCCAGACCGGCTTCGAGTTCCGTCATAGATAGGTGTTGTACCGCTACCATTAGATTCTCCTTCTGTCCGCTAGCTTATCTTATACGACTTTCAAAAGCTCCAAATCAGGACTTGAGTGCATGTGTATCATAGATTCCGATATGTACTTTTGTTTCTGAGAGACACACGCGCTACTGACACGATCTGCCGAGAATCCACAATCTCATAGATAATTCTGTATCGGCCTGCCCTAATGCGCCAGAAAGGGTTGTTTCCTTTCATTTTTACACTTCCGACAAGTCGTGGATTACCGGATAACCTTGTAAGAGAGCGCTGGATGCGGAGCACCGCATCAGGAGAAAGACGTCTGAGTTGTCTTCGAGCAGCAGTGGACAATTCGACTCTGTAAGCCAACGGTTACACTTTTTTCTCCTTCTCTAAGCCCTCAAAGAATTCGCCAGCCTCTGTACCACCGTTCTCCCACCAGTCCCGACTGGCAGCCTTAATCTCATCCATCTCAAGTTCGTCCATTTCAGTGTCTATCAACCACTGCTTCACCGCTTCTTTGATGATTTCCTGAACACTGCATCCGTATTTGGCCGCCGACGCCTCAAGAGCAGCGCACAATTTGTCGTCCTCTAAGAGCAATGATACTTCTTGCATAGCGCCTTCCCCTTGATTATCCAAGTGACCGCATTCTAGCACGCAGACGGCCCAAATAGAACATCCATATCCTTATCCACCTGCGCCTTTAACTCCGCCGCCTCAACGAAACCAAGCTCTCTGTACGACTCTGGGCTGCCATATTCACGTGTCTGTATGACCACCGGCATCGGCAGCGCGTGCCCGAACATCAGCGCCTGTCGATTCGACTCAAGCCGTGCAAGTACCGTCCTCAGCTTGCGGCTGCCTGAGACCCCAGACAGCACCGCATCCGTATCCCGTTCGTTGTCCAGAAGGCACGCTATCTTTGTTCCGAGCTGGCTCATTACCTCGTCGTCGATCCCACTGGGGCGCTGGTCCACTACGAGCAGAGTGACGTTATACTTTCGCATCTCCCGCGCAATGTTTCCGAAAATAGTATTCCTGGCGATTGCCGAACTCAGGAACTTGTGCGCCTCCTCGATTGTGATGACAAGTGGTCGTGGCTGCTGCGTCGCGTCCCCGCTCGCCTGCTCCGACATTCTTACATACCTGTCGTGTATGCGCCGCGTCAGCAGATTTGCAATCAGCAGGTACGCGTCAATGTTGTTGCCGTAGCGTCCGAACTCCAGCACAACATGCATGCCCCGCCGCAGATAGTTCAGAATCTCGTTCACGGAGTTGCCGCCTCTGCCTTCCGTGATAAACCCGAACCGTCTGAGTTGCATGAGGCGGTTCCGAAGCGCCCGAAGTGTCGAAGTCGGGACATTCATATCGCCGGCAAGCGTATTGAATTCTTCCCCACTCGGGTGTTCGAGAAACATCCGCAGCCAGCTCACCCCGAACTTCTCGCGCAGGGAATGCGCGGTATCTGCGGCAACATCCGACAGTCCCCATGTGTCTCGAAGAATGTCCACATCCTCCGGCTCTATGTCGTCGTAGCCGATGCTGATTTCGTAGTCCGTGCTGATCCCACGACGGCTCGCGCTTTCCGGATCAAGCGTGAACACCGCAACCCGCGAGCTAAACAGCTGCTTCAAGCCCTTCACCTCGTTCGTATGCTCGCTGGAGCCGCGCCAACCGTATTCGCCGTGCATGTCGAAAATCAGATTGCTCGCGGCGCCGTTCTGCAATATCCCTATCAGGAGCAGCCTAGTCAGGAAGGTCTTGCCAGTGCCGCTCTTGCCGAACACCCCGTTGCTGCGCTTCACCATCTCGTTGATGTCGAGGCACAGGCGCACTTCCATGTCCATCGGGTTGCCGATGTAGAAATGCCCGGCGTCCTCACTTCCGAACACCATCTGTATGTCTTCTTCGTCCGCGAGCGACACACGGGAGAAGTGCGGCGGAATAGTCTTCGCTGGCTGCGCTGTGTTCATCGTATCCGCGCCGATGATGAGCATCGGCTCCACCGTAATGCTGTTATACGCGACCGTGCCACTCAGGACCTGCGACAGCAGCGGGCGTGAAGCGTCCGGCGGGGCCGCCGTTATGCCGTCGTCCGTCGATAGAAGTTCTATCTCGGTCAGCACTCCCAGGAACCGGCTGCGCTGCCCCTGTATGCTCACGAATGTTCCAACTTTGACATCCTCGATCGACACGCCATCGTCCAGGCGGACCTTGACGCCCTCACTCAGTGAGCCGGATACGACCGTACCCAGTGGCAGGCGTCCGCTGGTTTCCACGGGGTACATTCCATTCGTATGGTTCATTCCAGACTCCTCAAAATGCCGCTCAGGCGTGGAAGTTGCCCCGTCAGCGCAACTGCAAGGCTCTTGCCCGCGCCCACAAGATATTGCTGCGGGTCAGCGTGAGCCGCACTTGCCTGCCGCAGGAAAGACGTGACCACATGGTCCTGTATATGAATCGGGGCATTAAGCAGTGTTGCGAGGAATTCGTGGGTTTCGCTGAAATTTGCAATCTCACCAGAATCACAGGTACGAACGAACGAATACATGCGGGGCGCGCTCAATGGAGGGTAGTGCAGTACCAGATCGCCATCCCGGTAGCCGACAATTACCGCCCGGAAGCTCGTGTATAGAAGACGCTCTATCTGTGGATTGCTGCTGAACACATCCGACTCCCTTTCAGCGTTCATCCCGCGCGGTATCGCTGAACGCCCCGGGTCGATACTCTGCGTCGTCGCCTCGCAGACAATGCCGTATGTTGGCAAATGCTGTCCGCACAGTACCAGACTGCCGATGTCGGGTGCCTCGTAGAGCCGGTAGCACTGTGCCGTAAACTCCGAAGTCGATGCCTCTATGACCTCGCCGATTCGACCATTCACAGCGCCCTGCATATCCTGAGCATCCATATAGACCCCGCTCAAATCCACCGTCGCATCTTGGAGTTGTTCTTTTCGGACGAATACGCCGACATTCCCTGCTGCTCCAGCGCCGAAGCGACTAGTTCCACGAAATGCTGCCTGTCAGCGCCCGTCACCACAGCCTGCTCGTGCGCCTCCTTCAGAGCTACCGGATAACCCGGCCCCAGACGGCACTGCTCGACTACAAGCGAATGTACAAGTCCGAGGAGCGCTTCATCCTCAGCCACCCAGTCCGGCACCTCAACACGCCCGACCTCATCCTCAGTCCGCACATAGAAGAAACTAACTCCGTGACCACCATACCTGTTTCTCACGATCTCTGCGTTGCTTCCGAACACAGCCGACCTCTCACTAATGCCCAGAAAATGCGCGAATAGCTGTCTGTCAAGCACTCCTCCCACTTCCTTGTCGCAGGGCCGTTCATCTCTGCGGATCGTGCCGCACTCCCTATCGCAGCTGGGAACTGGGTAAGGACACACTGCGACGCGTAGAGCGTTCACCACCTCTCTGCTGCGCGGCAAGCTGATATAGCTCGCGATTGCCAGCGTCCGCCGCGACGACAGGCTCCTTATCTCATCCAGAAGCGCCACATAATCATCGTCCACCAGTTGCCGCACCACGAAATCGGGATGCCGGTGCATGCCGAAAAGTATCAGCGAACCGTCCACCAGCCCAATCGCTGGTATGTCCTCGGGTACCTCCCTGAGGGCGTTGAGCAGGCCTCGCAGTTCTTCGACGGCGCGCTTGGCGTCAAGCAGTGCCCCGCTTATCGTCTCCTCGCGGTACGGCGCATACCTGTCTCTGATAACCAGCTCATCCTGGCTGGCGTACAAGCGCGGCGTGCAGAAAACATCCGCACCCGGCTCATTTCCGTAGCGCAGCGACATTCCGCCGATATTTATGAGATAGCAGTGTGCCGGAATGTGCCTGCTCACATCTATGTGAGAGCCGTCCACGCCCACGACGCAATGTTCTTCCGGAACTGGCGGTGCGACATAGCTGGCGTCCACGCGCTCGTGAACTTGGGGCACACTCCAGTTCAACTCAGTGCCCGGTTGCGCGAGTCTTGTAGCGTATGCTGCGGGATCGAACGACTGCGCTGCATCCAGCGCGCTCGCGAGGCGCAAGCTCCTGTCCGCAGTCCCGGCGCTCAACGCTGCCGCCATATCGTCTATCTGAACTGCCGTGCGATTAAGGTCAAGTGCCATAGGCTATCCGGTCCTTGATGCCGCTCATTCTGACCTCTTTTACCGGAGGACCCGCGCATCACCGACGCGCCTCGTTATTCGCTTCTGGTCCAGATAGTCCATCAGCGCCAGCGCGTACTTGCGACTTGTCCCGAGCACATCCCGCACATTCGCGACCGATATATCCCCGTTCTCACGGATGTAGTCCGAGATTATTGTCACCATCTGTTGATATGCCTCCGTCGAATACACGACACTCTCGCTAACGCGCACCACCTTGCCCTGCTCGTCAAGCAGATTCAGCACCTCGCCATCGAGATGCGCGTCAGTTGGAGGCGAAAATGGCTCCGATTCTAGCAGGCGCAGGTATGCCTCGACTTCCCGGCTCTGGCTGTCGTTCAATGTTGGCTCGTAACCCGGTAGCCTCACCAGTGTCCCGTCCTCTTCGACGACTCCTTGCTCCTGGAGCCTCGCGAACGCCAGGTTGAACACTTGCGCCGACATGACCAATCTGCTGCGCAACTGTTCCTTCGGAGCGCCGCGCCTCAGCGGGAATTGGCGATAGTACGCCTCCAGGGACTGCTGCGTTCTCTCCACAACCCCGTTCCACCCGCCTGAAGTGAAAACGTAAGTCCCTCTGCCTATGCTTCCTGTCCCCAATTGCACTATCAGGTCGTCGTCTGCCATAGCTTCCAACTCCGCTTTCACGGTGTCTGCATCCATATTGGCGCGGCTAACGAGCGCGTCGAATTCGCTCGGCTCAGATGTCTCGATGGTTGTCAGCAACACATCTTGCGTCGAACCCAACTCCATCGCTTCCAGGCGCTCTATTGTGGCCGAATGCCCGCGCCGGTGCCGCCTCGCATGCGTCTCAACAATGTTGCCTCCGCCCAGCGTGGTGCGGTTCGAGCGTATGACATAGTAGTCATCCTTCACTACCGCCAGCGGCGCGTCCAGCTTGATCTGCGCCCAGCCGGACTCACCCGGTTCCAGCGAGTCCTGCTCCAGCAGCCGCAGCCGGCCAACTACCTCGCTGCTCCCCGTATGCACAGTGATGTACATGTTGTGCCTAAGCGCATGCGGAGCGTCGGGAATAACTCGCAGCCGCACATCCATCGCATCCGTAGGGCGTAGCCAGCCCTCGCTCGTTAGCACCTCGCCTCGCCGGATTTCGTCCTGCGACACGCCGATGATGTTAGCTGCTACGCGCGTCCCGGGCTGCGCCTCAGTCTGCCCCTTCTTGTGCGTCTGAAGGCCGCGGATGCGTGTGGACTTCCCAGCCACCACGAGTTCGACCTCCTGGCCGGTCTGGATCTTACCGTCAATAAGCGTACCTGTCACGACAGTCCCAAACCCTGAGATAGTAAACGCCCTATCTATGGGCAGGCGTGCCCGCCCGACATCTCGCTTGGGCGGCGTGTCATCCAGCATAGCGTCAACGGCGGCAATCAGATCGGGCAGCCCTTCTCCAGTCATGGCTGACACAGGGTAGATGGCAGCGCCTTCAAGCACGGTGCCCTCAAGAGTCTCCTCGACATCCGCGGTGACTAGTTCGAGCCAGTCCTCATCGACGAGATCGCGCTTCGTCACCGCAACCAGTCCCCGCTGCACTCGCAGCAAGTCCAGTATCGCAAGGTGCTCCCGGGTCTGCGGCATTACCGACTCGTCCGCTGCAACCACCAGCAGGGCAAGGTCGATGCCGCCAACGCCCGCAAGCATGTTATTCACGAACCGCTCATGCCCCGGCACATCTACGATACTGACTTCGTTGCCGCTCGGCAGTTGCAGCCAGGCGAAACCGAGGTCAATGGTCATGCCGCGCTCCTTCTCCTCGCGCAGCCTGTCCGGATCAATCCCGGTCAGCGCCTCGACCAGCGTCGACTTGCCGTGGTCAACATGCCCTGCCGTTCCAATCACATACATTCTGACATCTCCGATTCGCGTATTCCCTCTATTCTAATACACGTTGCAAGTCCGAAACGATTGCAAACGGTCCCTATAAGCTGAGAACTGGAAGTTATCTCCGTCTCTTGTGCGCTTTCGTCTTACTCGTGGCGACTCCACATACAAAGAGGTTCTTAATTGACGGGCTTGAACTGCGCGTGTTACCGTTTTTCCGTGCAAGAATCCCGCTCCGCCATTTCACCTGCTGACCACTCAACCAAAGTGACGATTCTCAGAACCGCCGCGCTCTGGCTCATTGCATCTTCTGCGCTCCAGTTCGTATTGGCTTGTAGCTTCAGTCTGGGTGGCGACGACTTGGAATCCGTGCCGCAGACGTTCCAGACTGAACAGGGACCCCGCTATTTGGCGTTTGACGGAGAGCATGTCTGGTCCACACTCTTCGGCGCGCGGACCATCGCCAAGTACAGCGTGGATGGCACCAATGTAGCCAATTTCCCGGTGGAGGAGTTCCCGCGCGCCCTGGCGTTTGACGGCGAGCACATGTGGGTGGGCTTCAGCTCCAGTAATAAGGTGCTGAAGATGAGCCTCGATGGTAATGTCGTTGATACCGTCAGCATTGGCACGCCGGACACGGCTCCCGCTGCGATGGTCTTTGATGGCGAAAGCATCTGGGTGGCGGCATCGTGGGGAAACTCCGTAACCAAGCTCAACCTTGATGGCTCCGTCGGCCGCACAGTGCGAATTCCCGGCTATCATCCTTCCCCCTGGGCGATCACTCACGACGGCAGCGAGGTGTGGGTCGCCAGCATGGGCAGCACGATGGTCGATCGTCTGGACAGTGCAGGGGAGTTGACGGGCTCGTTCAAAGTCGCGAACTGGCCCAGTGACCGCACCGACGCTTGGGGCGGTGGGGGCACGGCAATCGCCTACGATGGCGAAAGCATTTGGGTTACCGTTGCATCGACCAACTTCGTTGTTAGACTGGATACCGATGGCAATGTGATAGGGCAATATCCTGTCGGTAGGTGGCCGACGGCAGTGGCAATCGCAGGTGGTAGTGTGTGGGTCACAGACTTCCTCGATGCCACTGTGACGAAGCTGAACATGGATGGGAGCTTGATAGAGACGATTCCGGTCGAGCGCGGCCCTCACGCACTGCTTGTCGTCCACGACACAATGTGGGTCGCCAACTTCCAGGGAGACTCCATAACCGTGCTACCCATTCAATAGCAGTCTTTGATGTGCAATCAAGTAACTGAATAACAAGTGAGATTGAACTGATATGTCGAACAGACTACTCTTCGCAATAGTCGCAATACTGGTAGCCGTCGCTGCCGTAGTGGTGATACTGGCGTACACCTATCTTGACGTTGGGCTAGGCCCAAAGAGCGGAGGCGACCTGCGAGTGGCTTTGTCGTCATTCAGCGCCGAAACGCTCGACCCTTCACTCGACAACGCGGACGGACTGAAATACCACAGTCACGCCTATGACTTTCTCGTTGGCGTGGACGGCGAAGGTAGATTGGACATCCGCTACGGACTCCTCAGTAAATGGCAGGCGAGCCCCACGGCCGATTCCTTTACGCTCACCCTCAGAAACAATGCCCTTTGGCATGACGGAGAGCCGGTCACAGCAGGAGATGTGCGCGCCAGCCTCGATTACTACTTCAGGGAAGACGCCACCTGCGGCATCTGCGGAGCAGTGAAGGGCGCAGTCGCCGCCGTCGAAGTCATCGACAACGAGAGCGTCGTCATTCAACTCAATGCCCCCGATGTCGTGTTCCCCGGACTCCTCGCAGCCGTCGAAAGCGACCTGCCTCTGCTCCCTGCCCATATTGTTAACAACGACCCTGCCGCCTTGCAGGGCGCTCCTGTCGGCAGTGGCCCCTGGAGTTATGCATCGAGAGCGCAGGGACAGTCTGTATTTTTCGAGAAAAACGGCGACTACTGGAACGCTGGGCGCATTTCCCCGTTCGATACACTCAGCATCTCGCTCGTTCCCGAAGAACCCGCCCGCATAGCCCTCATCGAAACCGATAAGATTGACGTCGCACCCATCGACGTCGCATCAATCGAGCAGGCAAAGAGTAACGGCTTCTCCATTTATGGGCCAAAGCATGTCGTATCCACGGCTCTGCGCTTCTTCATGAGCTACGATGAGGACTTCCTGACATCGAGCCTCGATTTCCGAAAGGCGCTTGCGCTCAGTACCAACATGCCCGAAATCGTCGCTGCGGCATTCCCTTCCGAAGCAGCATCCGTAGCCACGGGTTCAGCGCTATTCACGCCGGTCTCACCCGGTTTCGTTCAAGACTTACCCACCTATCCCTACAACCCCGATGAGGCGCGTACACTCCTCCAGCAGTCAGGCTACGCAGGCGAGACCGTGGACCTGATTTCCCTCGTCGCATACGGCCTGTCCGAAATGCCCCTCATAAACGAAATGATCGTCGAAGACTGGCAGGCGATAGGCATTAACGCGCAGGTAAGTCCCACTGAATGGCCGGCCGTGCAGCCTCTCTTCATGCCGCGTCCACAACTGTTCGACGAGTACGCTCCGGCGCCTGTGCTTCACGGTGCGCAACCCGCCCGCCCCGGCGGCGATGTGAACAGTGTGAGGCGCTACATGAGCGGCGCTGACACCGCTATGCTCACCTATTTCGCACCGGATGTGGCAGACGCCATGCTAAATCAGCTCACCAGCACAGCTGACGATGACGCCCGTAAACTCGTGCTACAGGCACTGAATCGCAGAACTTACGGAGAATTCTGGGCGATTCCAATCTTGTGGCGGCACCATACCTACGCACTTCGGCCGTCCTTGACCGGATGGCAGCCCACCAACGGCACCGCGTCAGACCTGCACTTCGAGACCATCCGCCGTGCTGAATAATCTCACCTACTGTGGCGGCTCTACGATCTCCAGCACTTGGTTGGCTGCAATGTCTTCGAGCACCTGCGTCCTGCCGCTCGGCCACCGCACTTCGATCATATCCACGCTGTTCGCCCGCTCCAACCCAAACTCAAGCTCTACGCTGTCCATCGACAGGTAGCTCGAACCGGCTCGCACCTCTTGCACTTGCGTCCGGTCTCCTGCAGTAAGGTACACGCGCGCGCCAATGCCGTCCGCGTTGCTGCCGCTCCCGTCGATCGCCATCCGTCCCTTCAGCCGCAATGTAATCCACCGGTTGTTCCCACCCGGATTCATCCAGACGAACATCGGCCCACCCGCCTCACTGAAGGTAACCTGTCGCGAGTCCTCCCACAAGCTGCCCTTGCTATTCGTACCTATTAAGTCCACATAGCCGTCGCCGTCCAGATCGCCATGCGCAACACCCTTGCCGTTCTCATGAAACATCGGGTCAATGCGATGAATTCCGGTATCTCGATCCGGATCGAGCGGGTCTATCTTGTCGTAGCGGGCGCGCTGGATGTCCAGAAGCTGAGCCCGCACGGTGATGTCCTCAAATGTACCCGGCTCCACATTCCGCATCATTCTCCCGGCAGAAGGGAACACCTCACCTCCCGGAGCCTCGCCTCTGTCAACCGTAGATCCCAGCCAGTAAAGGTCTTGATCTCCGTCGTTGTCGTAGTCGAAGAAAGTCGTGCCGAAGGCGAAATCGTATGCGCTCAGCCCGGTCGGTACGACTTGCTGGGGATGGATATTTCCCGCATCCAGCGAGTCGGGAGGCATCAGCGGGCTTGGAGTCACCGACACCGAAGGAGCGACATCATGAAACGCGCCAATCCTTCCGACGCCGGGCACATCCCGCACACCGTCATTTCGCAGCAGGTAGTGCAGGCAAGTCCCCCAGGCGAACCGCTCATGGTACGCGCAGAACGGCATCGGAGTCTCAGGTGGTGCATTCAGACGCGGATGGAATCCCACATTGGATATAAAGATGTCCAGGTCTGCGTCTCCGTCAAAATCACCTATCGCAAAGCCCATCCACGCTCCCACCTGGTCCACGCCCATCTCACGTGCCACATCGGTGAAGCGCACGTTACCCGGAACGGAGTCGTTGCGAAGCACATGCAGCCTGTCTCCGTCGTTCGCCACCCACAGGTCCGAATCCCCGTCACTGTCATAGTCGAAGAAGGTCACCGCTTGAGTCTGTCCGCTCGGATCGCCCACACGGTTGTCGTAGTCGTCACGCAGGTTTGGGTCGTATGCCTCGAACTCGTCCCCGGTGTCATCATCCCTGTACAGCACCGGTTCGCCGTCACTTTCGCGCATCCATACCTGTGGCCCCTTCACGCCTGCACTCTCGCTAATATCTGTGAAGGTCAGGTTGCCGTTGTTGCGATAAAGCACATTGAACTGCCCGTTCTGGAACGGCACGCTCATCCCACGAAAGTCGTCCTCCGCGAGATTGCCCACATATATGTCCACCCACCCGTCACGATCAACATCCGCGCAGGTAGCGCTCATCGCCGCTCGTCTATTCACCGCCTCTCCAAACGCCGAAGCGGTAATGTCTGCAAATGTGCCGTCGCCGTTGTTCAGCAGCAGCCGGTCTATATTCTGGTCTCCCTCAGGCGGAGAGCGATAGTCTAGTCTGTCTGTCAGGCTACCCTGCGCCCCTACATACAGGTCCTGGTAGCCGTCGTTATTCACATCACACGCGACAACGCCGGTGCCGTGTGACTGCCGCAGTGCTGCCCCAGTGTCATCCGCCACATTCTCGAAAGTCCCGTCCCCATTGTTGCGATACAGCCAGTTCCCGAATTCGTAAGCATTGGACACATAGAAGTCCATATCGCCGTCACGGTCATAGTCAAAGATCACCACGCCCGGCCGTATATTCCACGACTCCTTCAGCCCCTTCAGTGCGGTCTGAGTCACATTTACAAACGGCTTAATTTCCTGCGCCTCTTCGCCGGGCTCGTCGGCCGGCATCGCCGTCTGGTGGCAAGAGAGCAGAAAAAGAACCGCCGTCACAAGCACTGCGACGGCGGTCATTCTATTACGAGTAAGCATGATTTCTGTGGGAAACGTCAAGCTCGGCAACCCTGCCGGCGGCTAGTCAGCCCCACGCAGCCTTGGATCGAGCATGTCCCGCAGCGCATCGCCAAAGATGTTTGAGCAAAGCACCACAATCGTAATCATCAGCCCCGGCGCATAGACCAGGTGAGGGTTGTCAGTGAAATAGCTCGCTGCCCTTATCAGAAGGTTGCCCCATGATGATGTCGGCGGCGCGATCCCGATTCCCAGATAGCTGAGAGACGCCTCAATGACGATTGCGTTACCGATGTTGACCGCCAGCATAACGATCCAGGGCGCCCAGGAGTTCGGCACCAGGTGCCGCAGGATGATGCGCTGATTTGTCGCACCAATCGCACGGCTTGCCTCGATATACTGCATGCTTCGTAGCACCAACGCATGAGAACGCAGCAGGCGAGACGCGTATGGAGCGATTCCGACCGCAATTGCTAGTATGACGACCCAGAGATTGAAGCCCAGGGAAATGGTGATTGCCATTGCCATCACCAGGCTGGGAATCGCCATCAATGTGTCAGTCAGCCTCTGAATAATGAGGTCAGTCAGTCCGCCGAAATATGCTCCAGTAATTCCCGCGAGTGCGCCGATGGTAATGCCGACCGTTGGAGCTATCAATCCGACAGTCAGAGATACTCGACCGCCGACCAGTACTCGCGTGAAAAGGTCGCGGCCTAATGTGTCAGTTCCTAAAAAGTGAATACCGAAATTCTTTCCGGGTTCGAACAATCCCCCTAGTCTGACTCCGTATGCCTTATTCGGCTCGAAAGGAGATATGATGCCGGCAAATACTGTGGCAAAAACTACTATGGACAATACTACTACGGCAACAGACGCAGAAGGGTACCTACGCCAGAATCTGACTAGGAAGGTTTTTAGCTCCTGCCCAAAACTCCTACGTTGTACGGCGCCCGCAATACCGATACCTGCTTGGCCCATTCTCTCTGCCGCTCCTTCGCTCCTAAGAACGTGTTTTCAATAGAATTTGAGCGCTGCTCTACGAGTAGCGGATACGTGGGTCAACAACCGAATATAACAGGTCGATGACCAGTATCCATGCAGCAAGGATGACCGTCAACACCACCACGATGCCAACCACCATGTCGTAGTCTCTGGCAAAAATAGAGACCAGAATCTGCTGTCCTAGACCAGGTATAGAGAATACATTCTCGATGACCACCACACCGGAAAGGATCGCTCCGAAGTGGTAGCCCGCCATCGTAAGCACAGGGATGCTCGCATTTCTGATTGTGTGTCGCATTACGACCAGAAACTCGCGCAAGCCTTTAGCACGGGCGGTTCTGACATAGTCCTCTCGCAAGACCTCCAACATCATGGAACGCACGAGACGACTCAAAATTGCGGCGGATGTTATCCCTGTGGCAATAATTGGCAGGAAAAGCTGCGCCATGTTGCTGCCGGGATCCGAGAAGAAGGACGTGTAAACAACCGGTTTACTCCAGTTGAACGCCCGTGACGCGAAAATAATGAGCAGGATGCCGAGCCAGAAAGATGGCACGGCGAGCGATAACGCAGTGAAAATGCGAATTCCCTGGTCCCACCATGATCCCCTCCTTACAGCGGAGATAATGCCCATCGGGAAAGCAATCGCGAGCGAGAACACCATGGCAAAGATCGCAAGCGTCAGCGTAGCCTCGATCTTGTCCTTCACTATCTGCGTGACGAACCGGTCCTGGTAGTGCGAGTAACCTAGGTTGCCATTAACGGTACCCCAAATCCATCTTCCGTACTGGACCACCATTGGGTCATTTAGCCCCAACTCTTCCCGCAGTTTTTCCTTAGATTCTTGGGTGGCGCCTCCCTCTGACGTGAGCGTGCTGACGATGTCGCCTGGCAGGACACGCAGCATGAAGAACACCAGCGATCCCGAGAGGAATACAGTGGGCACAATGAGTATCAGCCGCCGGATTATGTATTTCCACATATTGCTTCCTACTCTCTCTTTGGCCTACTTCCTCATTTCGCATACTCAGCCCGCCTGTCGAATCGGCAGGCGGCTGAGTATTCATTACATTTGAAAGGACACGTCTATCGGTTACAGCCCCTTATTTCTGTTTCTAGCAGCTTGGTCCTGGGACCGGGGCGCCGCAATCGAGCCAGACATCCTCAAACTTGTTGTTGCTGAAAATTTCCTGTGCAACCGTGTCCCAGTTATGCACATAATTCCAGCGGAACTTGTTCTGGTTCACAGCCGCGTAAGGTACGCTAGGTACCCACTCTTCCAGCATAATCTTGTGCATTTCGCCGAAGAGCTCGTCCCGTTCTGGGCCGGCCTGAAGCGTTCGAGCCTCATTCCACGCCGCCAGGTAGTTGGCGGGCGGATCCCAGCCTCCATTGCGACCACCTTTCTCGCTGTACATGATGTCAGCAAGAGGCACAACGCCAGCATAGCTGGGAGCGGTACCGCCTGTGGCTGCCTGGTAGCGGCGGCCCTCCACAGAGGCGATCATCGAAGTCCAGTCCTGCGGCGTGACTTTGACATCAACACCGATCTCCGCCATATCTGCCTGGATCAGTTCCGCGTGCGCTGTCCGCGCCGTGACAACAATGAGCTCGAACTCAGTGAGTCCGCCCTTTTCGGCGAAATCCTTCGCCATTGCTAGTTCCTCGTCTCGTCTCTCCGGCCTGTATCCCGGAACCGTGTCAACAATTTCCTGGCTCGACGGGAAAATGTAGCTGAACCAGCTTATTGGATAGTAGGGGTTTTCGTCGCCCTCTGACTCGATGATGCCCTGCTTATAGACCCCGTAGAACACCGCCCGCCGCGCATCGATGTTATCGAAGGGCGGAATCTGGTTGTTGAGCTGGATGCTTGCAACGTCTACAAAGGGACCCCTATCGAAGGATGCTTCGTCCGGACCATCGCCCAATGGCATACTCTCGTACTCTTTGTGATTAAGGTTGTTGGGCTTGGTCGCGTCGGCCTGCTTGGCTCGAAGAGCCGCAACTCGTGCCTGCTGCTCGGTAATATTGATCGACGTGACCCTGTCCAGGTACGGATATGGGCTACCGTCAGGGGCGTCCCTGAAGTAGTCAGCATTTTTCTCGGAGTCAACCGATATGCCGTCTTCCGCATCGGTTACCTTGTAAGGTCCTGTTCCTATCAGGTCCTGCCAGCGCGGAATTGTATTTTCGTTGGCTTCTAGTACATGCTGCGGAATCATGGCATGCCACTGGTTGGCGGACTCCGCGATGAAGTCGCCAAACGGCGTTGTCAGATTGATGCGCAGTGTGTTGTCGTCAACCTTTTCCATGGTATCAATCAGGTTGAATGCGCCCACGCGCGGCTGAATGATACCCTCGGGCGGATTGCGCCAGCGGTCGATCGCATAAATGATGTGGTTGATATCAAATGCGGTGCCGTCATGCCACTGCGTCAGATCTTCATCGATCTTGTATGTGAACACGGTTGAATCGCCGTTGACTTCCCAGCTCTCGGCCATGTCGGGCCAGATCTCAATGCCGTCGCGCGGCGAGAATTGCAGCAGCCCACTGTACATTCGTCCGCCATAGTGGAAGAGCGAAATCCAAGTGCTCGTCTGCGAGAAGTCCCACTTAGGCGGGAACCCATCATTAATAACGCGCAGGTGTCCACCGCGCATAGCCTCACCGGTCGCCATCGCCGCCGCTGCAGGAGCTGCCGGTACAGGCGTTGCGATTGCCGGGGGCACGACTGTCGGCGGGAATGTCGCTGTGGCTGAAACCTGTGCGGGTGCGGCAGGCGTTATTGCCTCGGGCGCGCTCGAGCAGGCTAGCCCGGCAACCAACAGGACTGCTGCTATGATCCCCACCAAGGTGAATCTTCCGTGTGTACCAATTTGCATGTTTGCCAATTCCTCCCAATTATTGTTCTCTCTAGATTTATGACTCTGTGATCTTCAAATTGTTGCTGGCCCAACATTTCCTCGTTGAGCTTGCGGCCCTAGCACCCTGGCCCGGGGCTTGGAGCGTCGCAGTCAATCCACACATCCTCGAACCTGTTATTGCTGAATATGTCCTGAGCAACTAGGTTCCAGTTATGCACGTAGTTCCAGTAGAACTTATTGTGGTTTGCCGCGTAATAGGGCACAGTGGGCACCCACTCATTCATCATGATGTTAAACATCTCGTCGAAGAGCTCGCTCTGCTCGGGTCCCGGCTGCATCGTCCTCGCCGTGTTCCATGCGGCTTCCCAGTTGTCAGGCGGGTCCCAGCCACCATTGCGGCCTCCACCATCGCTATACATGATGTCCACGATCGGCACTATGCCAGCGTAGCTCGGAGCGGTTCCGCCTGATGCCGCCTGGTACCTGCGCCCCTCGACTGAAGCAATCATCGCTGTCCAGTCCTGAATGCGGATGTCTGCTGTGATGTCGCAGCACTCCAACAGGTCCTGGGCAAGCAACTCGGCATGCGCCGTGCGGAATGGCACGAATATCAGCTCGAACTCCGTCAGTCCAGCCTTCTCCGCGAACTCTCTCGCCATCGCCTGTTCTTCTTCCCGCTTGGCAGGGTCGTAGCCGGGGATCTTTGCTATCTCCGTATCCGAGGGATGGAGGTAGCTGAACCAGCTGATGGGGAACACAGGGTTCTCATCACCCTCAGAGTCGATGACTGCCTGCTTGTTGAATGCGTAGAAGATTGCCCTGCGGGCGTCTACGTTATCGAAAGGAGGCGCCTCGTTGTTAAGCTGGATGCTGGCAACGTCCGCGAATGGCCCCGCCAGGAATGTCGCCTCTCCGCCACTCTCTTCCACGATGTTCTTATAGTCCACGTGGCTCACACCCACGAAAGTCGGCTTCGTAGCGTCGCCCTTCTTAGTTCTGAGCGCGGCAAGGATTCCCTGCGGCTCGGCGATGACCACTGAGGTCACCTTGTCGAGATATGGATACGGGGTGCCGTCCGGATCCGAACGGAAGTAATTGGGATTTTTGTCCATTACGACAGAAATACCGTCTTCCGCGTCAATGATCTCGTATGGCCCGGTTCCAACTACATCCTGCCATCGAGGAATCGTACTCTCGTTAGCTTCAAGGATGTGCTTCGGTATAAACATATGCCACTGGTTTGCCGCCTCTGCTATGAAGTCGCCGAAAGGAGCTTGCAGCTTGATTTCCAGTGTGCTGTCGTCTATTGCCTCCATGGTGTCGATGAGCGAGAACGCACCAACTCGCGGCTGAATTATGCCCTCGGGAGGATTGCGCCACCTATCGATGGAGAAGATGATGTCCTCAACGGTAAACGGCGTCCCATCGTTCCATTCGGTAAGGTTCTCGTTAATGTGGAATACATAGGTCTGGTTGTTGTCCGTGACCTCCCACGAATCTGCCATGTCCGGCCATATCTCCACGCCGTCCTTGGGAGAGAACTGCAGCAAGCCGTTATACGCTCGCCCTCCGTAGTGGAATAGCGAAATCCAGGTGCTTGTCTGCGTGAAGTCCCATTTCGGAGGGAAGCCGTCATTCACAACAGTAAGATGCCCACCCATCTGAATGCCGCTGGACGGCATCGCCGCAGGTGCTTCAGGTGCCGCAGTTGGTGCGGCAATTGCCGGCGGTATAGGTGTCGGCGGGAATGTCGGCGTAGCAACCGGCGCCTCAGCCGCGGGTGCCGCGGCCTCTTCCGGCGGTCCGCCGCACGCTAGAGCAAATGCCAGCGCCGCCGCCAGCAGACTCATAGACAAGAGTCGTCCAGTAAGGCTAAGTCGCATGCTACTAAACCTCCCCAAAACTCTAAATTGGTCCTATGGCCAATCTATAAACTGGCCGACGATAATGTTGTAATTCACGGTACTTCTAGCATCCCGGTCCCGGACTTGGAGCATTGCAGTCAATCCACACATCCTCAAACTTGTTGTTGCTGAAGATGTCCTGGGCGACGAGCTGCCAGTTATGCACGTAGTTCCAGTGGAACTTGTTGTGGTTGTTCGCATACACCGGTACCATCGGCACCCACTCTTCGAGCATAATCCTGTGCATCTCGTCGAATAAAGCGTCCTGATCGGCACCCGGTTGCTGGGTTCGTGCCTTGTTCCAAGCGGCCTCCCACTCGTCGGGCGGGTCCCAGCC
This sequence comes from SAR202 cluster bacterium bin90, assembly GCA_002238855.1. GTDB lineage: Bacteria > Chloroflexota > Dehalococcoidia > Lucifugimonadales > JADFKI01 > Bin90. Next base: position 138,886 of record MPND01000001.1, read on the forward strand.
TCCGTTACGTCCTCCGCCTTCGCTGTACATGATGTCGATGATAGGAACCGTCCCGGCATAGCTTGGCGCCGTTCCGCCGATAGCGGCTTCATACCGTCGGCCTTCAACCGCCGCGATCATCGCCGTCCAGTCCTGAATTACGATGTTAACCTGCACATCGCAGCACTCCAGCAGGTCCTGCTGCAACTGCTCGGCGTGCGCCACCCTGGTCGGTATCCATATCAGGTCGAATTCCGTCAGACCGGCGCTCTCAGCGAACTCACGCGCCATCGCAACTTCTTCGTCCCTCTTAGCAGGGTTGTAGCCCGGAAGCTCGGCAATCTCTGCCGGGGAAGGATGGAGATAACTGAACCAGCTAATTGGGAAAATCGGGTTCTCCGCGCCGTCAATCTCGATGATGCGGTTCTTATTGAATCCGTACATTATCGCTCTTCGAGCATCAATATTGTCGAATGGCGGCGCCTCGTTGTTGAGCTGAACGCTGTCAACGGTAGCAAATGCCTCAGCCAGGAAGGTACCATCGCCCTCTTCTGCCATCTGTTTGTACTCGAGATGGCTCACACCCACCCAGTTGGGCTTCGTTGCGCTCGCCCTCTTCGCATTCAGGGCAGCGATAATTGCTTGCGGCTCGGCGATGACTACTGAGGTTACCTTGTCCAGATATGGATAGGGGTTCCCGTCAGGGTCGGAGCGGAAATAGTTCGCATCCTTTTCCATCTCGACGGATATGCCGTCTTCCGCGTCCACAATCTTGTACGGCCCGGTGCCTACTAGCTGCTCGAAACTCGTGATCGTGTTGTCATTGGCTTCGAGGATGTGCCTCGGAATGAACATATGCCACTGGTTGGCAGCTTCCGCTATGAAGTCGCCGAATGGCTCCTTTAGCTTGATCTCCAGCGTACGGTCGTCCACCACTTCCATTGTGTCGATCAGATTAAACGCGCCAACACGCGGCTGAATGATCCCCTCAGGCGGGTCACGCCAGCGGTCTATGGCATATACCACATCGTCAAGCGTAAACGGCTCGCCGTCGTGATACTCTGTTAGGTTCTCGTTGATGTGGAATACGTAGGTCTGGTTATTGTCCATAACCTCCCACGAATCTGCCATGTCCGGCCAAATTTCCACTCCATCCCTGGGGGAGAACTGCAGCAGGCCACTGTACGCCCTGCCACCATAGTGGAACAGGGAAATCCATGTGCTAGTCTGAGTGAAGTCCCACTTCGGCGGGAAACCGTCATTCAGCACGCGCAGATGTCCACCCGTCTGAATGCCATCCGATGACATAGCTGCGGGGGCTGCAGCAGCTGCGGCAGGTGCTGCCGTCGGCTGCGCTATCGCGGGCGGAATGGGTGTCGGCGGGAATGTCGGGGTCGCTACTGGCTGCGCTGGTGCCGCCGCGTCACCATCATCAGGTGCGCTACCGCACGCCAAGGCGAAGGCCACAATTACCAGCAAAGCCAGACCAATACAGAAGAGTCGGATTCTTAGCCCTTTTTGCATATTTGGTGCGCCCTCCTTATGCCGTAATGCCTGAAAAACTATTCTTTCCAATCGCATGAAACTCCCCATGCAGCCCGTAATATTAGGTGCCTGTGCATTGTGGGAGCGACGAAGAATTCGGCGTGGGGAATTTAAGCCGAGGCTTTGCTGAACTTATAATTGATATTAGTTTGATTGTCAACCCTGACACGGGCTAATCTGTGAAACTATTAACAAATTGATGCCGACAGGGTTGCGGGGTTCCGCTCGCATGCCAATTCACGACGTCGAGCTTCTCTTACAACTGCCGCAACCTCGGGTCCCAGCGATCACGCAACCAGTCGCCGATGAAGTTGAACGCCAGCACCGTCAGGAATATCGCCATTCCTGGGAAGAACGCCACCCACCACGCCGAGCTGAGATAGTCCCGCCCGTCCGCAACCATCGAACCCCATGTCGGCGTCGGTGGCGGTACACCCGCGCCGAGGAAGCTGAGTATGGACTCAGCCAGAATTATGCTGCCAACCTGAAGCGTGGTCGCAACCACGATCGTGTTCATGACTCCCGGAAGTATGTGGCGGTACATGATGCGGAGTGTTGAAGCGCCCGCGATCTGCGCCAACGAAACATAGTCTAGGGACTTTAGCTGAAGCGTCTGCCCGCGCACAAGGCGCACGATTCCCGGCCAGCTCGCCAGTGCGAGAACCAGCACAATGACATCCCCGTTGATGAACACTCTCTGGCCAAGCACAGTAACGATGATCAGTGCGAGTAGCAGGTAGGGAATCGCAGTCGCAATGTCCGTCAGGCGCATGATCATTTCGTCGAGAATTCCGCCGAAGTATCCGGCAGAAAGACCCAGAATCGTGCCGACGAGTGTTCCAACAATGATTGCGACTGCCGCGAGCACCAGTGAAACCCGTGCGCCGTAGATGATGCGTGTAAGCAGGCCACGCCCAAGAGGGTCCGCCCCCAGAATGTAGAAATTCTCGCCCGTCTGCTGGCATCTGTCCAGCCACGGGACCTCAGGAACTTCATTGTTGTTGATAGGATGCTGCTTTGTTCCACACTCCGCATACCAGAAGGGTGCGTCCGTCTTTGCGCGGAGGTCCTGCTTTATGGGATCGTGCGGAGCCACCCACGGCGCGAAGACGGCGGAAACGACCAGCGTTGCGATGATGAAAATCGGAAACACCGGCCAGCGGCGCAGTACATACAGGACCTTACTGAGCGGGGTCTGCTGAGTTGCCCGCTCGATGCTTTCCAGGTTTGCCGCCAATGCTTGTGCCATTGTTACACCGATTCTATGTTAGGAGTACCGAATTCTAGGGTCGATGAATGCGTAAAGTATGTCAACAACGAAAACTGTGAGCACATACAGGATGGTGAACATCATCACTGCCGTAGTCATCACGGGGAAGTCATTGTTGATGATTGCCTGCACCGTCATCCAACCCAGCCCTGGCCAGGCGAACACCGTCTCTGTTACGACCGTGCCCGCGATGAAGCCCGCCATGATAATCGCCGAAAATGTCAGCGGCGGAATGAGCGCATTTTTGAGAGCGTGCTTCCAGATCAGTGTAGAGTTGCCCACACCCTTAGCGCGCGCCAACTTCACGAACTCCGAGTCAAGCACCTCCAGCATGGAGGATCGCACCAGGCGCATCAGCCCAGCGGACGCAAGCCACCCTAAAGTTACCGCTGGAAGCACGAAATAGCTAATACGCCTCGTGAGCGCTTCGCCATCGTCGCCACGCGTTCCGGACGGCAGCCATTCAAGCTGCACTGCAAATATCAATATGAGCATTATGCCCAGCCAGAATGGCGGCAGCGCCTGCCCGAACACCGCGAAGGTTCTGCCTATCAGATCCCACAGCGAGCCCCTCTTCACAGCGGAAAGCACTCCCAGTGGCACCCCGGTGATCAGCACAAACACCCACGCGGCAAACCCCAGTTGCAGACTCGCCGGCGCGAAGATCCGCAGCATCTCCGTGGACTCATACCCCGATTTCAGCGACTTGCCAAAGTCCCCGGTCATCGCCTTGCCAAGCCAGATGAAATACTGGATCGGCAGAGGCTTGTCCAGACCGAACTCCTTGCCCCAGGCATCCCACTGCTCCTGTGTCGTATATCCCGAAGCGAGGAACAAATAGCGTGGGTCTCCCTGCAACCGCGACATGCTGAACACGATCAGCGTCGCCGCAATTACCGAAAGGATCATGAAAATTAGCCTGCGAAGCACGAAAGTCTTCATGTCAGGTTCCGTTTTTCCTTACCATTGGCTCGCCGGAAGTCGAAAGGCCCCGCCTACATGCACCGTGCTCTTTGGGCATTGAACTGGAATGCTTGACTTCCGTCAGTGGAACAATTCAAGAGTTTGCCAGAGTTGCAAAAATGAAAATAGCGCCCACTCGATTTACCCGAGTGGGCGCTCATTGCTACTGGTTTACTGCGGAGGCTGGTACACGACGGTTTCAAAGCTGTTGGTCAAGCGCCAGGGCTTGAGCTCCCAGCTCTGTATGGTGTCGGGATTCATGCCAATCAGAGTCGGCACTTCCACGATGCCCGTGCCCGTCTTCAGGTCAAACCAGCGGTCTTGGATCGTCTCGCGCGTCGCAAGGTTCTCGGGCGTGCCCTTCTCCTGAATGCGCGTTATGTCGAAGTCGTTGTAGAAGTTGTTGTCTTCGATCCCCGCGTTATAGCCACCCGCCGACGCGATTGGCCACAGGCAGCACACCGGGATCGTTCCCCCGGCTTCCTTCGCCTGGGCGCTGTTCGGGCCCCAGCTTGTCTGCCAAATGGAATTGATCTGGCGTCCGACCATTGTCGGTCGGCGCGACGAATATGCAGTGTTGTCGATGTACGGCTTCAGCCCAAGATGCGTTTCCCACATACCTACGACAGCCTGGCAAACCTCGATGGATGTGCCGTTACCGGCCGGGCAGTAGTACTCGAACTCGAAGCCAGGCTCCACGCCAGACTCGGCAAGCTTCTGCTTTGCTATCTCCGGGTCGAAATGCGCTGCCCACTTGTCCTTATACTCGGGATGGGACTGGTGGAAGGCGATGCCTCCGCCGTGACCTGTGCCGAAGATTGCTCCGCCGTAGCCGGAAACGATCGTCTCGCCTATCAGGTCGCGGTCGATTGCGTAAATCAGAGCCTCACGGAAAGCCTTGGCCTTCAGCATGTGCTCAGTCTCGTATGAGAACCTGTCGGTATCTTTGTAGTCGAAGCCGGTGGCGTTGCAGCCCGCGCCAAGCTCATCCGTATTCGTGCGGTCCGCGTCCGCGCACTCGATGCGCGGGTCGCCAATCCAGGGGTGATCCACATCAGGCGTAAAGCCCTCGCGAAGTTCGACCGGGTCGCCCGTCTGCGGATCCTTGAACGACCAGTAGTTGCCCGCCATATATATGAACTGACCAAGAATCTGGTTCAGCCCGTCGTGGAACTTGAAGCCCTCGCTCTGCAAATCCGCAACATCCTGGATAGACACCATCGAGATGTCCGCCTGCCCCGTCTGGAGCAGGGCGGTGCGCTGTGCAGCCTCACTGGCCTGCCTCAGCTTCAGGAACGCGAAGTTCGGATTGCTGTTCCAGTGGTCAACGCGAGATGTCGCTTCGATCAGCTCGTTCGGCCGCCATTCCTGTACAAAGAACGGGCCCGTTCCATGTGGCGTCGTCAGAATGTCGTCGCCAATCTCGTCGTACAGCGTCTTCGACACTACGCCGATCGCGTCGCCGCACATGCTGCTGATGCCTGCGCCGCCGCCGTTCAGCCAGTCGGCGATGTAGTTGCGGAAATGTCCCTTCAGCGTGTACTTGTCGGTAGCTTCCCAGAGCTTGAACCAGTCGCCGGCTTCACCCGCATTGGAGTGAGTAGCCGCCGGGTTGTTGGAGCCTGCGTCATTGAACGACCATGCTGCGTCCTCTGCTGTAAACTCCGAGTGCCTGCCATCTGCGACATAGAAGTCAACGCCCTGTCGCAGGCTCACTGTAACAGTGCCCTGGTTCTCGGGATCGTCGAAGTTAGGTGGCAGATCGTACTCCCAGCTTAACGCCAGCATCGGCGCTTCGCAGGTCTCGTCGGACACCTTGCCCTTGCCTGCGTCACCGGCCGTGTTTGCCTCCCAGGTCACTAGCAGCTCCTGAAAGCCGTAGTAATAGTTCATCATGTTGTCTGGCCAGGTCGCCTTCTCATTCCTATATAGGGGAGAGCCGACATTGTCGAGAACTACGGTTAGCGTTGCGCCCTCTCCGCTTGTTGCAGCGGGAACTGCTTGCGCGGGCACTGCAGTTGCGGCGGGAGCCGGCGCTGCCTGGGCTGGTGCCGCAGGTGCGGGAGCAGCAGGTGCCGGAGCGGCTGGTGCTGCCGTCTCTTCCGGCGCGCCGCCGCACGCGATTGCCGCAAATGCGATTATCGCTGCCAACGGCAAAAGCCACAGAAACCTTCCCTTCTTGCCAAATTTACTCATTCTCGTCCCTCCTGTTACATTCAATCTGATACCGATACTTACCGTCTCATTTCCTCGTTTGTCGCTGCAACTCCGCTTGGCGGATGAAATTCAGTTTCGGCGACTTAGACTGCAAGTGGGCGCAATCCTAAACGAACCGAAATCGCAAGTCAATCTCATTTCACAATCCGCCATCCTACGGCGCCCTCCGATTGTGAACGATTGCACCAACTATTCCTGCCCGTCATATTAGGCGATTATGATTAGCAAAGTCAAGAATCTGCGACGGTGTCCGCTCATTTCCGTGCCGTCCCTGCAACTCGCAGCCATTCCTGTTGTGCGCCTTGACGGTCTGATGTAAAATGCACTGTAAGTTTATTCACAATTTGGTACGCTTCTGGCACATGTCAGACACAGTAGAATACGCACTTCTATTATAAGGAGGGAGCGAGAATGGCTAAAGACGTTGCTCAGATAGCTCACCTAATGCGCCGCGCAGGTTTCGGCGCTTCTAGGTCGGAGCTCGATGAGCTGGCATCGAAGGGCTACGAGGCAGTCGTGGACGACCTTGTATCCCCGGAACGCTTTCCGGATCTCGAAGAGGATATCTGGAAGCGCTACAACCTGGAACTAAGTTACACCGACTCGCTTCCACTTCACACGGGGCGCTGGATCTATCGCATGGTCAACACGCAGAGGCCGCTTCAGGAGAAGATGGCGCTGCTCTGGCACCATGTCTTCGCGACCGCCTGGTACAAGGGCGAGCACGTCCCATCCATCGTTCGCCAGATTGAGACCTTCCGGCAAATCGGCATGTCCGATATGAGGACCATCCTCCTGGAACTCGCGAAAGACCCGGCAATGAACTACTGGCTCGACAACTGCGAAAACCACAAAGGCGAGCCAAACGAGAACTGGGGCAGGGAACTGCTCGAGCTTTTCTCAATGGGTGTCGGACACTACTCCGAAGAGGATATCAAGAATGCCTCCCGCGCATTCACCGGCTGGACCTTCACCCAGCCCATTCCTCTGTACCCATTCGGCAGCTACGACGCCGAGTTCCTCTATGTGGAAGAGGACCACGACGATTCCGAGAAAACCTTCCTCGGCGAGTCCGGCAAATTCAACGGCGAGGACATCATAGACATCATCGTCCGCCAGCCCGCCACGGCAGCATTCATCTGCCGCCATATCTACAACTTCTTCGTCGCCGACGAGCCGCAGGTACCCGCCTGGGAACTGGAGCCGCCGCGCGATCCCGAAGCTATGGAGATTCTCATCGGCGCCTACTTCGAGAACAACGGTGAGATTCGCCCCATTCTGCAGACTCTCTTCAACTCCGACTTCTTCAAAGAGGCGATGTTCAAGAAGGTCAAGAGCCCGTCTGAGCTGGTCGCAGGCACGATCAAGCTCGTAGGCACCTACAAGTTCCCCGTACCGAACGAGGCTGTAGGCGCATTAAGCGCAGCAACAGGCGTCATGGGGCAGCAGCTTATGAATCCCCCCACAGTCGAGGGTTGGCACACAGGCCACGAGTGGATTGACGGCGGCACGCTCAATGAGCGCATTAACTTCGCAGTCAATCAGCTCAACGACCTGTCCAAGCCCGGCGTCCAGGACATCGTCTCCCGCATGAGCGCGGAAAGCACGGACGGCAGCCTATCGCCACTGCAGTTCGTGGACATGTCCCTCGAACTCGCCGGACACGTTGCCGTTGATGATGCCACCCGTGAAGGCCTGATGCGCTACGCGGAGGCGGCAGGCGGTCTCAATTTCGACAGCGAGGACGATGCCAACGACAGCGCCATCCACATCGGCAGGATGCTTCAGCTCATCGTCTCCACCCGCGAGTACCAGTTCGCCTAACCAGAACACTACCTTATATGTACTGTTGACAGTTCCAGGCAAGTAAGCAAAAGGAGGCACACGAGATGCCAGCCAATGGTAACGGAAAAGACCCGGTCATGGTCGTAGTGCAGTTGTCAGGCGGCAACGACTTCATGCACACCCTCATTCCGTACAACAGCCCGACCTACTACGACAACCGCAAGTTGGTCAAGATTGATCGCGAGGATGTGCTGCCCATAAACGACGACCTCGCATTCAACCCCAACTTCCGCCCCGTCAAGGAAATGTTCGACGACGGCAAGGTTGCAGTCGTGCAGGGCATCGGCTACCCGAACTCCAACCGCTCGCACTTCCGCGGCATGGACATCTGGCACACTTGCGAGCCGGACAAGGTCGTTACGGAAGGCTGGGTCGGCAAGGCGCTCCGCGAGCTCGATCCCAATGGCGAAGATGAGCTGACTGGCATCAACTTCGGCGTCGGGCTCCCGCGCGCGATGGCCGTCCCCGGCGTGCCTGTTACCTCAGTCAACGACCTTGACAGCTACGGCCTCATGACCGGCATCGGCGAGAACGATCAGCGCGATCAGGCTCTTCAGATCTTCAAGGACATGTACGCCCAGGCAATCGGCACCGGCCCGGTGATGGAGTATCTCTCCCGAACCGGCATGGACGTACTCCGCGGCGCCGACAGGCTGAAGGCAGCGCCGGCGCAGTACAGCTCCTCGGTGGAGTACGCTGACAACGCCATATCCAACAGCCTGCGGGACATCGCCAGGGTGCATACGACAGGTCTCGGCACCCGTATCTTCTACACCAGTCACGGCGGGTACGACACCCACGCCAACGAGAACCCGACGCATCCCAAGCTCCTGCAGGACCTCTCCGGTGCGATTCGCGACTTCTTCGATGACCTCAATGAGCACGACGCCGCAGACAATGTGGTGATGATGGTATTCACCGAGTTCGGTCGCCGCATCAAGGACAATGGCAGCGGAACCGACCACGGCTCAGGAGGCGGCGCCTTCATCATCGGCGAGCCTGTAAACGGTGGCCTCTACTCCGAGTATCCGTCTCTCGACTCCGCTGATTGGGCGAAGGGCGAAGACCTGGAACACACCATCGACTTCCGCGGCATCTACGCCACCATGCTTGAGCAGTGGATGGGCATTGACGCTCCCGAGATCGTCAACGGACAGTACGAGCAGATCACCCCGTTCAAGTAACCGTTAGCAGTTTAGTCAGTCGGTCAGCCAGTCCCAATGAAGACTGCTGACCGACTTTGATACCGAGATACTTACAATCTGAAATAGTCTAGCGAGGTGCAACAATGGCCAGACCATACGCATTGCTCAGGTCAGGCTTTCCTTATTACATGACACTCGGCATGCGCCGCGTTACATCCAACGCCGTTGACATCGCTTTCGGCAAGAACGAGCGCGTCTATGTCCTCACAAGGGGCGGACTGGGTAATGAAATCCGTTGCATAAACTGGGCCGACGACAATCTCGGCACCATCGGCACCGGCACATTCCAGTGGCCCTCCGGGCTACTCTGCGACGACGACGAGATGTTGTATGTCTCAGACGAAGCGCACAACAAAGTCTTCATCTTTGACAAGGACGGCGCACAACAGGCGAGCTGGGGCGAGGAGGGGAGTGGCGAAGGCCAGTTCAATCGGCCTACCGGCATGTCCTTCGACAATGACGGTAACATCGTTCTTTCCGACACTCTGAACCACCGCATCCAGACCTACACCAAGAATGGGAAATTCCTCTCCCAGTTCGGCGAATTCGGTGACGGCAAGGGCCAGTTGAACATGCCCTGGGGCGTAACCGTTGACGACCAAGGCGACATATACGTCGCCGACTGGCGCAATGATCGTGTACAGAAGTTCACCCCGGATGGCCAATTCCTCATGGAAGTCGGCGGACCCGGCAACGACAAGGGCGAATTCGATCGCCCGACAAGCGTTGCGGTAGATTCCGACGGCGATATTTACGTCTGCGACTGGGGCAACGATCGCGTGCAGCTATTCGACGACGAGGGACGCTTCGTGGAGCAATTCCTCGGCGACGCCAACCTCTCTCGCTCGGCGCGCGAGTACACCCTCGCCAACCCGGTAACCCTTCGCCTGCGCGAAATGGCAGACCTCGAAGCCACCAAGCGCCTCCGCGCTCCTCTCACCGTTCGAGTTGACGACGAGAACAGGCTGTACATCACAGACTTCGGCTCGCACCGCATCCAGATATACAAGAAGGAAGCCTACCAGCTCAATGAGCGTGAGATAGCGCCTCCTCTCAGAAACCCGGTGCTATTTACCACATAGTTGGCCTGTGCCAACTGCTTGCAGATGCCTAACACAAGGGGCGGGACATCAACCCGCCCCTTATTATTTGAAAATTTCTAATTCCGTACACCCTGTAATTCGATGATTGTTTCATATTCATGAGCCAGGCCAATCGCCTCACTCTTGCCGACATTAACCGCCGCACGCATCCCTCCATACCTAGGCGTGTTTACTATGTACTGCGCCGCTGGCCCCTCATTCCAATTCTGATTATCGGCACGCTCATCTCCTGCGCCTTATTCGCGGAGTATATATCGCCAAGCCTGCCAAATCGCCAGAACCTTCGTGACCGCACCGCAGCCCCTTTCTGGTACGCGGAATGTGTCGGCGAGGAAAAACCATACTTAGACTACTGCAGCAGGGGGAACAGGTACATTCTCGGAGCCGACCCGCTTGGTCGCGACATCCTCACTCGCATCATTCACGGCGCACGCGTCTCCCTCACGCTTGCCTCCATCAGCATAGCAATCGGAATAACGGTCGGCACAACTCTCGGCCTGTGCGCCGGATACTTCGGCAAGTACATAGACGAAGTGATAATGCGCCTCACAGACATCTCCACCGCAATTCCGTATCTGCTGCTCGCACTCATAATAGTCGTTGTATTCGGCCAGAAATACTATGTCATCATCGGTGTCCTTGCGCTCGCAAGCTGGCCCGAGATTGTCCGGCTCGTTCGCGGACAGACCTTACAACTCAAGACATTGGACTACGTCGCCCTCGCGAAAGTGGCGGGCGCATCCAACTCCCGCATACTCTACCGTCACGTCCTTCCCGGCGTGATGAACACCCTCGTCGTAGCGACCACGCTGCAGGTCGGCGGCATAATCCTCGCCGAGTCCATCCTAGGCTATCTCGGCGCGGGTGTCCCGCCGCCCACACCCGCTTGGGGCGCAATGGTAGCCGATGGAAGAAACTACCTCTCAAACTCCTGGTGGGTAACACTCTTCCCCGGCTTCGCCATCTTCCTCACAGTGCTGTCCTTCAACTTCATCGGCGACTGGCTCCGCGACCGCTGGGACACCCGCCTCCGCCAGATCTTGTGACACACTGACGCCGCTTGACTCTCCGCACAATTGTGCTAGAATTATATAGCGAACATATATTCTTACACAGGAGAGCCGCGATGCTCATCAAGCACACCACCAGCACTTTCGAAAAGCTCCACATCCTAGGCGGAATGGCAAGCGACGACATTCTCTCGCGCCCCGCTCCCGGCAGCAGGACGGCAGCCCCTTACACTTCAGCCCGACGCAACCCCGTCCCTGGCGTTTACAAGGCTGCAATGCCCAACGGCAAGACAATCAGCCTCATGCGTGTCATGTTCACCGACTTCTGCAAGATGGACTGCTTCTATTGCCCAAACAGTCATTGGGTCCCCCGAAAGCGCCACGCGTTCAAGGTGGACGAGCTCGCCAGTGCCTTCATGGAAATGCACCGCCGCCACACCGTCAACGGCCTCTTCCTCAGCTCTGGTATCGCTGGCAGCGGCTCCAATACCACCGAGCGACTGCTGAAAGTCGTGGACGCAATACGCAACAGGCACGGCTTCAAGGGCTACATCCACATGAAGGTCATGCCCGGCACCGACTACCCACTCGTCGAGGAAGCCTATCGTCTGGGAACTCGACTATCCGTCAACATCGAGACGCCCACAGCCGAGATGATGACACGCCTCAGCACCATGAAAGACATGCAGCGCGACATCCTCGACCCGATGCGCTGGGTCTCCGATCTCATCAGCCGCAACCGCTACGCCAGCAGGGGCACAACCATTGGTCAGGCAACTCAGATGGTCGTCGGCGCGGCAGACGAGTCCGATTGGGACATCTTCGAGCGCATGCGCCAGCTATACGGCGAATGGGACTTCAAGCGCGTGTACTACGCCCCATTCCAGCCGATCCGCCACACGCCCCTTGAAGAGCACCCGCCAACCCCTATGGCAAGAGAGCACCGTCTCTATCAGGCAGACTGGCTCAGCCGCGTGTACAAGTACACCTCCGACGAGATGCGTCTAGCTTACGACGACAGCGGCTTCCTGCCCCACGACGAAGACCCCAAGCAGTCCATCGCCGTCCAGAACCTCGATACCTTCCCCCTCGATGTCAATGCCGCGACCAGGCAGCAACTCCTCCGAGTTCCCGGCATAGGCCCAACCTCCGCTGAGCGCATCCTGAACAACCGCCGAGCGCACACCATCGACAACTGGCGCGACCTAAAGACGATGGGCGTGGTCCAAAAGCGCGCCTGGCCCTTCTTGCGCTTTCCAGGCCACCGTCCACCCCGCGCAAGGCAGCTCAAGCTCAACCTCTTCAGCGAAGGCGCAAAGCAAGCTCGCAAGAAGGAGACGAAAGCCCGTCTCGGACTGACAAAGACACAGCCATCATACAACCCGGCAACCTGCGGCAACTCCACGCACCCCACATCCTGCGCAGCCTGCCCCCTCTACGGCGCTCCCGGCCACCCCGGCGCGCTCTAGTGAGACAACCAATCGCTGCTACACAAGCCGCACATACCGCCGCCGCCCGGCCCTCAACACCACCCCAGCCTTGACGCCCGCCGTCGAGTCATCCGACACGCGCTCGCCGTCAATCTGCACCGCACCCTGGCTTATCAGACGCCTCGCCTCACCCGCGCTGCTAGCAAGCGCCGCATCAACCAACAGTCGGCTCAACCGCATTCCCGCAAGCGTCTCCGCAGGCGGCAGCGCGTGCTCAGGCATATCCTCCGGCACTCCACCCCCTTGCACCGTCCGCTCGAAGTGCCGCTCCGCCTCCCGCGCCGCTTCAAGGTCATGGAACTGCGTTACGAGCTCCCTTGCCAGCCGCTTCTTCAGCTCCATCGGGTTTACCGACCCGCCATCCAGCGCCAACCGCATCTCCTCGATCTCATCGTCCACCACATCCGTAAGATACTCGCTATACGGCAGAATCTGGCTGTCCGGTAGCGACATCGCCTTGCCATAAATCTCGTTCGCCGGCTCATCTATGCCAATATAGTTCCCAAGGCTCTTGCTCATCTTCTGCACGCCGTCAGTCCCCGGCAGCAGCGGCATCAGAAAGCACTGCTGCGGCGTCTGCCCCATCATTCCCTGCAGGTCCCTGCCCACCAGCAGGTTGAACATCTGGTCAGTCCCGCCAAACTCCACATCCGACTCGATTGCCACCGAGTCATACGCCTGCAGCAACGGATACAGCAGCTCCGTTATCGCAATCGGTTGGTTTGCCTTGAACCGGCTGGCAAAGTCGTCGCGAGCAAGGAACTGTGCCACGGTAAATCGGCTCGTCAGTCGAATGACATCCGCCAGTGAGAAGTCACCGAACCACTCGCTCTGCCAGCGCGTCTCCGTCCTGTCTCTGTCCACTATCTTGAAGAACTGCGCCATATATGTAGCCGCGTTCTCCCGCACCTGCTCCGCTGTCAGCATCGGCCGTGTAGCCGACCTGCCGCTCGGGTCGCCTATCTGCGCTGTCCAGTCTCCGACGATGAGCACAACCTTGTGCCCCAGGTCCTGCAACTGGCGCAGCTTCCGCAACCCCACCGCATGCCCAAGGTGTATGTCTGTCGCGCTTGGATCGAAGCCCATCTTCAGGCGAAGCGGTCTGCCGCCCTGCAGTCTCTCGACGAACTCCGATTCCACGATGATCTCCGACACGCCTCGCTTTAGCACGCGGCGCATCACACCCTCATCCCTGATTGCATCTAATAGAGCGTCCGACAACAAGATGGCACACCTCGCTCAGGTTGGATATGCGACTCAGTCTGGTTGGTGGGGCAGGGGATTTTGCCCACACCGCGATTCCCGCAGACTCTCATCGCGCAAGCAATTATAGCGCAAAGAAGGGAGGCGGGCGCAACACATGCTGCTACCCGCCTCCCTGAATTACCCGTTAGTCCCGCACTTCCGGTCTTTGACCGAAGGCTGCGCCCCTTATGCTAGGGGTCATTTAACAGCCGGTTGTGCTTCGCGGGGCTGCCGGTCTTGGCCACCCCTGCTGGATCATTATTGGAGCTTTCCTCCTGCCATCCCTATCTTCGGCATCCGCCCCTGAGACCAGCAGGGGCAGGACAAGGGAACTTCCAGTTATGATTCAAGACGATCTGACGAATCATAGCCAACCTCCTGATAGCCCGGCGCTTAGCCTGGGCGGTAATTGCAGAGCTTCCGCTCCTCTTGTCAACCGTAGCAACTCAATGCCACGCTGTCAACACTGTCTAAGACCTCTTCAAAACGAATTACTGGATAGGTGCTAAGGAGCAATAGCCAATGCAGCTTCAACTCTCATCCAACCCAACCGGTTTAGACACGACCTAATCGGGCAGTACGGCTACATTCGTCCAGTAATTCAGCAAGTCCCTCACTTTGGAATTGAACTGATGTACATCAACCGGCTTCGTGATGTAGCTGCTGATGCACTTGCTGTACGCGTATTCCAGGTCCTCCTGCGATTGCGATGTCGTCAACACTACTACCGGGATTCTGCCGAGGTCAGGGTTCTGCTCCAGCGCCGCCAGCACCTCCCTGCCATCCATCACAGGCATGTTCAGGTCAAGCAGGATCATGTCGGGGCGCGCTGCGTTGGTGGCCTCACCTTCCTTGAGCAGAATCGTCATCGCCTCCTGCCCGTTGTTTGCGACCGTGAAGTTCACATGAAACTCGGCGTCCTCCAGTATCAGCTGAATCAGCCGTACATCTGCTGGATTGTCCTCGACCAGCAGTATCTCCAGCGGTCTGCTTGCGGGCCTTCTATATGCAGTGGTCACATCATTGTCCTTAAGTCGTCTGCTGGCATGCAGCCTAGCTGCCGCCGAAGGGCCACCACCATCGGCGCTTACCTTCGGATGATGCCTGTTCCTCTGCCTGTCCGGCAGGCGGCCCCAGGCTGATTGGCTGACGGCTGAACATCCCTAATTGCGAGACCACATTATTGAACCGCTGCAATTCGATCGGCTTGCGGCAGAAGCGGCTCGGAGGGATATTGTACGCGTTCAGCAGGCTTTGCTCTGCTTCCGTGCCCGTCAGAATCATCACCGGAATGTTCACCAGAGCCTCTTCCGAGTTTATGTCTGCGAGTACCTCCGGCCCATCCTTGCGTGGCAACCGCAAGTCAAGCAGAATCAGGTCGGGTCGCGGTGTGTCTGAGTATGCGCCCGCCTGCCGCAGAATCTCCATCGCGATTACACCGTCCTCTGCTACGGTGATGTTCGTCGTATGCTCCGATTGCCTGATTACCTCCTCCGTCAACCGCACATCGGCAGGATTGTCTTCGACCAGAAGAATCTCGATCGCTCTGTCCTCTGTCGCTGAAGTCATTTTGCCGTCTCCTTTCCCTTAATCCTCCGCAACCGGCAGCGTGAAGCTGAAAGTTGCCCCGTTTCCAATTTCCGATTCGACCCAGATCTTGCCCTGGTGCCGCTCAACGATCTTGCTGCATATCGCAAGCCCAATGCCCGTGCCCGGGTACTCGCCCCTTCCATGCAGCCTCTTGAACATACCGAATATTCTTTCATTGTGCTGCGGGTCTATCCCAATGCCGTTATCCGAAACCGACATCACATACGACTCGCCCACCTGCACGCTTGATATGTGAATCTCAGGACGCTTATCGCCGTGGAATTTCATGCCATTGCTGATCAGGTTCTGGAAGAGCTGCGAAAGCTGGTTTATGTCTCCCTGCACCTTGGGCATCCTATCATGCGTGACCCTCGCGTTTGCCTCGCTGATGGCAACGCGTAGGTTGGCCATCGCATTCTCCAGCGCGCTGGAGCTCTCCACCGGCTCAAGCGGCCTTCCGCGTGTGCCCACACGGGAGTACTCCAGAAGATCATTTATCAGAATCTTCATTCGCTCCGTGCCGTCCACAACATATCCGATAAATTCGTCAGCCGTCTCGTCCAGTTCCCCGCCATAGCGGTCGGAAAGCAACTGAACAAAGCCCGAAATCACCCGCAGTGGTTCCTGGAGGTCGTGAGAAGCCACATAAGCGAACTCTTGCAGTTCCGCATTCGACCGCGCCAGTTCATCTGCCTGTCGCGCCAGCTTCTCCTGCGCTCGCTTCCTCGGGGTAATGTCGTTCGAGTAGATTCGTATCTGGTTGATTGCGGGAATATAGACGATGCGCTGCTGGTAGGTCTCGTCTCCGACATCGGTCTCTCGCGAGTGGAACGCGCCACCAGAAGTCAATTCCTCGATTATCTCATCGATCTCCGCCATTATCGGATGTCGCGGACCCATTTCCTGCAGATTAGGGAATCGCTGCCGGGCTATCGGATTGCTGTAAGCAATAGTGCCGTCCAGGTTCGCCTCGATTACAGGGTTGGGATTGTGCATCGGGAATGTCGCCAGCCGGCTCTGCTGTGCGTAAAGCAGCGTGTTCGCAATGGCAGGGGCGATCTGTCTGGCAACTTGAGTGAGCATATCGATATCTCGCTGACCATACGCGTTCTCCTTCAGAGAGCGCACATTCAGAAGTCCGATCACTTCGTTCTTAAAGATCAGAGGCGCCATTACTACCGAGCGCATGTTATGGAATACCATCAATGGGTACCGCGCCTTGAGCACATCCGCGCTCCCCTGAACAAGTATGGTCTGAGCGGTATAGATCGCGTCTTCGGCAGGCGTGTCAGCTATGGAAAACTTCTCGCCAACGCGACGGCCCTCCGCCTCTATCCCCGACACATAGGCGTTTACCAGTGTGTCGTCTTCCTTATAGAAGTGTGCCAGAGAGATTCTATCGAAAGTAATCAGTTGCTGCACCTGGTTGGCGAAGTCCTCATACACTTCGTCAATATCCATTGACGACGAGATTATCCTGCCAATCTCAGCAAACAGCGTTTGCTCCTGGACGAGCCTGTGTTCGAATCGGAGCGTCTCCTCCAGCACAGCCTGAGTCTCCATCTGCTTGGCATACAGCAGAGAATTCGCAACAGCTCCTGCTATCTGCGATGCAATTCGTTCCGCAAGATCAAGGCAGCTCTCCGAATACGCATCCGCATCGGTGGACCTGAAGTGAAGCGTACCTATGACCTCATTCCTGGAAATTAGAGGAACCGCGACCAGCCACCTCAGGCCCATGTCCATTACGGGAGCCTGGTTCGCGAATAGCTCTTCTAAGGTGTGAGGCGAGTTCGGTGTGAGGAGCAGCCCACGAGCATTCTTGGCAACCCATTCCGTCGGCGAATTAGCCAGCGCTCTGACCATTCCCGGCGCCCAGGCCGGTATATTCGCGCCGGACTGATACAGGGTGGTTACCGTGCCCGCTTCGAGGTCAACGCTGTTAATGACCAGCCGCTCGAACGGAATAATATTGCGAACTTGCGAGGCGAAGCCCTCATAGACCTCTTGAATGTCGGGGGAGGAACTGATGACGCGACCAATCTCAGCGAAGATTGCGTACTCAGCCGCCACGCGGCGCGCCTCGACTATGGCGTCGCGTCCGCTGCTCTGCCCATTTCGCGGGGCGACATCATCAATTTGACCAGGCTGACTCGGGCGCTCTAGCATGAGTGTCCCCCATCCTGCTGAGCCTCAGGCTATCGCTCGGCCTGAAGCAGTGTTCGCGTTTGCTCTACATCCAGCTCCATCTGCTTTAGCAGGTCGTCCACGCTCTCGAACTTCAACTCATCGCGTAAACGCTGCACGAATTCCAGCCGTAGTTGCCTATTATACAGGTTCTTGTCAAATCCCAACAGGAAGGCTTCTATCGTGCGTCCCCTGCCGTCGAATGTCGGTCTCGTGCCAATGCTCGTCGCCGCCATGTGGCGCTCTCCGTCCACATAAGCCAGTGTCGCATATATCCCGTTTCCGGGCACCGCCATGTCCGGTCCAACCTCCACATTAGCGGTCGGGAATCCCAATTCCCTTCCCAGTTTTTCACCTGTAACCACGGTGCCGCTTATGGAGAATTTACGCCCCAGCTTCTTCGCCGCATCCCCTACATTCCCCTGGGAGATCGCCTTCCTTATGCTAGTGCTGTGTACGGCATCCCCACCCTCTGATAGCAGGTCAACCACGCTCACAGTAAAGCCGAGCTTCTCGCCCAACTTCGACAGCACTTCCACATTGCCCTCTCGCTTGTATCCCATCGCAAAATCCGGCCCCACCACGAGACCGCGCATCCGAAGCTTGCCCATCAGTAGCTCAACGAACTTCTGCGGACGCAGCCCCGAGACCTCCCTGTCGAACGTAACCGGTACTACGAAGTCCGCGCCAATCTCCTCGACCAACCGGACCCGCTCCGCGATGCTCGTAATGTACTGTGGCTGAAAGTTCGGGTTCAGCACCGAGTCCGGGTGGTTGCGGAAAGTCACCACACCCGCTGCCATGCCCCTTGACTGCGCCTCGGCTGCGACCTTGCCTATCAGGTACTGATGCCCGCGATGTACGCCGTCGAAGACCCCGATGGTCAGCACCGAGTCCCTGTCGATTTGCGCCTGTTCCAGCTCCTGCTCGATTCGCATGCGCCTCAATCCGCCGGACTTCTGACTGCGTAGGCTTCCGTCAATTCGCCCTCCGCACACTCCCTCTGGCCACGACGCACATTCATGCCTCGGGCAATTTGGAGTATATCAGACGCACATTCCGCACTTCCATAATTTTCGCCCGATAATTGTTTCTGTCAAGGCTCAGGTCGCCATGCCTGCGAAGTGGGAACACATTCCGCGTGCTATCTGCTGAATCTATGCGTCAGCAGCAGCAAGCTCACCGGCAGAATCAGCGCAGTCGCGGCACCCATTATCAGCATCGTCGCACTAAGGCTGTACGCATCCGCAAGCACCCCATAGCCGATTGGCGCGGCTACCGTCCCAATCTCATTGGTCGTGTAGAAAAACCCATAGAACCTGGCTCGCCTGAATGCTGGCACATATTCCGCCACCGTCGCATAGAGAATGGAAGAAGTGCCGTTCAGCCCCACGCCCAATAACACCAGCAGCGGAATCATTGCAGACATCGGCACATACAGCGCCGCAACAATCAGCACCGCCGTCAGTCCCTTTGTCGCCCAGATCAGACTGACCGTGCTGAACTTGTCCCCAAGCCAGCCCACAACGAACTTGCCCGCCGCGCCCCCGATGAACACGAACAGCAGCATGCTTATCGCCTGCGACTGGCTCACATCTTTGGAGATAAGCACGAACGGCAGGAACGTCAGCGCACCCACTCGCGCCATTGAGTCCAGCGCGCCAATCCCGCTCAGCGTAGCGAATCCGCTCAGCCTCGCATTGCCGGAGCCAGACGCGCCATCCTCCGACTCCACCCTCACCGGTCTGCCTATATCCACCGCTCGCCGAGTCAGTGCCGACATCGCCATGAACACAAGGCTCGCCAGCCCGACCACCCACAGCAGCTGCCGCCATCCCATATTGACCGCAATCGCCCCCGCCACGATCGGCGGCGCGAGCATCTTCCCCAGGTCGCCGGCAAAATTCACCGTCCCCACCGCGGTCGAGCGACCGCCATCGTCATACGCCCGCGACACCATGCTCGACGCCAGCGGATGCTGAAATCCGCCGCCAAGCCCGCCAACGAAGCTCAGCAGCACCAGCATCACGAACATCGGCGCCAGAGCCATCCCCACCAGCCCCACAGACACCCACACGTTCCCCCCCAGCAGCAGCCAGAACTCGCCCATGTTCTCCGCGATAAAGCCCGCAGGTATCTGCAGCACCGCCGAAGCCCCGCTATATGTCGCCCGTAGTATCCCCACCTGCGTGAACGACAGTCCCATGTCGCTCTCGATAAGAGGCAGCAGGGGAAACATCAGCGCGAAATGCAGGTCGCTCCAGATGTGCATGATGGAGCCAAAATAAAGCGTTCGGCGGCTCTGCGGCGTGCGGAGTACGAAGCTGAACATAATGGCGCGGATTATAACATTCCGTTAACAATCACGCTCCCGGAGAGATGATGTGCGGGGAAAGGAGAAAAAGAAAGAGGTGTTGTCTGAAGCGAGTTTCGCGAATCAGTTAAGATTACGCTGTCAGTTGCTCGACTCGACTGTCACGGGTAGTGCCGTGGGTGCGATAGGCTCAATTCCAAACTCGGCGCAGCCATCTAGATACACATCGATTGAAATACGAAACTCCCGCTTGATGCCTTCAACATCAGTAGCTTCGGCGTTAGCTATCGGATATGGGCCGCTGTTGATAACTCTGGCATGCAGAATCTCGGCATCATCATCATAGACTACCTCTCCGATGTAACCCTTGTACTCTAGCATCAGCTTTCTCCTGTGCGGTCGATGAACCTAGCAATGTCTCGAACCGTGTCTCGCCTTGCAGCAGGCCTTGGGTGAGGCCTGTGAACTACGATGGATTCCACCCCTTTGACCAATTGCACCCTGGAACCAGCCCGTTCAACTAATCTGACCCCAAGCGCATAGAGCAGCGACTCGATCTCCTCCCATCTGATGTCGGCAGGCGTAGGTCTCGCCCGCATCTGTTCCAGCGTCCGTCGGTGTCTCCTCCTCATTGGATGCGAGTCCATCCAGAACTAGAGGACGAGCCGTCAGTCATCACATTAAAGGAGCACGTTTGGTTGACTAGCAGAACCTAGTCCTCCACCCGCCACTTCCGCAGGTTCGCAGCCTCGCGCAGGTAGATGTTCACAATCTCATCTGCCCGCTTTTCCGTGTTGACGAGTATGAGCGTCCGGATGCACCGCGACTGCGACCCCGGCACATCTATCTCCACGGCGTCCATCAGCGCCACATGAGTCCAGCCCATCAGCCGCGCCGCCGCCGCCGGAAAGTCTGCGTTCAGGTCGGGTGTTGTGGTAAAGAACGCCGCCGCAATGTCGTCGGCATCATCAATCTCATTCGCATTCACGATTTCGGCTAGCAACTCGCTCGTCGCGTTGAACACCTCGTCCTTTTCGTTGCTGTTCGCCGTTGTCGCCCCTCTTATGCCGCGGACTTTGGACATCCCTGCTGCACCCTCTTAATTCATTGTACGTATATATGAGTCGTTGGAAGTTACACCTGACTTACGCCGCAGCCCTCGCACAAACCGCGCAGCTGTCTCCGCCGCTTCCTCGGTCGGCACTCGGCTGACGCTGTCCAGCATCGCGCTCGCTACCACCGCCCCATCGGCAAATCGCGCTATATTATCCACATGTTCCTGCCGCGACACGCCGAACCCAACCAGTATCGGAAGGTCGCTATGCTCGCGTATGCGCCGCACCAGCCCCTCTACACCACCGGACAATTCCGACCTTGCGCCAGTCACCCCCGCAACGCTCACGCAGTATATGAAACCACTTGCCTGTTTGCAAGCCTGCTCGATACGCGCCTCCGTGCTCGTGGGCGCCAGCAGGGGAATCAGGTGAATGTTATGAGACGCAAGCACCGCTTGATATGGTGGCGCCTCCTCAGGTGGCAGGTCTGGAATGATGATCCCGTCCATCCCCGCATCCGAGGCTTCCTTAGCAAACTCTTCCATCCCGTAACTGATAAACGGGTTGAGATACCCCATGAATATCAGCGGTGAATCTACCCCACGCTCCCGAAGCCGCCGCAGGCTTCCGAGCGCGTCACGAAGCGTGGTGCCGTTCTCTAGCGCCCGAAAACTCGCCATCTGAATTGTAGGCCCGTCCGCAAGCGGATCGCTGAACGGCACTCCCATCTCCAGCATGTCCGCGCCCGACTCCATGATCGCCACCGCCATCTCCTCAGATGTCGCAATGTCCGGATATCCCACAGTCACCCATGGTACTAGGGCAGCCTTGCCCTCCGCCCTTAATGAGGCCATTGTCGTATCAATACGGTTCGTCATAACCTTACCTTGCCCTTCAGTCTGTGTGGTGATGCTGGTAGTGCCGCCTATGGCTGTAAATGTTGTTACTAGTGACAATGATCGTCCGTCCAGAAACCGTCGCCGGACGTGATGCCGCATAGCGCTCGCTACAGCACGGCGGCGGTCGGCGCATCGAACGGTATCTGAAGAAATATAAGTGCCAGCAGGTTCTGCGCCGCATGCGCCACGAACGCAGGCCATATTGATCCAGTCCGCAGGTAGAGCCACGCCAGCAGCATCCCCATAACGAAAATCGGGAACAGCGTCCCTATACTCAAGTGCGCCACTGAAAATATCGCCGAACTGACTAACGCTCCTCGCAGCCCGCCGATTATAGGCACCAGCGCTGCGAGCAGGAAACCCCGAAAAAAGACCTCTTCTCCGAATGGCGCAAGCAGTCCCACTATTGCGAATGTCGGCACGCGCGCAAATCCGTCTAACGCCCCAATCTCCTCCAGGTTCTGGTTGGGTACGAGCATGTCGATACCGAGCGCTTTCATTGCCAGCGCGTACACGCCCGTTGCCGTAAGCCCTATCGACAGCGCAACCACCGGCAACCAAAAGGCAGACGTTGCCGAAGTCCTTTTGAAGCCCAATAATGATGCCGGAACATTGTACCGGCGCAGGCCGAATAACCACGCGCCGGCAATCAGCGCAACCGGAAGCAGCGTGCTGCCCAGCAGGATCGCTAAAATCCTGTCGTCTGACAGCACTGACCTCGCCAGCAACAGCCCCAAGCCAAGACTTCCGCCAACGCCGATTGGCGCAAATATGGCAGACGCGACGACCACATCCCGCATTGACCACGGAACAGTTCCGATCCTGCTGGCAAACAGGCCCCAACCTTCGCCGAACTCCGGCTGCGAGACTTTGCTGTCGCAGCCGTTTTCCGGTTCAGGCGTAATTTCAGGGGAATGCCTTTCCGTGCGCTCGCTCTCTAGCTTTCCTTCCACAGCACATCGCCGTAGAGGTCGTCCGGATGTTCGCGCGATGCGAAGTCTGCGTACTCTTCCTTTGACGCGGCGAGGTGCCCGTCATCGCCGTGACCGGGAAACACATTGGTGTCGTCACCCAGCGCAAACAGCTTGCTCGTGATGCTCCCGATCAGCTGCTGCAACTTTTCCGGTGATCCGGACTTGCCCGGTCCGCCGGGGAACAGCGTGTCGCCTGAAAAGAGATGCCCCTCCGTGTGATAGCAGGTCGAACCCGGTGTATGCCCCGGTGTGAACACTGCGGTCAAATTGACATTCCCAGCCGAAATCACATCCCCGTCATTCAGCAGCAAATCAGCCGGACGCGAAAGTGCATCCGCATCATCCGTGCCAATCCCTACGGGCGCATCGATCGCCGCCGTAACGTCCTCGAACCCTAGCAGGTGGTCCATATGATTGTGCGTGATGATTATCGCCTTCACATCCGTCGTCTTCGCCAGCTCGATCATTTTGTCCGGCTCGGCAGGCGTATCTATGAGTATGCTCTCGTTCGTCTCCGGGCACACCACGAGGTACATGTTATTCCCGTATGGCCCGCATTCCATCTTGTGAATAATTACATTGTCGTCCTGAAAGTGAGGCGTCGCCATATCTTCTCCTAAAAGTCTGATAAAATGTGTTCGCGCACAGAATTATATCAGCCCCCATCCCAGCGTCAAACTTGGCTACCGAATACTCCTTGGAAATTGGAGGGTCAACATGGTCGCCACAGGTGCCAGAATCAAGTTCACCTACGAAGACTACTGCAACGCGCCCGAAGACAAGCGCTACGAACTTCACGACGGAGATTTAATCTTGGTTCCCTCTCCAAATCAACCTCACCAGAAGACATCGAGGGAATTGACTACCGAGATAAACTTGCTAATCCGACGCACAGGGATCGGCGAGGTTTATTCGGCTCCCTTCGACGTCGTTCTTTCTGATACGGATGTTGTGCAGCCTGATGTAATATTCGTATCAAGAGAGCGTGCCCATATCGTAACCCTAAACAACATACAGGGCGCACCTGACCTAGTTGTCGAAGTCCTATCCCCCTCCACGGCACACCGCGACCGCACTTTCAAGCGCGCCCTATACGCGCGCCACGGCGTCCGCGAGTTCTGGCTCGTGAACACCGATGCCCACACTATTGAGGTTCTCCAGTTGGAAGAAGAGGGTTACCGTACTGTCGGAACGTACAGTGCTGGGCAAACACTCACTTCCCCGACACTGACTGGGTTCAGCCTAAAAATAGACGACATATTCTAGTGAAGCTAACAGACGTCGAGGATTTGTTGCCGGCCCTGATCTCTGATAAACGGGCCACCGAACTACGAAATAGTTGGAGGCGAACATGGTCATTGCAGGCACCAAAATAAAGTTCACCTATGAAGACTACTGCAACGCGCCCGAAGACAAGCGCTACGAACTTCACGACGGAGACTTAGTTGTGGTCCCATCCCCCAAAGAGCGGCATCAAAACTCAGTTGGATCGCTGTACTATTTTCTAAGGGCATTCCTTCAGGGTAGAGAACTCGGACGAGTTTACATCGCTCCTTTCGACATCGTCTTCTCCAATCACGATGTCGTCCAACCGGACGTGATTTTCGTGTCCAATGAAAAACGCGACATCATCACCTCTGACAACATCCAGGGCGCACCCGACCTCGTAGTCGAAGTCCTCTCGCCATCCACGGCACACCGCGACCGCACATTCAAGCGTGCCCTTTACGCTCGCCACGGCGTCCGCGAGTTCTGGCTCGTTGATACCGACGCCCACACCATTGAGGTGCTACTGCTCGGTCCCAATGGCTACAGTGATTCGGCGGTCTATTCTACCGGACAGATTCTCACTTCGCCCACCCTTACGGACTTCGCCCTCAACATAGACGACATCTTCTAGGGAGCATCGGATGCCTGATTTCGGACTGACAGTGAAACATGACAATGAAGGCAAGCGCATCGAAATGCAATGCGAGCATCAGAACGGCCTCGTCTATGTCGTGCGCGGCGAGGCAAACTGGGTCTGCGACGAAGATCTGCTGCACGCCCACTCACTCGCCGGATTCTTCCGTGAACTCGGCGAACTCGATGACGATCGGGTTTCCGATGTCATGCAGCGCTGGGGCATCTACTACCGCCCTCGCCCCCTCGCTGATACATCCGAACATTCCTAATGAAATGAGCCTTCCCAGTTAAAGGGAAGGCTCGCAAATTCCACATCTCACCACTTGTATGAGGGCGATATGTCCCTTCCCCCTTGACGGGGGAAGGTTAGGATGGGGGTGATTTGCAAACTTCACCCTCTCAACTTCTTTATTCTGCTACGCCCCGATCCCAAGCTCCGACCGCAGATCATTGATCGTCTCAGCCCTGCTCCGCGTAACCCGTCGCTCCCGCAAGCCAATCGGGAGGTTCTGTATCTCGGGCTGCACCTTTATCGCCACCATCACAGGACCGTCTTCATTCATGATGTCCTCAACACTGGTGGCGAACTCTTCAAGGTCATCGAAGTTATACGCGGCCGCATATCCGGCACCCTTCGCCATAGCCGCATAGTCGATGTCCGCGGCGTTCGGCACCGGCTGGCCGCCCGTCGTCGCATAGCACTCGTTGTCCAGCACAAAGTGTACGAAGTTCTTTGGCTGCTTCCCCGCGATGGTCGCGATTACGCCCAGGTTCATAAGCAGCGAACCCTCGGCGTCAAACAGCACCACCTTCTCATCAGGCAGCCCCAGCGCAAGCCCGAACGCCGCCGATGTCGTGTGTCCCATCGCGCCGCCCAGCGCAATGTCCCTGGAAGGCTTGTCGCTGATGTCTCCCCAGTGCCGTCCCGCAGTTCCCTGCGCCGTTACAATCGCGTCGCCTCGATGCGCCTTGAATACATTAAATACATCAACTGGATCTAGCATTTCATCTCCTTATCAGTACCTACGTCCCTTCTCCCTTTATGGGGGAAGGCTAGAGCCTGTCTTGAGCTTGTCGAAGGAATGGGGGTGACGACCCTCCAATTCCTTTGTATTGAGTCAGCCACTCTACCTGTTGAACCCGTGATACTCGTCCCCAACCAGAACGACCACCGGGCGCTTCGTCCGCTGCGCCTCTGCGAACGCCTCGGAAATTCGGCCCCCGTCCTCATCGTGCTCCACCAGGTAGTAGTTTATGCGGAAGGCGTTCAGGAACGGCTCCGTGTAAGTCGCTGCGGTGTCCGGCGTCTTCCCCCAGCGCGTCCAGCCGCGATAACCAATGACCATCACCAGCGGAAAGCCCGCATCCAGCGCCATCCCCCGTATCGAGTCTCCCGACTCCATCATCCCCGTATTCTGAATCAGGCACACCGGCACCTTCCCCGCCACATTCAGCCCCAGTGCAACGCCCATCGTCTCGCCCTCGCGTGACACCGGCACCACATCCAGCCAGTCCTGATCCAGCATCAGCTCGTACAGGTAGTTCGTCTCGCTGTCCGGGATTGTGATGATATGAGTTACCCCGTTCTTCTTGAACTCCTCAACCATCGTCTCAGGTCTTAGTATCTGAGGTTGCTGCTCCTGTACCATTAATCGCTCCTTCCGCTCTACGCAGTGTAGCCCGTTGGTTTCTATTGCATCTCATAACGCGCATCCGCGCTGAGCCACAATTATATGTAGTACCTATGTCGCGGTCAATTTCAACGCACAGCTCCCCAACGGATTCCATTGCGCCGCACTCCCTGAGAACATATCATGTGAAATGAATCACAATTACTGGAGGACACTGAACACCATGGCAATGACCCCTGAATTACGCGCGCAGAAGATAGAATCCTACGCCCGCCACCACGACCTTCTTGTTGATTCACTTAACGAGTTCCCAACGGAAATGTGGCAGTTCCGCGACGAGCACGGCTGCTGGAGCATCCACGAGCACATCCTCCACATCACCGACAGCGAGGCAAACAGCTACATCCGCTGCTGCCGCCTCATCGCCGAGCAGGGCGAACCCCTCATGGCATACGATGAAAACCAGTGGGCAACAGCCCTCGACTACCACGACCAGAGCACCGAAGACGCGCTCGCCCTCTTCAAGTGGCTCCGCCACAAAAGCTACACCCTCATCAAGGATCTCCCCGAACCCGTCTGGGCACACTCCTCATTCCACCCCGAAAACGGCGAGACCACCCTCGACGACTGGCTCGACACCTACGAGCGCCACGTCCCCGAGCACCTCGAGTACATGCGCCAGAACCTGCAAGCCTGGCATGCAACAAGGGCTCCAGCAGCCGGCTAGTCAGTCCCATAACGCAGAAACGCCCGGACAGTCACAGTCCGGGCGCTTTCATTTGCGACACCTCCGCTGGACTATTAAACCACCCCCGCCTCACGCATCGCCTCCAGCTCCTCCACCCCAATCCCCAGTTCCCCGTACACCGCTTCGTTGTCCTCGCCCAGCAGCGGCGGCCGTCGCCTGATCCCCCACGGCGTCTCCTTGAAGTCATACGGCGCCCCCACATACACGAACTCAGCACCGAGTTCGGGATGCGCCACAGGCACCTTCATCCCCCGCTCCACGAAATGCCTGTCCTCCAGCGTCTCCTCTGGCGAATACACGATCCCCCATTGGAATCCCAGATCCTGCGCTCGCACGAATATGTCGTGCGCATTATTCGCAAGGCAAAGCTCCCTCACCGCGTCCATCACTTCTTCCATTTGCCTTATCGCATCAGGGTCGCGCTGAATCAGAGCCTCCCTGCTCGGCGGCGAGATGTACTTCGACAGATCGCCCACAAGCCCGTGCTCATCCAGCCACGCCAGCAAATGCAGCCACTGCTCCTCCGTCCGCGCCGGAAATCCGATGTTCACATATCGCCCGTCTCCGCACACGATCTGCACATTCGCTGTCGGCGTCGGCGACGAATGCCGCCCCGTCTGCCGCTGCACCGTATCGCCCGCAACAAGCCAGTGATACACGGCGCCCTCCGTCGTCACGTTCTGCGCCGCGTGCATATTCACATCGATAAACTGCCCCTCGCCTGTGAACTGCCTGTGTACCAGCGCCGTCAGCACACCGATAGCTGCGAAATGACATGCAGTGTGGTACGCCTGATTGCCGCCCCCGCGCACCGGCGCAATCGAATGATCGTCATACCCGCAGCTCCACACGGGCCCCCCGAACGCCAGCGCAGTCATGTCCGTTGAAGCATACTCGCTGAACGGCGCATCCTGCCCGAACGGGCTCACCGCGGTGTAGATGATGTCCGGCGCGACCTCCGACACCCGCTCATACCCCAATCCCAGCGAATCGAGATACTTCGGCGCGCTGCTGTCAATCACCACATCCGCGCCCTCAGCCAGCCGTAGGAACAGGTCCCGCCCCGTCTCAGAGTCCAGGTCCAGCGTAACGCTCTGCTTGTTCGTGTTGTAATGCCAGAAGTACAGGCTGCCGTTCTTGTCAGCCTCATCCTTGTAGAAAGGCGGATACCCGCGAGTTACTTCGCCCTCCGGCGGCTCCACCTTGATTACCGTCGCGCCCATATCGCCCAGCAGCTTGCCGCACCACCCGCCAAGCTCGCCGCCCACCTCAATGATTCGCACATCGTCGAGAACCGAAGCCATCTAAATGACCCCCTTGTCATGCAGTTCCTTCTGCTCCGACTTGTCCAGCATCAGGATTTCGTCATAGAAGAAATCGTTATCCTCCCCAAGCACCGGCGCGCCCTTCCTTATCTTCGCCGGAGTCTTCGACATCTTCATCGGCATCCCCTCCACGCGCACCTTACCCATCTCCCTGTGCTTCACCTCTGGGAAGGTCTCCCACTCCAGCGAGTTCGCGTCCTTGTCCATCCTGTCCTCCGGATGCTGCACAGCCGCCGCCGCCACGCCCTTCGCCTGCAGCGCATCCATCGCCTCGAAGTCCGATCTCTCAACAGTCCACGCCTCTATAAGCTCGTCCAGCGCATCCTGGTTTTCGTCCAGCATCCGCGACTCAAGCGATGCGAACCGCGCGTCGTCCGCAAGCTCCGACCTCCCGATCACCTCGCAGATAGCCCGCCATTCGCCGTCGTCCCTCGCCGATATGGCAACCCAGCGGTCGTCACCTTTGGATCTGTAAATCCCATGCGGCGCCATTGGCGGAAACGTATTCCGATTGCTGTGCGGCTTGCCCGGGCGCCGCGTCGGACGGCCGTTCACCGTGTAGTCCAGCAGCGCAGGCCCGTTCAGCGTCAGCGCCGCGTCCGTGCAGGACAGATCGACATACTGCCCCTCGCCCGTCTTGTTGCGGTGGTACAGCGCCATCAGAATCGCTATCGCCATGAAGTACCCGCCCGTGTGGTCCATGTGCGAGTATCCCCACCCGGCAGGTGGCATATCCGGCAATGCCGACTGAAATGTCAGCCCTGACACCGCCTGCACCACGGGCCCCCACGTCTTGAAGTGCGTGTACGGTCCCTTATGCCCGAACCCGCAGTTTGACACATAGATTATGTCCGGCTTGATGCGCCTCATCTCCTCGTAAGGAAACCCCCACCGCTCCATCACGCCCGCGCTGAAGTTCTCAGTAACCACATCGCTGATGGAGATTATCTCGCGCATAATCTCCTTGCCACGCTCGCTCTTGGCATTGAGCGTGATCCCCAGTTTCTCCACATTGTGGTTATTGAACATCCCGCCCAGGTTCGTCCCGCGCCTCTCGTCCTTATAAGGCCCGTTCCCACGGAAGATGTCCCATCCGCCCTGCGAAAGCCGGTCCTCTATGCGTATCACCTGCGCTCCGAACGCCGCGAAAAACCGCGTAGCGCCCGCACCCGCAAGCTGCCCAGAGAAATCGCATATCCGTATCGGCGCAAGCGCGCCCCTAGCTCCATTGCTCGCCATAACTGAATCTCCAAAAAACACGGCTCATTGAACGCTGCCGCTGATTATAACCCTGACTCCCGTTCCTTGCCACACCATCGCATCTATGCTCACCGCAAGCCGGCGCCACAAAGCCGAGCCGCCGTGCGGGTATTTGGAATTACCGCGCCACCACTCACGGTCACAACCCCGCATTTCTAACGATGTAAGTCGAACTGATCCGTCTGCATCGACAGTCTGCCAGTCCCTTCCTCAATACTTCTCATAACCAATTGATCGACCTGTTGAAAAAGCCTAGGTTTCCACGACTCTTGGTCAGTGCCCTCGCTTTTTTGAGATGATGACATGTCGTTCGAATGAGTTCTTCCATTCCCCCGTATCCTATGGCCAAAGCCATCGGTCGA
>MPND01000160.1 GCA_002238855.1 SAR202 cluster bacterium bin90
GAGAGACAACTGCATCCAAACCGGGGCGGCGACCGTGAGCATCGACTTCATCCATGTCCGGCCAGAGGGTCACGAAGGCAAATCCTGATAGCGCAACCTTCCAGGCAGTGGATGGGCGGGGGGTTGTTAGAGTAGCGATAACAGGTTCGGGGTTACGGGCCGCGAGCGCCAGGGCGTCTGCAGTTCCCTCGCAGACCGCGACGCTATCGCCTCGTACATCCCCGACAGTCCAGACCGCAAGCCTGGCGTTGCCGAACTTCGGCTTATCGACCCGATTCCCCTGGGAGTTCTCGTAGTCGGCCCGCTCCCCGTCGGCTGTGATGCAGACGAGCTGCACCGCGGAGGGTGGTGGAGTATCTGGATAGCTCGATTTCCAGGCCTCGACTGGAGCGATTGGAAAGGCGATAGCCCCGGCCCCTGAGTGCGTACCTCGGAAGACCGAAGCATCAGCCGGAATCCAGCGCATCGATGGTGGCAGAGGGACCTCGTCGCGCCACAGGTTGCGACGGCGCATCCAGGCGCGAACGGGATGGTCCGGAGCGTCCGCGATCGGCAGGACCTGGCTTCGTATCCACTGGAGTGTCTGCCGGTTGCGCTGCTCAGGTGTCGGGGTGTTGCTGTGTTGTTCTGCGGGTCTGTTCGGCGATTGTTCGGAGCGGCTCTGTGCTGAAGATGCCGAATAAGTGGAGGGCCTGTCCTGTCTTCGCAAAAATCCCTGCTGCTCGAGCCAGGCAAGAGCGCCCGTCTTATCAAGGCGCTCTTCGCGCATCACGAGCGCCAGCACCCCGCCGCCCTCACCGGCCTCGAAGTCGCTCCAGGTGCCGGTGTCGATCTTCAGTCGGAAGGATCCCTTGCGCCCCCAGCGCAGCTCGCGCGACGAGCGGCTGAACGGCTCACCAAGAAGGCGCTCGCAAACAGCCGGAGCGATGCCTATGAAATCGCCCTGCGTAGCCGGAGTTGTGGTCGGGTAATGTGCGCTCAAGGCTTACGTCCTGCCTTCGTAGATGTCGCCGCGGTCGAGCAACACGTCTTGCGGCCAGCCTCCAGCCGGGTGTACCGGCCAGACATCATCGAGGCTGGGCTTTCTGACCTTGCTCTTATCGGCCCTGTCACTGTTGTCCGTCTTGCGATGAGTCAATTTCTGTTTCCCGTGGCTCATAGCTTGCTCACTCCTGAAAGCCGTGCCATCTGCCTGTCCAGCGTCAGCGTCTGCAGCCCTGCGTGTGAGTATCCGTCCGCGATAAGCCGGTCGAAGAGTCCGGGACCTCTCGATGCGCGCAGCGCCTTGATTACCGATTGCCCACTAAGAGGAGCTACCAACCCGCTCGTCAGCACGTCCTCAAGTGAGGACCGTGCGTCCGCCGGCGATATGCCGTAGTGGTGCTGCAGCACGATGTACGCTTCTCCGATCACCTGGTTTGAGGCGAATACCTCTGCGACCTGCTCTTCGATCAGGGCGCGAAGCTTGCTCACGCAATGCTGAAAGTCCCCCTCCGGCTCTGCGGTCGCGAGTCTTACCAGGACCGACGTATCAATCCCGTAGGGCTGGGTCATAGGGCTTCTCCCTGAATGTGCGGATGTCGAACGGCGGATGGCCTTCGGGTATCTTGTCGCGCAGGGTGCCCAGGCGCGAGTAGTCGATGCGCCGCGGGCGCAGCAGATAGCCGTCGGGACCCTCTGATATTTCAAGCCGGTCGCCCGGGCCTACGCCCATCGAGTTGAGGACGTGGGCCGGGAATGTAACCTGTCTCTTCGATGTGATCTTTACAAGCATTGCCTTACTCCTTGCCTTACGCCAATAGTAGTATGTGTAAGGCGTACTGTCAATGAGTCAGTTGGAAATGCACCGAAGTATTTCAGTTTTTATTGTTTTAGTTTTAAAAGTAAAAACTGCTCTATTTTCAAACCTTCAAAAGTTGTTCCTTTTCAACCTAAATCCTGCTATCGGTTTTTGCTTTCTAAATTTAATGTGTAGGAAATGTCTTTAAGGAGATCGACATGATAGTTGCGGTGATCGGAGAAAAGGGCGGCACGGGCAAAACCACATTCGCGGTCCATCTGGCGTGCTGGCGCGTCATATCGGGCCGGGACGTGATGCTGATAGACGCCGACAGGCAGGGGTCGGCAAGTCTGTGGGTTGAAATCCGCCAGGAGACGTCGCCCTCTGTTCCGACGAGCGTGCAGAAGTTCGGCCGCGGCCTCCGCGGTTCGGTTATGGACCTCTCACGGCGATACGATGACATCGTCGTCGATATCGGAGCAGGTGACGGCCCCGCCATGGAGAGCATACTTCGAATCGCAGATCTTGCCATCGTGCCTTTTCAGCCCAACGAAATGGACATCTGGACAGCGGACCTGCTCAATAGGCTCGCGGGAGAGGCGAAGGAAATTAACGATGACCTCGAGGTAGCTGCCTTCCTGAATCGTGCGCCCGCGCACCGGACTGCCAAGGATGTCCGGGCGGCACAGGAGGCCCTACGGAGCTGTTCTGAGCTGACCACGTCAGACTGCGTGGTGCGCGAGCGGACTTCGATACGTAGATCTGTACCCAGCGGACGTCTGATAGACGAGTGGCGGCCGAGAGACCAGAAAGGACTCGACGAACTGGCGCAGATTTACACGCTGGTATACGACGAGTCACCCCCGATACAGAACTGAGGAGAGATTTAAATGAGCAAGAACGACGTGAGTATGAGAGTGCGTCGGCGCAAGAGTCCGCCAGGGCAACTTGCGACAGGACCGGGCGCGGTGAGAGGACGAACCCGGACAGTGGACATCGATGAGAACGACACTTACTTCCCATTGTCGCTGAAGATCTCAAGCCGTATGCGGCATCGGCTGCGGCTTGCCGTTGCTGCATCGGATATGAGCCAGCTCGAGTTCATCGTCCGTGCCTTGGAACCGGCGATAGACGAGGCTTTGTCGGCGCACGGTATTGAGGTGGATGGTGATTGACCGAATGTCCTTCTTCCTGAAAACCTTATCAAAGGAAGAAAGTAAGACATTAAGAAATGTCTAATGCTTTCGGCAGGCAAAGAGAGAAGTGTTTAGGTTAGCATGGACCTAATCGGTGAGCAACAACAGTTGCATCTCTGACCGAAAAAGGTCCATCAAACTCCTGATTGAGCAGCGCAAGTAGCTGTCGGTTTCTGGTGGATATGCCTCTAGGTGTCGGAGTTGCTATAGCCATTGTGCTTTAAGGATCTTTTTATGGAACATAACGCACTCATCGTATTACAATCTGTATGAAGATCGTCAAGTCAGGAGTGATGGTGTTCTGGTTCGTTCCGCTGGTAATAGCCTCGTTGGAGGGACCCGGACAGTGGAAATCGACGAGAACGACACCTACTTTCCGCTGTCGCTGAACATCTCAAGCCGTATGCGGCTTGCCGCCGCTGCATCGGATATGAGCCAACTTGAGCTCATTGTCGCGTATCACCCTGGAACCGGTGATAGACGAGGTTCTGGAGGCGCACGGCATAGATAATTAAAAAGAATTCCCTTTTTGCTGAAGAACTTATAAAAGTAAAACAGTAAAACATTTTAAAATGCTTGACATGAGGCGATTTTGTAGATCGAAATCCCAAGCGGAAGAGGATGCTTCCGGACCGATCATTGCACCGCCATTGACACGCTTGGGTGAAGGGACGACGAATTCGGTATGTTCCTATGGCATAAGGCGTCTGAAGCCGGAGTTGCTGTCATCAGTGTCAACGAAGCCTACACGACAAAGACCGTCTCCCGGACCGGTGAGTTGCTGGGAGACATCGGTGGCGCGGCGGCCGTTGTGGGACGGGATGGTGAGTGAATGGACCGTGACTCAATGGAGCGCGGGGGATCTACTTGCGCGCGCTGGGAGAAACCCCCGTGTTGAGAGATTGGCTCTCAGCGTGTGCCGCGAGTGTGGACGATGCACGTCTCAGCGGGAATGTGGGTGCAGTCGCGCAACCGTCTGTCCCAGGAGACTCAACGATGAACAATATTCATCAACGAATTTTTTTGGCTCTGCCGGATCTTGGCACTAAGTCAATGTAAATCAAAGTCGTTTGAATGCTGCTGTGGCCGAGCCAGCGCGAAAGATAATTGATAGGAACGCCCCCCATCAGAAGGTGCCGAGCGTATGAGTGTCGCAGCGTATGACTGCCGATGCGCCGGCCCTTCGCTATTGTCCCTAATTCAACAGCATTGGCCAACGCGCGCTTGAGCCAGCGATGTGCGGTCGTGCGGCTCGCCTTGATAATCCTGCCCTTCCGCGTGCCGCGGCCGCAG
>MPND01000161.1 GCA_002238855.1 SAR202 cluster bacterium bin90
ACATTCCGCCACATGTTGAGGGCGGAGTCCAGTTGCCCAAGCGCCTAGACCAGTGGGGCGCTGAGAGCGCACCGGCTTACAGAGCGCTCATCGGGCTGTCATTCCTCTGGCACGAGCCGGGACGTACACACGCGCCTATGGGTGGCAAGTGGATGCGTAAGAAGGGCCTGGACCCATACGATCCTCTGACTGATGATGATGTAATCACACTTGCATATCCCAGCAGCGTGAAGACCAACCGCCGCGAACTAGCGCGCCGAGCCTGGGGCGCCCTAGAAAGGCTTGAAGAGTATGACGAGCTGCGAATAGACAATCGGAGGATACTGCCTCCCGCAACCCCATCAGAGTAGTCCGCCAGCCGACTATACCCGAAGGGGACAATCACCCAGCTGACTATACTCGAAGGGGACAATCACTATACTGGAAGGGGACAGAAATTATACTCGAAGGGGACGCTGACTATACCTGAAGGGGACGCTGACTATACTCGAAGGGGACAAGATCAGCCATTTCCGTATCTGAATTATGAATCCCTACATGTCTACATGCCTACCCCCTACCCTCTACATGGGGAGGGGGTAGGCTGAGACGGAAGAAACGCTTCCTAATGGTCGCCTTCTCCCGTCTCTCCCTCAATCGACTCGTCAACCAATCACTATACTCAAGCTACATTCACTATCACTGGATGAAACAAATTAAGCGCTAGGGTAGGGAGATATGCCGTGACGAGCAGAGACGAGAACAGGCGACTCGCCGAGGCAATGGGCAAGGACTGCTCTCCATACTGGAACGAGTACACCAAGGAGATAAGCTCCGTGTTGTGGTCGCCTACCGAGACCGTCTTGCGCGATTTGGAACCGAACTCATCGAGACCTTGCTCAAACGCAACGGCGGGGAACTCGTGGTTCTCAATCAGCGGGAGTTCAGCCCCGAAGCGGAGCTTACGACCGACCTCATCGCCATCCTCACTGTCTTTGGGGCCAGGGTCAACGGACTGCGGCGATACCGTAAGGAAATCAAGGAAGATACGTCTCTACCCGGACGCCGGGCAGAGGGCTGAGTTGCGTCGCTGGTTCGGCGCTGCCCGTTATGCCTATAACCAGGCCGTAGAGATGCTGACATCAGAGGACGCGCCACCTGCCGTCAAGACGAAAGTACGGGACCTCGTGCTGCCGGCACTTCCGTCCTGGCACAGGAGTGCGCCCCATGAGGTGCTGGTGGGAGCTGTCTTCGATGCCTGCCGTGCGGTGAGTGCAGCGAAGAAGCGCAATGCACAACTCGCACGGGACAAGGCTAAAGGTCATCGCAAGGACGAGGGCTTCGCTCGTGTGCGCTTCCGGTCGCGCAAGAACCCACGGCAAACCTTCACCGTGCAGGCAAACTGCGTAACCCCAAACGGCATCTACCGCACGAAGCTCGGTGGTATGCAGATGGCGGAGAACCTGCCCGTACCTGAGAACAAGAACATCTGCCGCCTGACCTTTCGATATGGCCAGTACCATCTGGCAGTGCCCTATGACGAGAAGCTGCCGCCCCAACGCGAGAACCAAGCGCGGGTGGTGGCTCTCGACCCCGGGGTGCGGTCGTTCCTGAGCTGGTACTGCGCCGACTCGGTGGGGAAGATAGGCGAGGGCGCGTTCTTCAGGATACAGCGTCTGTGCGAGAGGTTGGACGACCTGCTGAGCCGTGCGGCGAAGTCATCTGCCCGAAGGCGCAGGAACATGCGGCGTGCGGCCGGCAGGATGCGTATCAGGATAGAGAACCTTATACAGGAGCTTCACAGGCAGGCGGCACGGTTCCTTGTGGGCAACTTCGATGTCATATTGCTGCCGACCTTCGAGACATCAGAGATGGTGGAGCGTGGCAGAAGGCGCATACGCTCGAAGACGGTCCGCAACCTGCTGAGCCTGGCGCATTATCGCTTCGGGATGTTCCTGCGGCACAAGGCAGCTGAGCATGGTGTGACTGTCCTGAGCGTCAACGAGGCGTACACCACTAAGACTGTCTCCTGGACCGGTGAATTGCTGGAGAATGTTGGTGGTGCGTCTGTCGTTGCTGGCAGCGATGGCGAGCGGATGGACCGTGACTACAATGGAGCGCGTGGGATATACCTGCGCGCGTTGGGAGATACCCCCGCGTTGAGAGATTGGCTCTCGGCGTGCGCCGCGAGCGTGGGCAACTCACGTCTCAGCGGAAATGTGAGGGCAGTCGCGTGAGTGACTGCCCTCGGAAACTCATTGATGTGCAACATTCATCAACGAATTTTTATCGGTAACACTCATGCCGCGTTGAGCTGCTGCCTGCTTT
The DNA here is from genome assembly GCA_002238855.1 of SAR202 cluster bacterium bin90. Taxonomy (GTDB): domain Bacteria; phylum Chloroflexota; class Dehalococcoidia; order Lucifugimonadales; family JADFKI01; genus Bin90. The sequence goes on from MPND01000161.1 coordinate 2,308, forward strand.
GGTGGCGTTGTAACATATAGCTTATTAACCCGATGTGCAGGTTTTATACAAAGGATAGCAATAGTTGAAGAACCAGGTCCCAGAGTCTCTAATGGGGTTGAACCAAACTCCAAGGAGGACACTGTGGACCTGGACGATTTCATCATAACGACTTTTTGCATGATTGACGACACGATGAAAGATATTTTAGGAAGCAGACGCCTCAGACAAAGAGGTCCAGCGCCCGCGCTCTCTGACAGCGAAGTCCTCACCATAGAGGTTGTGGGTGAGTATCTGCGTCTGCATCAGGACAAGGCTATCTTCGATTACTTCCAGCGCCACTACTCGCACTTCTTTCCCGCGATAAGAACACTGCATCGCACCACATTCGTCAGGCAGACAGCCAACTTGCTCTCCGTGAAGGAACTGGTATGGCAAGGCATACTGGCGCAGACATCGTTCGATCCTGAGTTTCACGTCATCGACAGCATCCCCTTGCCAGCCTGTCAGTTCGCTCGCGCATACAGATGCCGGCGCTTCAAAGGCGATGTCGCCTTCGGATACGACTCCCTGGCTCGACAGACATTCTACGGCTTCCGTCTGCACGCGCTGGTGGCGTGGCCCGGCGTCATCGTCGGCTTCAGCGTAGCCCCTGCCGACATCCACGATACAGCCGTCGCTCCCGAACTCGCATCCGGTCGTTTCGGCACAGTCCTGGGCGACAGAAACTACTGGAGTCCCAGACTGATTGAGGAACTTGCCGATCAGCAGATTGACCTTGTGGCTCCTTTCAAGACTGCCAAGCACGATCCTACGCCAAGAACAAGCGCTTTTCTCTCTCGCTTCCGCTATCGGATAGAGACAGTATTCAGCCAACTGGTGGACCGTTACCTCATCAAGCGTGTGGAAGCGAAGGATCTGTGGCACCTGACTAGCCGACTTCTGAGGAAGGCGCTCAGCCATACCATCGCTTTTAGACTGAACCAAGCTCAAGGAAACCCTCCTCTACAAATCTCTAAACTGCTGAACTGAAAACTTGCACATCGGGTTACCTATTAGACAATCAATTCGAACCCACAAGGCAACGAATGTTCGGGTATCTGATAAAATACTTTCATGGCAGTGATTCACAAGACATACCAGGTCAGGACGTATACGACTTCGGCGGGCTATGATCGGTTGGCCCACGTACTTCGCAACTGCGCCCGTCTTTATAACGCAGCCCTCGAAGAGTGGAAGGCTGCCTACCGGCACAAGGGACACTCACTCTCGATGAGTCGAACGAAGTTCGACCAGATGAAGGAGCTGACCGGCGTTCGTGAGGACGACCCTGAGTTCTGGGGTTCTGTCTCGCTGCAAGTGGCCCGTGGAGTGCTGGTGAGACTTGACAGGGCGAGACAGTCGTTCTTCAGACGAGTTCAGACAGGAGAGACGCCTGGCTTCCCCCGGTTCAAGTCGAGCAGGCGCTGGCGCACCATAGAGTTAGCGGAGACTCAGAGGTCAATGGTTAAGAGCTGTTCGTCCGGCTACGTCTTGAAGATCAAGGGACTGCCGACTTTACGGATTCGTAAGGGTCAGGAGCTGCCGCCGTCAGAAGACCTTAAGGCAATGACGATAACCATGCGCGGCCGTCGACTCTGGGTGAACCTGACCTACGCGGTGTCTATGGAAACGTTTCCGAAGAACGATGATGCGGTCGGGGTGGATATGGGTGTGAGCGAGCGGCTGGTGCTTTCCACCGGTGAAGTTGTTAAGAGGAGGCGCAAGCCCAACGAGAGGCTCAAGCGGGCGCAGCAGCGCTTGTCTCGCTGCCGGAAGGGTAGCCGGGAGTGGTGCAAGCGTCGAGATGTACTTGCCAATCAGCAAGACCGCGAGCGAATCAGGAACCGCAACGAGTGCCATCGGGTCACGACTGACCTCGTGAAGCGCTTTGGATTGATAGCCGTTGAAAACCTTCGTATCCGGAACATGACG
>MPND01000024.1 GCA_002238855.1 SAR202 cluster bacterium bin90
TGTCGGCCACGAATCGACCGAAGATTTCCACAACCCAGATGAGAAGTAGCAATATCCAAGTGAGCGGACTCTGCCTATACTTGAGGATTAAGTCTTGAACGATCCCGGAGGTTATCGCCTGAACTGGTCCAATCACAGCCCATATCTCCATGTCCTATGGCTTAGCAAAGAGAGTAATGCCCCAGCCCTATGCCGAATGTTCCACATCAACCTATTCCCCCGGTTCGACTCTTTTTCGTACACCACTTCTAGGGACTCTACTCTTAAAGTGAAACCACCGTCGCAGTGCCGACGTGTGAGTAGCGTCCCGGGGTGCAGGTCAGCACGATAACCTGGCACTGTTTCCCTGCCGCCGCAATAGCTGCGCCCATGCTCTGCAGTCGTCGAGGATCGCTCCAACCCAGCGAATCGTCGATCATCACTGGCGCGCCACCATCCAGGGGACTGACGATTGTTGCACATGCCAGTCGAGATATCACGCCAAGCTGCTCACGAGCTCCTGTGCTGAGCTGGCTGACATCCAGCGTGGTCCCATCGAGTGTGCGCCGCACAACCTGCAAGTCTTTGTCGAGCTCCACTTCAAACGTAGTACCAAAGACGATACGCCCGAACTGGTCTATGCGCTCCTTTAAGGGCTGAATATAACGCTGCCGGGCTTGGTGGCGATGCTTCGCGAACGTCTCCCGCAGTAACCGCACAGTTTCCGCGCGGGCCTCCTGGCGTTCGTGATCACGCACGTAGTGGTTCAGTTCGTTGGCCGCCTCGTCGAGTGCGGTTTGGAGTCCCCGCTCGCCACGTAAGTCCAAGCTGCTCCTCAACCCGTTTTGTTGGTCCCGATTCGACTGCAATTCGGCGCGCGCGCGTTCAGTAGCCTGCCTCGCGTTTTCGAGCAATATCTCAACGGAATCAGGATCCGCATTGCTGAGTTGAGCGTTGGCTTCTTCAAAAGCCTGTCTGTCGCATTTTTCCCTACATTTCGCCGCTGAAAGGTCGGCTAAGAGATCTTCATCGGCTTGTCCTTCTCTGGCCAAGGAAATCTGACTGGCTGCGTTCTGCTTGTTTTTACGTGCAATTTCGAGTTTCGCCGTGCGATCGACCTCCTCGAATTGCAATGCTTTGAGCTCCACCTCCGCGCTTTGAGAGGCATCTTCGCATGCGCTAAGTGTAGACTCGCATTCCGTGACCAATGCTGACACACTCCCCTCAATCAGCTGTGCTTCGTCAAGATCACTGGGAAGCGGCGGTTCGTCCGGGCGATCCTCAGGATAAGAAGTGACCTTCTCCGTAAGGCTGCTGACCTTACCGAGCAAAACATCGGGAGTCAGGTCACGAAGTTCTCTTTCGATGGCCTTGAGCGCATCATCTTTATTTCGTTGGGCGTCCTGTCTGTCCTGGGCAGCCCTTCTCGCGTCAGAGACGTCAGCTACCCTGGCTTCCTCGCACAGGAGCTGATAGGTCTCTTGAGTCCTGTGGCGCTGGGCGGCAAGTTCCTTGGACTCAGAGCCCGCACTCACACGCATTCTGGCGACGGTCGGAATGGTCAACATCAACTCGTCCTCGACGAGGGTGTTCTTGACTCCGTCAGTTGCCAGTTCGACGAGTTCGTCTCCTATTTCCACGTTTATTTCACGAAGTGCGGTCACCTCAATCGACCCCGCAGCACTACCAGCGGCTGATTTTGCACGTTCATCTGCGATGTAGGCATCCTCAATTCGCTTGGCCACGTCGTCATCGACAACTGCCGACTCCAAGTATTCCTCGGCCTCCTTCAAGATTCGCTCCGCTGCCAGGTACCGCTCGTGCCGCTCCTTGAGTTGGTCCACCTCGATCAGTTGACGAAGATGGTCGCGGTCAGCAATGGCTCTGGTAAACCCTTTCCGGGCTTCCAGCAGGCTGGCCTCGGCCTCCTTGAGAGCTGTTATTGCACCTTCGCTGCGACGAGTAGCCGCCGTAAATCCCGGCACCGCATCCTCGGCTTCGGCCTCCAGCGCTTTCAGAGCTTCTGTGGAGGTTTCAAGGACGGCGATTAGCTCCTGCCGGCGCTGCCACTTGCTGTCAGAGCTGTCGAGTTGCGCCTTCGATTCACCGTGAACGGCCTCGAGGCGTTCAACCTCGAGCCGCAGGCGATCCACTACGTTCCAGCGCTGCTCGAACTCCCGTTCATTGTCAGCGAACTCCTTCAGGGCATGTGAGAGCCGTGTCGATTCGCCAATCAGCCGACTAATCTGGGCGACGTCGCTCTCAATCTCCTGAAGCTGCCCTTCTAGATCAGCAACCTTGGCTTGAGCCTCGTTCACCCTCTGCTCCGACGTTCCGCGATCGCTCCTCTCCCGACCAGTCGTAGTCCAGTACTTGTCGTACTCTTCCTCGATGCTGGTCCACAGGGTCTCTTCACGGTCGGATACTAGCTCTCCGCCTGCAGCCTCATCCAATGCCCTTCCCATTGATGGCAGCGCAAAACTGGGCAGCATCAACTCGGTGCCCTGCTGAATCCGCAACGCCTGCCAAAGTTCATCGTCCAAAGTCTCGGCAAGAATGCCCTTCAGGCGATCATGCGCTTGGCGACCAGTGAAGCTCTCGCGCCGGGGCGCTTCAATCTCAAGTGTAGTCGCTGCCTGGCGCAGCCAGCGCTTGCTGTAAACTAACTCGTACCCTCCGGTCGATAGCGAGATCTCAACTTCCGGGCCTTCGTCGCGACCGACCGGCTGCACCGCTCTTACCTTGCCGCTTCTTGACGTGTCGGGCACGTCGATTGCCAGCTGCAATCCTTCGGCGATAGCGGTCTTGCCGACTTCATTCGGCCCTTCAATGATCGTGACGCCATTCTCCGAGAAGGTCACCTCGCTCTCTTCAACGCCACGATAGTTTCGCAGCTTTACTTGATGGAGCTTCATTGCCGTGACCCTACCAGACGATAGAGCAGTGCCAGAGCATCACGCGCGAGGGGTGCCTGCTCGCCCTGCTCAGCCATCATCTGCAACTCGGCTAGGGCGTCGTTCGCAAATCCTGAAAGGCCAAAGTGGTCCAGGTCGGCGTTATCGGGAATCACCACGAGATCGCTGTGCCTCTCCCAAGTCTCAAAGGCCGCGAGAAGGTCGATGTGATGTTCCAGCAAGTCGTCAAGGCGGGCTTTCTGAGCCACAGAGACTTGCCCGACCATCGACAACTTGACGATTGTGCGGTCTTTGTCCTCCAGGCCGGACAGCCATTCCTCCAGCGCATCGATATCTTCGTTGGAGCTAAGCTCCCAGCTCCCTCGCAGGAATCGCCATGTGCACAGCCGTCTCACATCGACATCCAAGTGATCGGCGTCAAGGCTGACGATGAGCACGTTGCCAGGATCGATCTCGTCGTAATCTGTCGGTTCGGGTGCGCCGGAATAATAGACCCGGCCGGTGACACCCACATTCGTCGTCGAGTGTCGGTCTCCAAGAGCAACGTAATGGATCAGACCGGCCGAGATATGCTCCTCCAGTCGCTCCAAGGCGATGAGCTTCGGGTCGTTGGGATCTGGGGAAAAGGAGTCAATTGCGCCATGCCCTACCACGATGCGCAATGAATCGTCTAGCTCTAGGCCACCACAGGCGGCCTCCATCAGATCGGTCGTTGGATGCTTGTTAGGCCAAGGAGCCGAAATAAGTTCGACTCCCTGCGCTGCCTGAACCGGCTCGGGTCCCGTCAGAACATTGACATTCTCAGGGCAGCGCTCGATGAATGTTGGTGAGCTGTAGATCGACGATGCATCCAGCGGGTCATGGTTTCCGGGCAACAGGAAGAAGTCGAGCTGAGGAAACGCTGCCATCTTCTCAAAAGCCCTAACGACTACCTGTCTCTGCACCTGGTTGGACTCGAAGACATCGCCACAGACTACCACGAACTCGCATTGCTCATCAGTTGCCAGCTTAGCCATCTTTTCGATTACGTCGAGGCGCGCACCGCTGAAGCGGGCCTGAGAGTCTTGATCTAGGTAATGCCTAGCCATCCCCAGTTGCCAGTCGGCCGTGTGAAGAAATTTAACCATGCCCACTATTTTATCATTCTTCTGGATAAAAGAACAACAGTGCGGCACCAAAATAGAGCCAATATCTACTACGCGTAACGGACTCGGACGTCACTTAAGGGACCCCAAATCGACACGAGATACCCTGACGTCAATCTCTGAGGAATCTACCATTGGTTTTGGACAACGGATTACAGCGATTCCGTGGGGCGCACTTGCTTATTGACAGACGAAAATGTCTGCACCGCGGATGAACCGAAGTTAGCACGGAAAGGGGGGCGAGCCCTGACACTTTGAACAGATTATCGGCAGTATAGGACTAGGCACGTGCCACACTTGGAACACTCTGGCGGCATTCTCTGGAAGGCACAAACAAATTCGCCCAATTAAAGAAATTTGACAGACTAGACGACTCAGCGCTTTAGACGATAATGGCGTGCATCCCTCGCCTTGTTCTAATCTCCGATCATGGTGCGTGCCAATCCCGGTAGAGAACTTAGGTCGACCCTGGAACTTGTCGCCTCCATCAGCAGGTGATCTGAACTCAGGTATGGATGGAATTTCTCGGTAACGAAGTTTGCACTACCAGAGAGCAGGCTCTCCACTGACATCTCATCGGCACTGGCAATTTCCAGCAGAGCTTCCTCCAAGGGAGGAATTCCTCCTCCGTAGTTGACATCAAGGAAACCATCATAAATCGCTACCGAGTATCCCATAGCCCTTAGTCGCAGGGCGAGAGTCGCGGTCTTGACGGACCCTGTCCAGGTGGCGAGCACGCAACTCCGTTCTGCAATTCTGCAGATCGATCGCTGATTCAGCCGAAGTCGCCTGAATTCAGATCTCGCGTTTTTGAGAAGACTGCTAGCTCCATTGTCCAGGTAAAGAGGAATACTCCCACCAGAGAACACATCCCTCATTTTCTCAACGACACGGTCATGAATCAGTCCGCCGCCGCCGCCGAAGGGGGGAGTCCGTCCTGCCCGATCAGCGGTGACTTCGATAATCTTGTCCCTGTCATGAACCTTGGTGACCATCCATCTCCGTCCCGAGAATATGATGGACATGCCCTCGGCGAGGATCGTGGACACCGGGAGTGTCCCTAACTGTCTGCCATCAGCGACGATCCTATACTCGTCGGGTGTCTGGAACACCGCATAAAAGCTGTAATGCTCGACGATCTTCTCACCGCGTGAGCCGAGCAGGAGGAATCCGTCAGGGGCTTGTTCGATAAGGGCTACATCCGGCCGGCCCAGGTGTCTGAGCACACTTGCAAATAGCGAAGGATCTACCTGTCGGAACGGACCTCGCACACAAAGCGTGTTGTAGAGTCGTTTGGCTCTCACTCCTCCGTGTTCGGCGATTACGGACAGAATTTGATGTGTGAGTGTAGACAGGTGCAGGGCCTGCGGAGCTGGGGGCTCACACCATCTATCTATGAGAAGCTCCGTCATTGCGATTGATCGAATGAGGCCCAAGTGCAGGCGATCTAAGGGATGAGAACTAGACTCCGGCTCGGCCTCTATGGCGTACATACGGAGTACGGAAGGTTGGCCGAGACGGCGCCCTGAGCGTCCAAGTCGTTGTCGCAGAGATGAAACTGAGAATGGTGCGCCAATCTGCGCCACGCAGACGATGTCGCCAATGTCAATGCCGAGTTCCAGTGTTGACGTGCAGACGGCAGTCGTCGTACCCCGCGTTCTCAATCGCTTTTCGAGATCGAGCCGGTGTTCTCTGGATAGGCTGGCATGATGAGGAAAGAATTCCAGCGGAACACGCGCGTTCTCAGACAGGTCGCGCAACGCATCCGAGTACCATTCGACATTCTGGCGTGATCCCGCAAATACCAGATTGGGCGTGCCACGCAGTTTCGAAAAGAGATGCTCGGCAACTTCACGCTTTGCGGACGCACTCTCACTCTCACTGTTTTCCGCGCCGCTCACGTAACCTCGAAGCTGAACCAGCAATTGACTCGTCTCAGAATTGCTTTCGAGCAGAGCCACGGACTCAGGGTTCTCAGGCCGGAGATATGCTTTGACCAGGTCCATCTCGCTCAGCGTGGCTGAGAGTCCAACGCGCCTGATACGTCTATCCGTGGCCAGTTCAATTCGTGAAAGCAGCGACCGAAGGTGCACGCCACGCTCATTGTCCAGAAAAGAATGCAGTTCATCAATCACGATTGCGCGCGTCCCTGCGAAGAGTCCAGGTACCTCCAGACCCCGGAGGACAAATAGTGCCTCCAGCGACTCCGGAGTGATCAACAAAACGCCACTTGGGTTCTTCCGAGCCTTGACCTTGATAGTCTGAGAGACGTCTCCATGCCACGGGTAAACCGGCAAGTCTGTTGCCTCGCATAGGTCCTCTAGCCGCCGGAACTGGTCGTTGATAAGTGCCCTGAGAGGACTGACGTATACAAGGTCAAAGCCACTCTCCTGAGGATCCTGCAAAATGGACGAAATCAATGGAAGGAAGGCGGCCTCACTTTTGCCTCCCGCAGTGGGGGCAGCGATAATCGCGTCTCTATCGTCGTCTAAAAGCGTGTGGATAGCACGTTCCTGAACGTCGCGCAGGCTGTTCCAGCCCTTATCCCATATCCAGCGGCGGACAGGCTCAGCCAGACGGTCAAAGGCTGTTGAGCGTTCAGAGTCTGAAGGAAGCGAGTTCGTCATCAGTTTCATCGCTTGGGTTGATTTCCAGATCGTCGGATTGGTCTTGGACAATATCCACCGACCCAACTAAAGACTGCCAGTCCACATCTGGGTTCTGGGCCAGGATCGAAAGCAAATTGACGAAGGCGGTGACGGTGTTTCTGGGCGTTCGGAAATAGGCATCTCCAATACGCTGAGAACAATGTGACATGAAAGCAGTAATCGCTTCGTCCGGCAAGGCGGAATCATCTGTTTGCATCACCCTGCGGATGTTGGAAAGTAGGATAAACATATCCTCGGGAGTCAGATTAGCCAGGCGAACCACAGGCCCCGAGAGATCAACGAGTCCATCGCGTGCAAATGTATTCTCGGCCAACCTGGTCTGAAGAGCTTCGTAGCTGTACAGGCCACGCCGAGTATCCATCAGAAACTCCGGCGTTCCACCAAGCATAAAACCCAGATTGCGAGCTGTGCCCTGCAACACGTCATTGAGGATGCGTAAGATCTGCTCGTAATTCGATTGCCTTGCTCGAGACGACGAGAGCTTGTAGAGGTTGACGAGTTCGTCCAGAGACACGACCAGACCGCTATAGCCGGCTTGGCGTACGAACAACGCCAGGAGCTTCAGGTGATCGTAGAACGAGGCATCGTCCACAATTGTTCTCACGCCTAATGCCATTCGGGCATCCGTCCGGGTTGAGTACTCAGCCCTCAACCACCTGAGGGCTGCCGTCTTCAAGTCGTCGTTTCCGGTGTCAAAACCTTCCCAATAGCGGCCGATGACAGTGGCAAAATCATAGCCCCCGGTTAGCTCCTGAAGATGCGCGAGGTTCTCCCGGATGACCTCGCCGGGTTCCTGGTTGTTTGCCTCCGCCGTGTTAACGGCTTGCATTGCAAAACGTTCGACGATTGATGCCATCGCTCCACCGTCAGACTTGGTGCGTGTGGCCGCATTGCGTGTCAGTTCCGCATACAGCGAGCGTGCCTGTCCGCCCGTAGCATGTAGTCGCCGATCCGGCGTCACATCCGCCGATAGACATACCATCCCCTTTTCCAGCGCTATCAGCCGGACCAGATTCAGGAAGAAGGTCTTACCAGAGCCGTATTCGCCAACAACGAAGCGAATAGTCGCTCCGCCGTCTTCTATTCGTTCTATATCACGGATAAGCTCTTCAATTTCCCCGGTACGTCCTACCTGGATATGACGAAGACCAACCTTCGGGACGACACCCGCTCTCAGGGCTTGAATGATTGCATCACGTTCACGCGGTCTAATTCTTGAATTCGGCAATTGTGATTCCTTAAGCTCGAAGCTCAGCTGAGACTTCCGGGTTCAGTTCATAACCTTCGTACTCTTCAATCAGAAGGTCGTCGAAACGTGCGAATGACCATTCGTTCACAGTCTCGAGCGCCCCTCCCGGCATCAAATTGAAACGGCTCGTCAGAGCTTCGAATTCGTCCTCTTCCCAGTGCGGACGCGTCAGCAGTTCGTTAACGAAGTCAGCGTGCTTAGCATCTAGGCCCTGGAAATTGGAATTGCTGCCCAAGGATACCTCCTCTTGCTCTTCCGGTGCATCGTCCTCTTGGAAGATCACGCCCAGAATACTGGACACTCGCTCAGTGTTGGCCCTGATACTTGCAACACGGTCGGCGTCCAAGACGATCTTGCTGTCGGGGTCTTGTCGGGCAGGGATGATGAAGTCAGCTTCTCGATCTTCGGCCTCCCGAACCACAACTGGCTCACTCACAGATGTCAATTCGTGCAGAGCGGCATAGATGTCGTCGACATTTAAGCCCATTGCCTCGTAAAGTCTTTCGATTGCCTTGATCTCTCTGGGAGCGATTGAATTGTCCACCGCAGCCATAGATAAGGCTACGCGAGCGAGTTCACCAGGCAATTCCTCTGGGATATCCTTCAAGTGACGCCGGAAAACAGCAAGGTCGGGAGGGACCGAGGTCATCCAATTTAGATTGGCGATAAGACGTTCTCGTTCACTAAATGAAACATCAGCAGAGTCGATTATGGAGCGAAGGGCATTCCGTTCCATCGTAGCGACCGAACCGTCGGCGCCGGCCACAAAACTGCCCAGGGCAACCGTAATGAGGATGTTCTTGTACTTCTCACTCACCTGCTCGGCTTCCTCGATGTCTTCAGGGAGATCAAAAAGAACCACAGGGTCTCCGATTCTGGGCGTGCGCAATGCAAAACGCGGATCAGGCGCCATGCCAATCGCAAGACGTGCCAGAGCATCACTGGCCCTCGTCAGCTGACGTTTGCTGACTTTCTTCGGAGGCGTATCCTCAAGACGTTCGATGATCTCTTCGACGAATGGCAGGCTGTCTGATCTGATAACTTCCTCGGCCCAGGTACGCAGTTCCTCCAGCTCGGGACAGGGAAATGACGGCCAAAGGCGCTTCGGAAGCAGGACATGGGCATCTATGCTGTCGCGCCCGTCCGGATTGCGACCAAGATAGCGACTGTATCTGTCGAGTGCATCCGTTGCCTCGTCCACGATCTTCTCCGCCGCATTCAGCGGCTGGGTCAACCGCGATATATCTGGGACACTGCCGATGTGCTGCTTGAGGTCAACATCAAACGCTCTTGAGGAGGCTCTGTAGCGAGCGTTGAGGAGGCCCTTTGGCATCCTTGCCTTCAGACCCTTCGGGTATCGTTCGTCAAAGAGCAATCTGAAGAGCGTTCTGAATTCTTTGGAAGCACGTCTTGCCGGCATCCGAAAAGTGTAGTCCGGGTGAGCGGAATACCAGGCAAGGACCCAGTTGGCAGTCAGCGGGACGGCTTTCTTCGTCATCCGCCCAATGGCAACACGCAACTCGAGGGGTATTTCATACCCTTCTGATTCAATGCTAGGTTCTTCCTCGCCCTCGCAAGCTAGAACAATTCGGGCGGTATCCAGAAACTTTCCAAGGTATCCTCGGACCGGGCGATTCTCACCGTAGGCCAGGAGAAGCTCCTCCACCTCCGCGGCTATAGCCCGTTTTTCCTCTTCCGACGGAGAGTCCACGAAGAACCGTCGTTCAAGTCCATAGAAGAAGAGGAAGACGTAGCCCACACCGTATTGCTTGTCACGACGCCCGTCCGCTAACCAGTCCAGGTAAGCCGCTCGAGCCTGCGGCGAGATTCCACCGTAACTGGGCCAGTAGGACATGCTGTCGCCAGGGACGTCGGCACCGGTTTTCGCCACACGCAACTTCGGGTCGATGAACGAATTGTCCTCCCAGGCCGGTCCACTCAAAGTGGAGTCTGAACCCAAATAAACCATGCCCGGAATACTTCGTCCTGCAACAGTCACCACTTCGCCTGGTTGGACCCAGTGCATCTGCGAGTTCTGAGGCCTTCGGTTGTCGGTTCGGAAGTTATGAAGAACGTCGTCGTACGGCCCGACCTCCTCTTCCAAGATTCGCAGATCTGTACTGAGTCGCGCAGGCGGTTCTATTCGTCCTTCGGTGCCTGAGGTTGATGAACGATGTTCAGTTCCACGTTCGTCTCCCTTCATCCATTTCTGAAAGAGCCGAAGAATGTTCAATGTTCCACCGCCTGTGATGTTTGGAATGCACTAGCTCTTATACAATGCCCCTGCCATTGGCGAGGACAAAAGAGTCTGAGTGTCGAGCGCAAAATAGCCCCATAATGCCGCATTAAACGCGGGAGACACGACAACCCGCACGGCCTCTCGCCACAGTCGAGCCAAGGCTCTGAGGCGGTGTAAGTTTAGAGAACAGAAGCGAGGATGTCCATCACGTCAGTGTAGAGGGCTTTTGAAGTCAAAGACATTCGTTGAGACTCGAGAATTAGAGAGTTTTCGACGGCCTGTTCAAAGCTTCCTTCGCTATGCGACAACGAGAATACTTTCATGCGCGGTAAGCACAGATTACTAAGCAAAAGTATATTGGAATCATCCGGAACGAATATGGTGCCCAATGCGCCTTAGCGGCTGTGCCAAATCTGTCAATCGTCGGCTTGCGCACCTTGTCACGTCGCGTTACAGGATGTCGCGAGGATCCCACTGATGATGTCGCGTAGACCCTGGAATTTGGTGAAGTATTGAGGAGCGCCTTGCTGCCGTGCATGCTTAGCGAACTCGGATCTGCGACTTCCCTGAAATACGCACCCCAATATTGTTCCGTCAGCAGCGCTTGTCGTCCTACTACGATCGAGTTTGCTTTCTCTAAGGATGACGCAGTAGCTCTATTCATTCCAGTCCAGCTTATCTACTGCACCACTTCCTGGAACTCTACTCAGGAGCGACCATTTACCGTGACTTCCAAATAGACCAGAGGAACATTCCAAGCTCTTGTGGGCATCCGCCTATCGCGCACGCTCCCAGGCGACTTCAAAGTCAGAGGCGTTAACCCATTCGTGCCGTGCTAACCAGACCTGATCAATCCTTTCCGGCAATTCTGCGGACTGTATTATCGACATTTCGTCTTCGTCATCCAGAACACTGCCACCCTCTCCGTGGAATTGAACCAACAGTAACTTCAGATGATCGCCATAATTCGTAAATTTCTCTGCAGCGGCGCTCGCGGCGCGCTCAAATTCGCCGGAATAACCGGGCTTTACCACTTCATAATCCTCCTGAGAGTCATCGGACGACCATATACTCCACACACTCTCCATCACGTTAATTCCAACCCCAGCAGCGTTTGGAGGAAAGTCATCCCTTTCATCCATCGACAGAGGCCGGAATCGCCACCACGCAGGTCTGTCCTGACCGATACCTACGGAAGATTTGGCGCTCGTCTGATTCGCCATTACGATAGCCGCAAGCTGTTCGGCATCGTCCTTAATCTGCCTTTTGGTCTTTCCCTTCAGGGAGTCTGGAGTGACCGTCAACTGGTACAGTGAATCCTTAAATCTATCGTCCACGACTGCATTGAACAACTTGAGAAAGTCATGCATGTTGGCATGGTCGGAGAAGTAATCCCTAGGCCAGACGACAGCCTTGCGCTCAATTACTATTGGAATGTCGCCTAGTGCCTCCAATAGCACTTCCGGCTCCTTCGAGCTGTGCTCTTCTACGTCGAGGCAGGCTGTCCTGACGTACGCTTTATTGAACATCCGGTTGTATTCGCGAACGAATCCAATGAGATTGGCCCACTCACATTTACCTTGTGGCGGGAAGCAGGTGAAGATCATCGTTACCTCTCATTGAGTCGCCGGCGGATATAAAAGGCTTTTCATCCCGTTTCAGGACTCCCCAACAATAGCGCAGAGTCAGTTCATTCGTTCGAGATGACGACACTTGGTGAATGCTGTATGCTTTCGTGCAATGTTATTACATATTACGAGTAAGAATCACAGGGGGTACCCAATGAGTCAACAGAACAATGACAGCGAGGAGCGACGCAGGCTATCTGAAAACGTCGACGAAATCGTCGATGAGGTCAATAAGACTGTGCGCACCGCAATCGTCAAGGGAGTAGACGTAGCGGAAAATATTGGCGAGAACATCCGGGACACCATCCAGGGAATGAAGGGCAGTCGCGAGAATGTCGTGATGGTCCGCATAGACCGTGAGAGCCTCGACAGGCTCGACGATCTCGTCGAAGCGGGAATCATGGGCAGTCGGTCCGAGGCAGCGGCATTCCTGATTGCCGAGGGCATAAAGGCGCGACAAGGGCTGTTCGACAGGATTGGCGAGAAGATAGGAGAGATCAGGCGCGCAAAAGAAGAACTACGCAGGATGGTGGATGGGGACGAAGAAGGGCCCCACGGCAATGACCAGTAGACCGTGAAATTTCAGCATGTTGGCCTGCATCCGCCAACGCAGAGCATGTACTTGAGCTGCGAAAATGTTTCAATCGACGCCTTCTGCTGAGCGAGTAGGCTGTTGTCTGCAGCTGAGGCGCATCAGACGACCTTCGCTTAAGTCCAGGAATCGTCGCCATCTGAACCAAACGACTCAAACTTGAGAGACAGCAGATGAGAGTCGCCGACCGGCGCACCACAATTGGGACCAGCAAGCAAAACCGGCGTAATCCAAGCCGTTCCAGCGGACGGTCCACTCATCCCCTCTCTCGCTGCCTCTCAATCGACCTCGAAGTGCGGAGAGCCGACGAACGGATACACGCCCTTGCCGGAGTACGCACGGACGCCGGACCCTCGGTGATCTTTCCTGCAGCACGGCAGTCTCTTAATCGTGTTTTGCATAGGCTGGATGCATTGGCCGCCGGAACTGAGTTTCTCCTGGGCCACAACCTGATCGATTTTGACCTGCCGCATCTTAGAGCGGTCGCCCCCGACCTCCGCCTGCTACGCCTGCCTGCCGTGGACACTCTAAGGCTCAATCCCCTGGCATTTCCCCGCAATCCCTACCATCACCTCGTCAAGCACTACCAGGACGGGGCTCTGAAGCGCGGGCGCGTGAACGATCCGGAACTGGACGCCAGACTCGCCCTCGAGCTATTCGCCGACCAGCAGAAGGCGCTTCGCGAGGCGCCTTCCGATCTACTGACCGCCTGGCACTGGCTCTCCACCATCCAAGACGGCGCCGGATTCGACAGGTTCTTCACGTTCTTGAGACGGAAGACGAGACCGTCCGGAGCGGAGGCCCACGCCGCCATACGTGCGCGCCTTACCGGGATGTCCTGCAGCACTCACGCCTCTCAGATTCTGCAAGACGCCGAAAAGTCGGGCTGGTCGCTTGCGTATGCCCTGGCCTGGCTGTCGGTTTCCGGCGGAAACTCGGTTATGCCCCCATGGGTGCGTCACCAGTTCCCGGAGGCGGGCCGAATCGTTCGCCGCCTGCGCGACAGATCCTGCGCAGATCCAGAGTGCGGATGGTGCCGTGAGCGGCACGACGCCAGAAAGGAGCTGCAGCGATGGTTCCGATTCCCTGACTTCCGCCCCGAACCGGCTGATGAAGCGGGACGACCGCTGCAGCAGGTTATCGTTGAGACAGCTATGGCCGGTGAGCACGCACTTGCTATCCTGCCCACAGGCACGGGTAAGTCCCTTTGCTATCAGGTCCCTGCCCTTTCGAGATACGACAAGACAGGCGCCCTCACGGTCGTTATATCCCCGCTTGTAGCCCTGATGGCGGACCAGGTGTCGGGACTGGAGGCTCGGGGCATCAACTCCTGCGTCACCGTGAACGGTCTGCTCTCGATGCCGGAGAGAGCAGACGCGCTGGAACGTGTTCGGCTCGGAGACGCCGGTATTCTCATTATCTCCCCTGAGCAGCTCCGCAGCGTCTCCCTGAGAAGAGCGCTTGCACAGCGCGAGATAGGAGCCTGGGTGCTGGACGAGGCGCACTGCCTTTCGAAGTGGGGACACGACTTCAGGCCCGACTACCGCTACGTCGGCCGATTCATCCGTGAGAGAGCCGGGGATGATCCCGTGCCACCGGTCTTGTGCCTGACCGCTACTGCAAAGCCCGACGTGAAGGCCGAGATAGTAGCCTACTTCAGGGACGAACTAGGTGTGGAACTCAAAGTGTTGGACGGCGGCGCGCAGCGCACCAATCTGGAGTTTGTGGTGGTACCCACTAGCGCCAGTTCCAAGTTCTCCGACATTCACGAGATACTGATGGCCGACCTGCCACCGGATGAACCGGGTGGCGCGATCGTCTACTGCTCGACTCGATTCCAAACCGAGCAGGTTGCGGAGTTTTTGCGGGAGAAAGGAGTCGAGGCGGACCACTTCCACGCCGGGCTTCCACCGGAGACGAAGAAGAACGTGCAGGAGAGCTTCATCAGTGGCGATCTGCGCGCGATAGTCGCCACCAATGCCTTCGGCATGGGCATTGACAAGCCGGATGTGCGGCTTGTGGTTCACGCGGACATCCCTGGCTCGCTGGAGAACTACCTGCAGGAGGCGGGACGGGCGGGTCGTGACAGGCAGAAGGCGCGTTGCGTGCTGATGTATACGCAGGATGACGTGGAGCGTCAGTTCGGAATGTCAGCGCGGTCACGACTCAGTCGCCGTGAAATTCACGGCGTACTGCGCGCTCTGCGCAACCTTGACAGAAAGAAACGGATGAAAGGTGAGGTAATCGCGACTGCCGGCGAAATCCTCGGCGAAGACGATGACAAGGTTTTCGAGCGGGACTCGACAACCGATGACACTCGCGTGCGCACCGCGGTAGCGTGGCTAGAGGAGTCGGTACTGCTGAGCCGGGAGGAGAACCGCGTTCAGGTGTTTCCTTCCTCTCTGCGCGTCGGATCCGTCGATCAGGCGCGGGCAAGACTCAGGAGGGCACGCCTCGCGGAACCTTACCGCCTGCAGCTGCTAACGATTGCCGAAGCCCTGATCGACGCCGACCCTGACGAGGGAATATCAACTGACGAGCTTATGGCCGCAACCGGAATGACGTCGGAGGAGGTGCGCGGTGCGCTATACGACCTCGAACGATTTGGCGTGGCTACCAACGACACCGCTCTCACGGCGTTCGTGCACGCCGGAGTCCCGCGCGCTTCGCGCAGTCGCCTGCGCGAATCTACCGAGATGGAACAGGGCCTGATAGAGCTGCTCCGTGAGGCCGACCCGGACATGGAGAAGGGAGAGTCGTACCCGCTCAACCTGCGGCGTGCCGCGCAGAGACTAAGGGACGACGGTCATGCGCAGGCCCTGCCCGAGCGCCTGCGGCGCATCGTGCGAAGCATCGCAGCCGATGGACGGGGTGAGGCCGGTGGTGGGGGTAGCCTCGGAGTTCGCGACAGGGACCCCGAGATCGTTCAGATAACGTTGCAGAGAGACTGGGAGTCGCTTGCGCTGATCGCCGATCAACGCCGCCAGGCTGCGAACCGCCTGCTGGACCACCTACTGGCACGGCTCCCGAAGGGCAGTCGCGGAACTGACCTGCTGGCGGACACCACACTGGGTAAGCTGCTCGAATCTGTTACTGCAGACGCGATGCTGCGAAACGCCGTTCGAAACCACCAGCGACTGATGGAGCGCGCGCTGCTCTGGCTGCATGAGCAGGAAGTGATCCGGTTGAGTAAAGGACTAGCTGTATTCAGGCCGGCAATGACTATACGGCTGAGTCCTGAGAGGCGAGGCTTCGCCCGGGCGGATTTCGCTTCCCTCAAGCTGCACTACGACGAGCAGGTGCTGCAGATCCACGTGATGGCTGAGTACGCTGAGCTGGGCCTGGGTTCGATGACCGATGCGCTACTTATGGCGATGGACTATTTTGCCCTGGAGCAGGACGACTTCCTGCAGGAGTGGCTGCCGGACAAGGATAGAGAACTCACGCGCCAGACCACGCCCGAATCGTGGCATACGATCGTCGAGAGCCTGAGAAACCCGATCCAGCGCCGCATCGTGGCAGACGACAGGGAGCAGACGAACGTCTTGGTGCTGGCGGGTCCTGGCTCGGGGAAGACTCGGGTGCTGGTGCACCGCATCGCCTACCTGATTCGCGTACGGCGCGAGAATCCGCGCAGCATCATTGCACTCGCCTACAACAGGCACGCCGCGGTCGAGATCCGCAGGAGGCTGAAGGAACTGGTCGGCGACGATGCGCGGGGCGTCATGGTGATGACCTGCCACGGCCTTGCAATGAGACTCGTCGGCGCCAGCTTTGCTGACCGCGCGAACCTCCTGGATGACCAGGACTTCCGGGCGGTCGTCCAACAGGCTGTGGCCCTCCTTCGGGGCGAGGGGCTGCCGCCGGACGAGACGGATGAGTACCGGTCTCGGCTGCTCGCCGGCTTTCGTTGGATCCTTGTAGACGAGTATCAGGACATCGGGCCCGAGCAGTACGACCTCATATCCGCCCTGGCAGGCAGAACCCTGTCGGATTCGGACGACAAGCTCAGCCTCTTCGCCGTAGGCGATGATGACCAGAACATCTACGCATTCAACGGTTCGTCGTCTGAGTTCATTCGTCGCTACGAAGCTGACTATGGAGCCAAACCCATTTACCTGACCGACAACTACCGCTCAACCGCCCACATCATCGCCGCAGCGAACGCTGTGATAAAGCCGGCGCACGACCGGATGAAGTCCGAACATCCCATAGAAATCGACCGGGTACGTAAACGACTGCCGGCCGGCGGCGAATGGGCTCACATTGACCCGGTGAGCAGGGGCAGGGTGCAGATTCTACCAGTTGGCGACACCCCAATCACGCAGGCACAGGCGGCAGTTGCCGAGCTTAGGAGGCTTGCGGAACTCGATAGCGAGTGGGACTGGTCCAAGTGCGCAGTGATCGCACGCGAATGGAGCTATCTCGACCCCGTGCGCAGCCTGTGCGAACTGGAGGGCATCCCAGTTCAGATGGCGAACGAGGAATTCTCGGCATTCTGGCACCTGCGAGAGACTCAGACGCTCGTCGGCTGGCTGCGGAAGCGTGACTCCAAGCTGGTGGAGGGCACACGCCTTACAGACTGGATTACTGAACAGACCGCAAATCCGTGGAATGAGCTACTGCGCGAGGCCATAGAGGAATACACTCTGGAGACGGGACTATCAGAGACTCCTGTCAGCAGTTTCATTGAATGGCTCGCTGAGTGGGGCAGAGAAGTGCGGCGCAGGCAGAACGGCCTGCTGCTGCTCACAGCGCACAGAGCGAAGGGGCTGGAGTTCGATCACGTTGTCGTGCTGGACGGAGGGTGGGACAAGATTAGTCGCGGTGAAGACAGAGATGCGCCCAGGCGTCTGTACTATACGGCGATGACGCGGGCGAAAGCCACACTCGCGATTGCGTCTCTAGGGTGCCGACATCCGTTCCATAAGTCGCGCCTGGATAGCCCTTCAGCAATTGTTCGGTCCGGGACGGAGAGCCTGCCTTCCGCTCTGCCTGAACTTGCCATGCGATATAGAAGACTCGGCCTGAGAGACGTGTTCCTGGGCTTTGCGGGATATCGTCACCCGGAACACAGAGTTCATCGAGCCATAGCGGAACTGACTGCTGGCGACAAGTTGGGCGTGAGAAATGGAGAGGGACGCTGGGAACTGGTCGATCAGGATGAATTTGTGGTAGGAAGGCTGGCTAGGGGATTCGAGATTCCGGCCGGCATGCGCTGCGCCTCTGCCATTGTATCGGCCATCGTCTCGTGGGGCAAAGAACGTTCGGAGCCGGAGTACTGGGACCATTTGGTGTGCGATTCTTGGGAAACGGTGGTGCCGGAGCTGGTGTTCGAATCTAAGAGAGTTTCAAGCGATTCCCAGCACTAACGTCTAGGACTTGCAGCCGATGTCCGCCAAGCGCGTTGCTCAAGTAGTCGACCACGCCACCCTAGCAATGAGAACGTTGGCGGACACCAGTGAGACGCATTTCGGCTCTCGACACGCTGCCGCGAACAGATGTCAGCTGTGTCGTGCGGGGAATGGACAGCAAGCGACTTCGCTATGAGGACATCACGGCGGACTAGGCTGATTCTAGCCAATCTTGGTCTATTATGTGCTGTCCACCTTCGACGGACACATAATAGGTGAAGTGGTCATACTCAGGGATTATTCCATCTTCTCCGATTGGCGTAGTCACACGCCCACTATGAGTTCCCTGAATTATGCCTGTCTTATCTCTTATGGATTCAGAGGGAGTAACACTCGCGGCAGTCTCCCCATTCTCCGTCTTAATTCGAACAGTAGTCCCTACACCCAATGCTGGCATTGAAATAGTCTCCTAATTTCTAGTCTTGCTGTATTCCTTCTGATAACGCCATTCGCCGTCTTTCCTGGGCATTTTGTCCCACATCGCCCAAGCGATATTTTCAGGCGTGTCAAGTATCCCAGATACTGTTCGCAACGGCTGTGAAGCGAGGAGGGGAATTGATGCTTACCTGGAGTTGTACAATCGGGAGCGACCACACCAGTCCCTAGGCTATCGGACTCCGGCTCAGGTGTTTACCAGGCCAGGAGTCAGCCTTATCATCTCGTGAGGTAGTGTCAGACTTTACAGCGGGAGTCTCTCTTAACCTGGTCCCTTCGTTGTCCTAACTGTGGTGGTCCACTCCACAGAGGCGCAAAGCATTCTATTACTGCGAGATAACACTTACACTAGCTCTCGCACTACCCTCAACTACGGCAAACCAAGTTCCTGCCCGTGGAATGTTAATATTCACCGGAGATTGGCGATAGTGTCCTCCATAATAGGTGAATGATTGCCCTCGTTGTCTTCTTGAGTTGTTTGCCTGGTCAACGATAAAAACGTCAGCAGCGTGACTTAACTCTACCTGGACCGTATTACCTTGATCTTGATAGCGGAGTGGATAGACAGCCATTTATTCACCACTAATTTTGCCAGAATTGACGCAGAGTAGTGAGCCAACCTGGGGACACCGGTCCGTGCTACCCTTCTTCATCTTCCTCGTTGTCATCCTTGATGACTCCATCATTGGACTCATGTATCTCGGTAACGCGAAACTCCCTACCGTCCGGCATCCTTACGACTGCCCCTTCTAACAAGTCCTCCAAGAGAGCCTTACGTCCTTCCTCACGATATGTCTTTCGTGAAGGCCAATCGAACAGAACCATACTAAGCCTCCATATTACCAATATCAGCAGAGATATTACAGCTGCTGATATTCCAATCGAGCCAATGTTAGAAATGAGATTCCATAGGCCAACAAGCTTATGTTCCCAACTCACGAAGCATATGCCGTAAAATAATATCCCACTTATCGTGAGCAGAGGGAATAATCTAGAGTAGAATCTTAGATCTTCGCTTTCGACGCTCCAGATAGAAACTCGATTGTCGTCCGATCTCTGCTCCATACCTAGAATTGTATATTATCGCGGCATAGTGTCAAGGCAACTCGTTAAACGCCGCTACAGGAGCGTATCTCTTTTAAGGCAAGTTCTTGCTGTTCGCCATCGAAGACTACGTACACGTGGACGTACTCATCGCCGTCACGGTCGAATGCCCGCTCGACAATAATGGGGTCCACTCCAGAACAAAGGTATCTCCAGAGCGTTCAGCAAGCAGTTTGCGAACTATGTCGGTAACTCGGGCGGTGTAGAGTAGAGTTGCCACAAATGCTCCCCTGCGCCCACTGGCGTTTGCTCAGCTTTCATTCCAGGCAGCAAATTATACCCGTTCGGCCTGAAAATAGACGCTCTACGACGATATAACGAGGACGGCTTTGTCGGAATCTGACTGAAAACGGCGATTGACTGCGGGTCGGCGCGAAGTCTCGACTCCACGCGGTCAGTATAAAATCCCAGTCAGGCCGTCTTGGCTGCACTCCCACTTCCTTTATGAGCACACGGAGAACGTCACTCAGAGAAACATCTCCTGACGGTAAGCCGTGTGCAATTCTGTTGCCTCAGAGTTTCATAGCTGTCGTATGTAGACGTAGCTCTTGAACCGTCACCGCCTGCCCAACCCGAAGGGCCAACGATTCGGCTTCCTGACGGGAGAGTTAAGGAACTCCTCGAGTTCCCCGTGGTCCAGAACTATCTGGTCCGACACACTCGACGCGTCATCTATCACCCAGTTCGGTATGTCCTCGCGCAAGTCGCGCAGCGAGCGAGTGTCCACCCCTATCAGCACGTGCCTACCGGAGAGCGTCCATTGACCTGTCGGAGGATGACGCTCCTTCGTGTACCTGTCCGCGCTCAGCAGTCCCAACAGCACCTTCTCGGAGCGCTCATACGCCCTGCTCTGCACGCCACCGAGCGTAACGGGTTCGAGCCACGCGGGGGCCGGCACTCCCTCCGGCAGGTTGCGCTCAAACAGCCGGCACAGCAGATTGGACGACATCTGAAGCACATCCACGTCTCTGTACGCATCCTCGGGCATCGTCTCCAGTATGGTGGACATTTCCTTCAGATACTTCCGGTAGAATGACGTGGACAGCGTGTCCTGTATCCTGGACACCGACGCCTGCAGTCTCTCCCGCGCCGCAGGCCTGTTGCCCGGGAGCGAAGTCTGCGTGTATATCATCATGCTGCGCTTGATTATCTCGGGTTTGAAGCGCCTCGTGTCGAAGTTCATCAATAGCGCGATGCACGGGTACTCGTCGCCGTGCGAGATCTCTCCGTCCTTCACGACCTCGTCGGCGTACTGCCGGAACCGGTTGTTGGACACGTCGTCGAAGACGACGGGGTGCCTCCTGAACTCCTGCCTCAATCCCCTGACCCGGGAGGGCGTGAACAGGTTGTTGGGCACGAAGCCCTTCTTGCCGTAGCCGAACATAGAGATCATCAGCGTGTTCGTCAGGCTGCTTTTGCCGCAGTCACTCCGTCCGTACAGTATGGCGAACATCGGCTGCTGGAACTCCAGACCCTGCCGGATGTTGGCGTTTCTCAGGTCGCACATAAATGGAGCGAAGTAGATCCAGGACATGAAGCCGAAGTAGTCGCGTTGCAGCCTGTCCACGTCGCCAACGAAGTCGTCCTCATAGTTGTTGAAGAACTCCAGGAGCATCTGCGCATCACGCATCACGTCCTCAGTTTTCACATCGAGGTTCAGCTCGCTTCCCTGCAGCGTGAATGTCCCACGCTTGTTGTATGACAGTGATGGCAGAGCAGCCCTTTCGTCTTCTTCTTCCGGGCGCGCCACGGGCATGCGCCGTGCCTGCCTGACCACAGCGGGAGTGATCGGGAAGTTCGGGGAACCGTTTCTGGCACGCTCCAGGTCTGGCATCGCCGCCCGCTGCACATTGGGGACGTTGTTGACGTTGACCAGGATGTTGGCCGAGCCGTATTCGGCTTCCTGCTCCGTCTCGGGCGGTACGTACATCGTGACTTCTCGCCCCGTTGCCTCTACCTCCCTGAATATGGGCGCCTCGTCCACCGGCATCACACCCGCGACAGCCGGCTTGTCCCTCACCGCGATACTGCTGACCGAGGTAGCCAGCACATCTTCATACTGCCCGCGATAGTGCTCCCACGCTACATCGTCGTTGTCATAGACGACGAGCGTCTCCGCCTGACGACCGGAGAATGCCGTCTCGGACAGGTTGGCGGAGCCAACTACGACCCTCCGCATCCCGTCACGCTCGAGCAGATATATCTTGGCGTGCGCGATCGCGTCCTTCACAACGAAGAATCGCGCCCTGCCGTCGGCGACGCGGTCGTGGAGTATCTCCCGTCGCTCAGGGCTCACACCGGCTATGGCGACGAAGCCCCTGCTGAGGCGCTCGTCTATCTGCTGCTGGAAGTGGATGATCTGGCGCGGCTCACGTCCCAGTATGCCGCCATGCCCGAAGATGCACTCGAAATTCTCATAGTCATAATCGCGCAGCAGGCCCATTATCATCGGAATGCTCGCACTGTAGGTCAGCGCCCGCATCGAAGTGAAACCGCCGAAGAGGTTGTCGCGGTCGAAGACTCCGGTGTCCTCTGAACGAGCGTACAGCACGCTCAGCAACGGACTTTTCGTCTTCGAGTCGGGATCGTCGAGAAGCAGGCTGCGCTGTGTCATATTGCCGATGTCAGGATTCATCATGGCTAATGTCCTATTAGGCGAATCTGGACGGATTTTATCATGGTGTCAGACCGAGTCCGCCAGGCAGCACATCGCCGGAGAGTTTCACCATGCCACCAATAAACTGCCTTGACCAAGCGAGGAGAGTTCAAAGTAAGTGCTACACACGCGACTCTTGAGCGCCCTTACACTTAGAGACCGCTCTTCAACTGGTATGGAATGCGGCCCTTATCTCACTGGCCGGCCGATGTTACGACAGATAGCCTTTGAAAATCTCTATTGCCCTAACGATTCCAGCCATTTTCGCAAGGTCAGACATCCGGTCCCAGAGCATGCGAACCTTCGGTTTTAACTCTAGGAATCCCCGTCGCTCACCACGCCGTAACTCTCTGCCAAGCAGTTCAACTGCCCTTTGCGCAACGACTGAGGCTTCCAGGTCGCCGCTCTGGAGGGAAAGAGTTTCTATCTTATCTGCGACAAGTTCATGAGTCTTAGGCAAGAAGTCCTCGGGAACTTTGACGAACTCCCTGTGTAATGACAGCGCTCCAAATCCGTCCTCCGAACGCGACCCGATGTCTATATCCATCGGAAGCGTCGGCTTGTACAAGTCAACCATGCCCTTCCCGCAGATGTACGTTCCCTTTCCGCCTCCCAGAGCAACCATACCGTCCGACCATTCAGTCTGAACTGACCTATATTCACCACCCGTGAACTCCTCGCGCGGTATCCGTTTGAGTTCAAGAACATCACGCTGTTGTAAAGTTGACAGAATTTTCTGATTTCCCAATTCAATCTTCGATTCCCACGCGGCATCCGACATTACAACACGTGCATAAGTGCGCCGCGGCTCCATAGTACTCTCTGCATGGCGCAAGACCTCTCGTAACACGATCCAGTCAAAAATATGCGGATTCCCTTCGGCGTCCTTTGTCGAGCGCTCATCACCGGCTAGGACAACGAGTCCTCCACCTTGCCTAAGAACCTCGGCCGTAAAGTGGCGGACGAACTCGACAGATCTGTCCAGCCTCTCTTGTGGACACGACAGGCTTGCACTGCCGTAAACCAGTATGTACTTGCCCTCCATAACCTGTGCCGTCCTCCGTCGTCAGTCGAAAAGGTTATCCAAGTCTCGTTCTGTTCTGCAGTCTTCCAATTTGTTCGACATCTCCCGGAATGCAACAGATGCACGTTTGCGCTGGGCGCTTCCAGTCCCGCCCAAATTGTCGTCAACATGCCTCGACTGCCCTGTGGGATCCTTGATTGGCTGCAGCACGGCCTTCGACGAAAATTGCGTGTAGTGCTTCAGCATGCTCGTAAGGTCCGTAGGGCCCCGGTAGTTTCTGAAAGCGTCAATGGCGAGCGACTCCAAGTGATAACCGGAAGGTCGATCCCTGTCGCTTCGAATGTTGCGAGCCACCATTCCCTTCATTAGCTTCACAGTTGGCACGACCTGACCGCTGTTTGCCTGATTTACTCTGGTGAGCCTACTGGCGAATCTGTCAGGGCGCACAACGTCGCTCCATCGGTCGTGCCCAGGATCGGAGATTCGCACTCCATCCTTCCTGCGTATCGCCGGTAAGAGTTGGATCTTATTTCCGTCGGAGAAACGTACCGTAACAGCCAAATTGCCAGTTATGACCTGCGTCCTTGGCAGTCGCTGCCTGATCAGTCCGGCCATGTGCTGTATGACCTCGCTGGGACGTCGTCCCGTCAGCGAGGAGTCGTTGATGATGGCGAGCACATCGGAATCGCTCAGTCCCTGAACGAATGTGTTTCTGCTCGTAGAACCTCCGAACAGAGTGGGTACGACATCATCATCCCGAATTTCAAGTGCGTCCCGCAAAGTACTGATGTGCCTACGAATGGTATCGGCATCTCTTGAGTTGTACTCACGCAGCTTTTCTCTGAGGCGACCGGTCATTTGGTCTTCACTCAGCTCAGGGTCAAATCTCCGGGGCAATCGCCTTGAACCGCTACCGCCCATCTATCTTCTCCTTGTCTAAATGTCCGCTCCGGCAAGATGTGCGACCCTCGCGGCTTTGGAAGTGACTGAGAACTGATCCATCAGTTCGCGTCTGTCGCCAGTCACGGCATAACTCTGCGTAACCTGCTGCAATCGGTAAAGCGTTCGAAGGTTGTGGACGCGCTCGTAATACGTTAATTCTTCGTCTCGCAGAATCCACTTGTGCTCTTCGAATGCGGCCTCGTCAATGTGAACGCTTGCGCCGTCTCTGAAGGCTGACTTTAGCCATCCTAAGCCGTCAAATATGTCTGCTCCACAGAAGAAGAACGCCAGCACTTCAGCCGGGCGTATGGCGCCGAACACGTGAATTGGAGTGGCCAGACCGAAATCGTTCAGAATGTCACGCAACATCACAATTGCCCGGCATCTCTCGATAAGAGAATCCCCGAGTTCACGCGCGGCGACTCCGATGACGTCATACCCACTCAGCTTAGAAACGTACCTAGACAGCTTCGCAATATTGACCAAGTCACCTGGGTTCTCTGGCTTTACGAGAATGTCCTTTGTCGCGTCTGGAACGAGAGCGAAATCTTCGTCCGCTCGCTTGAACTGCGTTTCTATAGGGCCGCATTTATCGTAGTTCACAGTAATGAAGTTGGCGTCGCAGTTTACATTGGCGCTCAGAGCATCGTGGTACAACGATCTGGACCATTGGAAAATCGATGGTGGCATGTAGCACGAGGTTGACACAGTGGTCGCCTGCTCAGCTTCGTATCTGCCACTGTCAACCACGATCAGGTTGGCCACATCCGAGACATCCGGAGGAATCCGGCCTGCACTCAGGTCAGATGCGCTGACGAGACACACTCCATAGAGCTGTCCTCTCAACTCAGCAAAGATTTCCGACACACAGGGAAAGCCACGACTTGAAAACGAAGGGATGAGCAACGGAGTTTGCACTTCCACCCCCCTGATCAGACGTGGCTGGGCATGTCCCGATTCAAATTGCATTGACAAGTCTTCTATCCTGGCACGAAGGGCACTGTCCACAGGCCGGGGAGTTTTGGTGTTCGCAACTATAGGTCATCCGGATCGGAACATCGTTCATTTCCGCAAACTCGATTACTTCCTTCTTTGTGTAAGACAAGAAAGGGGCAATCAAGGTCACTTCGCCTCCCGAATAGCCGTCGAGCAGCCGCTGCATATGTTTGGAGAAGAGAGGGGTAGTGTCGTAATACGGGCACTGCGAGTGGATGCCGAGGGCAATAGCCAATGGCCTCTCTGCAGATGACGCGGCCGCGGTCAGAACGAAGTGCGCGTTCCGGCCAAAATACTCACCTCCTCGAGAACTCATCTCGAGGGACAGTTTCAGCCTGGCGACATTTATGGCGAAGTGCTCCGCGATCCGCTGTGCCGCCTCCCATTCACTATCTCTTGCAGACTGCCCGTAGTCGATAAACAGCCCCGCGAGAGTGCTTGCGTCGTCCTTGCATATGGCAACGGTCGCGGCCGAGTCTATGCCACCGCTCATAAGCACTACCGTATGTTTAGAAGCCATCCAGTCCCTGTCCCCGTTGAGTTGATTCGCCGTCTAATGCGCATGGACACCCTCATTATCAAAGTGCCCACGAACCTGGTTTGAGCCCACGAACTGGGATAATAGCCTGTAGTTCCCTCTTTCGTAGCGCACTCTACCCGCAATGATGGCGGGGTGAATGCCGAGTTCATATGCCATGTCAATGACTGCCATCGCGGTGGGGCGAGTCCTCACCAAGCTGTCTTCCCAGATTGACCGAGGAATCAGAGCTTCCTCCGCCCATTCATCCGCTTCAACCTCCTTGGAGCCGGCCCGCGTGCCCGGTGCCCCTCTAAGTGTATGGTCGTCGACAAAGCCATCGTCGCAGTGGTGGTCCAAGTGCAGACCTACGTGGGCCAACTCGTGCATCAGGCAGAACCAGAAATTGTCGATCCTGTCATACCTGAGCGTCAGACCAATAACCGGTCTCCCGTCCGCGAGTCTAAGGGCGGCGCCATCAAGGTACGTTCTACGAAGATGCGGTACGAATTCCAGCGCGATGCCATGGTGATTCAAATAGTCGCGGACCCGTATGGGGGCATCTTCATGCGGGCTATGCAGAGCAACGCTCCGCATAAACTCAGGTGTCACCGTTCCTGGCATGTAGGCTCTGGAAAGTGGTCTTTCATTCGCAGTTGCCATTACCTGCCAGCACCAGGCCGTCAAGGCGAATTCATCAGTCTTGGCATTTACTCGACGGTCGTCGTTTCGTCGGTAAAGGGGTGCCAAAGCTACCTCTTTGCCGCCGGCACGCTCAATCAGTCCTCGAATTAGCTCTTCGGCGTTGTCCTTGAGATTTTCGACATCAGGTATCCATCCGGCATTTGCCATAGGCCTCAGGGGGAATTTCACGGGATCAATATCCTCAAACGGAGTTTCGAAGGCAGCGCCGGGCTCCTGGAGAAGGACTTCCGCCGGAATGCCAAGATGATGATTCAGCGCACGCGCCATCGACATGGTCAGCTGTCGCTTACCGGCCAGAACCTCAGAGACCTTTGCCCGGCTACCCAGAAAGGCAACCAGGTCCCGAGGTTTCGTACCGGTCTGGTCCATATGGAATTCTAGGGCTGCACTCACACTGGGCAGTCCAACAGGATGGTGCCTCTGCTCGTACAACTCCACGAGATCCACCAGGACGTCGTACTCATCACTGTCTGCGGTGCCCGGCTCCGCATCAAATATCTCGTCAATCCTGGCAAGGGCTTCTTCGTAATCGCTCTCAGAGCGGATTGGCTTGATTACTGCCATGTCTATACCTCCTCTGCGCTTACCCGCTCGTATTCTGAATGAGTGCCGATAAATCGTATATAAACCACCTGTTTCCTGTAATTGACCCTCACGATCAAACGGTATCTACCGCCCCTGATTCTGAACACGACGCGGCCACTCCCAACGATGCTGGCACGAGGGTACTGCCGGATAACTTTTTCGGGGCTATCCCAATCGGCCCTTCGAACAGCGGAGTGCCAAGCTTCTAGTGAATCTTTTGAGTCAGGATGCCTTTCCCAGAACTGACGAAGCGTTCGCTTTGCAATGATTCGCACAGTAGTCGTTAATGTTCCCAATTTAATCTATTTGATAAGTGCTTCTATTTTAGCACCTTTGGATCTGACTCACAACTTCAGGCTGAGCCAAACCACAGCGCAATATCGTGACACACTAGTGATCGACTACAGAAACTTCTGACCGGCGTGGTCAGCAAATGCGTCCGCGTCACGGATGTATCTCATCACTGTCGACGGGTTGGTATGGCGGGTGACTGCCATTATCTTGTCTAGTCTGGCGTGATGAACGGCGGCGCTCGTAACGAAGCCTGCCCGCAAAGAATGCCCTGCAATGCCTCTCGGGTCCAATCCGATGAGCGCCGCGTAGTGTTTGACAATCCGAGGAATGTCGCTGTGATGTAGTTGCTTCCCTCGCAGACTTCCTCCCCTCTTCATGGTCTGGAACAAGGGTCCCTGTGTTACTCCCGAACTGTCTAACCATGCGCGAAGACGGTAGATTGGACGAATCCCCATACCGTCCAATATCGCCACCCTGTGCCCTCTTCCTAACTGGTCGGTCTTCGAGTGGCGAATGGTCAGAAACATTCGGTCGGTGACATCTTCTTCTGACTCGAGAAAATCAACGTCATCAACTGTCAGATTGCACAACTCAGAGCGTCTCAACGCAGCTGCGAAGCCAATTGCGATGATGGCGGCATCTCTTCTTCCAATCGTTGTATTGGCACAAGCCCGAAGCATAGCTTCGATGTGATATTCTCTCAGAGCTTCCACTTGGCGCCCTGCGGAGCCCTTCAAACGGGCCAGCCCCTTGAGCGTTCCACGCACGAGGGGGTGACTCGCTGGGGACGATTTTCCGGCGTCGGTGAATTTCTTGCTTATTGCGCTCTTGTAGAGCGTTACAGTGCCCATAGACAGTACCGCTCCGCTCTGCGGACTGGGGCGTGTCGCCAACTGCACGAAAAAACGTGCCACGTCTTCAGGAGCGACGGACAGCGGGTCATCAAATTCCTCTGCTTCACAGAAGTCTAAGAAACGCTTCCAGCCTTTCTGATATGCAATGCGAGTGTTTGTGGACAGTTCTGATGACAGCACCTCATTGTGCATGTCCGCCTCGAATCCGACTAAGCTTTCCATTTTCTCCCTCCAAATATCTGGTGAATGTCGAACATGGATAGACTTCACCGTCTCAGAAGGGAAAGGGAAACTACAGCCACTTTCCACCCAGTTTCATTCTCCCGGGTTCGAGTTTCTTCGATAGAAACAGACTAAGTGCTGAGACCCGAATGGGATGTAAGAATGTCATCTGGGGCGTAATGAGATTAACTACGGAATAAAGACGGGGTACAACAAAGCTTTCATCATCGATAACCAGACTAAGGAAGCACTTGTCGCCGAGGACCCTAGGTCAGATGAAGTTCTAAAACCAGTGCTCCGCGGTCGAGACATCCGACGCTATCAACCCGAATGGGCTGGGCAATGGCTAATTGACACTCATAATGGATACGAAGACTTACCCGCAATCGAAGTTGATGAATATCCTGCTGTTAAGGACCATCTTGACAACTTTTATACGCGACTAGAAAGGCGATACGACAAGGGTAGTACGCCTTACAATCTTCGTAATTGCTCTTACCACAGAGAGTTCGTTAAGGAAAAGCTTTTCTGGATCGATCTAACAGAGGATGGCAGGTTTGCTTATGACGATGGCGAAATGTTCTGTGTAAATTCCGCATACATGATGACGGGAGATTCAATCAAATTCCTCTGTGCTGTGCTTAACTCAGACATCGTGACTTGGTTCATGCGGAGCAGTGCCCTAAATTCGGGAATGGGCACGACTAGGTGGGTGCGATTCACAGTTGAGCGTATTCCAGTTCCTATTATCGACACTATAAAGGCGCGGCCTTTTACCCAGCTTGTAGATAAGATATTGCAGGCCAAGAGCATCGAAGCAGATACGACGAAAATGGAAGCCGACCTGGATGAACTGGTCTATGCTTTGTACGGACTGACTGAGAGTGAAGTGATGGCAATTGAGGGCAAACTAAAGCCATAAGTCTTCAATAATCCAATGACAGAGGAACGTCATACCAAACTCTAGTAGGTCTATGGGCGTTGATCTACTACGGAAATCTCTGAGGGAGTTAATCCGAATAGTTTGTACACTTTCTCGTCAATTCTTGCCTCTGTCTCTGACGTATCTGAATCTGGTTGACCTCCCTTTAACATCAATATCCCATCCACCAATTTGGCGAAGGATTGCTGCCTTCGAACGCTAAGTCTCGGTATTGGCAAGCGTTCGACATATACCTTCTTCCAGCGCAACGTCCCCATCCCTGAAGTTGGGGCAACCTTTTCTAAGAACCAACGAATCAGCTTGGAGTTCAATACGGCACAGAGGTACTTGATGGATTCACCCGTAAGTAAGAACGTCGTGGCTTCCCCATAAAATCCGCTATTGTCGTAGGCGAACCGGCCATCATTGACAAGCTCAATCCAGAGCAGTTTCTCCTTAGTGAAATCTTCGTGGTAAGCGCACGTATCCTGTAATTCATACCACGCATGCCGAGTTTTCTTTCTGGATTTAGTTCCGTCGGGAAGCGTCTTTCCGGCTTGTTCCAAACGTGCTTTACCAAAACGTATTAAATGGTGTTTGACCGCAGAATAGTCCTCGATGCTGAGTCCAAGACTGGGAAATGTTGCTATCAACCATAACCCGGGCCATTGTGCTTGGTAACGGCTTATGTCTCGCCCTCGCACAACGGGCTTGATGATCTCAGACACATTCGGGTCCTCGGCGACAAGTGCTTCCTTAGTCTGGTTATCGACGATAAAAGCATCGTTGCATCCGGTAGTTATTCCTCGATAAATCTCAATATCCCATTCTTTCAGCGGCGTGCCGACGGCGTACATCTTGTCCATGATGCTCTGCTCGGTGCGAGACAGAATGCTCCACGGCGCTTCGCCTTGTGGGCGTACCTCGCCCCACGCGTCGGGGGCGGGTGGGAACTCTCTGTCGGGGAGCCTGTCCACATCCACCGCGCTGACGGCGGACGACGCCTCACTGACTCTACCCTCTCGCGCTAGCAAGATGCTGGAATCGACGATAGCTGCCTCGAATATATCCTTGCCCATCTCCAGCAGACGCAGCGGCATGTGGCGTTCAGCGAAATACCGGCGCGTGGATTTGCCATACTCGGCCTTTAGCCAGCTGTTGGATGTAATGTACGCCACCAGTCCAGTGGACGGCGTGAGCAGGCGGCAGCCACGCTCGTAGAATAGTTGGTATATATCGCCGGTGCTTGCGAATGTCTGGTAACCGGCATCCTTATATAGTTGTCTCAGCTTGCCGCCATCCTTCTGCAACTGGATGTAAGGCGGATTGCCGATTACCACATCAAATCCGCCGGAGACGCCGAACATGTACTCCGGATCGAACCAGTCCGCGCTGGCGTTCTGATCGTAAGGGTCCCATGAGGCTATCTTGTCGGCGTCTTCCGATTCCCATCCGCTTTGCGTCAACTCTGCGGCGATGCTCTCACGCAGCCTCTTATCAACCCTACGATACTTGGACTTCACGGCGCGCGTATTCGCATGGAAGTGTTTCTCCCGGTTCTCCTGAAGCTCGACCTGCAAGCGTATAATGGGTTGAGGCGGCAGATGGCCTTGCAAACTTCGCAAGCTCAACAAGGTGTTTGCGGCGATGAAACGAGTCTCCAGATTGGGCAGGGGCTTGATGCCGTAGTTCTCTGTCGTATAATCCGGCTGCTGCTCGATGGCGAGCGAGATGAAGAAGCGCAGCTTGGCTATCTGTGTGGCCACCGGCTGTATGTCCACGCCATAAATGCTGTTCTGTATAAGGTGCAGCTTCCGCCCGAAGTCGGAATCACGGTACTTTTCAAATGTGCCGCTTATCTCTTTCAGTTCGGCATCCCGCTCTTCCTGGTTCGTTGCTTCCTCATACGCGGCTTCGGACCTCTTAATCGCCCGTTCCCTTTGTAATCGTTCCCAGAAGCGATTGTCCGTATCAAGACGACGCAGCGCGAGCGTGAGTTTGTGAAGCATAGACATGGGGAAGGCACCCGAACCCACTGCCGGATCAAGTATCTTGACTTGCGCAATGGCGTGCACCACCGCTTCGCGCTCAGCTGCCGTGAACAGATCGTCAGCGTCGTCGAAAGCGTCCGAGTGGTCAAGCAGGTAACGCAGCCTGTCCTGCATCCAGTTGCCATCTCCATCGGCGGATTGCACGATTTCGGAAAGCGACGCAACGAGTGCTTCGTCAACCATGTAGTCCACAACCACGCGCGGCGTGTAGTACGAGCCGGTCTGCCTGCGAGCGGTTTCGCGAGTCTCCGGGACGTTGGCGGCGAGCAGGTTCTCAAACACTTTGCCTAGTAGTTCGGGGTCGAGCGCAACCTCCTGCTCGGCAGGCGTGTTCTCCTCGACCGTGAACTTGTAACGGTTGAATAGGTCTATCAGCCCCGGCTCCTGCCTGTCAGGGTCGAAGAACAGACGATTCGGGATCGACAGCATCCCGTATTCTTTACTTCTGCGTCTAGTGATGTTGTCGCTGAAGCAGTCGATGCGCCATCCCCCTTCGCCAGTGGCGGCTTCGCTGTCTAGACAATCGAATAGCCCTCCGTTGATGAACGGCGTTCGCTTGAACAGGTCCCTCAGCTCATCAGGGTCCACGATTTCGGACTCGTATCGGTAGAGTGAGAAGTTTCGATACGTTGAGTTGTCCTGTTTGCTGAAGTCGCGTTCCTTAATCTCGGTGTTCAGAGTGGCGAAAAAGAGGTTTTGCAGCACGGCTCGGTAGTACGAGTCGCCGTTGTCACTGTCGTAATCGCGCAGCAGTCCTTTCACTTTCGGTTCGGTGAACAGTTCCTCAGCTATCAGACCCTTCTCCTTGATGAACCAGACGAACAACATCCGTGTTATGAGCCTGATGACGTGCTCCTGCGGCTCCTGCGTGCGCACCTCGCCTGTGGGGAAACGGGCGTCCTTTACAGCGCGCTCAAACCAAGCGAACAGATCGCGGTAGAAGCGGCGGTTCAGCGCCTCGGTGTCTAGCGCGTCTAGCCACGCAGCGAGCAGTCCATCAAAGTTGCGATGCTTGTCGTGCGTATCCATCCATTGAAGCCGGTCGTCGAGCGACAGATCGGCCAAGATGTCTTGATGGGCGCGGTGCGGGGCTGCTGGGTCTATCTCGCGTATCAGCCGAACATCGCCGAGCACCTGCCGGTTCGTCTGCGTCTTGCTCCTTCTGCGATGGACGAACGCGATCGAGAGCAGGCCAGACTCCGTGCGGAACAGCATGACCGTGGGCGCGACGGCGATGCGTCTGTTCACCTCACGCGTGAACTCTGCATAGCGGTGGCGCGAGTAACTTTCTCCTTTAAGCGTTACGGCGGCGAACAGGAAGCTGCGCGCATTGCCCGTGTCGAACTCCGTATCCGCAAACAGAGTGGGGTTCGTGGACGCCTCAATTTCCGTGTCGGTAACCTGAAAGAGTATCTTCACGCTATTGGCGTGCTCGCGGAAGCGCCTCTCCGTCTGCGTGTTCGGGTTACGCGCCGGCAATGCCCTGATGAAATCGTTCACATCACTGGACATCGTAAGTCGGCGTTCGCTACGATAGCCAAGGGCTGAAAGCAGGTGCTCCGCCTCGGCGCCGAAGTCGCCAACGCCAATTGTGTTCAGCGCGTCAGTAACTCCCTGACTGAGAACATTGTCGGTTGCCGTAGTCATGCTCGCTCCTTGATGACCAGCCATGTAACCAGCTCAAAATCTTCCGCATCGCGTGGGGTTTCGGACTCCATTGGCAGCTTGAGGTCGCCGCCCGCGCCGTTGATGCCCAGCCCGCTCACCAGCGTTTCGTCGAAGTCTTGTCTGATGCTGGTGATGGCGGTGCTCAGCAGGCTGTCGTAGTGTGACATGTCTCTGCCCCTGTCGGTCTCATGGTCAAAGGCATCGCAAAGACGGGTGATGACTTTCGTATTTCCCGCTGCTACCGCCTCGAATGCGTCCAGTACGCGACGTGCGCTGACGCAGCCGTAGCGAATATCGCCGCCGTCGCGCACATAGACGAAGTAAAAGGGATGCACGGGGCTTGCCACGCGCTGTCCTGGATCTTCCGCGGCGTTGCGCTGCCTCAAGAAAAATATAACGCCGGGACTTATCGCACCTTCGGTGACCGCGTATATGCCGGGCGGCATTTTCTCCAGCTTGTCCCTGTTGCGCTCCAGATACCGCAGCAACTGCGTGAGGAAATGGTCGAGCGTGAAGTCGCTCATCACGGGCGTGTCGGCCAGATCGTCCATGTCCGCGACCTCCTCGATGATGCGTCGCGTCTGCTCGTCTCTAAAGCGCCGTTCCTGCTCCGCTTCCCGCTCCATAGTGTCAGTGTCAGTGTCAAGAAGATTATCGTCGCCGCTCGCCGACACATCCGCTATCGCCATCCGCGCATAAACTCGATTCTGAAGCTTCAAGTAGGCGTCCATATCGCTCGTAGGCCAGTAGTTTATCATCCGCACGCTGTCGTACTTGCTGCCGATGCGGTCTATGCGCCCGAAACGCTGCACCAGACGCACCGGATTCCAGTGGATGTCGTAGTTCAGCACAGTATCGCAGTCTTGAAGGTTCTGCCCTTCGGAGATGCAGTCAGTGGCTATCAGCAGGTCGATTTCGTCGGCCCCGCTGCTGTCGCCATCCCCGGCGCGGTTGCGCGCTACGGGCGCGAAGTTGGACAGGATTGTATTAAAGTCGTTGCCTCCGAACGTCGCGCGCGTCTCGTCGCCCGAGACCATCGCCATGTTCAATCCCAGTTGCTCCGACTGCTCTCTTAAGTTGTCGTACAAATACATCGCTGTGTCCTTGAACGTAGTGAACACGAGCAGTTTGCGGTTCTGCCTGTTCTCGTGGCCTGGAGTAGGGTTCGCCGCTCGCTCTGCTATGTCCGCCCTAATCTGACGCAGTTTACCGTCCCTGTCCGTGTCGATTGCGGCGATCCGTTGATACACGCCGTCAAGCACCTTTTTGTCCTCCAGCAGGTCAGCCCGCCAGCGTGGGATGTCCATTTCGGACAGACGGTACGGGCGCTTACCCCTACCAATGAGCAAGTCTTCATCGTCTGCATCGTCCTCGCCTTCCACAGGGCTGGTGTCGTCGTCCAGCGAGGCGTCGCCGCTATCCGACTCGTAGCGCTCGAATTTGTCTAGCAAGTCATCTATCTTGCCGATGGTGCGTCTGAGCGTGAGCGTGAGTGAGTACGCCGAGCTTTCGAGGCGCTTCAGGAAGTTAGTGCGCATCATCCCAACGAGGTAGTATTCCCGATTCTGCTGGGCGTCTTTAGTCGTTAAATCATCGAATGGCAATTGCTCCGACCTGTCTGCACCTTTCAGATACTCCGACGGGCGATACTGACGAAGCTGGAACCTGCCTATGTGCTCGGAAAGCTCTTCGTAGGACAGTTCACCTCGCAGGTCGGTGTCCGGATAGTGATTCACCGGCTTTTCCCGCGTGGGGAACTTGCCTATGCGCTCCATCTCGTCGGCATAGAAACGCTGCACCTGACGTCGGGAGCGTGCGATGGACACCCCCGAAAGCAGACGCAGGAAGTCCGCGCCGAGTCTGTCTAGAAGTTCTTCCTTGTCTCGGCGTGCCGTGCCGTGCTGCGCCTCTTCCCAATGCTTAAACTCCGCCTGCGCGTTTCTCATCACGGAATTGATGTCACGCACGCCGAGGCTGTGGGCGAATTTGTCCTCGTGACCCTCCGTCATCAGATATATCTGGTTACGAAGGTCTAACAACGAAGTGTTCACAGGCGTTGCGGACAGCATCAGTACCTTGGTCTGCGCGCCCTGAGAGATTATCTCGTCTAACAACTTCCGGTAACGCTTACCCTCGCTGTTTCGGAAGTTGTGCGACTCGTCGATTACTACGAGGCCGTAACTGCTCCAGTTGAAGTTGGCAAGGTCGATGCCGGTTCTGGTAGTGCCACTGTCCCGCGACAGATCGGTGTGCGCCAGCAGCGTATACCCGAAGCGATCTTTGATGAAGGGGTTCTGAGAATGTCCAAAATTGGCTGGGTATAGTTGCCAATTACCTAGGAGCTTGCTGGGGCAGAGCACTAATACTTGCCTGTTGTGCAGCTCGAAGTATTTGATAACCGCGAGCGCAGTGTATGTCTTGCCCAGTCCCACGCTGTCCGCAAGGATGCAGCCGTTGTGCTCTCGTAACCTTGCGATGATGCTCTTGGCTCCGTCTCGTTGAAAGCCGTAGAGTGCTTTCCAAATCTTTTTGTCGTGGAGACCTGTGGCAGGTATGCCTTCGTCGCCCGCTGCCCTCGCCTCAATCTCCTTGCGAAACAGCTCATACAGCGTCTTGTAGTACACATCATCCGGCGAGTGGTCTCTGCCCACGCGCTCCAATGCTTCTATCACCTGTTGCTTCACATCTTCTGTGCGAGTCTCGTCGCTCCACAGACGGTCGAACCAGTCTTGCAGCTCGGTGATCGTATCAGCGTCCGTTGTCGCGAGGTTGATTTCGAGATTGGAGCGCCTACCCTCTCCCAACCCGCTTTTCGTGAAGTTCGAGCTGCCTACGATGCCGCTACGAGTCGCGCTGGCCGCTCCGCTAAGGTACATCTTGCCGTGCAAGAAGTTCGACAGGCTGACGGAGCGAATGGACACAGCGTCGCTCTTCATCCAAGTCTTGCACCGTTGCGCGAGATGCTTCTGCTGCAGGGTGTGATTCGGCGTCAACACATCCTCTGTCAACTTAAAGGACTTCGGTTCCTTCGTGCCCGGGTCGATGTCTTCTACCGACGTGGGATCGCCGAACAGAAAACGCACTCTGTCAAGCGCATCAAGCTCGTCCGCCAGCAATTCATAGCCGTAGATGGTGAAGTACGCCGATACGAAATCGAAATCCTCCGCGTCGGACAGACGGCGTCTTAAGTAATCGGCGACTGTGGTTCTTTCGTTGTCGACAATATGTTGGATAGGTGTGATGGCTTGGCTTACTGACATTCGTTAAATCCCTCTTGGCGCATGCTAGCAGATAGATGCTTCTCCGAGTGTCCTACTTCATGGTTTTCTGCCATCTTCGATTGAAGGCTCATCTCGAGAAGCGTAATTCGCCTGAAAGTATATTGCAATCAAACATGCCATAATGGAAGTCTTCAGTCATTTCGGGTGAGAATCTGGCCAATCCGAGCCCTACAAATTTACAGGGCACCTCATCGCAATGTTGCGAGAGATTGGAGACCAAGGGCGTACAAAACTCTGTCTGGAGAAAATGGTACTGGGGTTTGAAGCGACAACGAATGAGGGCACTGGGATTGTGGTTCGTCTGATTCCTCTCATGGGATTCTAATCCACAGTAGGTTCAAGTATCTCGAAACTGTACAGTCGTCGTCGCTATTTCTGACTGATTCTGACAGAAAAATGTCATATAATTCAATCTCCAAGGGGCGGAGACTATCGACAGCGATAACTTCAGTTACCGTGCAGCAACTTCACTTCGTAAGTCGACGGGTCAGCGACTGAAACGGGGATACGAAGCTGTCTAGCATACTTGGTCTCGAGCGTCACGCCGACACTGTCTTCCCATCCATCCAGTCCGAGAATGCGCAGCTCGTCACAGCGCGACAGCATCTGGAGTCCAAAAGCGTACCAGGCGCTGTTCAGGATGGCATCCTCATCGAGCGAAGCGCCGAGAGACAATGGAGAGAAGACGAGCTCGTGCTGGCGGATCAGGTATCCGCAGTACCTGTTGACACTGTCGAACCTCTCTTGCCGAACGGCTGGGTCCTGATGCCCTAGCGGAGCCGCCAGGTACGTGAGAGGACCGTCGAATTTCCTAAAGTCGTCCAGGGCGTCGGTGGGCAGGTATCCGGGCAGCGGAACTGTGGTCATTGATGATTCTCTCAATTGGGGGTATGCGATGGGGTGTTCACTTCGAGCTATGCGCGACACCGAGCAGTGTAACGAGACGACGCGGCCCTCATGAGTGTTCTGCTACGAAAATACAGAATGCCGACATTCTCCATCTTAGCGATTCCAACAGCACAGGCCGGAGCACAACTCGCAGCCGGTATGCCGCCCGTTCCACGCCATCTCCACATCCTACCCCTTAACCGCCGTTCCGCCCATCCTGAACATCGTCGTCCCACACTCACCGCACTTACCCCGAGTCGCCAATCGTTCGTTCTTCAACGTGACTTCCTCCGGCTCCTGCATCTCCCGGTGCGCCCGGCACTTCAGGCAGTATCCGCTCATCGTGAACTCCTTTCTCACTAGGTCATCATCAATGTCCTGGTGACGTGTTCTAGCCTGAAAGCCTGTCTGCATTCCCCTGTCACGCCTGACAGGGGAAACCAATCCTCGCTGGCGTCCGTCACTGTGCCGGCATAGTTGACGCTGTACACCCTGTTCCGTTTGATCAGCTCGACTGCGGTCCGTTCGTGCTGAGTCACGTGGTACCGATCCTCCGATACAGACGACGCCGACATAGCTGTGGAGGCATTCCTCACTTCGGCGGACCAGTCCCGGGTCTCTGTAACTTGATGGAAAAGCGATTACCACTGACAAGTGGTGAGTCAACTCGTGTCCCACCGGATGGGCGCGAGAATACCTGGAGCACTACTCTTCCCGTATAAGCGGTAGCCACAGTCGCCCTTCCCTATCGCCCTCAGCCTGGGGAGTTCTCAAAGGTCAACGTGAAGTTGTGGATGCCGGGTGTAGATTCCAGAGTCAGTTCGACGCCCGTTTCGTACAGTATCGGCCTGGCCAAACTCACAGTCTCGGCGGAGTCCGTCACCACTAGCGAGGGCAGGGCATCCGCATTCTCCAGAATCTCCACCAACGCGTCCCGGCGCTCCTCATACGACGGCGATTCTTCCAGCAATTTCATTCCCACTATCAGCGACGTGGAACGGTCGATTGCGAGCGCCATCGTCGGAAAATAGGGGCGGCTTCCTCTCTCCTGCTGAACGTATGCGTGCACGTAGAAGACGCCAAGCTCCCAGACCGCCGTCCCCCTGGGCATGGACAGTTTGACGCGGCGGAGCCGCTCGGGGTCATGATACTCGGGTGCGGGCGCAGAAGCCACCGGTTCAGGGTACTTTATCCATCGATCAATCCACGCCCCGTCACGAAAGACGCGCATCAACATGAGGTCGTAGTCGTCTTCGCCGTATAACACCAGGTCCCCGGATGACACCCTCGATGCCACATCGGTCATGTTGCCGAGCGCAGCCGTGAGGAAGACGGCCTCATCCTCGTCCAGCCGCCACGGCAGGTAGCCCGGCCGCAGGCTGCGAATGATCGGCCACGTGCCCCTGCCCGTGTAGCGGAGCCGCGCACGACGCATCGCCGCCAGCTCACTCTCTCTCAGGCTCTCCCTGTCTCCACGCACCGCAAGCAGCGCGTTGATCCTTTCGAGACCCTCCTGAGACTCCGGATCCACCTCATCATTCACCAGGTCGAGGTATCCGGACAGTCCCTCATCTCCTATGAACACCGCCAGACCGTACCCCCTGAATGTCGAGCCTGGCACGGAGCAGTACCCGGTGTAGCGACCCGTGGGGTGCTCGACTGCCACCACGTCCAGCTCGTCGAGTACCTGCCAGGGACTGGCGTCCCAGAATTCGCCAAAAGCGCGGTGCAGTTGTCGCAACTGCTCTCTAGTAGGATCTGCCATGATGTCTATCCGCCGCCTCACTGCTATTGCCAGGCTTTTGATTCGCGAGATGCGAACGTCGCCTGAGCACACTTACGGGCCATTTCACGTGGGTGTTCGCGCCGCCCGGGGTTCCTGGGTTGACGGCCGTCCCCGGCGCCGTTCGGTCTCGCGAGGATGGCTCAGACCCGTACGGGCGTCAATACTGCTGGCTATTCCGATGGCGGTCCCAGGTCTTTGACTTCTCCGCTGCTGCTGCCCAGGAATGCCCGGACGGCCTCAAGCCCCGCCTGGGCTTCAGCGTATCCGGGATCAATCCTGATGGCTTCCTCATAGCATTCGACGGCGAGGTCGTACTCGGCGGCCATTGCGTACGTGCTTCCCAGGCAGGTGCACGCCTTCACAAGAGTGGGGGCACGAGCAATCGCGTCCCTGAAGTCGGAGGTGGCCCTGCCGTACCGTTCCAGATGAAAATGCACCAGCCCCCCGCAGGTAGCGGAATTCGGCGTTTTCACGGTCAAGCCTGATCGCTCTCGTAAAACTCCTCGCGGCGCTCTCGTGTCGCCCACGCCTGGCATGCTCCATACCGCTCTCGTAACGCGCCTGCGCTCTGCTCAGCCTATGCAGGTTCATTCGTGCCGGCTGATGCTCATTCATGGACTCTGCCCCGTCACAGTTCTCTTATGGTCTTTCGGCAAGATCGGGCAATGTGGAGCCGACAGGAACAACTCGCCCCGCAGGCGCCTGGGCGCCGCTTACAAGCCCGGCGCACGCACACTTCTCGGCTGCTCGACAGATTAGCCTGTCAGTGTTGCCGCCGCAACATACGGGTAATTGTCGTTGACCGGGACTGCCTAGATTACCTTCGCCCAGTCAATGTCTGTAGATCTGCTGGGTTGTCGAGGCTGTCTCTCGTCTTCGACAATACTTACGCAGAGCGTTTCACTCTCGTCTTTGGTCAACCGCAACCAGCACGACAGAGGCGGAGGTCCATCCTCTTCATCGTCCCACACCATCTTGAAATTGACCACCAACCCGTCGTAAAGCGCGAAACCACGGTACTGCGCAAACAGAAAGACCTCGCTCATCATCTCCTTGCCTACTTCGAGCCTGTCCAGAATGTTGCGGTCGCTTGCGGGTCGAACGCTGAATATCGCTGCTATCTCGGCTTCGATCTGCTCCATCTCCGTAACTGCCATCGGGTAGCTCCTTCGCTCCTTGTGTCTATAGCCTTATCATTCAAGACCTGTCCCGAGACATTTTCAAGCCAGTATCCACACCAATTTGAGCCAATAGGCATATCCACGGTGGCTCGTAAGGTTAAGTGCGCCCTCCAGCCTTGCCACGAACTCCACGCTCAGTTCGGGGATACGCCACGCGTTGGTCCACCAGGGCTTGAGTTCGTTCTTTTCAAGCTCTGGCGCACCGTCTCCCTAGCTATGCTCTCCATACAGCCCGATTCCACGACCTTGTACTCAAGCAACTCCAGCGTCAAGTGCGTATGGCCCTCGGGAGGGTCGATGCACGCTATGGCCACAAGGTGCGCTTCGGCACGCTCGTCCAATTTGCGTTTCTGTCCGGGACGCGATCGATCGATCAGCGCGCTCTCATGCCCCTCCTCCCAGAAGCGCTTATGTGTCCTGAATACTGTACACTTGCATTTCGACGACGCTTCGGCTATTCGGTTGTCAATCCGGCTTTCGTCGTCCTAGATGTCAGGTTATGCTGGTCCTCATACACTTCTTTAGCTCGCCTTGACGCCTCCCTGTAGATGCCTTGAAGGGAGGTAGCGAAGTCTTGGTTCCCGCGCCAGAAAGGAAATCGGCCCAGCTGTTGCGGCAGGGATGCGTCGGCCTCCGGCGGTTCCGCCGGGCCAGCGTAGTCTTTTTCGTCTAATCTCGCCAGTGGGTTGAGCCAAAAGTCTTCCGAGTCTGACGGCAAAGGTTCTGCTGCCAATAGAGGAGCCTCAAGAGTCTGTGCGGCGCGACGAAAATCGTCGCCCAGCAGACGGTCATGCTCCAAGCCCCTGAGTCGAAATATCAGAAAGGGGTCCCGGTCGAACTCCTCGCCCAACAAGAGATACACCGCGGCGACATGCTTGCATGGGTTGGAGTAGTCCGGGCAGGAGCAATCGGTTTCCAGATCGTTCTCCCTTTCGGGAAACATAGACAAACCTATCGAATTGAAGGTGTCGTCAACATCATCGGGCATGCGCCCGGACAGCAAGCTGGCGGCTATTATGGGCTGGTCGGTAAACTCCTGAAGGACGAGGTCCCAGTTCTCAGGACTGATCATGCGTACCTCAATGCTCACGCTGTATGGTGTCGCTCGCGAGCCTTGCACCCTGGCCTTCACCATACCTGGCCGTACATCGATGGATATGACCTGACCCCGGCGGGCGTATGAACGACCTCTGCCCAGGCGAGCGCCTATCTCGAATTCGTCAAGCGTCTGAAGCCAGCGTTTGGACCACCAACTGGAGCCGAATGCTCCACGTTTTGAGCCAGCCTTTATGCCGCCCCTCACTTCGACGGGTCTGCCGTATGGTGGATATTCGTAAGTCATCGGGTCTCCTTGTGTAGAAACAGAACCAAGCTC
Organism: SAR202 cluster bacterium bin90; assembly: GCA_002238855.1. Taxonomy (GTDB): domain Bacteria; phylum Chloroflexota; class Dehalococcoidia; order Lucifugimonadales; family JADFKI01; genus Bin90. Next base: position 41,317 of record MPND01000024.1, read on the forward strand.
AATGCTGTCAGTCGGACGCGGTTGCGCTGAGCGCCAGCACATCCCGTAGCTCTGCGTTTGACAGTTCCGTCAGCCAGCGTTCCGAGGTTGCGCCAACTACTTGCTTTGCGGTCTCCTGCTTGGCTTCGATCATGAGGTCGATGCGGTCTTCCAGCGTCCCGGCGCATATGAATTTGTGGACATGGACGTCCTTTGTCTGCCCGATGCGGAAGGCGCGGTCGGTAGCCTGATTCTCCACTGCAGGGTTCCACCAGCGGTCGTAGTGAATGACATGATTTGCACGGGGTAGATTGAGTCCCGACCCTCCGGCCTTCAGTGAGAGAACGAATGCAAGTGGACCCTCGGGGTCATTCTGAAACCAGTCGACCATAGATTCGCGCTGCTTGCGCGGGACGCCGCCGTGCAAGAATGGGGTTTCCAGCCCGTAGGTCTCCTGTATGTGTTGCTGCAAGATCGCGCCCATCTCGGCGAACTGGCTGAATACCAGCACGCGGTCTCCCGACAGCACTATCTCGTCCAGCAATTCTTGGAGCCGGGCAAGTTTGCCGGAACGCCCGTTGATGGCGGAGTTATCTCCAAGCAGTTGCCTGGGATGGTTGCACACCTGCTTGAGCTTAGTCAGCGTGTCGAGAATGCTTCCCCGTCGCTCAATGCCTGTGGCATCTTCTAGACGAGTCTCCGCCTCTCGCAGAACCGCCTCGTAGAGCGTGACTTGTTCCCTTGTGAGATTGCAGTATTGCTTGGTCTCATGCTTGTCGGGCAGGTCGTCTATGATGGCCCGGTCGGTCTTGAGACGACGCAGGATGAAGGGCCCTGTGAATTTCTGCAGGTGGCTTGCCACCTCTTCGTCCTTACGGACTTGGATCGGCTGGAAATACCTGCGTTTGAACTCGGCCTGAGAACCCAACAGCCCCGGGTTCAGAAACTGCATGACGGACCAGAGGTCGCCGACATGATTTTCCACAGGTGTTCCGGTGAGGGCTATCCTATGGTCGGCCCGAAGCGTTTGCGCGGCGGATGCCTGCTTGGACACCGGGTTCTTGATGTTCTGCGCTTCGTCCAGTATGACGGACCGCCATCGCATTGAAGCCAGTAGTTTTATGTCTCTTGCCATAGTTGCGTAACTGGTGATGACCATCTGGTGGCTTGCCGCCCGCTCCCTGAAGTCGGCGCCGCGATTGCGGTTCGGCCCGTAGTGTACCAGCACGGCAAGCTCGGGCGTGAATTTCGCAGCCTCTCGCTGCCAGTTGTTGATGACCGAGGTGGGGCAGACCAGCAGACTTGGCAGGCGGTTCCCCTGCCGGTAGTCCAGTTGAAGGGCGGCGAGCGTCTGGATGGTCTTTCCAAGACCCATATCGTCTGCAAGGCAAGCTCCCAGTCCCCACCGCTTCAGGAAAGCTATCCACGAATAACCCAACTGCTGGTACGGACGAAGCTGCCCGACGAATCCTTCGGGGGCGTCCAATTCTTCGATTCCGCCTTTCTGGTACAGGCGATCTAGCATATCCTGAAGCCATTCATCCGCTTCGAGGCGTAAGTTATCATCCTCTGCCCGAGTGTCTGCGCCCAGGCCGACATGCAAGACCTCCTGTAGGCTGAGATGCTCTTTGTTGCGCCAGTATTCTGTCGCAGCCTTGATAGCGCCTGCGTCAATCTCTACCCACTGTCCCCTGAAGCGCACAAGCGGCACCTTCAGTTCAGAAAGAGCTTCCAGTTCCTCCGGGGTTATCCGGCTGTCCCCTATGGCCACTTCCACATCCAACTCCAATAGAGTTGCCATGCTCATGCCGGAGCCGCCCTGCATAGTCGGCGTCTTTACCTTCACGCGAATGCCGGGCTTGGTCTTGGTCCCATGACGAGTCCACCACGCAGGCAGCAGCACTCCGAAGCCGGCCTGTTGAAGTGCGGCAGCCTGGTGTGAGAGGAATTGATAAGCCTCTGCGTCGCCCAGTCTGCATCCTGCCGGTTCTTTCGTTTTCAGGCTTTCTGCTATAGGCGCACAGATCATGGACGCATGGGCAAGGGAACTCAGCAAGAACTCTCTGAGGTTCAAGTCACTGCGCTGTTCTTCGACCTTTCGGTTCCAGATGTCAGAAGCATTCATCAAGAGACTGTAATCATCATGGGGTTGCAGCAAGTATCGGAGTCGCCATATATTCCGTCGAATGGCGGCAGCCTCTTCTTCGGCGTCATGTTCTTCAGGCTCTTCCAGTCTCAGGCAAAGCCGATAGGGAGAGTTGGCAGCTATGGCAATGGGGTGTTGCCAGTCTGCGATCTGGCGGCGGAGGTGCCGGAGCTGAGCATGCTCCCCTTTGACAACCGGGTTCCGACTTCTCAAGGCGTGCAGCCAGGCATCGTGGGTAGAGTCAAAGCGAAGGTTGTCGTCGTCTTCCTTTGCCTGTTGGGTCGACCGGGCCATGCAATCGACAATGCCTGTGATGAACTCTCGGAGAACGGATTGACTGGCAATCGCAGGCGGCTCGCTCGTTTCCGTCTCTGTCATCGCTCTAGCGGGCGGCGGCATCAGGTTGGCAAGTTCTGCCAACCTGTGGGCGTCATCTCCGACAAAGATTGGCGTCCAGACCGCCAATGTGCGCCCGTTGCGCTCGGCAACACCAGGCAGGAAACGCTGGTGCACCGTCAGGGACGCAGCGAACAGGAGCGCGCGGGACCAAAAGGCAAGGTCCGCCCCAATTGCTATTCCGTGCGTCAATGCACTGCGGTTGGTGCATCTCTGCAGCAATTCAACAGCCTGCTCCGAATCGAGTCGTAGAGAAGGCACGCTCCAAGGCTTGATCCGCATCTTCGCACGGGACACAGGACCGGCCATCGAACTGGATGGGTTTGGGGTGCTGCCCCGGCTGGGCAGCCAAGCAATGGCAGGGCCAACTCCGCAGTCTTCTGCTGCCAAGCCAACGGCTTGAGCTAGCCGATGAGCGTCAGCGCAGCGCGGATGCTGTCCAGGGCTCCTGCCGTCAACGCGCGCGCTGTCCGTCGCCCGGGATTCCGAATCTTCGCCCCAAATGGCAAGTCGTCCATCGAGTAGCGCTGCATGAAGAATAAGCACGGTGGTCTCCACTGTTCAAGGGTATCAATTGGGAATAATATACCCACTTAGACAAGTGTGATGTCGGTCCGCCAGTCTTCAAGCCACATGCCCTTCTCGTGCCATTCTTGCATGATGTCAAATGCGGGGCAATGATGGACCAGCGTGGTGTCGCCGCTGAGGGATTATCCCATGCATGTCAAAGATACAATGTCACCCCGGGCCGGGGCCGGCTGGATAGCGGAATGCTTATCCGAGGCGGGCAAGCCTCCTCTGTAGGTTCAGCAGCCTAATCTCGTCCATTGCCTCCATAAGCTCATTCCCCAGGGCTGACGCGGTGGTGATGCCCACCGTCAGTCACTTCTGGCAGGCGGCGAGTCCCAGACCCAGCGCGAAGAACGTCTCAGGGGAGGCGTGTATACGGTCCTCGTATGGGGCAGTCTCTATGGTGAGGATATCGTCATTTCCGAATACTCAGTCTTTCAGGGAGTTACGCCACCGGTTTCCTACGCGCTAGGGTGATGAGTCTGTCGAATCTCTTTACGTTGGTAGTCTTCCAGCGCATGGTGACCAGAGTAATAGATTAAAGACTGGTTCGCTCTGTAGGGCACTTTCCACTCCTACCTAGGGATACTGACTATTGATCTTCCAAGAGAGGAGGTTCAGTCCACCAAGAGACGCGAAGGACGAAAATGGGGTGATCTGTGTCGAATGATCCGTGGTAAGTTCCTGAGTCGCCTACAATGCGCAAGTTTCGTATCTTGTTCAGATTGATTCAAATGAAAACCGTCCTACGAATCAACTTTGTAGAGTATCAATGTAGTCCGAAAAACCAGCCTCCAATTCCGATTCTGAATATAGGGTCCAATTATATCAAGACGTAAGTTGACATTTCTCAAATACCGACACCACTCTCAGACTAAGGTGAATGAATGTCAAGATTCAAAGGAGGCTCACCATGGCTGGTGCGCGCGAGAAGTCTTCCAGTCAGGCACAGCCTGAACTGCTTGAGGGTATGCGCAACATCGCTCGATTGGAAGGGAGGCACTTTCAGGCAGTTCTCGAAGATGCGATGGGCGCCTACATAGAGAGCAAGAACCAGGAGCGGGTTCGACCCGCGATAATGGGCCACTTCTACGCGAGCCTTGAGAGGAACCGGCGCCTAGGCGAGCTGCTCGGCAAGTCCTGACGCACGAATTCCCGACCATCGAAGACATTCTGGCAATACACGAAATCGCCGTGCAAGAATTCGGAGGCCCACAAGGACTGAGGGACCAAGCCGCGCTGGAGTCCGCTCCCCTGAGACCGCAGCTGCGCTATTACAACGAGATCTCGGAGGGAGCTGCTGCGCTCATGAAAAGTATTGCTATGAACCACCCGTTTGTGGACGGCAACAAGCGCACCGCCGTCTTCACGACGGACGCATTCCTGAGGATGAATGGCCTGCCCATAGACTGCGACAACCAGGAAGCATACGAGTTCTTCATGCACTCGTATGAGACACATTCTTTCCGATTCGACCGGTTGCACGAGTGGCTGAAACAGCATGTCAAGCCGCTGATGTAGTGGAAAGTTTTCAAAATGACCACGAAAGCGGCCGCCCGCCGGGACTTCCTGTCATGGTAATCTGATGGTGCAAATACCAGTGAAAGGGAAACGCCATGATCGAGAAGCCGTCCGGTCGGTCGAGTGAGGACGAACTTGAAGAACTGCTCGCTCACTTAGGCGGCACAGAGGCGCTTCGAGACGACCCTAATGACTTCCGCAAAGCAGTCAACCGACTGCGGACTGAACGCGACTTGCTTACGGAGAAGCATCCCGAAAGATGGGTTTCGATGGGCAAGGACGGCGTCGTGTCAATCGGCGATTCAATTGAAGAGGTCGTAACGGCCACCGAAGCGAAGGGCGTCAACACCGGCAATGTGATAGTCGAATACCTCGACCCTAATCCGGAGCGGTTGATTCTTTGATTCGAGGCCATTTGGACAGGGGGCAACCACAGATCGATCCAGACGACGCTCTTCTACCTGGAGCTTGTGCCGGACCCGACAGCGAGTCGGGCCCTCGTGATCGCTCTGACCGGCAACACCGCAACGCTGAGCGACGCACACGCTAACATCGGCGACCTCTATCCATCAGGGCGGCCTCTCCCAGTATGGCCCGGCCCTCCCGAAGTTGCTGGAATGCCGTGTTTACATCGAGCGGTTGGTGCTCAGTACCGGCCGCAAACGCCGTAAGTCGATAAATTCTGTACTCCCTCGGGTCCGGCTGACACCGCACGAGTACGTTGAGGTATCCCTGGCCGAAGGGAACTCGGACGATGCGAGCGATGTCGTAAATCTCGAATGCCGGCATGCTTGTATTTTCCTCCGCGTCCTTGATAAGCATCAAGTAAGCTTGATGCCAGAACCTCTGGGTGAGACCTGCCTCTCGCGCACAGTCGCTTAAGAAGAAATCATGATTGGATTCGGTTTCGGGCATGCTGTTTCCCTCTCGACTTACTTAAATCTGGTACGTTAATTGACTGTCAGCGGACTGCATTATGCTTCACGGCACAACCTGAGGTGCTGGCCGCGTATCCCGTGGAGCTTGCCGAGGATGGGAAAAGAACGTCCACGATTCGATTTGCTGTCGCGGCAATCGTCGACGCACTCAGGCGCGGCTGCCCCCACAAGTCACGGTCGCGGGGGGTTTGTGGACCTCTTCCGGCAACCGGCTGACCGCGTAGAGCAGCACGTTGGTGTCAGTTAGTCGCATTGACCCTCCCGGTCACTTCGGCGTACAGCTCATCGCGAGTCAACCTTTCCGACACTCCCACACCACGGGCATCGAAGTCCGCAAGCACTTCGTCCAAGTCGCGTGGACGAAGCGCAACGGGTGTTTCCTCATGACTCGGAACGGTGGATATGCTGGCGGTTGGCCTGTTTTGTGCGATGCTCCGCAGAAACTCCCTCACCAACGCCGAAACCGATGTGTCCAACTCCGCCGCACGGATGCGTACCATTCGATGGGTCTCCTCGTCAACGGATACCGTGATGTTCTTCATTGGGTTCCCCTCACAGAAAATGTGATTTACAGTATAGCGGAGCTGGAGGTTGGCAATGGCGGAGTAGATGCCGACATGGATATCACACCGCAAGAGTTTGCAATATCATTTCAGATGAAAACGCTCAGGAGATACAGCAATGGCGGCCATCAAGGCAATCCGCTCTGAAGATGACTACAATGATGCTCTTGCCAGGATCGAAGAGATATTTGGCGCAGAAGCTGGCACTCTCGAGAGCGGCGAATGTGACGAGTTGGTTGACCTTGTGGAACTCTACGAACAGGAGCACCACCCGGTTGGACCACCAAGTGTGAGTGCGGCCTTCGAGTTCCATAGGGAGCAGACTGGGCTGTAACCTCGAACCCAAAATGCATCCCGGGACGGTATGCATCGAGCTGAACCACGATAATCTTCGCATACTGAAAATGACAGCCCTCGACAGCATATCGCCATCGGGGGCTCTATATTTCTGCAGAAATGTCGATTATTGTGCAAGTCGACATTTGTGTACCAAGTCCAAAAGCCCGATAAATCAGGAAGGGATTTTATTGAAGGGAGGCGACATTACCGTGGAAGCCCAGGAATCGTCTGATTCCGTAAGTCGCCAGGAATGTTACGATGACGACAGATTGGCAAGGATTATAGCGAAGTTAGGCAAGTTATCTGATTTCAGTAACTTCGCTTGAGAAGGGCCCATCGATGAGCACAGCCCCCAATCCTCCCGGTGAGTTTCCTGGCTGGCGAGTCCTTCAGGACACCGGTGCAGGCGACGGCGTGCCCACCGAGTGTGAGAGCTGTGGCAAGCCTGGCACTCCTCGTCAGCAGTTTGAGCACTTGGGCGTCAAAATCTGCTAAATGTGTGCCGATGAGCGCGTCCGCGAGCTGCGAATGGCAGGCGTCGAGTGGGATTAGCCAGAACCGGGTATTCTCCGGAATTGTCACTATTCCTGACGTTCTTGAAATAGACCGCCGGTGTAGCCGGAATCTCTGCCAGAGCAGTCTCGTCCATATTCGATAACTGAAACATCTTTAATTTTCCATATCGCAATTGGGGGACGAATGTGACGCTTTCATCAGGTCTGGGTCGCAGATCGCACGGAAGACTCGTAACCGGTCCGGGTGGCTATCGGGCCTACGTGCCTCATCCGCTGCCGCCCTCTATCCCGTGGGACGATACGCTTATCCGGCATCTCTCTGCCGCCGATCGGGCCATAGGAAAGCTCGAGATCGAGGGGCGGCATCTGCCTAGTCCCAACCTGATGATCAGACCGTTCACCCGCAAAGAAGCCGTGCTTTCCAGTCGAATCGAGGGAACACAGACGAGTCTGCGCGAACTGCTGGCCACAGAGGCCGGAGCTGTGGTGAATCAAAGCCCCGCCGACCTGCAGGAGGTGGGCAACTACGTCACGGCGCTTGAGTACGGGCTGCGACGCCTGGACAGTCTGCCGCTCTCGCTGCGCTTTATGTGCGAGTTGCACGAACGGCTGATGCGTGGTGTCCGCGGCGACAGCGCAAAACCCGGGGAGTTCCGGCGCGTGCAGAACTGGATTGGCGGCCCCGGCAGCACCCTCCGGAACGCCGTTTATGTGCCGCCGCCGCCCTCCGAGTTGGGGAGTTGCCTTGCTGACCTGGAGCGATATCTGCATGATGAGTCATTGCCGCCACTGGTGCATGCGGCGCTTGTCCACTCACAGTTTGAAGCCATTCACCCGTTCGTCGATGGCAACGGGCGCGTCGGGCGCCTGCTGATCACGTTTCTGCTCGTGCAGCGAGGCCTGCCGCTCTCGTCTCTTTTTCTACATCTGAGCGCGCACTTCGAGCGTGAGCGGTCTCAGTATTACGCACGACTGCTGGGCATCACTGAGCGCGGCGAATGGCAATTGTGGCTGGACTATTTCCTGATAGGTGTGGCCTCTCAGGCTGATGATGCCATGGCGAGGATGCGGCGCATAGAGAGTCTCCTGTCAGGCTGGAAGCTTGAGCTTGCCCGTGAGCGATCGCAGGTGCCGGAGAGGGCGCTCGACCTGTTCTCCGAGAACCCGTTCTGGACGGTCGGCGCGCTTGCCGAAAGGTTGGGAGTCCCTTACACGACGGCTCAGAGAGCGGTCAACCGGCTTGAGACGCTGGGCGCGGTGTCGCTGGATAGCGGTGAACGGCGCAATCGCGTGTACTGCGCTCGGGCGATTCTTGATGTGCTCGAAGGGTCTTCTCAATAAGGAGAGCGAAGTAAAGCACGAGATGCGGAGCATCTTGGGCGACTCGTTCTACCTATGTTTGCTATCCTGAGGACAGGATAACAACAGGTTGAGAGCAAGACCATGGCGCAGGTCAATGTCGATTTTGAGGTAGAAATACAGGTGGCCGAAAGGGACGATAACCTCTACGCCGCCACGATAATGCCTTTCCATGTAACCGGCTACGGAGATACGTCCGACGGAGCAATCGACCGTGCCAAAGAGGGCCTGCATCATCTGCTCGTGGCATACGAAGACGAAGGCAACCTGGAATCTTTTCTGAGTGAGAGTGGCATCGAGTACACGTTCGCGACTGAAGCCCCGGCTATGGACGGTTGCACCCACATCTTCCGCCACATCTACACCCGGCATATTCTGATGAACGAAAATGACCAATAAACGGCTCAGCGCTAACAACTTTGAACGTTGCCAGCGCCTGGTGGCTGCGATCAACACCATCTCGATACACGAGAAACTCAGGATGGCTCGTGTTGATGACGAATCACGCCTCGATGAAGTCCGAGAGGCGAAGGCGTGTCTGCTTGACTTTATCAGCAGCTTCAGCGAAATCGTCCGCGGCGCGGAGGAGAGGCCAGAAAGATTGATCGACGGCGTCGATCCCAGGACAGGAGACCTTGCTCGGCGCTTCATGAGCATCAAGAGGCAGCAACCACGAACATCGGAGCTCGCCACCGTGTCTCTGGACGAGTTGCCAGGCCTGGTGACATCAGAAGACGATGCGGACCGGCGGAGACTCCTGCATTATCTCCGCGATCTTAAGGATCTTCTGGAAGACCATGTTCATTTGGATGTGGTCGACCTTCTCGGCAGTCCTTAAGCGTTGGGCAAAAACCGCTCGAAGTTCTGTTAGCGAGTGGGAGTAATCAAGATGCCGCCCAGCGGACGCTAACGGCCGGCAGCACGATAATCGCCTTCAGGGATAACTTCATGACTACCTTACTGGACACCGACCGAATCACTGGAATAGTACGCCAGCTCCTATCCGAACGGTTTGGGGATAAATTTGACTTCGACCCCATAATCGTCGAGAGAGAATATGACCATGATGGCGATGAGTACGTCCACGTTTACATAGTCTTCGACGGCGACCAGGATGAACTCGATCCGTCTTGGACTGCGGGACTGAGTGGACTGCTGTGGCCGCATCTGATGAAGATGGGATTCGATAACCCGCCAAGCAAGTCATTCATCGAAAAGTCGGAGTGGCTTGAAAGTCCCCGCGTGAGGGCATGTTAAATTCGCGAACTTGGCAGCAATCTCCTGAGTCGTTTCTATTGGCTGCCGTCACCCGATCAGTGGGACAATTGCCATACTCCGAACCTGTCGCGATTCTCGACGTGCTATCCTTGGCAATATCAGCTCGACCGGAATTGGAAAACCATGTTTACCAAGCCCTCAAAGACATTCGACGAAGATCTACCTCAAGGTAGGATGTTAACCGAAGAAGAGGACCGCGAGATGAAGGAAAATCTCGCTCGTCGGAACTTCGACATGAGCCTTGATGACTTCACAGAGGCTTGGAAAGCTGGCAAGTTCGACGGCGACAAGGAAAAGCACGGAAGGGTAATCGCCCTGGCAATGATGTTGCCCGAGTATTGGGAAGACTGACCAACCAAACTCGCGAGGGAGCAATTATGTTGGAGTCGAGCGTCAATTACCGCGGACAGACCACGCTTCCGGAGGCCGTCAGGGCTGCACTGGGCCTGAAGGCCGGAGACAAAGTGCGCTATGTCCTGGTCGACGAGGGCGTTCTGATGATGCCCGTCCGGCCCACGAGCCGCCTGTTCGGGAGCCTGAATTATGACGGGCCACCCATGGGACTGGAAGACATGGAGTGCGCCATCGCCGAGGGCGCCGTCGAAGGATGAGTTCAGGACCCTGCCAGCCTTGACTCGCGGAGCGTCTTGAAGTGTTCTTCCTAGTCAGGCTCACGCAAGTCTGACTCACTGTCGTTGTGTGTCTGGAAGAATTCCCTGGCCTCCTTCGACGAAGTGAATGGCTTGTCAGGTTCGTGACCTCTTTCAGCGCAAAGGTCAAGATAATCGTCTATCGAAGACTGGAACTCCCTGTTCAAGTCCTCCACTGAAGTCCCCTCGAAGAAGATCACATCGCGGGTGCCAACGACTTCTCCGTGAAAGATCTCCGCCTCATCATCATATTTGAGTTCAGCCAGGTAGCCCTTGTGACTCATCATGGCTCTACGCCCACCTCTCTCAATAATTTTCGCACCGCCTCCACTGCGCCCTTGTAGCATCCGGGCGAGGATGTGGGCGATTAAGGAACCATCGCCAGACTCCCCGGCGGATCCGGCACAAGCTCCAGGTAGATAAGCGTCGTCTGGATCGACGAGTGTCCCAGCCACCTCGAGAGGAAGTTGATTGGGATGCCGTTCATCAGCAGGTGCCGGGTGTAGCTGTGGGGCAGCGTGTGATTCGAGATTCGCCGGCCGGGAGGGTTCCGTTTCGCTGGGCACCTTCCGTCGCCTGCCGTATCCAGCGGCCTGCCGTCGACCGGACTGCACGGATTATCCTGCCGTCCTCGGCTACATTGCCGAACTCAAGGGCGCCGCTCAGCTCAGCGTGCAGCTCGGGATGCACCGGCATGATGCGGGACTTCCTGCCCTTGCCCTACCGCACTCTCAGGGTTGGCAGGTTCACATGAAGCAAGATGTCCGGGACCTCAAGCGCCAGGACCTCGGAGACCCTCAGGCCAGCACGCCACTCTATCATCATCAGGAGTTTCGCCCTGGCATGTGGCGCCGCACGAAGCAGCGCGTTGACCTCGTGGGCCTCAAGGTACTCCGGCAGCTTCTTCTCGACTGGCTCAGATGATTGGTAAGCCTTCCTGGGATGCAGTCCGCGGGGCCTGCGGTTACGAGTGGCCTGCCCGGTTTCAGGGATGGCGGGCAGTATCTCGGTGGTCATTTCGGCAGCCCTTTCTCGTCATAGAGGAGGTCGCCGTGCTCGACCGCGGACGGCCCATCTTTCAGCAGGCCGCGACAACGCCTTCGTATTGCACGAAGTTGCCGTATGCGAGCCTCAACTTCCGAGGCATGTTTCTCTTGCTCTGCGTTCTCGGTCATAGATGTCCTCACGACTCCAGTTGCGGGGCCCCATATCACGGCTCAATCGCCGGAATGATTCGTCCAGTGCGGCGATACTCCGCTGACGCTCTGGCGGGTCGTCTGTCACGGTAACGTCGGGCAATTCCTGCCGGTCGCCGCCAGAGTCGTTTGTGATTTTGTCAGGCATCGGTCACTTCCTCCGAGATATTGTCCTATACGGAGGCTAGGTTGTCCAAATTAAGGAATCGAACCGGGTATAGAGCGAG
>MPND01000162.1 GCA_002238855.1 SAR202 cluster bacterium bin90
CGCGCCGAAGGCGCACTATCCATCCATTTCTATCCAGATGGTAGAGGGCTTCCACAAGATAGGACTCCTTGAGTCCAACCAGGGGCGCAAGTTCCCGTGCCCTTTCCGTAGTGAAGACACGGTCCCCCTGCCGTGCCAACTGTCTGAACAAGTCGATCCCGATCAGGGTTCTCTTTGGTCTGGTCATGGTAGTCATTTGATCTGGTCCCATTTACACTACATGATATATATAAGATATATCTCCTTAATTGGAACTAGTCAAATGATGGGCATAAGAATTATACAATAGTAGGACTGAACAAAATACCGTCTCAGGGTGCTTCTGGGCCTTAGTCGATGGATTGCTTCGCTTGTCTTTTAGCTGAAAGTGAAGCGCGGCAATGTACAGAGCACCAAGCAGGTCCTCCACGGATTCACAAGTCTCCCTTTCCATGACCCGTTCGAGTTGCTGGCACTGCTCAGGAGGAGACCGTCGCCAGCACCCCGTGAGCGACAACCAAAAGCTGAAAACTCTCGGTAAATGCGATGAGGGAACAGGTCGGCAGATCTAATTGTCGCGTATCAGGTGGTACAGCCTCTCTATACTCTCGACTCAACTGCGTAAGTCCTATCTCAGAAGGAATACCAAGAGTGCTCCATCGGCAACCATGATGTCAGCAGGCCTGCTTGAGTGCCGAGTTCCATTCATCCGCGTCTTCTCCGGAGCCTATCATATCGCAGGGTATGTCTCCGTCTGAGTTGGCGGCGTTGGTGTCTGAACCGTACCTGATGAGCAGGGCGACGATTTCAGCTCTGGCCTGGGTTTCATGGTCGTACCAACGTGTGACCAGGTGCAGGGGAGTATCCCCATCGTGGTTTGGTGCGGAGGCGTCGGCTCCCCGCTCCAGCAGAAGGCGGACCACGCCCACAGCGTCGGAGCGCATCGCGTAGTGGAGCGGGGTTTCGCCGTCTTCATCCTGTGTGGAAACGTCGGCACCATATTTCAGCAGGACAGACGTGACCTCGGTGCTGCCGGTGAACGGGGCAAGGTGTAGCGGCGTGGCTCCTCCCTGTAAGGTCGCGGCCAAATCGGCACCGTGTTCCAACAACAGCCTGATCACCTCGGGTTCGGGGGTGCCCGACAACATAGCCCAGAAGAGAATGGAGCCACCCAGGAAATCGTCCTCCGGCATTATGGACGCGTCGCATCCATGAGCCAGCAAGAGCCTCACGATTTCCGGATTCTGTTCCGCATCATTGCTTGACGAACTGCTTTCGAACAAATCGTAGTAGTAGAGGTGCAGGAGGGTCACGCCGTTGTCACCGTACCGCTCTGTGGCATCGGCCCCGCTCTCAAGCAAGAGCCTTACAATTTCGGAGTTTCCGTCATAGGCGGAGACTTGAACGGCTATGGACAAGGGCGTGTCGCCGTAGGTGGTTTTCCCCGGGTTCGGGTCTGCTCCTCTTTCCAGCAGCGCCCTGATCACCCCATGGTCGTTTCCCTCCGCTACCGCCAAGGTGAGAACTGACGTGTTGTGATAGTTCTTGGCTTGGATGTCCGCACCATGATCCAACAGCAGGTCAATGACCTCGACACTGCGTTCGGAGCTTTCTGCGACCGTATAGTGCAGCAGAGTATCGCCCCCGCCGTCGACCAGGTCCGCGTGCGCACCGCTGGCCAGCAGCAGTTCAATAATCTCCCTCCGGGCATCCCTTCCTATCGCCAAGTGCAAGGCGGTGGCGCCCTCATCACCAATCACCGACGGGTCGGCTCCCCTGTCCAATTCGGCCCGGACCGCTTCAAGGGTGAACTCGCCCTCTCTCCAGAAATCGCTTGAGCACAGCCGTCCGCAGGACTTCTCTTCCGGTTCGGCCGCGAACCCCGTGAGCTGAGGGGAGCTCGGCGCTGGGCCGTCCAACGGCAACGTAACTTTGCCCAGTTCCGTCCACTCCGCCAAGCGTGAATAGTAAGGTGGATGATCGCTCGGTGGAGTGGTCAGCCCAACATGGTCTTCTGCGGTCCGCCCCCAGCACACTGCTGTCCCGTCGGTTCGCACGGCGCAGGTACGTTCGTCTCCGGCGTTAACACGCGCAAACCTGCCGCCGGGCGGTGTAGCCTGGATCGTTTTCCCTCCCCAGCACAGGAGGGAACCGTCAGCTCGTATTCCACAATCGTGATTGCCGCCCATCGACAGCGTCGTCAGCGTACCCAGCTCAGACCGAAGGAATTGATGCCCGCTCCATGACTGACATGACACCATCGACTCTGCTGTGATCCCGCATCCGTCATGCGCTCCGATTTGAAACGAGATGAAGCTGCCCCTTGGGGATGGCATTGCGCCGCCCCAGCATTCGACCTCTCCATTGCTCCGGATGCCGCACGCGGAGTCGTCGCCTGCTGCTATGGAAACGAATTCTCCCCCGGGAGGTCCGCTGCGAACGCCACTATAGTTCAACTCACCCCAACACACAGCTTCTCCGCCAGGGCGCAACCCGCAGGTGTGGTTGACACCCGCGCTGATGGCGGTAAACTGTCCTCCCGGTGAAGTTGCCTGCCCGCGGTGGCTACTCCCCCAGCAGACGACTGAACCGTCGGTCCTCAATCCGCAGGAATGAGAATGGCCGGCGACGACCTCCAGGAAATCGCCTCCTGGAGGGTCGTCCAGATCTCGGTCCAGGTCGGGTTCTGGCCCGCCTCCGCCCGGGTACTGACTGTAACCCCAACAGACCGCCTTGTTTTCCGTGGTTACCGCGCAGTTGTGCAGTTCTCCGACGCTGATTGCCCTATAGGTGGGCTCTCCGGGCCCAGAGCGCCCTGCGTCCGGGTTGCCCCAGCAAAACTTGCCGTAATCCCTGCCGCCATTGGTTTGCGACGCTTCCTGCCATTGGCACGAATTGTCGTCGCCGACGGCGGCGTAAGTAGTCTTACCATCGACTCGCACCGCGTAAACTGCGTAACCCATTCCCAGCTCGTTGATGCCGTATCCGCCGGGCGGCATTGCGCCCGATGTCTTCCCCCAGCACACCACAATGCCGTCGTCCCTTAACGCGCAGGCAAACTCCCCACCAACGCTGATTGCCGTGAAACGCCCTAGCGGAGGCGCTCCAAGTCCCTCCAGGACCCAACCGGGAAGTGGGCTCCAACAGAGCAGGGCGCCGCCGGCCCGGATCCCGCAGCCCCTTTCGCCTCTTACGCTGATCGTTTCGAATCTGCCCTTCGGGGCCGCCAGTTGTGAGAATTCCCCATCGCGAAAGTCCCAACAGGTGACGGAGCTGTCGTCCCTGACGCCGCAAGTATAGCCATCGTGGTCCGCACTCACTGACGCGAACTCTTCGCCGGGCAAAACTGCCACGCCCTCACCGTATTCCCCTCCCCAGCATAGCGCGCTGGCATCACCTTGGACGCCACACGTGTGGCTGTGCCCTGCGTCTATCATAAGGAACTCCCCGTCCGGGGCTCGGTCCAAGCCGTCGTCGGCCCCATAGGCGTCGGTCCAACATTCGACCTCACCGTCTCCTTTCAGGGCGCACAGGTGGCTGTCTCCGGCGGCCACGGATAGGTAGACTTCAGTGGATTTGGCCAACTGTTCCGATTGTGGAGGCTCCCACTCGCCCCAGCATTCGATTCCGCCCAAGGGCCGCGCACCGCACGAGTATCGGTAGAATGAGCTGATCGCGGTGAACGATCCACCGGGCTCCGAGGACTGTCCATACCAGTCTTCACCCCAGCACACGGCAGTTCTGTCAGCCCGCAGGCCGCAACTATGACCTAGTCCCGAGACAATGGTCACAAGGTTCCTCGCGGTGTAATACTCAGTTTCGGTTGGCGTCGCAGGGGTTTGGACGTTAGGTCTCTTATCGGAAGTCTGGTGGGCGTCAGGAGACGACGATAAAGGTGTCTTCTTCGCAGGAGGTGACTCTACCGCGCCGGTTGGTTCCTCAGCCGGTTCCGGCTGGGTGTTCGCCGCAGTGGTGTGCGGGAGCGAGTTGGTTGGCGTTACGGTAGTGGCAGGAGGTTCTGTGGGTATGGTCATCACCTCGGGTGCTTCTGTGGGCGCAGTAATTGTCGCGGCGTCCGCTCCCTGACCGGTCGGCTCTGAGGACTTCGCAGGCGGAGGGTCGGCTTTGGTATCGCAAGCTATGGTCAGGGCCGCGACGAGCACGGCGAAGGCAACGAGCATTTTCATGGTAATCTCCACGGTTGCAGTTATTTGAAGCTACCACAGGTGGGAATGAGCCGAGACTGGCAGCGCCGGGAAGTATCCCGAAACC
>MPND01000163.1 GCA_002238855.1 SAR202 cluster bacterium bin90
ACTTGCCCGAAAGAGTCGATGGGCTGAGTTGCCGGGTGCATAGGCTGGACGGGGCCGATGTTCCAGTAATCGTCTGTTCCACCGGGAAATCTGTTGAGAGTCAGAGATTCACGATTGCGCACGAGTTAGGCCACCTAGTCCTGGATATCCCATCCACTATATCCGAAGAGAAGGCCTGCCATCGCTTCGCCGGCGCATTCCTGGCACCCCGGGGCGAGCTAATTCGCAAAGTCGGGCGCCGTCGGCACAACTTCGGCTTCGTCGAGATCATCGATATCAAGCGTATGTTCGGCATCAGCGCCGCGGCACTGGTCATGCGAATGCGCTACTTGGGCGTCATCAAGGAAGCTACACTGCAGGCGATTTTCCGTGGCATCGGGAGCAGCTGGAGTACCGAGGAACCCCATCCGCTTAACCGAGAAGAGTTCCAAAAGCGTTTTCGTCGTCTCTGCCTGAGAGCTCTGGCGGATAATGAGATTTCAGACTCCAAGGCATCGGAACTACTCCGACTGCCAGTCAGCGATATTGACGAGTTCATGATTGGGGCAGACTAATCGGGGCCATAGTGCATCTCACTCTTGCTATGTAGGGACGCCGGAGCCATGATGCGTCTCACTCTTACTATACGGGGTCACCGCCGTCATCGAGGATTCGTTCCTCAGAGTATCTACCTCTGGGCTCGCGAGTCTCCACTCAAAAGCGGTGAACGTATCAATCAGTTCCGGAGCCTCGTAGGCCCGGTTACGCCTCCCCACGCTGACTTGCTCGAGTACTCCGGCTTGCACAAGTCGCTCGACCGCTTGACTCGCTGCCGGGAATGACCGGCCTACAAGCTCCGCTGCCGTGGTAGTCGCCAACACAGGGGCACTGGGTAGAACGCTGACAAGAAGGTTTACCGTAGAGTCTCGTCGGACACGGCCAATCCTTTCACGCCAGGACGTCTGCAATGCTCGCACCTGTTCCTCAAAGTGTCTGGCGTCCTCCACTGCCCGACGGCACGCGGAGGCAAAGAGCGCGATCCACCGGTTGATGCCTGAGTGAGCCTCAGAAGATTCGGCTGGGCCGACGTAGCGAGTTCCGGTCAGTCCCTCTATGCAGTCCTGTGACCAGGTCGCCAGTATGAGCGAGACCGGCGGCAGAATCCGCAGTCCCAATCCACGCCGGCGAAGGACCATGTGGACCAGTGCCCGTCCGGTACGCCCGTTGCCGTCCGCGAATGGATGAATCGTCTCGAACTGAGCATGTGCCACTGCGGCCTGCGCCAGTACGGGCAGTGAATCGCTGTTGCAGAACCCGACCAGATCATCAAGTAGATTGTCCACGAGCTCCGGCGGTGGAGGCACGAACGATGCAGAGCAGGGATTGTATCCGCTGCCGCCGATCCAGTTCTGCACCTCGCGGACACGGCCGCCATATTCTTCCATTCGAGATCCTGCGAGCAGGCGGCGGTGAGTCTCCAGAAGCGTCTGAAGAGTGATCGCGCTTCCCTGCTCTATCGTATCCACTGCCCACGTCATTGCGTCAATGTTACCCAGTATCTCTCTGGCCGTCACATCGCTTGGGGCGATTCCCAGTCTGCGTGCGGCATCTGCGCGAAGAAGACGTCGAGCGCCAATCTCCAGACCTTCGATCCTGGACGATGCAACAGACTCGGCACGAAGAAGCAAACGAGCCAGGGCCTCTGAGTCCGCAAGCGCCACTGAAGACGCATCAAGTCGCGTGAGCTCAGCTTCAGCGTCTGCGACATCCGCAGCGACGTCGCCATCAAGCGAAAAGCTTCTGTTGCTGAGTTTGTCTGGGAGATAGATGTCGTACTCGCAGGATTGGCGATCACGCCGTGTCGGGCCCGAGAAGTCGCTGACCCCGCGCCTTCGTTCTGTGATTGCCACGGCAGTCCTCCTGTATTAAAGGTTAGCACATACCTTTTAATACAAGGAAGCCTTGTTCAAGGTTGCGGGTCAGCATCCTTGTCACGGCGGGCGTGGTCCGGGTGGGTAGTACGCTGGATTGCCATTAACCCGCAACGAGCTAATATCGGATGTTGTGGAAATCGAGGATGCAGGAGTAAGTGAAAGGGCGTATCCTGCCAGACGAACAGACCGTCAGTGCGGTAAGCTCATGTATCGACGACACTGCGCAAGTTTCGTCGCAAGTTCGGACCGGTTCAGATGAAAAACGTCCTATAAATCGCACTTATAGGACACGTTTGGGGCTGAGCGGACACCCATCCATCCGCAGCCGTAAAAGCGACTTTCGATTGGCCGCGCATCGCGGGCAGATCCCCTAGCAATCGTGACCGCACAAAGTGCCACAAGTATCGTCCGCAGTTGACACCCCTTAGCCGTCACCGCCTACCCAACCCGAAGATCCACCGATTCGGCTTCCTGACAGAAGACTTGAGGAACTCCTCAAACTCCGCGTGATCCATAAATATTTAGGCGGACCCACTCGCCGAGTCGTGTATCACCTAGTTCGGTGCGTCCTCGCGCAGGTCTCGCAGCGAGCGGGTATCCACGCCTATCAGCACATGCCTGCCTGACAGCGTCCACTGGTCGGTCGGACGAGGACGTTCCTTCGTGTATCTGTCATCGCGCAGCAGCACTTTCACTAAGCATAACGGGTTCGGGCCACAACGGGCGTGGACCTTCATCAGGGAGGTTACTTTGCCCCATCAACCCGTTGGTTCGGTTCATCATTGCAAGCGCCCTATTGTGCCGATTTTGAGCGGATTCTATCATGACGTATCAGAAGCGCCGCCTGGTGACTTTTGAGACTCCACAGTAACGCATCTGCCTGATGCGCGTATAATCGCACTGTGAAATTCTCTCCCGCCCGTGGGCAAGGTGGAACAGATTCCAGCCTTGCCCGTCGCAATTCGACAAGGCGGAGCAGGGAAGAGCACACGCTACTTCAGAATGAAATGATAACAGAATAACTGAATAATAATTTACAGGAATGACGGAATGAACAATGACCTCTTGCGCAACCTCAGGGCAGCAGTTGACAGGCTTGTTCCGAGCTACGTGGCAGCGCACAACTCCAGGGGCAACGAGCTCGTGCACTCCGGCGACTTCGATGCCGCCATCGCGGAGTTCGACGAAGCAATCCGCATCACTCCTCTCGTTGCGGAACTATACTCCGACCGGGGCCGTGCATATGCCGCCAAGGGTGACTTCGACCGCGCATTGGCGGATTTCAGTGAGGCGATCTGGCTGCGGCCGCAGGTAGCCGAATTCTACAGCAACAGGGGCGCGACACGCCGACTGACCAGCGATAACGAAGGCGCCATGAACGACTACGACGAAGCACTTCGCCTCGATCCGTATTCGGCGCCGGCGCATTTCAACAGGGCGAACCTGCTGATGGACCTTGAACGGCTGGATGAAGCGGTCGCTGCATTCGACCGCGCGATTCGGTGCAATCCTGACTTCACCGGATCTTACATTAACAGGGGCATCGCGCAGCACCTGCTGGGGTATACGGACGCGGCCATTTCCGATTTCGACAGCGCAATATCTGCCGATCCAAACGAGGCGCAGGCGTACCTGAACAGGGGCAGAGCACATATGGACAGGAGCGAGTACGATCTTGCTCTCTCCGACTTCCGCAAGGCCGTTGAACTTCAGCCTGACAACGCGGACTTTTACCTTCACAGGTCGATGGCGTACGACAGAAAGAGCGAGATCGACCGCGTCATAGATGACCTGAACGCCTGTCTCAGGCTGGACAGGGCCGGCAAGGATACATACTATCCCCTGCTCGCCCAGGCGCACAGAAACAGGGCGAACCGGCTTCTCAAGCGCGAACGCTACTCCCGCGCAGTGAGGGAGTACGGAACGGCATTGAAGTACGATCCGAATTACGCCGCTGCCTACCAGGAGAGAGGCTACACTCGTATAAAGGCCGGTGACGAGCGCCGCGGCCTGAAGGACTTCGAGATGGCTGCGCGGCTCGACCCAGGTTACTACAGGACATTCCATGCCAGAGGATACTACTTTGCCGGGAAGGGAATGACCGAAGAGGCGATAGCGGACTTCGACAGAGCCATTTCTCTCGAGCAGAACGACGCCGAGCTCTACGAGGACAGGGGCACGGCGCACCAGCTCAGAGACGAGTTCGGCGCGGCCATTGCCGATTACACCGAGGCACTCAGGCTGAAGCCCGACAGGGCAAGCCTCCTTTTCAAGAGAGGTGTTGCGT
>MPND01000164.1 GCA_002238855.1 SAR202 cluster bacterium bin90
GGCATAGAGGACGACTTCATCGCACTCAGCCGCACAAGGGACGAACTGAATGAGTATGCGGCTGCAGTGAACACCCCGGTGGGCGAAACCGGCGTCACGCCGTATCGCGCCTACGGCGAACTATTGAGGCTTGCAGGGCGCGACGGTGAACCCCTGCCCCGTCTCAGGGTGGACGGGATCGAGTCGTACTCGGACTCCGACTACCGGCGTAAGGCTGAATTCATCCTGGAACTGCAAACTCTTCTCGGGCGCATGGGCGTTCCGCGAGACCATATCTTCCGGGGTACACGCCTTTCCGCGCTGACGCCGCTGACTCAGGCGGACCTGCGCCACGCAATCGCCGATGCGACGCAGTTACTTGATGCCCTGCTGGAAGAGGCCGGAAATCTTGCCGCGGCTCTTGGGGTTGATGCGCCTGCAGATGTGGAGCAGGTGCGGGCGATGCTACCGGATACGCAGGGTGTCGATCTGGACGCGCTGCACCCTGAAAATCGCCAGCAAGAGATGCGAGCGCTACTGGGCTGCCTTGAGCGGTATGAGAATCTGCACACCCGCTATGACGATATAGTGCGCCCCAATGCCTGGAACACAGACGTATCCGACATTCACCGCAGGCTCTCGGAGAGCAGTATCATCATGAGAGGCGCATCAGCTACGTCATTCGGGCAGCAAAGGCAGTTCCGCTCCAGATGGGTAACGCGAAATCTCGGCGACGATGGAGGACTCACGGCACCGCTTTGCCGCGGAGTACCGCCCCAGGATGTCGAAGAGCAGCTCGCGCTGGTGGAGGCGATAATGGCCGAGCAGTCGGTGCTGCGTGAGATAGCGCAGCTTGCCCCGACCGCTAGGGTCGTCCTGGGAGACCTCTGGCAGGGCCTGGATACCGATAGGGATGAGATAGAGTCCGTCCTGAAGTGGGCGCTGGCGGTTGTTGGTGAGGCCGATACGGAACAACCCGACACATTTCCTGCTTACCTGAACGCCATTTACTCTCAAGTCAGCACCGCGCTCGATTCCTACTTGAAAGCTGTGGCCGCGCTGGAAAATGTCTTCGGTCTGGATGCTGGAAGGCAGTTCGGCAATGCTGATAGCCTCGCAGCCTTGCCTTTTGATAAGCAGCGTCAAGTGCTCGGGGAGTGGCGCGACGGCGCAAGCAAGGTCCGCGAAATGGTGAGGTTCAATCTGGCGACGGCAAGGGCGGCGGAAGAGAACCTGGAAGCCGTCATTGACCTGGCATGGGAGTGGGAAGGAGCGCCCGCGCGTCTTGCTGAGTGTTTCGAGGCTGCCCGCTACAATGCCATTCTTTCGCGGGCGTTCGAGGAACGCAGCAGCCTTGCGGGATTCGATACCGACGTTCACCTGCGAAAAATAGAGCAGTTCCGCACGATGGACGAGCTGTCCCTTCTGCATAATCGCACCAGGGTCGCTCACGCGCACTGGTCGAAATTGCCGGACCCGGAGAGCACGGGACATCTTGGCGTACTCAGAAGGGAGTTTGCCAAACGGCGCAGACACCTCCCCATACGACAGCTAATGGAGCAGGCGGGCGACGCCGTCCAGTCGATCAAGCCGGTGTTCATGATGAGTCCGCTCTCGGTTGCTACCTACTTGAAGCCAGGCAGTGTCAAGTTCGACCTAGTGGTCTTCGATGAGGCGAGCCAGGTCAAGCCGGTTGATGCGCTCGGTGCACTCTTCCGCAGCAATCAGGCAATCGTCGTGGGCGATGAGAAGCAGCTCCCTCCGACCGACTTCTTCGAGGGCGTCAGCCAGGACGAGGACGACGACCCTGTGGGCGCGGCCAACTTATCGGCGACCGCGGACATGGAGAGCATTCTGAGTCTCTTCTACGCGCAGGGAGCGCCTTCCCGGATGCTGCGCTGGCACTACCGTAGCCGCCACGAGTCACTTATAGCAGTCTCCAACAATTCGTTCTACAACAACCGGCTTGTGGTATTCCCAAGTCCGGACGCTCGGACGCAGGGTGTGGGCCTGCAATACCACTGGCTCGACACTCATTACGCCAGGGGCGGAGTGAACCGCGAAGAGGCCAGGTACGTGGCACAAGCGGTGATGGAGCATGCGCGGGAACACCCCGAGTTGTCGCTGGGTGTCGCTACATTCAGCGCAGCACAGCGCGATGCCATCCATCGGGAGGTGGAACGGCTCAGGCGGGAAAACGCAGAACATGAAGCATTCTTCAACGCCCACCCGGAAGCACCGTTCTTCGTAAAGAACCTGGAGAATGTGCAGGGTGATGAGCGCGACGTCATCTTCATCAGCGTTGCATACGGGCGTGATGCTGAGGGAGTGGTGCGGCAGAACTTCGGTCCCCTGAACAGGGAGGGCGGCGAAAGGCGCCTGAACGTGCTTATCAGCAGGGCATGCCTGCGCTGCGAAGTCTTCACCAACCTCCGCTCCGGTGACATCAGGCTCGACCAGGACGGCAGGGGCGGCCTGGCAGCCTTCCGTGATTTCCTGGCCTATGCCGAGATCGGAGAGGTTGTGAATTGGCCGCAAGTGAATTCCGAACAGACCTCTCCGTTCCAGAAAGAGATTGCCGAAAAGCTGCGGGCGGCAGGGCATGACTGCCACGAGACCATGGACGCAAGCGGATTCTTCGTCGATATAGCGATAGCACACCCTGACCATCCTGGACGATATGTCCTCGGCATAGAGTGTGACGGCGAGTCCTATCACGGTTCACAGGCGGCACGGGACCGCGACAGGCTCAAAGAGCAGGTGTTACGGAGTCTTGGGTGGCGCCTGCACCGTATCTGGAGTACGGACTGGTTCGCCGATCCCGAATATGAGCTGGAACGCGCGATACAGGCCATCGAGGATGCTCTCGCAGAGTGAAATCGTCTCCGGAGTTCTTCGCAATCCCCTGAAGTTCGTCAGTGACCCGCCACTCGGTGGAGCGCGTGCCCGCACTTCGCGCCCAACGCAGCCGGGGTTCACCCGTCAGATAGTGGTCAACCGTCCAGCGAAAAGTTGTCCAGGCACTCGTCGATCTTCGGCGCAATGGCGGAAATGATAAATTCGACCTGAGTGGTGTCCGTCGCCTTCACGGCGAAATCGAGGCGCTTTTTGAGCCTGGGGGACATCTCAATCGTCACCTTCTTGTATTCACCGGTCTCCGATATGTCTATGAGCCGTGGCTTGCCGCCGATTTGTGTCTGGGCCGCGAGCTGCGGATTATGGATCGAGTCGCGCATATCGCGCCCGGGGTCTCGCCGAAGGCTCATCGGCTTCTCTTTAGGAGTTCCCATTTTCTATCCCTCCCCTACGCCGCGCCCGACACTGCAAGCCCGCGCGCGGATTCTGCGAACATCAACTGGTACACACCGGCCATCTCGTCAATCGCGTTTCGGTCGTTCGGCTGCTCCCATTCGTCGATCAGTGCGCCCGCCGGAACGCATCGCCTGAGCGCAGACCGTTCCTTGACGATGTGGCCGGTCCACTCGATGCACTCAAGCTCGGCCAGTGCTTCCACGGCTCTTCTCACATCGGTGCTGGCATGATGGGTGGGCGCCCGGTTCATTACGGCCAGAACGCGCAGCTTATTGTTGAGGGCCTGCGCCGGCATCACCATGTCTTCCAGGTAGCCGCCCGTCCACACGTCAAGCTCGTTAGGCTGAAACGGCACTATGCCCATATCGGCGATCCGGAGGCTGGTCGCTATCGCAAGTTCGTCGCCACCGGCCACGTCGATGATGATGTCGTCAAAGCGTCTTGAGAAATTGACTGCTGAGCGTCCGATGCTCCGGTCGAAGAGCTGGATGGTTTCAGGAGTCGGCAAGTTCTCGTCGTTTCTCGTCAGCGACCAGTGCCGGGCAGTACCCTGTCGGTCCGAGTCGATGAGCAGCACGTCCTTGCCGATGTTGGTGCGCCAGCCTGCCAGGTGGACGGCAATCGTACTTTTGCCGCAACCGCCCTTCTGGCCAATCACCGCGATTATCATGTCGGCCTCCCTTTCGTCGAATGTTCACGAAACTAATTCGAGTCTAGGCGCATGGGAATACGGTATGCCAGTAGACTGGTGGTCTGTATTTCTGTAGTTCTGGGGCACTGGAAATCTAGTGTGCTGGGATTATGTCTTACTGGCAAACTGGGGTTCTGGTTTCCCAGCTTTAGTGAACATCTGGTGCTGTCATGGCAGAAATCATCTCGCTTGACACCCGAA
>MPND01000165.1 GCA_002238855.1 SAR202 cluster bacterium bin90
CAATGAACGGGCTGTCGCGTCAACTTACTAGTTGTCGCAGCCGTACAGTTTGAAATCAACAGTCAGACAAGGAGTGAAAGCGGCAAAATCTATTGACGCAACCGGCAAAAATGGTTGACGTATACCAGCGTGATCGAGCACGAGATATGGGGGACGCTGTGCGAGCGACACTCAGCGACACATCCCCACAGAGACTACGGTGACCCCGGACTGCTGGTGAACTCCCCCAGGATGGGCATGTGCGGATACTATGGGCCCGCCGAGCCTCCGTACTGAAGCAAATAGGCATTGACGACAGCAGCTCAGGCAGGACTGGGAGGAATGTCTGCCGGTGAATGAGCGCAGGCCCGAGAGAAGAGGACCTGAAAGGCTGGCCAAGGCAGATGAACAGGATGACCGGGGCCAGAGGAATCTATGCCAGACTGTTTGGCGCAGCGATCAACTGATTCTCGGCGGTCATCAAACTCAACCCGACCACTATTAACACGGACAAGTGGTCAGTCAGTCCGAGCTATGCCGGATGTCCGCGAAAATGCCTGTGGGGCACTACTTTTTCCGTATAAGCGGTAGCTACAGTCGCCCATCCCCTATCGCACTCAGCCTGTGGAGCTCTCTAAGGACGACCTGACGTTGTGGATGCCGGGTGTAGACTCCAGAGTCAGCTCCACGTCCATCTCGGATAGCAGCGGCCAGGCCAGCAGCGCAGTCTCCACGGAGTCCGTCACTACAAGCGAGGGCAGAACATCCGCAGTCTCCAACATCTCCACCAGCGCGTCCCGGCGCTCTTCATACGACGGCGTCGCCCCAAGCAACTTCACTCCCACTGTCAGCGACCTGGCACGGTCGACTGCCAGCGCCATCGTTGGAAAATAGGGGCGGCTTCCTCTCTCCTCCTGAACGGGCGTGCGCACGTGGAACACGCCAATCTCCCAGACCGCAGACTCCCTCGGAATGGACAGGCTGATGCGGCGGAGGCGCTCGGGGTCGTGATATTCGGGCGCGGGCGCGGGAGTTACCGGTTCAGGGTACTTCATCCATCCATCGACCCACACCCCGTCACGAAAGACGCGCTTCAGCATGAGGTCGGGATCCTCTCCGCCATACAACACCAGGTCCCCTGATGACACTCTCGATGCCACATCGGTCATGTTGCCAAGCGCAGCCGCGAGGAAGACGGCCTCATCCTCGTCCAGCCGCCACGGCAGGTAACCCGGCCGCAGGCTGCGGAGGATCGGCCACACACCCCTGCCCCTGTAGCGGAGCCGCGCGCGACGCATCGCCGCAATCTCACTCTCACTCAGACTCTCCCTGTCCCCACGCACCGCAAGCAGCGCGTTCATCCTTTCGAAACCCTCCGGAGACTCCGGATCCACCTCGTCGTTCACCAGGTCCATGTATCCGGACAGTCCCTCGTCGCCTGCGAACACCGCCAGCCCGTACTCCCTGAACGCAGAGCCCAGTACGGAGCAGTATCCGGTGTAGAGACCCGAAGGGTGCTCGACTGCCACCACGTCCAGGTCATCGAGCGCCTGCCAGGGCCCGGTGTCCCAGAACTCGCTAAATCTACCGTGCAACTGTCGCAGCTGCTCTCTTGTGGGATCTGCCATAGTATCCATCCGCCTCGATGCCGTGAACGGGCCCCTGACTCGCTGGATCGGACGCTGGCCAAGTATCCACTTACGGGCCATCTTTCAGGGGGCCCAAACCGCCCAGGGAGCACCCTGTCGCCCCGGGGTTCTCAGGGTTGACGGCCGTCTCCTACGCCTTTCGGGTCCGCCATAATGGCTCAGGCCAGGGCGGGCGTCAGTGCTGCCGGCTATTTCGGTGGCGGCCCCAGGTCTTTGGCCTCTCCGCCGCCGCTCCCCAGGAATGCCCGGATGACCCGCAGGCCGGCGTGGGCTTCCTCGTATCCGGGATCAACCCTGATGGCCTCCTCGTAACACTCGCCGGCGAGTTCGTACTCGGCGACAATTGCGTACGTGCTTCCCAGGCAGGCGTATGCTTTCGCGTGAGCGGGGGCGCGAGCAATGGCGTCCCTGAAGTCCGAGATGGCCCTGTCGTACCGTTCCAGATGAAAATACACCAGCCCACGCAGATAGCGGTATTCGGTGTTGTCACGATCCAGCCTGATCGCCCTGGTAAAACTGCTCGCGGCGCTCTCGTGTCGCCCACGCCTGACATGCTCCATACCGCTCTCGTAACGCGCCTGGGCTCTGCTCAGCCTGTGCAGGTTCATTCGTGCCGGCTGATGCTCATTCATGGACTCTGCCCCGTCACAGTTCTCTTAGTCATACGGCAAGATCAGGT
This sequence comes from SAR202 cluster bacterium bin90, assembly GCA_002238855.1. Lineage (GTDB taxonomy): Bacteria > Chloroflexota > Dehalococcoidia > Lucifugimonadales > JADFKI01 > Bin90. The sequence goes on from MPND01000165.1 coordinate 2,308, forward strand.
AATTTGGGTGCCGACGGGAACCACTCGCCCCGCAGACGTCCGGGCGCCGTTTCCAGGCCCGGCGCACGCACATTTCCCAGCTGCGTCATAGATTAGCCTGTCTGTGCTGCTGCCGCAACATACGGGTAATTGTCGTTGACCGGGAATGCCTAGATCACTCTCGCCCAGTCAAAGTCTGCCGATCTACTGGGTTGTTGAGGCTTTCTCTCGTCTTCGACAATGCCGACGCTAATCTTTCCATCCTCCTCTTTAGTCAACCGCAGCCAGCACGACAGTGGCGGCGGTCCATCCACTTGATCGTCCCACGGCATCTTGAAAGTGGCCACCAACCCGTCGTAAAGCGCGAAACCACGGTACTGCGCAAACAGAAAGACCTCGCTCATCATCTCCTTGCCCACTTCGAGCCTGTCCAGAACGTTGCAGTCACGTGCGGGTCGCACGCTGAATATCGCCGCTATCTCGGCTTCGATCTGCTCCATCTCCGTAACTGCCATCGGGTAGCTCCTTCGCTCTCTATACCTCTAGGCTTCTCATTCAAGACCTGTCCCGAGACATTTTCAAGCCAGTATCCGCACCGGTTTGAGCCAATAGGCATAACCACAGTGGCTCGTAAGGTTAAGTGCGCCCTCCAGCCTTGCCACGAACTCCACGCTCAGTTCGGGGATACGCCACGCGTTGGTCCACCAGGGCTTGAGTTCGTTCTTTTCAAGCTCTGGCGCACCGTCTCCCTAGCTATGCTCTCCATACAGCCCGATTCCACGACCTTGTACTCAAGCAGCTTCAGCGTCCAGTGCGTATGGCCCTCGGGAGGGTCGATGCACGCTGTGGCCACAAGGTGCGCTTCGGCTATTCGGTTGTCGACCCGGCCTTCGCCAGCCCTGAGCAGCGCCAGCAGCACTCGAGCCGCAGACACAAGTGTCTGCAGGGGCGTCTTGCAATGAAGAGATGTTCAGGCGAAATATAGGGACGCTTGAGCGGGAGCGCAACGCCGCCGGCGTGACCACAGACTGGCGCTTTCGCTCTCAGAATGCTCGCGTGAAACTCAACCGCGTCTATCCCAAGCCAAAGCTATAAACACCTGGAATACCCAACGTGTCATCATCAGTTGGACTTGGTACAGGAAGCAAGCGTATGCTATAACCTGCTGTTTGGATCGTCTGCTCATTCCACGAAACTCCTGAAGGCGGAGGGAACCAATATGATGAAGCTCGTCAGATTCATTGCCGCGTTCTTGGCGTACGCGATAATCGATATAGTGTGGCATCTGTTTCCATTCGTCACTGCCATGTATGTCAACCTGCGTGAAGCCAGCGGTCTGAGCAGCGATTGGAGCTTCGGCAAGGAAATGAGCACCTGGGGCGGGTTCGAGTTCTCCGCGCTCCTCGTATTCTTCTTGCTGATGGGCTTGGCGAACAGCCATCTCGCAATCGAACCTGCTCTCAGGGAAAACAGCCTCCGCAAAGCGATGCTCAACAGCTTCATTCTGGGTTGCGCCGCCTATGCCACATACAGCATTCCGATATTCGTGATGATAGCCAAATGGCCTGTGCCTCTCGTTCCCATAGACATCATCATCGGCGGCGGCCTCAGCCTCGCAACATCCACGATCGTCACCGCCGTTGCCCTTCGCATGAGGAAGTCCTGACAGCGGTCATGACAGGAGTATGCGTAGCGTGATGCGCAACAATGACCTGACTTCGGTAACTGCGATGATACTTTATGGGCCACCTGGGACTGGATCTGACCCATTCGGTAACTGACTTTAATGTCCTCAATATGATCTGTCGACCCACTCCCGGGGTGGTCCGTAATGCGTCGGAGAC
>MPND01000166.1 GCA_002238855.1 SAR202 cluster bacterium bin90
TGAATTCATCGAGGCTCATGTCGAAGTATTCTCGGGCAAGATTTTCCTTCATCTCGCGAGATTCTTCCTCGGTGAGCATACGACCTTGAGGGAGGTCTTCGTCGAATGTCTTTGTAGGCTTGGTAAGCATGATGTTTCCTCTTGATTGCTACGGCTACCATTACAAGAATAGCAGACCGTCACGCCCAGGTGCTGAAACTGCAGCTGTGGAGTGCAGGCTTTCCGCAACGCCCTCACTCAGTCGGCGTGCCGTCTCCGGCTGCCCCGCGCTTATTTTGGCGTATGATGAAGAACACAGTCCAGGCCAGTCCTCCAAATATCAAAAGGAGGAACGCCAACTCCCACGGCAGCCCTACGAACATCAGGAGTACCGCTCCCACTATCAGAGCGAACGCGCCGAGAATGTAAACCAGGAACTGCTTCAATACCTTCATCCGTTTTGTACCTTGGGTGGTGCCAGTAGTCAATCTTCCCAATACTCCGGCAGCAGCATCGCCAGGGAGATAACCTTTCCGTGCCGCTCACGGTCATAAGTGAATTCGCCAGCCTTCCAAGCCTTTGCGAATTCCGCAAAGCTCATACCGAAATTCTTCTGAGCGAGGTTTTCCCGCATTCTCACGGACTCCTCTTCAGTAAGAATGTGTGGCTTGGGAAAGGTTCCATCAATTTTCTCAGACACATCTTTTTGAAGCATGTCATATCCTCTCGCTACTCATACGAGGATACCAGCCTTTATTCGCCAATGCGCGAGCTGCGGTAGTTATCGTTCGCGCAACACCTTCTCCGAGCGATTGTTGCATGCCGGGGCGAGGTTGTCAGGTTTAAGGGCGATGCCCAGGTAGAGGAATGTTGGTGGAATGCAACAATTCTCACTGTTTTGTTGCAAGGGGAAAAGTAACCGTCGCACGGGGTTATACCAATTCGCTTAACTTATGACACAAAAGAAGAAGCCCTGCTCTTTACTGCAGGGCTTTTGTGTATCCAGTGTCCGCCTCTGGGGGCATCCACTTAACCTGTCCTCGCTGGATCGTTTGCAGAACCTCCAATATCTGCAGGACAAGCAGGGTGAGCGCGCGCACTCCCTGGTCTTCAGGCACCAAGATAATTATCCCAACATCTTCAGGTGTGGGTCTTTCGTCCCTTTCGATTGTCTTGTCCTTGGTAATCATGACGCTGAAGGTGTCCCGTCCGAGTCTAACCAAATCTCCGTTGTGACGGCCCAACCAGCCCATGAATTGCGTGGAACGGACATCCAATCCCGGAAAATGATGCCGGAACCCAGGCGGCATATTCTCATCGAGCAGTATTCTCATAAGTCGCAACCTCCACCAATTCACTCGCTACTTCCAGAATCCTCAGCGCATCTTCCCTGTCAACCGAGGTGTAGTCACTCAGAAATCCTTCCACGCTGTCGCCAATCTTCAGCGAGTCAAACATGAATTTTATGGGCACACGCGTGCCTCTGAACACAGGCATACCGCCCATCCGTCCATCCTCACTATCCACAGGAAAGTCAGCATCAGCTCTCTTACGGAGCGCCGACAACGCCTGAACAGCACTCACTTCCGGGAAGTCCTTTAGAAAGGCCTTCAGAGCAAACCTCCGATCCCAGTAAGTGAAGAGATATTCCAACGGCACCTCTGTACCATCAAAAGTCGGCGCATCCTCGGAAACATCCGGAAGTCTTACCGGATAGAGCCTATCTCTATTTAATATTAGATGTTGCATCGTTTCTCCTCTCGGTGTGTCGCCGAACCCGATTTCTTGGAGTATCCGAAATTGAGCTTTCCAGCGCAACCCTGCGATCTTCGCCCTAACTCTTTTGTGTCATAAATTAAGCGAATTGGTGGCTTTGTACAGAAACTAGGCTGTGCCTGAAAAGCCTCAGCACCCGCACTCGTAGCGAGCGTAAGCCCCGGCGGTCAGATACCCAACGGGGCTTTTCTATTGAAGCAGATCATCTATAATTAATAGTGAGGTGTAGCTATGACAACCCTAAATACAACGGACGACCTCTTGCGTGCAGCTCGGGAGAATCAAGAGTTTCGCCAGGCGTTCAGAGACGAGATCCTAAAAGATTACACGGACGAAAAATTAGATGCGCTGTCCGGAAATCTGGCAGCCCTGACGGAGCAAGTCACCGCATTTATAAAGGCCACCAACTCCCGATTTAACGATGTGAATAATGACCTGGCTATACTGAAGGGCATAGGGCTTGAAAGCAAGCTCTACAATCGAGGTGTTGCCCTGATGGCCACGCATCTCCGAATGCACGAGGGCAGAATAGTCCGGGTTGCCGAGCAGGATGACAACTCAAGTGAATTCAACAACAACATCCTATCCGCCCTCAGAGCTAGCCGGATAACGCAGGACCAGTACGACCGTATTCTCGATACGGATATGGTTGTCGCGGGAACCGAGACCGAATCAGACAGTCCGATATACGCTGTGATTGAGGCGTCATACTCGTTGTCTGGAGCCGATGTGTCAAAGGTCTGTGCAACTGCGGCACTTGTGGGCAGATTGTTCCCTGGGGTAGTGGTGAAGTCAGTCCTCTACTACCTGACGCCAAATGAGAGAATGGAAGGAGAGGCCAGAGACCAGGGCGTCATACTGATTCGAGCTAGAGACATAAGATAACCTATTAGTACGCAAATTCAGCCCCCGCATGGTAATAGTTCTGCGGGGCTTCTTATTTGTGCAAATATGTCGATTATTGGGCTTTGCACGAATAGTCGCGGTCGTCACAGAAAGCAGTGTGACCCTCACAAAAAGTTTTCCCGCGCCGACCGCCTAGACCCCTCGCATCCTACATCCACAAGGGCCGATTAAGCTGGCAGGTAAAGTCTGAACCTCATATTTTCTCAGGCGTTACCGGGATTTCAGTACAGAGTCGCTAAACTCCGATTCCACTCTTGTCTGCTATACTATCGTGTGTCAAGGATATGGGCACATGAGAACTGAGATTGACTTCAACCTCCATATTCTAGATGGATACGACCTCATTGAGGGAAGTCTGGTTTCATTCTTTTGAGTGGGGATAAGCTATTTAAGTTTCATTCCTATGAGGGCAAGACCTTGTTGGAAGATGGTTTGCTGAAAGGGAATTTGACATGCCTACTCATGCAAATATAGTTGAAGAATCTACCGCCGCCCGGGCGATGCGACTGCATACCGCAGGGATAGAAGTAGTCCGTTCTCTGGGAAGGCAGATGAACGTGTCGGGTAAGAATGACTTCGACATAGCGCGCGGGTTGGACGACCTCATCGACGGGCCCCGCCGGTACTACACGCGGCACATGGTCTGCATAGACGACTTGAAGGGGTATCCTGAAGTGCAATACCTTGAGGACGATGACCTGGAATTGGAAATGCAGGTGGTTGAGAAGTTCATCAAGGACAACTGCGTACAAACGGGAGGCGAACGTCCTTGAACGACGAGAGGCTCCTCGCTAGAAGCGCAACTCATCAAGCCAGAGCAGAAGAATACCTGCATCTTGCGCGTTCCCTACAAAGTGAAGGTGTTGTGCTTGCAAGTGGCGAACTCCTTTACATCTCTGCAAAGCGCGCCGTAAATGCCCATGCGAACCTGAATGGAGAAAATCCTACGAAAACAGGGAGCAGACGAGCGTATATCAAGAAACTGGCCGATACAGCCGAGTACGGCGAGTACGACTTACTTGCGGGTTGGACTGCTGTGAATAAGATTCATGGACTGGCAGACCAAGAAATGCAAAGTGATGAAGAACTCGTTTCGGATGAAGCTTTCACAGAGGCTTGGCGGTCCGCCGAGATGCTTGTCGTAAATCTCCTCGACATCATTCGACGAGCAAAGGCGTCGTAGTGCTTACCAAATGCGAATACCGATCTCGAACAACGGTAATATCCCTCGCGGTCAGAACCAACTGACCCCAATGTCTCAAGCCCGCATACGGCCACCCGCTGATGTCGAGTGCGGATGGAAGAGGCAGAACGCTCGTTGGCGCCTTTATGTGAAAACGCGAAGGAGCATTCTATCGTCTCTATCCGCATCTGGGATTCTGTGAGCCTCGGGCTTTTTGTGCATGCTTAATC
>MPND01000167.1 GCA_002238855.1 SAR202 cluster bacterium bin90
CGTCATGTTCCGGATACGAAGGTTTTCAACGGCTATCAATCCAAAGCGCTTCACGAGGTCAGTCGTGACCCGATGGCACTCGTTGCGGTTCCTGATTCGCTCGCGGTCTTGCTGATTGGCAAGTACAACTCGACGCTTGCGCCACTCCCGGCTACCCTTTCGGCAGCGAGACAGGCGCTGCTGCGCCCGCTTGAGCCTCTCGTTGGGCTTGCGCCGCCTCTTAACGACTTCACCGGTCGAAAGCACCAGCCGCTCGCTCACACCCATATCCACCCCGACGGCATCATCGTTCTTCGGAAACGTTTCCATAGACACCGCGTAGGTCAGGTTCACCCAGAGTCGACGGCCGCGCATGGTTATCGTCATGGCCTTCAGACCTTCTGACGGCGGTAGCTCCTGACCCTTACGAATCCGTAAGGTGGGCAGTCCCTTGATCTTCAAGACGTAGCCGGACGAACAGCTCTTAACCATTGACCTCTGAGTCTCCGCCAACTCTATGGTGCGCCAGCGCCAGCTCGACTTGAACCGGGGGAAGCCCGGCGTCTCTCCTGCCTGAACTCGTCTGAAGAACGATTGTCTCGCCCTGTCGAGTCTCACGAGCACTCCGCGGGCTACCTGCAACGAGACAGAACCCCAGAACTCAGGGTCGTCCTCACGAACGCCGGTCAGCTCCTTCATCTGGTCGAACTTCGTTCGACTCACCGAGAGCGAATGCCCCTTGTGCCGGTAGGCAGCCTTCCACTCTTCAAGGGCTGCGTTATAAAGACGGGCGCAGTTGCGGATTACGTGATCCAGCCGGTCATAGCCCGCCGAAGTCGTATACGCTCTGACCTGATATGTCTTGTGCGTCACTGCCATGAAAGTATTTTATCAGATACCCGAACATTCGTTGCCTTGTGGGTTCGACTTGATTGTCTAATTAGGTATATCATTCCCTAAATTATCTTGCCGCCAGTCTCCTGCTTTGAGGATCTGGCAAGCCTCCTGCCGCATTGCTACTTGCAATACCAAGCGCCCGTACATTCCGTTAGCTTGTGCCGATGCCTGCGCGCTTGCCGACGATCCCATTCAGCAAAGAGGCCGCTGCGCCGACACTGCTGAATGCCTGATAGACGGACGCTGACTCGAATCCGCAGTGCATCATGCAGTTGGCGCACTTGCTGTTCACGCCCACGCCATAATTCTCCCAGAGCGCGGATCTGAACAGATCATCTACGTCGTCCGTATGCCTGTCAGCTACCGGGTAACAAGGCTCACGCCAGCCCTGCACAGTATAGGTAGGGTTCGACCAGGCTGTGCATTGGTAGTCTCTCTCGCCGCGCAGGAAACTGAGATAGAGTGGATTGTTGTAGAATCGGATGCGCTTCAGAGCGTCATCTGTGAGCACCTGTCTGAAGACTCTTATCGCCTCCTCTCGCGTCAGGAACATCTCTTGCACGGGACCATCAACGAAATCATAACCCGCGGACACCATGACGCCCTCGAATCCCATATCCGTTACCAGCGTGAAGAGTTGATGCAGGTCTTCGGCGTCAGAGCCTCGGAAGAGGGTCGTGTTGGAGCAGACTCGATGGCCTTTCTCGATGGCCAGCTTGGATGCCGCCATTGCCTTCCTCCAGACCCCTTTACGGTTGACGGCCAAGTCGTGCCGCGTCTCCATCCCGTCAAGGTGGATGACCCATGCGAGATACTTCGAAGGCTGAATCCGCTTGAGCACACGCTCCAGCAGGATGCCGTTGGTACAGCAATAGATGAAGATCTTGCGACTGACCAGTTCCTCGATGAGTTCGGGGAGATGCTTGTACATCGTGGGTTCACCGCCGGCAATGGACACGATAGGCGCCCCGGAATCTCCTACAGCCCTTAAGCACTGCTCCAATGTGAGGGTCTTGGTGAGCACGGGCAGATACTCGCGGATACGGCCGCATCCGGCGCAGTCCAGGTTGCAGGCTTCAAGAGGCTCCAGCATGGTCACGAGCGGGAAGCGCTCGCGGCGGCGCACGAACTTCTGCACAGATATATGAAAAAATGTCCTCCACGCAAGCTCAATTGGACGCCTGGGGCGTACGTGAGAAGTGGGGCGATACACTGGAAGTGCTTGCTCCGCCGTATCAATCACAGCATTTTCGGAAAGTGATCCAGGTACAATCAAAACCCCTCCTCCGCGACCGTAAGGATTTCAGGAGGAAACCTCCAGAGTTTTTATAATACAATACGATTCAGCAGATTTCGGCCATATTAGAGACGATTTCACATATCACTAGAGTTGCCGTTTGAGCCTTTGCCAGTCTCATTTAGTAATTATCGGTGCGTGAAGTTTCTACGAACCTAGCTCGCGGTAGGAAGTCGGATGTCTGACCTCCGTTCATCGGTCGCCAGCGCTCACTCAACATCCGCTGCACCTTGAACACCAGGTGCAGCGCGCTGTTATGATGCTTCATCCGTCCTCAGCCTCACAGCGCTGAACACCGATTCCAACGGGTTTGTAGCCGCAGCCGCACCCAGTGGTCCGCCGGGAAGTGGACAGACTACGAGGTCTCACAACTGATCTTGACTGGCTTGCGGAGACCGACAGCGGCGAACTGAGGCTCGCTCTCGAAGCGAGTTCGATCCGCGACCTGCTCGCCGCAGAAGTGTACCGCTGGCAAGCACCATCTCAGGCCCGCAGGTTGAGCAGTCGATAGCCGTAGCCGCCGACTTGCCGGACATGGATCTCGACCGGATGCGCATGAGCTAGGCGCTGGGCAACGTCGTGGGCAATTCGATTCGCCGTACCGAGGCCGGCGGGAGCATCGTGCTTCGGGCGGACCTGGAAAGGGATGATGCGTTGACCATCGCGGTCATTGATGACGGGATAGGCATCGACGCCACTGACCTTCCCAACATCTTCGACCGCTTTAACCGCACTGACCGAGTCCGCAGTCGTGAGATTGGCGGCACGGGGCTAAGACTGGCCATAGCCCGGGCCATAGTCGAGGCGCACGGGGGGGGCAATAGCTGTGTCAAGCGATGGGCCTGGACGGGGAACCACCGTGGCTATTCGCCTTCCCTTGGAGATCTGAGCGCCGTTCTCTTCAGAAAGACACTGCCCCGAACTACGAAAAACAGGAGAACTCTTATGCAACCGATACAGCAAGAAATGGCACGGGAGTTCATCGCCAGGATCGATAGGGATATCCGGATTACGGAGCGATGTGGGCAAGCTGGATTGATTATGCAGATGACTGATGGCCAACAGTTGGGGATTGTGAGATTCAGCATCGCTCGGGGCAGTAGACGCCGCTTTACTATCAATGCGTATGCCGTCCCCGGAGTACCACTTCCTGATCCGCAGAGCAGATTCAGTAACGAACAACCAAACCAACCGCCGAGAGGTTGGATGTGTGTTATTGACACCTCCGATGCCTCAGTCCTGTCGTATGTAGCAAGAGTCATCGAGAATTTGTACGATATGAAGCTCGCGCGGAGTCGGGGCGTCTGAAATGGCGGTGACTGGAGCGCCAATTCTCCGGCATCCGCCGTTCCACACATGGGTTTTGAAGCCGCGACGACCGCTAATTTCGGGCCTTCTCCGGAGTCGGCAAACGCGTTCTGATAGCGTCCGCCGGAAGTCGCTTCCTGTCATGCCTGCTTCACGTCCGTGAGAGCGAAGTCTTCGCCTTTGAAGAGTAGGGATTCTTCCCTGACTACTGCGACCGCGTATGCGAAGCAGTCACCGAAGTCAGACCTGCGGGATGATTGCCCTTGTCGTACACGCCAAGCACGGAACCTGCGGAACTGCCCGGCGTAGGTACGGCACGGTTTCATCCTCTTTCAAAACGCTTGTGAGTATTCCCTTGTTAATGCATACTGTCCAAGGCTCCGGAATCAGAAGCCCGGCAGACCGGCCGCCGGGAGATATATGCCACGATAAAACATTTAAGACGGGAGACGATTGGATGAGCAGTACGATACGCAAAAGCGAGATGTCACGAAGAGTGGCGGAGGCCCTGGGTTGTTCCAATGGCAGGGGAGAGAAAGCCCTGAACGCGGTGATAGAGAGTGTAACCGACGCGATGCGCG
>MPND01000168.1 GCA_002238855.1 SAR202 cluster bacterium bin90
AGCTGCTCATAGCCAACAGCGTGGGAGCGTACGGCCCAGGAGTATCGATGCACGGGGAAACCAATCGTGTCGAGTTGCCGCCCGACGCGACCACGGTGGTTTACCTCACAGTGTACAAGACCCATCTCGGGGATCCATGGGCCTTCATTCGCCACGATTCCAGGGAGAAAGCGCTCAAACGCAAGGTGGTCTATACCCTCACGGTGACGCGGGGTGATCCCAGCGCGGGCGACAGCAGCGGCGGCGCGGCGCAGTCCGCCCCCACGGTGGCCGCGCCCATCGCCGACCTGACCGGCCTGGAAGCGGGAGCCACGCGGGACGTCTCCCTGTCGGGGGTGTTCAGCGACGCCGACGGCGACAGCCTGACGGTCACCGCCGCGTCCTCGGACGAGGGCAAGGCCACGGTGACCGTGTCCGCCGACGGCTCCAAGCTGGCGGTCGCCGCAGTGGCCGTGGGCGCGGCGACGGTCACGGTCACGGCCCGGGACGCCGACGGCAACACCGTCAGCGACGCCTTCGAGGTTGCGGTGGTCAGGAAGTACGCGGCGCTCATCTCCCAGATGTACCAGTGGCGCAACGACCCGCAGTGGGTGAGCGAAAAGGCGCACACCGACCGTTGGGACCGGGCGCTGCTGGCCTTCGGGGAAACGGTGGCCGACCAGACGCTGACGCCCATGACGGCGGCGGAGGCCCAGGGGTTCGCCGATAGGGGCTGGACGCGCTGGGTGGAGGTGGCCAAGGCGCTGCGGGAGATCGAGGCCGGCTAACCGGGGCGGGTGCGGGCCAGGAACCAGGCGGGCAAGGGAGAGCGGGTCCGCGCCGGCATCACCCTGCCCGCGGCACAATAGCGGAAGGACCGGCGGCAGCGACCCACGGAAGGAGTTCATAGCCGGCCCTCTCGGATCGATTCCGGCTTCAGGTTCGGTAGTGACGTATTCGAGTTGCGAACGGACGCAGATGAAGGCGCTGGCCAGGACTTTCCCGGAGGATGAGATCGAATTGCCGGCGCTGTGCGACCGCGTCGTCGACCTGCTTCAGATAATACGGAGCGAATACTACCATCCAGCTTTTCACGGAAGTTTCTCTCTCAAGTCGGTGCTGCCGGCTCTTGTTCCTGACGTGACATATGACGACCTTGAGCTGGCGGACGGCGGTGCGGCGGCGGCAACCTATGCGCGCCTTCAGGCAGATGATCTGCCTGACTCGGAGAGAAAGAAACTGCGTGAGGCGCTGCTGGCCTATTGTGCGCGAGATACCGAGGCCATGATAGGCGTGTACGATGCACTGGTGAGGGAATCGAAGTCATCAACGAGAGATTGATAATGGTACGTATCTGGATGAGACGGAAAGGAAGAGATACTGTGGTTCTAGGCATAAACAACCGGACGGAGAACTGGAAGACGGCATATGAGTTTGCCCCGCTATTCAGCAGTGTCGATGCGCGCAGGAGATTGGTTCAACGGCTTGACGAGACCGATGACTCTGAGGCGTCTGCGATTCATCTTGAACTGTTCTGGAAAGGCACGAGAGACTACTTGCATGGAAATTCCGAAGACGAGGTGGAAAAGTCCAGAGCGTCCCTATTGGAACACTGTGCGCCAATGCTGCCCGACATTAGGTGCAGAATCCTCACCTCAAAGAAGTTCCGAAGCCTCAAAGACGACAACTACGCTCTTCTTCCATCACCGGAGAGCAACAAAAGACTTCTGGACAACCTCTATAACACTGAGATAGACATCGTGCTCGAAACGCCAAAGTCCCTGTTTATCGGGGAGGCGAAACACGAGGCGACTTTCGGGGCGGATGGCGACCTTGTACTTGTGCATCAGTTGATTCGCCAATATGTGATGGCTGAAGTGTTGCTGAAAACTATTGGTTCCGGAAAGCATGTAATCCCTTTTGTAGTTGGAGACAAGGTGGATAGCATCAAGAATACTCACCAGGTCCGGTTCATGATCGCCCAGGGCTGGATGAAGGAGCGCAACGTGCTCGATTGGAAAGAGGTTACGGCCGAGCGAACATGCAGCGCGGGTTAACTGTCGAGACTGCTGGAAAGGGAAAGGCAGATGCACTTGCTCACCCGGGCCGACGGAAGCTCGCGAATGCAAGAGAAATTCAGTTCCGGATGCAGCTGGATGCAACTGCGTATGACCGGATCAGAGTCCGTGCGGTTGTACTGCGAAATTGTCGCTTCGTTTGAGACGCAAGGAAATACCGCAGGAGGTTGTGAGGCAATAATGGACGTGAAGGATTGAGTTAGGAGGAAGCATGGCCGTTCCACCTCATCCACAGATACCACAAGTCCCGGACAATATGGCGAGCAAGTTCGGGCGACATCGTAATGAGCTGGGATGTTTGGGATTGTCCCTGTTGATTCTGTTGCTGCTAGCTGCACTCGTTTTCGTCATCTTTGTATGGTGATTTGGGCTGCTCACCGGTAAATTCAGAAAGTTCTCTCGAATGGTATTTATGCGGAGAAACCCTCAACCCAAGGAATTGACACTCCTGCTAGACCCTGCTCCCGGACGCTGGATAGAAGATTCGCTTGGCAGCCGCTTTGCGCATGTCGAAGCGCTGGTACCGAAGGAATATGATGCATACGTTCGCCTGCTTCATCCTGCTATGACACACGAAGTCCGGCCTGTTCGCTGGTCCACAGTGTCTGAATGGAGCGGCAAGACCTATCACAGTCTGATGGCCTTTGAGGGAATCAGTGTCCCGAAGCCAGGGTACGGCTCCGCAAAACAGCCGTGGGTGTATGAACCTGTGGAAGACTTGATAGAACCTGAAGACATTGTCGAGCTATCCGGCTTTCTCTCGGACTACACCAGTACTCCGGACCAATACTACTTCGCCGTCTGGGATGGCTACGGGAGCTTTTCAGCGGGCGCGAGCGCGCTGATGACAACCTCCGAAGGAATTCCTCTGCTCCCACCTGTGGACGTGGAGAGGGCTAAGAGGATTAAGGGAGTGGGTCGAGAGTATCTTCTCTATTCGGGACCGCCGTCTTTCAATGACTTCTTCGACTTCCCGGGTCTGGACGGATCGAACATCTGGTGGCTGGCGGACCGTTATTGGTGCGTGTCCACGGACATTGACCAGGACAGCACCTACATTGGCGCTTCGGAAGATTGTATCGAGCGTCTGCTCAGGCACCCCTCGCTGGAAGTGCTGCGCACCACCTTTGACGCTCCGGTTTCTATGGTGGCCGACACGATCAAGCTCTGATCCCGGGTTGGGCATGACAAATGCAGATGCAAGGAAGCGTGTGAGACCGTTGCACACGAAAAGGAGGAGGAAATGGCACAGGAAAACTTGGAAATGCCAGCTGAGATCATAACTGGATATCGCGTTCAAACATGGCCCGATTTACCGGGGTTTGTTGTTCTGGAAATTAGAACTGGGTTGTCGCAGAATCCAGCGGAGGATGCGCATCCTCCTGAGTACGCTTCCCGTCAGCTCCTTATAGGTACGTTCGATGCAAATGAGTTAGGGCATGTATTGAGTGTCTTCGCAGACTTAGCGAGCTAATGCCTAGCTGTTCGGAAGCGTAAGCGACTGCGACAGCCTCTAAGTGAAAGATTACATCAGGTTAACCCGCCCAGACACTTGAAAAGGCTGCTTGACAACAAAAGCAACCGATGTTTCTATAGATGTCAAGGCTTGGGAGCGGTTGGATCCCAGTGAACACCGGTTCTCGCCATACTGTTGAGGATGGTCAGCAACTTCCGTGCACAAGCGGTGAGGGCCACCATCTTCGGCTTTCCGGCGTCCAGCAAGCGCCTATAGAACTCGCTCAGTACGGGATTGAATCTGGTGGCTACCAGCGCTCCCATATAGAGAGTCTTACGCACCGTGGCCCGACCTCCCCAGACGGAACGCTTCCCGCGATATGGTCCGCTGTCCCGATTGAAGGGCGCCACACCGACCAGAGCGGCGATCTGCTTGCGGTTCAGCTTGCCTAACTCCGGCAGGTACGCCAGCAGCGTCAGCGACACCTGCGGTCCCACGCCGGGAACGCTGC
>MPND01000169.1 GCA_002238855.1 SAR202 cluster bacterium bin90
CCTGCTGGCAGTGGCCGAGCAGGTGGCGGACGGTGGCGGCCAAGGAGCCGTGGCGCGAGAAGTGCACGTCGCCGAGCGAGAGCAGGCCGAACTCGTCGAAGCGGTCGGGGTGGCGGTCGGTGTAGAAACGGCCGTTGTGGTTGTAACTGCGCCAGTGGCGGACTTGGGCGAGGTATCGGAAGGTGGTGGCGCGGGAGGCGTTGCCGAGGGCGTCTTGCAGTTGGGCAAAGGTGACCGGGGCATGGGAAGCCAGCACAGGAGCGAGCAAGTCGGGGGAGCGGCGGGGCATCACGGGATAGTATATGTCAACTGGCCGCAGGATAGGCATACAGTCTCACTTTTAGGCCGCAGGCAGGGGTTGAGCAGGCGGCAGACGGCCTAAATCGGTAAGAAACGCCGGATTCGGGGGCGGAAAATGATACAGTATGCAGGCATCAGATCCGTGTAAGCCCATCTATGTCAATGATTTGCAACATCGGCAACCGAATTCTGACGCGGTACGTCGAGACCGCTACCCGGCCGCATGAGTTTTCGGCGGAGTTTTCGGATCCGCTCGACGATGTCGCCGAGCTCTACGGAGAGGACGTCCTGCCCAAGAACGGCATCTTGGAGGTAACGGAGAGGCCTGGCCTCGGGATTGCGCTGAACGAAGCCGCCGTGAGTAGGGGGTGATCCCAAGACCAACTAGTCGCTGTCACATCGGAATGGGCGCCCCGTTCTTCGGAATGAGACCCGAGGCAGACCAGTCGCAGCGCGTTGGCATCAGGCTGTTGATAGGTGAGTATTAGATTCGGCTTCACATGGCAGTCGCGGTAATCTGCCCACTCACCGTTCAGCGGATGGTCATGAGCTCGCCATTCAAGTGGAGTATCTTGAGCCAGCGCCTCAATGGTCGTTACTAGCCGAACATTCGGCCCGCTGCCTAGGTGCGCAAGCTATGCTACAACGGACCCTCAATGCCCACCTCAAACACCCTCCGTTTCCATGCAGTGGTAACCGAATCCCCTAAGCCACTATCTACGGTGGTCCCACGACCCGTAGGAATTTCGCTCGACACAATCTGATCAGAGCAGCTACGATGGGAAGAGTCGGCAGTCGCAGTGCGGTGACGCGCGCAAGAATGGGGGACCAATGGCACGTCCACGAGTATTCATCAGCTCAACGTTTTACGATCTCCGCCAAGTTCGATCTGATATCGAGCGATTCATCCGCGAAATCGGCTACGAACCAGTTCGCCACGAGACTGGCGCTGTGCCATACTCGAAAGATGAACGACTAGAGTATAGTGCGTACCGTGAAATCGAATTAAGCGACATCATTGTCTTCATTACGGGAGGGAAATACGGCACTGAATCCGAAGAACATCCTGGATACTCGATTTCTCAAGTTGAACTAAAGCGCGCATTAGATATGGGAATTCAAATCTTCGTTTTCGTAGAAACAAATGTAATGAATGAATATAACACCTATAAATTGAACAAACAATCCAAGGATGTAAGATATTCATCTGTAAACAATATTGGAGTATTTGAGTTCTTGGAAGAACTCTACTCTCTACCGAACAACAATCCAATCACTCACTTCAGTGTTGCGAGTGATATCACGAGTTTCCTGAGGGAGCAATTCGCTGGGTTGTTTCATAGATTTTTACAAGACCAAAAGCATGTGAAAGAGATGCAAGTTCTGGAAGAAATGAATTCTGTAGCACAAACCCTCAATGAACTTGTGCGTTTTCTCACCAATGAACGTCGAAATAAAGACGACGCGATTAAGAGCATTCTGCTCACAAATCATCCTGCTTTTAGGCGTCTAGCCGCATTAACAAAGACGCCTTATCGAGTGTTCTTTTCGAATAGAGATGAGTTGGATTCATGGCTCAAAGCAAGAGGGTGCGAAGCCGTGAGGAAAGATTCTCATGATGCTGACAGTGTTGACGAGTGGAACATGTCAAAGGGCCAATTGACAGGGTACATCAAATTCAAGAAGAAGATATTTGGTGAAGACGGTAGGTTAATTCCCTACTCTGAGGACGACTGGAGTGACGATTGGATTGAGTTTATTGAGACGCCTCCAGCTCCTCCTGCTCCTCCTGACGACGATATTCCATTCTAGTCTTGGGAATTACATCGAATAGTGACGGAATTGGCCCGAAACCGCTTGACAACATCCGTCACTATCCAGTAGAATAAGAGCATAAGAGGTTGATACGAAATGGCTAAAGAGGGACCGGGAGAGTCACACCTCAAGGGATTCTTCCGCTTGTTCCCCGACGACGCGACCGCCGAGACATGGTTCGTCGCGCATCGCTGGGCGGATAGCATCCATTGCCCGCGCTGCGGCGGTACCAATGTCCAGACCGGCGCGAAGCATGCGACCATGCCCTACCGTTGCCGCAAGAGCAAGCTGATGGGCTGCGGCAAGTTCTTCTCCGTCAAGATCGGGACGTTCATTGAAGCTTCGAACCTCGGATACCAGGACTGGCTCTTCGCGCTGTTCCTCGTGGCGACAAATCTCAAGAGCGTGTCCAGCATGAAGCTCCACCGGGATATCTCAGTGACGCAGCGGACGGCGTGGCACATGGCCCATCGCATCCGGAAGGCCCTGTCGTCGGGAGATGGCAACCTGTTCTAGGGGCCGGTCGAAGTGGATGAGACCTACGTCGGAGGCAAATGAGCAACAGCGTCCGCAAGGAGCTGACGGGTAGGGGTCCGGTCGGAAAGACCGCCGTAGTCGGAATGCGGGATCGCGACACCAACAAAGTCACGGCCAAGGTCGTGGGCAATACCACGAGCGAGACGCTGCAAGGCTTCGTCAAGCGGCAGGTCGTTCCCGGCACGACGATCTACACGGACGAGTCTACTGCCTACGCCAGCCTCCCCAACCATGACGCGGTGAAGCACAGCGTCTCGGAGTACGTCCGTGGCCGCGTCCATACCAACGGCATCGAGAGCTTCTGGTCCACGTTGAAGCGGGCTCACAAGGGAACGTTTCACAGGCTCTCCCCGAAGCACCTGCACCGCTACGTGGACGAATTCGCAGGACGACACAACATCCGCGATCTGGACACGCTGGAGCAAATGGCTCCCATCGCCGCGGGCATGGAAGCATCACAGCTCCGGTATAGGGACTTGGTGGCGTGAGCTTCGGATTCGTTCAGCAAGCGTTGGACATCCCGACGGAAGCGTCTGCGCCGCTGCGCTATTCTGACGGCCATCTGATGGCGATAGCTAACTGGAAGAACCAGACCATCTGGACTGGGGACAATCTTGACATCATGCGGGGTATGAACTCGGAGTCGGTAGACCTGATCTACCTCGATCCCCCGTTCAACTCGAACAAGTCTTACAGTGCGCCCATCGGTAGCGAGGCGGCGGGAGCGGCCTTCAAGGACTCATGGACGCTCGATGACGTAGATATTGCATGGATCGGGCTGATTGCCGAGAAGGAGCCCTGCCTGCCAGTACCGCGTCAGAATTCGGTTGCCGATGTTGCAAATCATTGATATAGATGGTCTTACACGTATCTGATGTCTGCATACTGTATCATTTTCCGGCCCCGAATCCGGCGTTTCTTGCCGATTTAGGCCGCCTGCCGCCTGCTCAACCCCTGTCTGCGGCCTAAAAGTGAGACTGTATAGCTACCTTGCGGCCAGTTGGCCTATATTATCCCATGATGCCCCGCCGCTCCCCCGACTTGCTCGCCCCTGTGCTGGCTTCCCATGCCCCGGTCACCTTTGCCCAACTGCAAGACGCCCTCGGCAACGCCTCCCGCGCCACCACCTTCCGCTACCTCGCCCAAGTCCGCCACTGGCGCAGTTACAACCACAACGGCCGCTTCTACACCGACCGCCACCCCGACCGCTTCGACGAGTTCGGCCTGCTCTCGCTCGGCGACGTGCACTTCTCGCGCCACGGCTCCTTGGCCGCCACCGTCCGCCACCTGCTCGGCCACTGCCAGCAGG
>MPND01000170.1 GCA_002238855.1 SAR202 cluster bacterium bin90
ACACGGAATACGAGGCGGAGTACTGGTACTGGCTGGACATAGAGGACACGATGCTTACGAAGCCCGGAGAGCCCACGAACCTGGAGAGGAACGTCATGACCGGTCGCGTGATGAGGTGGACCGAGCGCTATGAGGAAGACCGCAGGAAGCTGAACGAACTCTATGAGTGGCTGGGCATCGCACAGGACACGCCGATTGCCCGGGTCATAGGCGCGACGAGCGGGATAACGCTCACAGGCAACCGGGAGAACTCCTCTCCGAAGAGCAGACCGGCCCTGCTGTCGTATATCGGCGTCTGAAAGCGGATGCCGTCGGGCTTTCCCCAGTACCGTGCGGCACACGCCCGGAATCACGCCTGCGAAGAAGAAGTAGCGGATCGGGGCAGCCCCGAGATGAAAGTGAGCTGCCCCAATGCAGAGAGGGTGCGGGATGTAGAAAACCCCGCACCCTTTCAATTTAGCACAGAAAGGAAACCTGAAAATGGAGAAGAGAGAGTTCACGGACTTCGAGAGGATCACGCACAAGGGCAAGTACGCGGTCATGTACGACATTGCCCACGACAGGGACGGCGGACTGTACTACCTGAGCATGGCGGGCAGCCGGCAGATGACCGAGGGCATCGCGGCCGCATTGCTCGACAGCGGTCACCGCAACAGGAACGATGTATACCTGAACACGCCGCTGAATGGAGAGAACGGGCTGTGGAGCAGATCCACGAGAGTGAGCATCGCCACGCACACGATAGGCGCGATGCGCCGCATCAGCAGGAAGGTGCAGGGAACGCGCGTGTTCCAGGTCGTTCTGGTGTCCAGTCTGCTCAGATGGAATTACAACTACGCCCACATCCAGACGAAGGCGGTGATCGACGAGAGGGACGAGTCGGACCATGCGAAGGCGCAGAAGGAGCTGGCGCAGCGGCGTTTCATCCTGCTGGCAGACGATGAAGAGGACGAGACGGTGACGGCGCAGCGCTGGTTCGGCTACCTGCCCGGGCGCGTGAGTGAGCCGATGCTGGCGGAGTGGGCGCAGCCCCTGTGGGACTACTGCGTTCTGGCGAAGAAAGGCATCGAACCCCTGATGCGGCAACGGGGCAGGGCGTGGCTGTGCGAGCCGTCCAGCGAGGTACTGAGAGACGCAATCGGCTACCTGGGCCGCTCAGGCAAGCTGCCGTTGCCGGAAGGCTTCGCGGACGCTGCGCATCCGGCCGGGTACGAGATGGCCGCCGACTAGAAACCGGTAAGAGAGGGGAGTCAGGGCCGAGGTGGAGAAGGAAAGGCGCGGGCGAGGGCCCTAATTCCCATTGGGGTGATGCCGTGCTGCGACGATCTGTTCGGTAAACACCCCTGCTCCACGCACTTCGTGAACAGGCGCGTCGGCGTTTCGCCTTCGGGCCAGGGAACATGCGTAAAAGGCCCGAACCTCATGACGGCAGTTTAACGCGGATGGGGATAACACAGGAAAATTGCTGGAGTTAAATGGTTGACATATAGGCTCATCCGTTCTATTCTCACTGCATTGGATTAGAGCATTAGTTCGGCGTTGCTTTGAAGGGAGGTGATGGAACAGCAACCCACAAGCAGGAAACGATATGGTTCAAGAAACAAAGATACATTGGAGGTTAATGTGGCAGTTTTCAATCCTACCAGAGAGTTGGAGCGCACTTTCGGCGACTATTGGGAGTGGCTTATCGAGACATTCGGGTATGCCGTCGTTATGGACGCTATTGTGAAATACCAGGGCGACTGGGGCTATGCGATTGGCAATCACCAGTTCAAGGACTGGGACGGCATACTCGGCGATAACGATGTCGAGGATGCTGTCGAGCGTTACGGGGTGGATGTCCTCGTGGAAGCCATTCCGGGAGGACAGCCCGTCCGCTTTGGTGGCAAGCAACTGGCCAATGCGGTGGTCAGGTCTGATGGATTTCAAAGGCTGGTCGGAAGTTACATTGAGGGTCAAGTGTCTTCTTCGCTTGTCCGACGAATAAAGAAAGATGTAGGCCGTAACTTGGAAGACCTCGTTGACTCTATTGAAGACGGTGTCAATGGAAACTCGATTGGGTCTATATCGTCGGCGATTACTTTCCTGGGCAAACATTCCAGGAAGGTCAAGGCAGTATGGCGTCCTGAGCTACGGAGAGCGGTTGACCAAGGGGTTTCATACCACTCTCAATACAATACTGCTGAACGCTGGCTCGACATGGTTGAAGAAGTCAACGAAGACTTGCGTTAGCAATGAATTCTTCGCCTTGAAGCAGGCATAAGGAATAATCGGGCTCAGCAAATGGCCTAACACAATAATTGTCAATACACCTCTTGCTCGGATAATCTAATGGCGCTTGAGAATCCGGCAGGAGGTGTTTGACATGTCAGAATCAAAACAATCCCATTGGGGAATCTTAGTCTGCAAAATACTGTTCTATCTGGCAGCAGCCGGGATAATTATCAATGTGGTGTTTGGGCTGGCGACAGGCTCTTTTGAGATTGGCATCACGCTCTTGTCGGTAGTGATCTACGGCGTTGGCACATTCACGCTTATGCAATCCATGAAGTCACATCCCACCAAATTCAAAGCGTGGCTGGGAACTGTCTTACTAGTGCTGTATTTGCTGTTCATCGCCTATGAGTTCGTTGCTGGCGTAATCGAAGGCGTATCTGAAGCGCTGTGATGCGTACAGGACCTACGATATTTGAGCGGTGAATACGAAAATGCAAGACAACTACACGAACAAAAGGAGATGAGCAACTATTGCTAACGAGGTGCGGAATGTGGATTGCGTTGTTAGAGGTGGGGAGCATATTCTTTGGGCTGACCTCAACCCTTTGCCTGATGATTGCGCTTTATATGCGCGCCAACTCTTAAAGACTTCTCGACGAAAACAAAGCCCTCGTGTGCCAGAGTAATCAAGCGGTAGGTACACGGGGGCTTTTTGCGTTCTATGCGCCGGTGTGCTTCTGCATCGGTTTCTTTCAGATGATTGTAAACGGTGTCGTTGCTGAGGGATTTTGTCCGCTTAAGTGCGAAGGGAAAAGCAACCGTCTTACCTGTCAAGATGTTGGGATGATCGGATCCCATTTCTGACCTGTCCTCACCATTCTGTTGAGCATGGTCAACAACTTCCTCATGCACGCGGTGAGGACTACCTTCTTCGGTTTACCGGCTTCCAGCAGGCGTTGGTAGAACTCACGCAGTACAGGGTTGCGACGACTGGTTACCAGTGCGCCCATATACAGCGTGGAGCGCACCGTAGCTCGACCGCCCCACACGGAACGCTTGCCTCTATGTGGACCGCTGTCCCGATTGAAGGGCGCCACACCGACCAGAGCGGCGATCTGCTTGCGGTTCAGCTTGCCTAACTCCGGCAGGTACGCCAGCAGCGTCAGCGACACCTGCGGTCCCACGCCGGGAACGCTGCGCAGCAGGTCGTCCTTCTCACGCCATGCAGGACTGCGCTGTATCCTCTGTCGCAGGGCGGTGTCCAGGTCATCGAGCTCCTGCTCCAGCCAACCGATATGCGCCTCGATGCTTGGACGTACTTCCGTAGCTGCGCGTCTCAGGCGGTTCTTCTCCGACACAAGGATGCCCATCACCTGCCACCTGCGCGCCAATACAGCCCCGAGCGCCTGAGTGTCGGCGTCCCGCAGGGGCCTTATCGGTGGACGCACTGCTTCGCCAAAATGCGCCAGCTCCTGAGCGTCCAGCCGGTCTGTCTTCGCCAGCCGGCCTATCGACTTGGCGAAGTCTCGCACCTGGCGGGGGTTGACCACGGCGACAGGCAGTGATGACGCTGCCAGCGCCGCAACCAATGGAAGCTCCAGACCACCGGTGGACTCAGTGATCACACCTGCCGGCTTGAGATCCTTTAGCTGAGCTACAAGATCATCGACGCCGTCGCTGTCGTAAGACACGCTCCAGCTCGTACCAGTGGGTCGTGCAGCAATGTCTATCC
>MPND01000171.1 GCA_002238855.1 SAR202 cluster bacterium bin90
GGTCCATGCTTTCCTTGACCATCGTCGTTCTCCTTACTTCGGATCTCTCTATTCTCGATGTTAAGGATGACGCGATGGTCTGTCTCTGTACAGCCCTCTCTTTTACACCATCTTATGGGACACCACTCCGCGGGAATACAGATCGCGGACATGGTCGCCTATGTGGTCCGTAAATATCAGGAAGAAGTGTTTGACGCTTCGCCCCCTATCGGTGACCTGTATCTGTACGCCATCCGCCGATGGTACAGGATGATCATGCAGAAGACTGTTGATCTAACGACGGATGATGGGGAGGAGCGACGGGGAGTCTACTTCATGCCGGTGGGAGGCTTCTGACAAAAACAAAGAGTCAGATGTGACTCCTGCAAGGAATCCCTCCCGACTCTTAATTCAAGCGTAAATCGAAAGCTACCTCTTGTCAACACTGAGTTACCGTAGCGCATACTAAGCTGCCGATTCCGTGTACCTTCGATGCGCAACTTTGGAATTGACGTGACGGTCACTTCTGGCGCGCGCCAATTGCGCTTGCCGGCGCGATCTCTTCCCGGGCGAAAGTCCCTGTGTGATGGTCATTTCATAGCGCCTAGAAAATACCGTCCTGAGGCCGTTTTTTGGGCCCTTCTAAATGCGATATAACGGAATATACCACCTCTAGTTCGTGTTCTGAGTCCGTCCTAATCCGATGCCGGAATGGGAAGATTAACCACTGAAGAGATTCCGACCTGGCGGATCCTCGAAGACATCAGTGCCGGCGACTGAGTGCGAGCGCTGCGGCAAGCCCGGAACTCCGCGGTAGCAGTTTACGCACATGGGCGTGACGCTCTGCTATCTGTGCGCGGACGAGCGCGTTGACGAGCTGCGGTCGGAGGGGAATTGGAGTTAGGGTCCGGATGTTCTCTGGACGTGCTCGCGCAGCGCTCCATTGATGTCAGTCTGGTATCCGCGCCCGTCACGGGTGTGAGTCTTGAACCACGCAATGATGTCCGCGTCGATCCTCAACGTAATCTGCTGCTTCACAGGCCGGTAGAATACCCCGCGCCTAGCGTCTGACCAGTCGAGTATTTCCGGTGCGTCGCTGGTGTCGATCTGGTCCTCGGGCAGCGCTTCCAGCGCACGTATCCTTGCCTGAGCTTCTGGCGGCAGTTCATTCATTTCCTTCTTCATAAGCCTCTCTCTCATGCCGTGTCGCCTTGCGAGCGGTTATGATACGTCCGATCTCTTCGCCAGTTTCGGTGTCGAATTCAGGCCAAGTGTGGACTACCATCAGGACCTGAGTGCCGACCATGCCTATGGTCCGCCATCGCTGCTCGTAAGGGTATGGGTCTTCTCTTGTAGCTGCCAGAGGGTCGCTAAACACGAAGGTCGCATCCTCGAAAATGATGCCATGTGACCGAAGGTTCGTCCTATTCTTGGCCGGGTCCCAAGTCCAACGCAAACTCTACTGCTCCTCACTACACTACATGATTGTAGTTACATCCGAGGGTTAAAGTCAATGGTAATGACATACTTGTTGCACGTGTGTGAGGACGTATGCTTACGAATGTTCTACAATAAGACAAGAACATTCACGAAGGACAGAGAATGGTCAAGGCCGTCGAGACCAGGATATACAGACTGCATCACGACTCCCAGATGAGCGAGCGCATAGGCCATCTCGTCTCGCAGCAGCGCCTCGCCTACAACATCGCGGCAGGCATCCTCAACAGAACGCCGGACATAGCACTGCGCCGGTCTCCACGGTATCCTGACGGCCTGTTCGGACAGCCAACCCGTTGGCGACATCAGGACAGCCGCGCCCAAGCGCCATACATAGTCCATCAGGCGGGAGCGCAGCAGGCCTGGATGGCGAACGACCTGATGAGGCAAGAGCGCAATTCTCGCCTCCAGCGCCTTGAGAACGGCTTGCCGCGCTCGTCAGACCACAGGCAGCACCGCAGGACGCTTGCGAGGCGCAGCCGAAAGCGCGGGACCTCCACGCTCACATCGCTGACTCCGCCCGTCAAACTGGACGACAGCACCTTCACAATAATGGGTGCGCGGGATGTAGTGCTGCGGACGAAAGAAGCCGGTGCCCGAAGATCTGGACATCCGCTCGTTCCAGATCGTTGAGGTCAGGAATGCCTGTCGGGGAGCGAACGGAGCGTTACGGAAGCGTCGATACGCGCTGCACCTTCAGGTGGCCGTGGAGTATCCGGATCCACCCGCGCCCGAAGCCATCCGGTCGGCGGAAGACATACTCGGCATAGACGACGGAGTGAAGCGACAACTAACCCTCAGCAACGGAGACGTGCTGCATCACGACGATGGCGACAACATAAATCGTCAGCGCCGGATGAGAGCAAGAGCGCAGCGCAAGAGGCGCGGCTCAAAGAGAAAGGCCCGCCTGCTCAGAAAGGTGAGAGCCGAGGCCCGCAAGACACGCGCCAACCGCAGAAGAGTCCTGCTTACCGAGGTCAAGAACATCTATGAAGTTATGAAGCCGAAGGCGATAGCAGTTGAGGACAAGAGCCACAGGCAACTGTCGACCTCCGCTCGCGGTACTCGCGAAAGTCCCGGCACGAGAGTCAGGGCGAAGTCGGGACTGAACAGGTCTCTCAGGGACGCCGCTCTCTCGGAACGCCTCTCTCTGCTGGCATCCGAAGCAAGAAAGTCAGGTATAGCAATCTACGCCGTGTGGCCGCAGGGTTCTTCTCAGACCTGCTCGGCCTGCGGCTACAGGCATCGGGACAACCGCGAAAGCCAAGCGGCGTTCCGGTGCCTCTCGTGCGGATACGCGCAGAATGCGGACATGAACGCCGCGCGTATCCTGCGAAACCGCGCCTATCACGTGGTCTGCTCGATAGTGGGCCGAGAGCGCGATGAATGTGCACCAACCGGGTGGCGGGTGAAGCCGTCCGTGTCGGAGAGACTGTCTCCGGCAAAAAGCGTGCTCAAGCCGGAAGGCGGCAGTATGCGGCACAACGCTGCAGGACGAGAGGCAGCAGCCTCGGGGTCCGCCGCCCAGGGCCGGTTCGTGACAGACTACGAACCCAGACGCCCTAAGACGACTTAACGTGCGTTAAGTATGTTATTACCTTCCCTAAAAATTCGTTGATGAGGACACCACGCATTTCGCTAAACTGCTCGTTCGATAGTCTCAGCAATCCAGGCATTGAGGCTTTTGCCTTCGGACTTGGCAGTCGCATTCGCGGCCCTGTGAATATCCGGGCTTACTCTCAGAGGGATCCGCCCCGAAAAACGTTTGTCAGGTTCGTGCCCCCTTTCAGCACAAAAGGCCAGATAATCGTCTATCGAAACCCGGAACTCCCTGTTCAGTTCCTCCACTGAACCTCCCTCGAAGAAGACCACATCACGGGTGCCAATGACCTCTCCGTGAAAGACTTCCGCCTCGTCATCATATTTGAGTACGGCCTGGTAGCCCTTGTAACTCATCATGGCTCTACACCCGCCTCTCTCAGTAATCTTCGCATCGCCTCCACTGCGCCCCTTGTAGCCTCCGGGCGAGGATGTGGGCGATGGGCATGCGCTACAACGCCATTCAGCTCGATACCTATTCTGGAACCTGCACGTTCTTCGATATATGCACCACAAGCCAGGAGCAACGATTCAATGTCATCCCACCGAATGCCTGATTGGGTAGGGTGCCGAAAAATCGCTTCCAGCGTCCTGCGATGCCTTCTTCTCATGAGTCCATCATATCATAAAGTGATATGGCTTTTGGCGCCGCCGGGCATTTACCCGGAAGGCTCGATGGCTTACAATCTCAGGCAAGCACAGAAGTCCCTATGCAGAGTCGCGATGCCGCATGCGTCGCATCGCAGTGTCAGGTGCAGCATGATCACACCCAACACCCTGGCAGGAACCCGTAAAGCCCCATCGAGCTTTCGGCTGCCCGACATACCTGAGAAGCATCCCGACGACATGACCAGCTTCAGCCACCTT
>MPND01000172.1 GCA_002238855.1 SAR202 cluster bacterium bin90
AATCCTTGTGCTACAATTGCTGAAGTAGAGCGAAGGAGGAGCATCATGGCAGTATTGGAACGAGAATACGCCGTCTTCAATCGCATGAAAGAGCAACTGAAAGACGAGCATCACCTAGAATGGGTCGTGATACACGAGGACGAGTTCGTGGGCACATTCAAGGACTTCGAGGACGCTGCGGTAACTGCCATAAAGCGCTTTGGGTATGGACCGTACCTCATCAAGCAGATTGGCGCACCTCCGTTCAGGCTGCCTGCTTCCATACTGTATAGGCCCGTCTATGCCGACGATTAGCGTAGGAGTCGACGACAGCCTCGGTCTTCCTGCAAGCCATGCGCTGGTGCAAGATGGCGCGACTATGTATGTGGAAATCGGCCTTGATAAGGACTTTGCTCCCGATAGCGACGGCAATCCCAATCTGCCGCCTAATCAGTATCCTGCGCTGGTTGACACGGGCGCGATAGAGAGTTGCATAGATTATCGCCTCGCCGAGCGTCTGGGGTTGCCGATAATCGATAGCAAGGTGGTGTCGGGAGTACATGGCGCTGCTGAAGTCAACTATCACCTCGCACAGATATATGTTCCCAGTTTGGGCTTTACTGCCCACGGTGGATTTGCTGGCGTTCATCTAGTTGATGGCGGGCAGCCATATCAGGCGTTGCTGGGCAGAACTTTCTTGATGCACTTCAAGATGGTGTACGACGGGCGGACGGGCGAAGTGACTATAAGCAGCGACTAGGGATTATGAGTTGCTCGGTTCGTCTGCCCTGCGAGTTTCCAAGACTTCCTGCTTGTATTCCGGCAGTTAACGAAGGAAAACGCCTTTCTAGAAGCGACCATGAAAGAGTTCACAGTCTTTTATTGCATTCCGTTTCGGACGAACTTTGACGGAGAGACTATACGGTTATTCGCCGCGCAGACGCCGAAGCTCGGCCTCCAATTCTGCCACGCGAGCCTCTGTCGCCATACGCTCAGCTCGCTCCCCT
This sequence comes from SAR202 cluster bacterium bin90, assembly GCA_002238855.1. GTDB lineage: Bacteria > Chloroflexota > Dehalococcoidia > Lucifugimonadales > JADFKI01 > Bin90. The sequence goes on from MPND01000172.1 coordinate 987, forward strand.
TCGACACGAGCCTCGGCAGCTTCGCGTGCCTCACGTTCTGCATACGCGCGCTCATGAGTTGCCAGCCTGTCGGCTGCCAACTCCTCGGGCGTCAGCAGAAACTCCCTGCTCTCAGGGTCCCGGAATCGCAGCTTCCCTTCCTCCCACCACAGCTCCAGCTCCAATGTCTCGCTGTATCCCCAGTGCCTTCTGTCAGACTCGGCGACTATCTCCACGGACACATACTCACCATTGACCAGCATGTCGCCGGCAAGGGGAACGTCGTGATAGTCCCCGCCAGAAGGGTCGAAGCGCCAGTATTCACCAATCCCCAGAGCGGCGTAACCCTCGCGCTTTATCGTAAAGTCGCGCATGCCAGTGTTGCGCGATCCCACCTCCAACACCAGATCGGGCGGCTTGCACACCTCACTTATCACATATCCGTTGCGCCGGATGACCCTCTCGGGGTCCCTCACCTGTCTTGCGAAGATGAAGGCGGGTGCAAACTCCCGCGCGTCCTCCTCATCGGTCCGTAGATAGATCTCTCCGGTGATCAGAACATCGTCGAATGCGGCGAAGTGAGGACCGAGCGTGCCGTCCATTGTGGAGAGACTTTTCCGCTGCACCATATCAGGCTCCCGTGGAGGGTCGGGAAGCTGCTGTATGTGCGAGTAGTTTTCTGAGTGCGGCTGCGCCAGAGTGGTTTGAGTCGTCATAACTGGACTCTCCGTGATGCTCGCTCACTGAAATCCTCAATGGGGTGAAGTGGTTCAGTCCATTGTATCACCGTCGGGCAATGGAGTTGGCAAGACGCTGGCATTCTCTACGGACGCTGAAGCGCTCTCCTTGCCGACACCGACTGAAGGGGCCCGGGCATGAGCAGGATAGTCGCGGCCACGGCGACCGGACCGGAGTGACGCGCCTGCATCAGATTGCGGTATTTCCTTGCACTGGCTGTGAGGGAGTTTCAGGCGGCGTTAGACGCTCGACAAGATGACATGTCGCCGGGGAATCGCCAGTTGGCGGAATATCCTACTCGCCACGGAGCCGGCGGAGCTCCGCTTCAAACTCCGCAAGGCGTGACTCCGCCGCCAAGCGCGCGGCGCGCGCTTCCTCAGCGCGAGCCTCGGCAGCCAGGCGAGCCGCCTCTTCCTCTTCGGCGCGAGCTTCGGCAGTTCCACGAGCTGCCGCTTCCTCCTGAGCGCGAGCTTCAGCCGCCATACGAGCGGCTCGCTCTTCTTCCGCTCGAACCTCGGCATCTCCGGCGCGACCTATGTCTTCCCCGTGCGAACGAAGGTAGCTCTCCGTTCCGGGGTCGAAGAACCGCAGCGTCCCGTCCTCCCAGCACACGTACAGCCCCAGCGCCTCGCTGTATCCCCGGAGACGACCTTCTCCCAACACCTCTATCGCTATCGGCTCATACACACCGTCCACCAGCAGGTCGCCAGCAAGCGCCGCATCGTGGTACTCGCCGCCGCTCGGGTCGAAGCGCCAGTACTCCCCCACACCAAATCGCTCGTAGACCTCACGCTTGTCCGTGTAGTCAACCTCGCCCGTAGTTGGAGACGCCACCTCAAGCACGAAGTCCGGCGCCTTGCCCTGACTGTCTATCACATATCCGTTCTGCCCTCTCAGGAGCGCAAGGTCACTGTCGAACGATACCAGCAGGTCCGGTATCCGGACGTCATCTCCGCGAGGTCGACTTGGCGTCACGGGGACCTCGCTCACGACGATGGCGTTCGGCAAGTGGATTGCGAGGGCTGAGCCGACGGCGGATTCGTGGATGTAGAACCAGTTCTGCATATCGTCCCTGGGCGGAAAGTCAGGGAAGCGTTCGAGCTTGCCCGCTCCCTGTGTGAGTGTAGTCGTCCTGCTGGTCATCGCGGACCTCTCCGAGCCTTAGTGAGTTGAGCGGTTGCCGACTGATGGCATTATACCACCTGATGTGGACAGGACATCCGAGCCTGTCGCATCACGAGTCGGATTTGGTCCCGGATGACCTAGCGGGCTGCCGTAAGGGAGCGGGCGGAGTCGAGGACTCCATGGAGAACGGTGTCGAAGTCCAGGCTCTCTTTGATGCGCAGGTCGGCCTGACTCAGGGGACAGGCGGTCTCCCGGCGGGGTGGTTCCATGGTCATTCTCCAACTTTTCACCTCCCTGGCAGAATCGGGCTTGAATGGGCCTGATTGGGTCAATTCCAGTGAATTGCGCTAAAGTTTATCTCTGCTTTAGCAAACATGGTTTTACCTTTACCCTCACTTTATTCTTGAATCGCTATAATATGCGCTAGGTATTTGTAGCTCCCGAATCGATGTGCCGGACCCGATGCAGGCTGGCAATGCGCCCAACCAAAGCAGCAACCGCGCCGCTCCTGTCCTGTGGGACCGGACGGGAAGGCGCAACGCAGTTGAGAGGAAAGCAGAGAGCCATGTTCGACGAAAGCAGCAAGATCAGGAAAGCGGGCCGCCTGCTGAGGGCGGCCATGCCCGTTACCCCCCCCCCCCCCCCCCCCCCCCCCCCTCTCCCCTCTCCTCGGGCCGCGCCGGGCGGGGCCCCCCCCCCCCCTCCCCCCCCCCCCCCCCGAAACCTACGTTCTAGTCTCTTCGGGAGGCGCGGCATGATGCGCGCCTCCTCCCTTTTCCGCCTCTCCCCGCTCCTGGCCCTGGCGCTGCTGCTCGCCGCGCTGTCGCTGTTCCCAGCCGCGCCCGCGGCGGCGCAGAGCAGCGTGCTGGTCAGCAACATCGGGCAGGCGGACTTGACAGGCACAAACGCAACCAGTATCAGTTTCTCTGACACCCACGCACAGCGGTTTACCACGGGAAGCAATCCCGCCGGCTATGTGCTGGGAAGTATCGAGATGCACCTGTCCGGCACCATCAGCGCGGCACAGATTGCGGGATTGCGCGC
>MPND01000025.1 GCA_002238855.1 SAR202 cluster bacterium bin90
TTGGTCGTGAACTGGAACAGTGTGGAGTCTCTGCTGTGGCGGTCTAAAGGATCGAGCATCATTCAACTCCTATTGCCTGATGTTCGTGCCATTCTACGACGCCAGCATGTCCCCCTTCAACCTAGGCCTTTTCAACAGGTCGTAAAAGGGGCAGCCGTCTGGCTGCCCCTTCTTCGTTACCGTCGTCGCCGAGATTTCCCAAAGATATGTAAGGAATGTAATGCCGCGGCTCGCTGAATTACTAATCGTCGTTTCAGTCAGTCTCACTGGTGTGCGGCACTACCAACACGGGCGTGTTTCCAGTGCGAATGACGGAATCCGTAACGCTTCCGAGCACCCAGCGACCCAAGCCCGTACGACCTTGTGTACACATCGCAATGAGGCTGTTACTTTGTTCCTGAGCGCACTCTACTATCCTGCTTGCAGGTCCACCTTCTAGAGTAGCTGACTGTACTTCCAGATTGCGTCCCTCGCTAAGCGCGCTCGACAATGCCTGCAAATATTCGTCAGACGCATCCTGTGCCTGCTGCACAAGGTCGTCAGGGTAGGGGTACACTTCCGGAACGGAACCCGTGTACATCTGTGTCGGTGACGGAATGCACGTCACGACAGTGGTTTCCAGACCCAAGGTCTCTGCCAGCCCAGCAGCGAGTGGCAAAACCTCCTCTGACCGCGAAGACATATCCAGAGGAACGATAATGCTCTCAAACGCCGTATCAGAAAGGCTCTCGTCCTCGGGAGGATGTACGACTAAAACGGGAACTTGGGCGCGCGGCAGTATCGTGGTGGTAACGCTGCCCACCATCATTCGGCGAAGGCCGGAGCGTCCATGAGTGCTCATAGCAACCAGGTCGGGCTTATGCTCTTCTACATACTTCAATATGACAGCGGCCGGAGTGCCCACCTCATGGTGGGTGCTGCAGCGGATATTGTCTGACTCAAGTCTTTCAAGCACCACACGAAGATAATCCGACACTCGTGATTGCGCGTCCTCGTCCCTAACCGGTGAGCTACCACCGAACATGTCTGTATAAGGGTCGTCGTCTGCGTGAAGCAACACCACCTGGGAACCTAGTCGGCTGGCTAATGGTGCCACATACGCAAGCGCGGCTTCCGAAAGTTTCGACCCGTCGAGCGGTACAACTATGTGATCGAACAATCCAAATCTCCTAGTTCAATGTCCATTCGCTGACTGCAATTGCCATGGCGATTATGGCAAGAATGCCGGGACTTGTGCCGCAATCTGCTCAAGTCCCGGCATTGCTGGTTAATCCGTCAATACTGTTCAGTCGAAATTAATTGCCGTTGTTACCCTGAATCGCCATTGTGACTGAAGGGGGATTCATCGGCAGCTCGTCCATACGCACGCCAATGGCGTCGTAAATGGCGTTTGCTATCGCAGCCATTGGTGGGACAATCGATACCTCTCCTACGCCGCGCACTCCGTAGGGATGCGAGGGGTTGGCGACCTCGACAATCACGGTGTCTATCATCGGCAGGTCGAGCGAGGTGGGCATTCGATAGTCCAGCAAGCTGGAGTTGTCCATCTGCCCGTCTGCGTTCATGTAATACTCTTCGTTCAGTGCCCAGCCGATGCCCTGTACAACGCCGCCTTGGATCTGGCCTTCGACGTAGCTGGGGTGAACTGCCTTTCCAGCGTCCTGTATTGCGGTGTAACGAAGTATCGTGACCTTGCCGGTTTCAGGATCCACCTCGACATCGACTATGTGAGTGGCAAATGCACTACCGGGACCTGCGGGGTCAAGGTTGGCTCTACCGACAACCGGCCCGCCAGTCTCGGTGAGGCGCTCTGCCATGTCCTTGAATCCAATGCTCAGCTCAGGGTCAGCCTTGTGTTGGAATGTTCCATTTTCGAAGCCAATCTGGTCGACGTCGGCCTCCCACATCAGGGCTGCGCGCTCGATCATCTGGCGCTTGACATCCTGGGCCGCCTCGAAGCTCGCCCAGCCGGTCTTGAAGGCGGCACCACTTCCGCCTGTCATCGAGGTATAGCCGATAGTCTCGGTGTCGCCGACCTGCGGGTTCACATCCTCGACCGGAATACCGAGCACCTCGGCGAACTGCTGCGCGGCTGCGGGTCGCGTGCCGCCGATGTCAACGGAGCCGATTGTCAGGTTTACGGTGCCGTCATAGTTTACATTCGCTGTCGCGCAAGCTGCGCCTGCGCCGTTCATCCAGAAGCCAGTCGCTACGCCTCGTCCCCGGTTAGGGCCCTCGAGAGGGGTCTGGTAGTGATCGTGGTCTCTGGCCGCCTCGTTAGTCTCAACGCAGCCGATGACGGGGTTGACCACGCCGTAACTTCGTCGAGTGCCTTCCTTCGCGCTGTTCATGATCCGGAAATCAAGCGGGTCGATGTTTAGCTTGTGGCAGATCTCGTCAATCACCTGCTCCGAGGCGAACGCCGCGCCCGGTGCGCCCGGAGCGCGATAGGCCGTAGTCTTTGGCTTGTTGTTCACGATGTCGTAGCCGTCAAGCCTGAGGTTCTCGACATCGTACGGGGAGTAGATGCAGTTCATAGCGGCGCCCACGGGGGACCCCGGATATGCGCCTGCTTCGTACTTCAGGTCCGCCTGCACTGCGGTCAGCTTACCTTCGTTGGTGACGCCTATTTTGATCCACATGCTGCTGCCTGAGGTGGGTCCCGACGCTTCGAGTACATCGGCGCGGCTCATTGTCACCTTGACAGGGTGGCCACTCTTGCGCGAAAGCGCGGCTGCTACGGGCTCAAGATAGATGGTCGTCTTGCCGCCGAAGCCTCCTCCGATCTCCATCGGCACGACCTTAATCCTTGAATGAGGGATGCCCAACACTGCCGAAGTGCGGTCTCTTATCTGGAAGTGCCCCTGAGAACTGCACCAGATTGTGATCCGTCCGTCCGCCTGCCACCAGGCCGTTGCCGTATGCGGCTCGATATAGCCTTGGTGAACGGTCTTGGTGCGGAAGGTCTTTTCGAAGACGAGATCGGCTTCTGCGAATCCCTTTTCTATATCGCCGAGTGTCATCTCGGAGTGGCTGGCAACATTGCCCTTGTAATTCGCATGGAGTTGGGGAGCGCCGTCCGCTATAGCCTCTTCCACAGTCGTAACCGCGGGTAAGACCTCGTACTCGACATCAATGAGGGCTAGCGCTTCTTCGGCTGCGTGCGCGCTCTGCGCTGCCACGGCGGCAATCGCCTGTCCCTTATAGAGAGCCTTCTCACCGGCGAGAGTGTTATTGCTGAGGTGCTTGAGATTTGTTGGGGGACCCGCGACGATCACCCGCGCCTCGTCGGGTGCCTCAGCAAAGTCTGCAGAAGTTACCACGGCCAGCACGTCGGGGTGTACTTCAGCTTTGCTAGTATCTACGGACAGAATGTTAGCGTGAGCATGGGGACTGCGAAGCACCTTGCCGTGAAGCATGCCAGGCAGGTTCATGTCAGCGCCGTAAAGCGCCTTTCCGGTCACCTTGTCGTAGCCGTCGTGCCGAATCGGGCGCGTTCCGACCACATTATAGTCTTTCGTCGAAAGAACGATATTGGATGTCATCTGCGTCTTGACCTCCTCGAGAGGATATTTGAGGTTCTTTTTGCAGGCGCATTGTAACACATGGAAATAGGATATTGGCTAATTGGTTGTTGACGCCGCGTGAAACTGCAGAACTCGCTGATTTACGAGCTGAACGCCAGAAGTTCGATAAGAATGAAAGGCAGCGTGTTAACGAAAAGTCTTTTGCGCCCCCATGTCGCGCTATGCTATAATCCGTACGCTATTTTGTCGTGCGCGCCTATGGATGGAAGGCGCGTCGTCGCATTGGAATAGGAGCGCAAATGGCAGCAATGATCGAGATTATTAGTGATGGCAGCGTTACTTCTGCCAAGGGCTTTCTGGCTGGTGGGACATACGCAGGGCTGAAGACGCAAGAAGACGGAGTATTGGACCTTGGTATTCTGTTTTCTGAAACACCGGCAAACCTCGCTGCAACCTTTTCAACGAACAAGATTCTCTCTCCGTCAGTGGTTCTGAGCCGACAGAGAGCGGAAAGAGGCGTTGCGCGCGGCGTTGTTGCTAACAGCGGCTGCGCCAATTGCTGCGTGGGTGATCAAGGACTCACGGATGCCGCCGAGCTTACGGAGCTTGCTGCTTCTCACACCGGCGTAAGCGTCGAGGACATGCTCGTGTGCAGCACTGGCATGATTGGCGTCGAGCTTCCGATGGCGCTGCTCCGGCAGCATGTCGGCAATGTCAGTCTATCTGGCGGCGGCGGGCATGACTTTGCCCGTTCCATCATGACCACGGACACACGACACAAGGAGGTTGCCGTTTCGGTTGACCTGGGCGGGCGCAATGCTGTACTCGGCGGGGCGGCAAAGGGCGTGGGCATGATTCATCCCAACATGGCGACAATGCTCGCATTCGTTGCGACCGACGCGCCGGTAGAGCAATCATTCCTGCAGGCCGCGCTCAGCAGGGCAGTCGACACATCCTTCAACATGTGCAGCGTTGACGGCGACCAGAGTACGAACGACACCGTTCTGGCCTTCGCTAACGGTCAGGCAGGTGGAGCGGAAGTCGTCGCGGGCAGCGCGGAGGCAGAAGCCTTTGAGGAGGCTCTGACATTCGTCTGCACTTCTCTGGCGAAGGATATGGTGCGAGACGGCGAGGGCGCGAAAAAGCTCATTGAGGTGACGGTTGACGAAGCGGGGTCGCTTGCGGATGCGCGCAAGGCGGCTCGTGAGATCTCCACATCTTCGCTGGTCAAGGCAATGGTTCATGGGAACGACCCTAACTGGGGACGTCTGATGATGGCGCTGGGCAAAAGCGGCGCTGACATGGACGAATCGAAGATCCAGATATACATCAACGACATCCAGATCGTCGATGAAGGCAAGTCCATTCCGTTCCACCTCGACTCGGTCGTGAGCGCGATGGCAAGCTCGCCTGATGTGCGCTTCGGTATCAGACTCAATATGGGCGATGCGACCGCAACCGCCTGGGGATGCGATCTGACCGAAGAGTATGTGACTTTCAATTCGGCGTACAGCACCTAAAGTGCATGTCATTGTTGAACGGCTTATCAGGAATGAACGAACCTCAGTCCGATCCAGAACAAGACACATTCAATTCTAGTGAATTGGGTGGCTCTGACGGAACATCCAAGGTACAGGCGCAGAAGGAGACCGATGCAAGTGGGACGATCGTAGTCAAGATAGGCGGCAGCACGCTGGGCAGCCACGACACGACTCTACACGACCTGATGGAACTTCAGCGTCAGGGCGTTAACTCCGTAGTTGTGCATGGCGGCGGCAAGATAATCAGTGACTGGATGGCAAAGCAGGGAGTGATGCCGCGCTTCGTCAGAGGTCTACGTGTCACTGATGGTCCCAGTATTGACATCGTCGTTGCAGTGCTGACAGGTCTCATAAACAAAAACCTCGTTGCGTCTATGGTCGAACTTGGCGCACGGTCCATAGGCATTAGTGGCGCGGATGACGGAATGTTGCGCGCGTGCGTCCGTGACCCTGAGCTTGGGCTTGTCGGGGACATCACCGATGTCAACACAGACCCGATCAAAGCCGTGTTGGATTCAGGCTGTATTCCCGTGATCGCACCCGTCGGCGTGAAACCCGTTGAAGATGGCGAAAACTCTCCCACATTGCTCAACATCAACGCCGATACCGCCGCGGGCGAAATCGCAGCAGCGCTGAATGCAAGTAGGCTTGTCTTCCTCACCGACGTTCAGGGCGTGCTGGACACGACACGCAGGCTAATACCTCGCCTGACTGAGCGGCAGGCCAGGGGACTGATCAGTTCCAATGTCGCGGCAGGCGGCATGATCCCAAAACTGGAAGCGTGCCTGACGGCATTGCATTCGGGCGGCGTCTCGCACATCATAGATGGTCGCGAGCCTTCGGCGCTAATCGATGTCGTTTCGGGCGCGACCCTCGGTACAAGAATAGGATAAAGGCAGGCAGATTTTAAATGGCCGGTGAATACCAGAACGGAAGTAGTGGATCGGGCGGAGATGGTGATGATGGCGACTCCACCGTCGAGCTGTACCAGTTCTTTGGACAGATAGGGACACTCTCAAAGTGGATTGCCTTCGCGGTCGTAGCGGTCGTGCTATTCTCGCTGTTTGTCTTCGGGCGAGGCGTATATACCGATTGGCTGTGGTTCGACAACTTGGGCTATCGGGGCATATTCGTCAAAGTCCTTACCACTCGGATTATGCTGTTCGTTATCGGTGCGGTGACAATGGCAATCCTGTCGGGAGCCAGCATTTATGCCGCGACACTCATCTCTAGGGGCAGGATAACTCTTCCTCTGCCGGACGACCTCTTGAATTTCATGGGCCGTGCGCTGATGACAATCAGCGTCGGTGTTGTGGCTATACTCGCCGTCATTTTCGGCACAATAATGGCAGCGCGCTGGGAGATATTCCTGCGCTTCTCCAATGCCGCTACATTTGGCCAGACCGAGCCCGTATTCGGTCAGGACGCCGGATTCTATGTATTCACTCTGCCCATGCTGAGCTTTGTGCAGGGCTGGATTCTGGGCCTTCTGCTGCTGACCCTCATAGCGACTGTCGCTTATTACTTCCTGCGCTTCAGCATGCAGGGGCAGAGTCTCGACCTGAGTGCGCCGGGAGTGAAAATTCATCTGTCAGTCTTAGCGGCGCTCGTGATGTTTACGCTCGGCTTGGGCCACTGGATCGATAGGTGGGACCTGCTGCTGTCCGAAGAGGGCGCAGTGTTCGGTGCAGCGTATTCCGATGTGAACGCGCGCATGCCCGCCCTGTTGATTATGACCATAATCGCTTTCGCCGCGGGTCTGCTGATGCTCGCCAACACTTACTTCAGCGGCAGACGGTTGCTGATTGGCGCATTCGCATTGTGGTTTGTGGCGAATATCGTGCTTGGCACCCTTTGGCCCAACCTAATTCAGCAATTCACGGTGAATCCTAATGAGTTCGTGCGCGAAGCACAGTACATTGAACGTAACATTCAGTTCACACGCAGCGCATACGGCCTTGATCGCGTGTCTGAGGAGTTCTACCCGGCTGAGACTGAAGTGAACACCGAAGTCATTCAGCGTAATCCTCAGACTATTAACAATATCCGTCTCTGGGACTATCGTCCGCTTTCGGATGTCTTTAAGCAGATTCAACTCATTCGGCCGTACTACGACTTCCACGACGCTGATGTCGATCGTTACGAAGTGGACGGCGAATTGAGGCAGGTCTTGCTCTCAGCACGCGAGGTCGCGCCTGAGAAACTGGACGAAGGAACACGAAACTGGACTAACACTCGCCTGGTCTATACCCATGGCATGGGTATCGCAATGAGTCCCGTAACCGAATTCACGCCGGAGGGCAGGCCTATATTCTTTGCGAAAGATATTCCTGCGGACGGAGTAATTCCAATCCAGTCCCCCGACTCAGAGGGACCTCCGGAGCTTCTTGTCTCAAACCCGCGCATCTACTACGGCGAAAACACCCTCGAATATGTAATAACCAACAGCCTGCAGGACGAGTTGGACTATCAGACTGAGAGCGGCGATCTGTTCCGTACGAACTACGATGGGCATGGAGGCGTACAACTGTCGTCCATCTTCCGTCGTATCGCATACGCCTGGCAGTTCGCGGATGTGAACATTCTGATCAGCGGCCAGATAACCGGAGATAGCCGCCTGCAATACAGGCGTGCCATTCAAGAGCGTATCCAAACAGTTGCTCCATTCCTTCTGCTGGACAATGACCCATACATAGTGGCGGCTGAAGGTGGCCTTTTCTGGATGCAGGATGCATACACCTACACTGACAGATTCCCGTACTCAGACCCGCTGGGCGGCGAGCTTAATTATATGCGCAACAGCGTGAAGATCACGGTTAACGCATTCACTGGCGACCTGAGTTTCTATGTTTGGGATGAGACGGATTCCATCATACGCACTTATCGGCGTATATTCCCGGACCTGTTCCTCCCACAGTCGGCGATGCCGGAATCGCTCAGATCCCATGTCCGTTACCCGCAGGACTTCTTCCGCATTCAGGCGGAAAAGTACATCCGATACCACATGCAGGAGCCTCAGAACTTCTACAACAATGAAGACCTATGGGCTGTCGCAGAAGAGAAATTCGGTCAAGGGGACGTTCTCAATCAGGTGGAGCCATACTATGTAATTATGAAGTTGCCGGGGGAGGACAAGGAAGAATTCGTTCTGCTTCTCCCTTACACGCCGAATGAGCGGCAGAACTTGATCGGCTGGCTGGCAGCGCGCAGTGACGGCAGTCACTATGGCAACCTCATAGCCTTCAACTTCCCGAAGGACAGGCAGATCGACGGCCCCGCACAGATTGAGGCTCGTATAGACAACGACCAGGACATCTCGGCGTGGTTTACCCTGCGCTGTACTGCCGGTTCGGAGTGCTTGCGAGGCAACCTTCTGGTAATCCCTGTTGACCAGGGTATTATCTACGCGGAGCCGGTCTATATCCGGGCGGAAGGTGTGAACTTCCCTGAGCTGAAGCGCGTAATACTGGCGACGGGCGACAAGGTTGTCATGGAAGACTCGCTGAATGAGGCACTCAGTGAACTCACAGGTTCGGCTTCATTTGTGACTGATGTAGAGGAAGAACCTTCAGAATCCACCACACAGCAGTCCGCTGTCGGCGGCGCTGTCGAGACAACGGTTGAAACGATTCAGGAAGCCATTCAGGACGTGAAGCAGAACCTATCAGAACTTGAGGATGCGCTCGACCGATTGACGGAAACACTGAGTAATCAATAACATCGCGGCGGAACTACGAGCTAGCGGGCTTGCCCGCAGCAACCTTTCATATCCGGCGCCTGACAAATATGGAGGAAATGCAATGACATCGGCAGCAGAATGGAAAGAGAAAGAAAGCCAATATTACATACACACGTTCAACCGCCAACCAATGGTAATAGAACGTGGTGAAGGTGTGAGGGTATGGGATACGGAAGGCAAGGAATACCTGGACTTCACGGCCGGCTTGGCGGTGAACAACTTGGGCCATTGCCATCCGGCCGTCACGGAGGCGATCCAGAAGCAGGCTGCCACACTGATGCAGACCTCAAACCTGTTCTACACTATTCCGCAGCTTGAGCTTGCGGAGGCGCTGGTTGAAAACAGCTGCATGGACAAGGTGTTCTTCGCCAACAGCGGTGTTGAAGCCAACGAGGGAGCGGTCAAGCTGGCGCGTAAGTATGGCCGTCTTCATCGTGATGGGGCACAGGACATTATCACCGTGCTCAACTCGTTCCACGGACGCACGCTGGGCATGATAGCCGCTACCGGCCAGCCGGCGTATCAGCAGGCGTGGCTCCCGCTGGCAGAAGGCTACACGAATGTGCCATACGAAGACCTGGACGCAATACGCGAAGCTACCACAGACAAGACCTGCGCCGTCATGGTCGAAGTGCTGCAGGGTGAGGGCGGCGTCAATGTGCCAACCGAAGGCTATCTCAAGGGCCTGCGCGAGTGGTGCGACGAGAACAACATCCTACTGATCTTCGACGAAGTGCAGACCGGCATGGGACGCCTAGGCAGCCTGTGGGGTTACGAGCGCTTCGATGTCGAGCCCGATGTGATGACATCCGCCAAGGGACTGGGGAACGGTGTGCCCATCGGGGCATTCATGTGCAAGGACACTTGCGATGTGCTGGAGCCGGGAGACCACGGCAGTACATTCGGCGGAAACGTCCTCACGACGGCGGCAGGTAATGCCACAGTCCGCTACATGGTCGAGAACGACATCCCCGGTCACGCCCGCAAAGTCGGGGCGTATCTCGAATCCAAGCTCGAAGAGATGCGGGCAGCGCGTCCCGATGTCGTGAAGGGCTATCGCGGCATGGGTTTGCTTATTGCACTACTTCTGCAGAATCCGATTGCTCCCGCGGTCGTGGCAGCTGCGAACAACGAGGGCGTGCTTCTGAATCCGGTGCTCCCCGATGCCATCCGCTTTATGCCTCCTTTGATAATCACTGAGGCGGACGTTGACGAATGCATGGAGAAGTTGAACAGGGCGATTGACACGGTTGTTGCCGGCTAGAATCAAGAAAACTGACACACTAGACTTGGAGATCCTCTGCCACAAATGAACTGGCGCGAACTCAAAGACAGCAACATTACGCAAGTAGCCGGCGCGGTGTCCGGCGGTCTAGATAGCTGCACCGTTACGCACTGGCTGAAAAGCAAGGGCTTCTCGGTGCATTGCTTCACGGTAGATCTCGGTCAGCCGGACGAAGAGAGCCTTGACGCTGTGAAGGACCGAATGCTCGGCAGCGGTGCGGAGAGCGCGCATATTGTGCAGGGACAGGACGCCCTCGCAGAAGCTGGATTGAAGGTCATACAGTCGCAGGCGCGATACGAAGGCGGCTACTGGAATACAACTGGTATTGCGCGTCCAATCACCGTCGGCGCGATGCTGCCGGAAATTGACGCGCAAGACATCGGCGTGCTCTTTCATGGCGCGACCGGGCGGGGCAACGATCAGGTGCGATTTCAGTTAGCCGCAAACACTTTGCAGCCGTCGTTGCAGGTATATGCGCCCTGGCGCGACCCCGAGTTCGTGCAGCAGTTCCCAGGACGGCAGCAAATGCTCGACTACTGCGAGGAGAACGATCTGCCCATCAGACCGTCGCGCGAGTCTCGCTACTCCACGGATGCGAACTTCCTTGGATTGACACACGAGGCAGGCGACTTGGAAGATGTCGCGATTTCTCCCGTATTTGTCGAACCGGGTATGGGCGTCTGGCCTTGGGACGCGCCCGACTCGGATGAGATTGTCACTATTCGATGGGAAGAAGGCGTTCCGGTAACTCTCAACGGCAACCCCCTTGGTCTAGTAGAGATGTTTCAGCAGGCGAACCGCGTTGCCGGTAAGCACGCCGTGGGAATTGGCACTCATGTTGTGGAGAACCGATTCGTAGGCGTAAAATCTCGCGGCATATATGAATCACCGGGAATGGAACTGCTTGGGCGAAGCTATGAGTACCTGCTGCAGTTCATCCTAGACAGGCGCGCACGTGAACTATTCGACTACCTCTCCGGTGTAATTAGCCTTCAGATATATCAGGGTTACTGGCTCGACCTGGCGACCACCTCGGCACTGGCAGCGCTGGAGCCGATGACACGCCTCGCCTCCGGAACCATATCCGTGAGGCTGTACAAGGGCAGCATCTTCTTTGACACGGCCGACGACACGCCTGAGGCAATGCCTTATTCACTCTACACAGACGACTCATCCATGGAGGCGATGGGAACCTACGACCACTCGGACGCCGAGGGGTTCTTAAAAGTTCTGGGCATTTCCTCCAAGAATGTGGGCGTGCGGCAGTATCCCCACCTCAACAGGTAGCCTAGCTTCCCAGCCACGTCTGAATTCACAGGCCCGACGAATAGGTAATGGAAATGACGACTACTTCCAGCGAGACCCGCAATCAGATGACTAATCTCGTGCGTGAATTCGTTCGCCGCGATGTAGATCCTGTCGTCAACTACTTCGAGAACGAGGACATATACCCTCAGGAGCTTGTGGACAAGATGGCCGAGATGGGACTGTTCGGCATCATGATTCCAGAGGAGTATGGCGGGCTTGGTCTCGACTACACCACATTTGCCCTGATATTCGAGGAGCTTAGCAAGGGCTGGATGAGCCTTACGGGCCCCCTCGGCACGCATCACATCCTCGCCTATGTCATCTCAACCTACGGGACAGAGGAGATGAAGCAACGATTTCTGCCCAAGATGGCGGAGGGTGTAATACGTGGAGGACTGGCGCTCACCGAGCCGGGCGGCGGAAGCGACATGCAGAACCTTCAGACCTCCGCTGTCAAGGACGGCGAAGAGTATGTAATAAACGGCAACAAGATGTTCATCTCGAACGGCGCCAGCGGCAATGCCTTCGCTGTCCTTGCGCGCACGGACAAGACGGCGAATCCTCCCCATCGCGGCATAAGTTGCTTCGTCGTGGAAAAGCCTGCCGCAGGATTCACGGTCGCGCAGAAACTCGACAAGCTAGGTTATCGCGGCATTGATACCACTGAGCTCGTCTTCGACAATGTTCGCATCCCCACTGAGAACTTGATCGGCGATGTAGAAGGGCGGGGCTTCGGGCAAGTTATGAGTGGCTTGGAAGGTGGGCGCATCAACGTCGCGGCGCGCGCAGTTGGCGTGGCGACCGCAGCATTCGATGCCGCCATCAAGTATGCGCAGCAACGCGAATCGTTTGGGCAGCCTATCGCGCAGCATCAGGCGATTCAGCTGAAACTCGCGGAGATGGCGACGAATATCGAAGCCGCGAGGCTGCTGACATACGAGGCGGCGCGTAAGAAGGACTCCGGTGAGCGGGTTGACCTCGAAGCGGGCATGGCAAAGCTGTTCGCCAGCGAGATGTGCGGCGAAGTTACTATGGAGGCGATGCGCATCCACGGCGGCTATGGCTATATCAAGGACTATCCGCTCGAACGCTACTACCGGGACGCGCCTCTCATGATTATCGGCGAGGGCACGAACGAGATCCAGAAGCTGATAATCGCCCGCAGGCTGCTGCAGAAGTACCAGATTTAGGGTCCACAGAAGATTCAGAGTAGGAAAGCACTATGATTCACGACGGTCGAGATTCATTCGGTGGTTACCTTGATGATTTCAAGGCTGGTGACATATTCAAGCACTGGCCCGGCAAGACCATCACGGCGATGGACAATCACCTGTTCACGCTTCTGACGATGAATACGAACCCGCTCCACTTCGACGAGCATTACATGAAGGACCACCCTCACGGCAGGATCCTTGTGAATGGCATGCTTGTCTTCAGCCTAGTGGTGGGAATCAGCGTCCGCGATACTTCCGGCAAGGCAATTGCAAATCTGGAATACGAAAATGCTACTCACGACGGCCCCACATTTGAGGGCGACACGATCTATGCTGAGAGCGAGATACTAGACGTGCGGGTCTCGAAGAGCCGTCCCGACCGCGGTATCGTCTATATGGAGTCGCGCGGCATCAACCAGCGCGGCGAGCAGGTTCTTACATTGAGACGCCGCTTCCTTGTAACTAAGCGTCCCGCAGAAGAAGTGGTTGGCGCTGCTGCATCCGATGCCTAGACTGGGAGGGATGCGAGAGGTAACTTCGGCCTACACTGTCTCCATCCACTACGACCGCAGGCTGTACCGCCAGGACATCGCAGGCTCGATCGCCCATGCCCGCATGCTCGCCAAGCAGGGCATAATCGATGACGACGACGCCACTGCAATCACCAATGGATTGCAGGAGATACTCCAGGAGATTGAGGACGGCAGCTTTGAATGGCGTCCTGAACTTGAAGATATCCACATGAATGTGGAAAACCGCCTACACGAAAAGATAGGCGAGGCTGCTGGCAGGCTGCATACGGCACGCTCGCGGAACGATCAGATTGCTCTCGATATTCGGATGTTCGCCAAGGACGCCATCAACGAGGTTCTTGACGCAGTCCACGACTTGAGATCGTCAATTGTCCTACAATCTGAGGCCAACATCACTGCAGTGATGCCCGGCTACACTCATGTGCAACGCGCGCAGCCCGTTCTTTTCGCTCACCACATGCTTGCTTACTTCGAAATGCTGGGTCGCGACGCCGACCGCTTCCGACAGGCTTATGATCGTGCCGACGTTCTTCCCCTAGGGAGCGGGGCGCTCGCGGGCTTGCCATATCCCATAGATCGCGAATTCGTGGCGCGGGAACTGGGGTTCAGCCGAATTTCCCGCAACAGCATGGATGCCGTCGCCGACAGGGACTTCCTGCTGGACTTTCAATCGGCAGCCGCGATATGCATGATGCATCTGTCGCGGATGGCGGAAGAGCTTGTTTTATGGTCGTCCGATGAGTTTGCCTTCACTCGCCTTAGTGATGAATACACGACCGGCAGCAGCATCATGCCGCAGAAGCGGAACCCTGATTTCGCGGAGCTTGCGCGCGGCAAGACGGGTAGGGTGTTTGGCGGCTTGATGGCTCTGCTGACTCTTATGAAGGGATTGCCGCTCACATATAATCGCGACATGCAGGAGGACAAGGAGGGCTTTTTCGACACCTTCGACACCTTGCTCGCCACACTTACGATTTTCGCCGACATGATTGATAAGATGCACATCGTTCCCGAACGAATGCGAGAGGCGGCACAGGGCAGCTACGTCCTTGCCACCGACATAGCCGATTATCTGGTGGACAGAGGCATGCCCTTCCGGGAGGCGCACGGCGTCGTTGCGCGGCTGTCAGAATATGCCGTAGGGCGTGGTGTACAGTTCGAGGAACTGTCGCTGGATGAGTACCGTAGTTTCTCGGATCTGTTCGACGAAGAAGTGCTTGCTATCAGTGTGGAGTCATCCGTTGGGGCGCGAGACGTACCGGGCGGGACCGCATTTTCTCGTGTCAAGCAGGCAGTCGTCGAGGCGAAAACCCAACTTCTGAGTGAGCAGGGGGCCGAAAGTGACAGCTGATCGTATCATCAAGATAGCGCCGTCAATCTTGTCAGCGGATTTCGCCAGATTAGGCGAGCAGGTTGCTGAAGCAGAGCAGGGTGGAGCCGACGCAATTCATATCGACATTATGGATGGCAATTTCGTCCCCAATATCACGATGGGCCCGATGATAGTCGAGGCGATTCGCGGTTCCACGAGCCTTCCTTTCGACCTGCACATGATGGTAGATGCTCCTGAGCGCTATATTGACGACTTCGCCGGCGCCGGCGCAGACATCATTACCGTTCACGCAGAAGCTTGCAGGCACCTTCACCGCACCGTGCATCAGATACTTGAGGCAGGTAAGAAGCCGAGTGTGGCAATCAGTCCGGCAACGCCGGTGTTTGCCCTCGATGAAGTCATAGCCGACCTGCACCAGGCGCTGGTGATGACCGTAAATCCCGGCTTCGGCGGGCAGGCGTTCATTGAGTCCATGCTCGGCAAAATCAGCCGCGTCCGTGCGATGATAGATGAGCGTGGCTTAACCACCGATCTTCAGGTGGACGGAGGTGTTAGCGCCGCAACTGCCAATAGCGTTGTTCAGGCGGGCGCGAACGTACTCGTCGCAGGTTCCGCCGTCTATAACGACCGGATGAGCGTCGCAGAAGGGATCTCAGCTATTCGGACTTGCATCGGCTAGGCACAACTTCTAATCTCACGCCAATGCGCGCCGTGCCGCGCTTATAGTTGCTTCGATATCCGCATCGCTGTGCGCCGTTGAAACGAACATTGCCTCGAACGGCGAAGGCGGAAGATATACGCCCTCTCCCAGCATCCTGTGGAAGAAGCGCCCGAACCCCTCTCTGTCTGAAGCTGATACCGTTTCCCACCCGGTTACCTCGCCTGCATTGAAGAACAGCGTCATCATTGAACCGACCCGGTTGATCCGCAGCGGAACTTCCGCCTCAGCGAACACTTCCTGCAGCCCCGCCGCAAGTGACGCGGCCTTTGCCCCAAGAGCGTTATACACATCAGGCTCCTGAAGCTGTTCCAGAGTTGCTATTCCGGCAGCCATCGCCACCGGGTTGCCTGACAGCGTGCCTGCCTGGTACATCCCGCCAAGGGGTGCGACGGTTGCCATAATCTCCGCGCTGCCTCCGTATGCACCCACAGGCATGCCGCCGCCGATGATCTTTCCGAGACAGGTAATGTCGGCGGTTATGCCGAAACGCTGTTGCGCACCGCCGTACTCCACTCTGAACCCAGTGATAACCTCATCGAAGATCAGCAATGAGTTGTGCTTCTCAGTCAGGTCCCGCAGGCCCTGGAGAAAGCCTTCCTGCGGAGGCACGACGCCCATATTCCCCGCAATAGGTTCGACGATTACGCAGGCAATATCTTCCGGGAAAGCGTCAAAGTGCGCCTCAACCGATGACAGGTCGTTGAACACCCCAAGCAGCGTGTCCTGCGCGAATGATGCTGTTACACCCGCGCTGTCCGGAACGCCGTGCGCCAGTGCGCCAGATCCTGCCGCAACCAGTAGCGCGTCAGAGTGGCCGTGGTAGCCACCCTCGAATTTTACGATCTTCGATCTGCCTGTGTACGCGCGCGCCAGCCTCAGCGCGCTCATCGTCGCCTCCGTTCCAGAGTTCACAAAGCGCACCATTTCAATGGATTCGTATGCGTCCACGACGAGACGGGCAATTTCGTTTTCTCGCTCGGTTGGAGCGCCGAAGCTGGTACCGTCCGCCGCTGCCTGAGTTATCGCGGAAACTACGCGGTCGTTTGCGTGTCCCAGAATGAGCGGTCCCCAGGAGCACACATAGTCGATGTACTCGTTGCCATCCGTATCCCAGACTCTGCTGCCGGAGCCTCGCGTCAGAAACAGTGGATTGCCGCCAACCGCACCCCATGAGCGCGCGGGGCTATTTACACCACCGGGTATAATCTCTCTTGCGGCGCCGTACAACTGCTTGGATCGTTCTCGATTCAATGTCCTACCTCACTGATGTTACAGCCGTTATTGGTGAAATTATGCAGCGCATATCATACCATCATCCGCCTGTCGGGGGCGCGACTTTGCCCTGAGGAGGGCGGGCGTTGTACACTTTCCAGTGAATGGAACGCACTCTTCTGAATGGGGGAAGAATGAAAATTACCGGCATCAAGACACACATATTCTCCTCGCAGCACCGCAACGCCAAGCGAAACTGGCTCATCCTGCGCCTGACCACCGACGAAGGCATTGAAGGCATCGGCGAGGCGTCAATGCTGAGCTACGATCCGATGGTGGCTACGCTGCTGCACGAATGGACTGAAGCTTATCTCGTGGGCAAGAACCCGCTGCACCACGAGGTCCACTGGACGCGCATGTACCAGGACAATCTTGGACGTGGGGGACGCCTGTTCAGCACTGCGCTCTCCGGCATCGACATTGCGCTGTGGGACCTGCGCGGCAAGGCGCTGGGAGTGCCGGTGTATGAACTGCTTGGAGGTCCTTACACTGACCGTATCCGTGTTTATGCCAACGGTTGGTACACTAATCCGGGGACGCCAGAGCAGAATGGCGAAGAAGCCAGGAGCGTCGTCGAAATGGGCTACACGGCCATGAAATTTGATCCATTCGGGCAACATAACTATGTGACAATCTCGCCTGAAGAAGCGCAACTTGCAGAGGACAGGGTAGCCGCTGTGCGCGAATCGGTCGGACCGAATATCGAAATCCTGATCGAAGTACACGCCAAGTTCAATGTCTATACGGCGATACATCTGGGCAAGCGACTCGAACAGTATCGACCGTTTTGGTTTGAGGAGCCAGTATCTCAGGAGAATGTGTCCGAAATGAAGCAGGTGCGGGACAATGTGAATATTCCCATCGCTACTGGGGAGAGACTCTACACTAAGTTCCCCTTCTTCGAACTGGTCAAGAACGAAGCGGTTGACATTCTCCAGCCCGACATGTGCAACGCTGGCGGCATTACTGAGTTGAAAAAGATCGCCGCCATCGCCGAGCCGCAGCACATCATGATGGCGCCGCACAACACTAACGCTGCCGTTGGTACGGTCGCGAGTTTCCACCTGGACGCTGCAATGCCGAACTTCCTAATACAGGAGTACCACGCGGAATTCTACGAGCCGCACTACTTCCAGGTATTCGACGGTCTCCCACGTCAGCAGAACGGCTATGTCGAATTGCCGAAGGGGGCAGGTCTAGGGCTGACATTCAACGAAGAAGTGGCGATGGAACACCCTTTCATCCCTCTGGGTCACAGCGAACGGGGAATCTAGTTGAGCATACCGCTAACCTGAGTTTGAGGATTCATAGATGAAAATCCTAGGCATAGAAACATCGTGCGATGAAACTGCCGCCGCAGTCATTGAGGACGGCAATTACATTCACTCCAACGTCGTAGCTTCCCAGGCAACGTTGCACGCCCAATACGGTGGCATCGTCCCTGAGATTGCATCGCGTCAGCACATGATAACGATCATCCCGGTGATCAGGCAGGCGCTCGACGAAGCATCGCTCGATGCCCACGAGCTCGATGGAGTTGCCGTCACGCACGGGCCGGGACTTGCAGGTTCACTGCTCATCGGCGTGAACGCGGCAAAAGGCTTTGCCCTGTCCAAGGAGCTTCCATTCATCGGCTTGAACCATCTGGAAGGGCACATATATGCTGCGTGGCTCGAGGAAGGAGTCAATCCAGAAGTGTTGCCCGGATTTCCCTTGATGTGCCTCATCGCTTCAGGCGGACATACGGACCTGATCCTGATGAAGGGTCACGGAGACTACACGCTCATCGCGCGCACCAGAGATGATGCGGCGGGCGAAGCATTCGACAAGGCTGCGCGTGCCCTGGGACTTGGCTTTCCGGGCGGGCCCGAGATTCAACGAGTCGCGGAACACAGCCACGGAGGAGAGCCGCGTTTCCCGCGCCCCGTCGTCCGGAACTCGCTGGACTTCAGCTTCAGCGGTCTGAAGACGGCCGTGGCACGCCGCGCGGAAGAGTACGGTATGTACCCTCCCTCTGAGGATCGACCGCCAGACCCACAGCAGGTCTCCAATATGGCGGACGCCTTTCAGCAGGCAGTAGTGGACTCCATGGTGCAGCGCACGATCCAGGCTGTGGAGCAGTTTCGTGTGAAAGGCGTGATACTCGGAGGCGGTGTGGCGGCCAATAGCCACCTGCGACAGGAGATGCACAAGCGGGTACCCGTCGAAGTGATCGTCCCGCGCCCAGGGCTTTGCACCGACAACGGCGCTATGATGGGAGCGGCAGGTTTCTTTCACTTCAGGAACGAAATACAGTCGCAGTGGGATGTGGATGTCATCCCCAATCTGCGGCTTGGCTGAGTCCGTCCTTATCTCTCAGAAATTTAGCCGCCAGCAGTTTGCACTACCGCGGCGAGAACGTCTTCGCTCGACTGTACTTTGGGTCGCGCCGCTCATCCTTTAGTTCGAAGAGCCGCGCGATGAGTGCCTCGGCGTCAGACTGGTCGCCGTCGCCCTTCAGAGCGCACTGTATTTCTGCGCCCCCTGCCTTGAATACGAGCGCATGCTCGCCACGAGACAGCAGTCGATCGACGATCAGGTACACCCCCATAAGGGCGACAACGGCAGCAGCCACGATTGACAAGGTCTGATTCTCGATGACCCGCCAGAGCATCGCGGACACGAAGAATGCAAGCACCGCCCAGATGAATGCGCTGTAGCCCTCCACCGACTGCTGCGTAACCTCGACAGCGCTTATGTCCTCGATCGCTGCGTACGCAGTCTTCTGGTTGGACCCGGAGCCACTGACATGAATGATGCGCTTACCGGTCAGTAGCACAATGTTGCTGCCGCCTGAGCCAGCGCCCTCGTCTGTGCCCAGCGACTCATGGACTACCTCGTCCGCCATAAGCTTGACCCCCATCATTGTGCCCTTCGTCCCTTCGTCTCGTCTTGCTCTGGCTCGTAACATCTGCGCTCCATTTGGGGTTTGGTCGGAGTTTCTTCTGACTTCAATCCTAAGGACTGCGCTTCGCACCGTTCGAAACGCGCTTGTCAAAGTAAGCCATGCCATCCTTCATGACATACTTGACAGACTTGCCCCGTTCTAGGATCGAGACATCGTCGAGGGGATTGCCCTCTACAAGTATGAGATCAGCTCTCTTGCCGGCCGCGATAGTACCGATTTCTGATTCCGAGCCAACGCACTTTGCTGCGTCGCCTGTCGCCGCTACTATGGCCTGCATCGGCGTCATTCCAGCCTCTACGAGGCAACTGAGTTCGTGGGCATTGTTACCGTGCTCCCAGCCGCCCTCGTCCGTTCCTGCGGTCACAATAACGCCGTATTCTATTGCCATTTCCAAGCTCTTCACATGGTGCTCACGCAGGGCAGCGGCGCGCGCCCTGCCGTGGGGCGTGCCGTGAGTGGCGTGGAATGTGTACACTCCATAAGTTGGCGTGAAAGCGATGCCTTTCTCGGCCATCATTTCCAGCAACTGTGGATCCTCGTCAAGGTAGGAGCCATGCTCGATGGAATCCACACCGACCTCGATAGCCATGCGCAGGCCTTCTCCACCGAGTGCGTGACACATCACGCGTCGTCCGCGCTTGTGAGCCTCATCCACCAGTGCCTCAAGTTCATCCCTCTCGAAGAGAACATCCTTTGGTCCCAGACCGGCTGTTGAGCTTGCCCCACCGGTCGTTGCCGTCTTTATCACGTCGGCACCTACGCCCACCATCTCGCGCACTTTGGCGCGCATGCCCACGGGCCCGTCCGCCACGCCCCATGGCAGTCCGGAGTCTTCACCTGCGGGCGGCCTGTATCCCAGCGGACTGATCCTGTCTCCCATTCCGCCGGTTGGAGTGATGAATCCGAGCGCAACCTGAAGCCTTGGTCCCGGCACCAAGCCTTCATCCACAGCCAGACGGAATCCCGCATCCAACCCGCCGGCATCCCTTACCGTGGTGTAACCAGTCTCCAGGGTCTGGTTCAGTACCGAAGCAATTCGAAGATGGCGCGTGCTGCGAGGCTCCGTGATACCCCAACGACTTGCAATCTCATAGCTGAATGACGCTAGATGGTCGTGCGTGTCGATCAATCCCGGCATCAAGGTCATTCCATTCGCGTCAATCGCCTCGACACCCTCTGGAATCTGAACGCTGCGCCTGCTTCCGGCTGCCACAATTGACGTGCCTTCGATGAGAATCGCTGCATCGCTTACCGGCGCTCTCCCGCTGCCGTCAATCAAAGTCGCCCCTGTGATCGCCTTCATGCCTGCCTCCTGCTTTCTCCCTTGGAGTCTCACCAGTGATGATAACATTTCTGCATCCTATCCTCATGGAGGTCGCCGTAATTGTTGGACGAAGCACCCTCGCTGTGCTATTCTCCAACCTGATTTGCCCAACAGAATTAATTCATAGGAGTTCTTTATGGAACGCCCAATTCTCAAGCCGGTTGGCACTCCCGTTGAGGAGTTGGACACGCCGGCTCTGGTTGTGGATTTGGATGTCCTCGAAGCCAACATTAGACACGTCCACTCTTCCTTCAGAGACTCTTCAGCAAGGCTCCGTCCGTACGTTGAGACGCACCGTTGCCCCGCGATCGCACACAGGCAGATAGCTGCCGGGGGCACGGTCGGCGGCATAGCGGTCGCGGGCGTTGCGGAAGCGGAGTTGTTTGCTCAAAATGGCATCTCCGATGTCCTCGTCGTTAATGAAGTGGTGACCGCGTCCAAGATTGCTCGCCTCTGCGCGCTAGCCAGGCAGGTGCGCGTGACTGCCGTTGTTGACAATCCTGTGAATGTCCGCAGCCTGTCCGAAGCGGCACAGGCGAGTGGCATTGCGCTCAATGTGCTCGTACACCTCAATACCGGACAAGAGGGAAGCGGCGTAGCGCCGGGTGCCCCAGTGTTGGAACTGGCTCAGGCAATCGTCCAGAGCGATGCGCTCAATTTCGGAGGGCTGATGACTCTCGACGACCCAGACCCAACTGCAGACGCCGACTCATTAGAAAATCAATCGCGTGACCGGATTCAACAGACGCTTGACGCCCGACGGCAGCTGGAGGGCGCTGGCATAAGCGTATCAACTGTCGCTGTCAGCGGAACACAGTGCTACAAGCTGGCTTCGCAAATGCCCGGTGTGACCGAGGTCATCGCTGGGGCGTACGCACTGATGGACCAGCGTCACGGCTCAGTCTCTCCTGCCCTTCAGCCCTCGGCGAAAGTGATGGCAGCAGTGACCAGTCTCCCGGAACCGGGAACTGCTATTCTCGACACGGGCCGCAAGGCGATGGGCGACGACTACGGCTTTCCTGTCATAGAAGGCCGCGATGACCTTGATGTAGCATCGATGAGCGCGGAGCACGGCAAGCTGCTATGGAATGACGGAGCCGACGTTACGCTGGCTCTTGGTGACAGAATCTGGTTCACGCCTATGGACATTGGTGCCTGCGTAAATGTGTACGACTACATACAGGCGGTCCGTGGCGGTAAGCTAGAAGCAGTACTCGCTATTTCAGCGCGTGGCCTATATCGCTAGGCTTGCCATTCACTCACAAGAAGTCACTCATTCGCACGATTGAAATACTGGAGCGCACCAATGGAAAACTACCGACCGCTCATAGGAACTGACATCTCAGATCTCGAAACGCCGTGCCTAATTGTTGACATAGACCTGCTTGAGCGCAACTACCAGATCATCGCCGACACCTACCGCGATACGGAGTGCAAGATGCGCGCGCACATCAAGAACCTGAAATCTCCTCCGCTGGCACACATGCAGATTCGCGCGGGTGGCACGGTGGGCGGTGTCTGTGCGGCTAAAGTCTCCGAGGCGGAGGCGATGGTTGACGGCGGAATCGATGACATTCTCATTCCAAATCAGGTCGTAACGCCCGATAAGATCGCGCGCCTGTGCAGCCTGGCAAGGCAGGCAAAGATGATGGTCGCAGCGGACAACACCGACAACCTGCAGGCGATATCCGATGTCGCAGCTGAGATGGGTGTCTCCGTTGGAGTAGTAATCGAAGTTGACACACAGATGGAGCGCGCGGGTATCCGAGCCACGGAACAGGGTGTGGTCCTTGCCAAGTTCGCCGATTCGTTGCCCGGAGTCGATTTCAAGGGAGTAATGAGCCACCAGACCCTTCCCGGCCAGCCCGACCGTGAGACCCGTTTCATCGAAGGCCCGCGCTTCATTCAGAAAACACTGGATGTCAAGGACGCAATCGAGGCTGAGGGCATCGCCGTGGAAGTCGTCTCAGCAGGGGAGAGTTGGACATACGACATCTGCCCGACGATTCCAGGCGTTACGGAAGTCGAGGGCGGCACTTATGCCCTGATGTCCCACGCATACGCATACATGGAGGATTTCGAGTTTGCGGGCAAGATTCTTGGCACCGTTACCAGCACGCCGCGCCCGGGTGTTGCCATCGGTGACACCGGATCGCGCTGTCTCGCATCACCCAGCGGCGTACTGCCAGAAATATATGGAGTGGATGGCGTACGCGTTGACTCTCTCGGCGCAAACCATATCGTCTTGAAGTCAGACGGGCAGATGCCCCTAAGTCTAGGCGACAAGTTCGAGCTCATATCCGGACAGCAAGACATCATGGTGAACCGCTGGGACCAGTTCGTCGGCATTAGAGACGGAAAGGTCGAAGCCGTCTGGGACATCACTGCGCGCGGCTGCCACAATTAGAGCGATGGCGTCAGTGAAATGAGCCTGAGCAAGCGCCTCTTTGCTGCCGGTTACGATCTGCTGAATTCCGGGGTTGAGGGCCGTGTAGTGCCGTTTCGCAGGCGGACTGCAGGTCTTGCACGAGGGGATGTTCTGGAAGTGGGCGGCGGCACTGGAGCGAATCTGCCATTCTACCCACCTGAAACGATAGTTACTTTCATCGAACCTGACCCCTATATGGCGAAGCGTCTGAGAGGACATATTCTCAATCAGCGACGGCAGGCATCCATTGTTCAACAGGTTGGCGAAAGCCTACCTTTTGCGGACGCCAGCTTTGATACGGTCGTAACGACCCTGGTTCTTTGCATGGTCCATGACGCCGATGCCGTAGTCCGGGAAGTCAGGCGCGTCTTGAAGCCGGGTGGTGCGTTCCTGTTTTACGAGCATGTCATTTCCCCACGACCCCGCGGACAATGGTGGCAGCACAAGCTCAACCCTATCTGGAAGTGTCTGACTACCGGTTGCAATCTCGACAGAGACCTCACCGGATCAATCCAGCGGGCTGGCTTCACCACTGTGGAAGTGGAGCAGTTCGACCTATCAGTGGGACTGCCGATTACGATTCCAAACATCGTGGGCGCAGCCAAAGCTTGACTGCAGACTCTTGCGGCTCCGACATAGTGAGGCTTCCGTGTCCACCAGGCAGAGCATACCGAAATGGTACGATGACAGAGGCAACCGAGTTGCCCGGATGCCGGACGCTTTGCAAGTTGCAGCCAGTGGCATAGTGTTTAACGCTCTGGGCGAGGTACTGCTTCAAAAGCGATCTGACAATGGCTGGTGGGGACTGCCATCAGGCTATGTGGATGTGGGCGAGTCCGTAGAGCAAGGAGCGATACGCGAGATTTGGGAAGAAACAGGAATCCACTCTAGAATAAGGCGTCTCGTTGGAGTGTATTCAAACCCGCAGTACAATGTCATCAGCGCATATCCGGATGGGAGCCTCATTCAATTCGCAATAATAATCTTCGAGTGCGAGTATCTGTCAGGAGAATTGCAGGTTTCGGAAGAGAGCACTGATGTAGGATACTTCCCAATCGCTCGCCTCCCTGAAGACATCCTACTTTGTGACTTGCAGGCAATTGAAGACGCATTGGAAAACAGAATTGAGCCATTTGTCAGATAAGGAGGAAATGATATGGATTTCGAGAGGGCGCGCCCTTTTATGGAAACACATCACAGGGGAGTCATAGCAACGCAAAGGCCCGACGGCGCGGCGCATTCCAGCATAGTCGTATGTGGCGCATACGAGGGCAAGGCGGCCTTCGTTTCAGTCTATCCACGTTCTCAGAAGATACGAAACTTGCGGCGCAATCCAAATTGCACCGTGCTTTGCGTAACCGACGACTGGCGTGAATGGGTATCCGTGGAGGGAGTTGCGACACTCCTCGACTACGGCAACATGGATGGCGAGGAGGCGCGCGTGATGCTGCGAAGAGTGTATATGGCATGCAGCGACACAGAACACCCCGATTGGGAAGAATACGACCAAGCAATGATAGACCAGGAAGCAGTTATCGTTCTCGTTGAGCCGAAGCGCGTGTATGGTTTGCTCCGAAGCTAGAAGACTGTCTTGATATAATCTGCAGGCCATTAGCAAGGGCTGAACCTCGTCGCGACCAAGGAACACCAACCAACTGAGCACAATATCAGGATGAGAGCAATAAGATATGAGAGCAATAGGTTACACAGACAGGGGCACGATTTCAGCAGAGACTTCAGTTGTAGAATTCGAGGCGGACAGACCGCAGTCAGGTCCGAATGATCTGCTTGTTGAAGTCCGGGGTATCTCTGTCAATCCCGTCGATGTCAAAGTGCGGGCAAACAGACAGCCGCCGGCCGGACAGCCCCTCGTCCTAGGTTTCGACGCCGCTGGAATCGTGAAAGGAGTAGGGGAGACTACTACCCGGTTCAGACCCGGTGACGAGGTATTTTACGCCGGCGACATCACACGGCCCGGCACCAACGCCGAGCTTCACGTGGTCGATGAGCGCATCGTAGGTCGTAAACCGTCAACACTCGGTTTCGCCGAAGCCGCCGCAATGCCGCTTACCAGTATCACCGCCTGGGAAATTCTGTTCGACAGCCTTGGGATCACAGAGGGGCAAGGCGCTGGGGAATCACTTCTCGTGATAGGCGGCGCCGGCGGTGTCCCATCAATCCTGATTCAGTTGGCGAAGAAGCTCACCGGCCTGACCGTCATTGCCACCGCATCGCGTCCGGACACGCGAGAGTGGGTCGAGAGGATGGGCGCGGATCACGTCATCAATCATCGCAATCCTCTCGACGAGGAGATGCGTGATCTGGGCATAGAGCCGCGCTATGTAGCTTCACTTAACCATACCGATATGCACTTTTCGGCAATCATCGAATTGATCAAACCGCGGGGCCACATTGCATTGATCGACGATCCACCGAGCCTGGACATTTCCGCCATCAAGTTCAAAGCCCTCACCTTCAGCTGGGAGTTCATGTTTGCTCGCTCCATGTTCAAGACCGAGGACATGGACGCGCAGCATAGACTATTGAATAGAGTCGCCGACCTCTTGGACGAAGGCACGCTCATTTCTACTGTCAACGCGCATCTAGGGGATATGGGTGTCGCGAGCCTGCGCCAGGCGTTAGAACTGCAGGAGACTGGGGCTGCGATTGGCAAAACGGTCCTGGACGGATTCGTCACGGCGTGACGGAAATAGAGCAAGGACGCAATCCTGTAAGGGGTGGGCGTACGACCAATCCTCGATGCAGGTGCGTACAGTGGTTATGCTATAATTTTTTGGTACTTCAGCGCGGAGAGATGGCCGAGCGGACGAAGGCGCCGGTCTCGAAAATTGCCGACATCCATACGCGCCCGATACCGTCAGATACGCTCAGCGCGATATTAGACTGCTATATGGGTCTTACATTACCCATATCCGCGTGCGAAAGCCCGTCAGTCTTGCAGGCGGTGTGGGCAAAATGTGGGCAGCTAGGTACAAAGGTTTTGCACCTTTGGGGACCGGTTGGTGAACGAGGTCCGAGAGGATTATAGGAGAAAATGGGTAAGAGACGGTACAGAGACGAGATAATCTCTGGTACGACGGCGCCGTCACTGGATGACCAGTGCCGTCACAAATTTGCCGTTACGAGAGTAGTGGCGGCACAGGTATGAGTAGTGGCGGCTTTATTCTTGTGACGGCAATTCCTTATAAGAGAACTCAATAATAACCCTCTAAGAGGCTAAGGCTAGCCAGCTAGCTTGTGACGGCAGACATTTTGGAAGTGATTGGAAGGGTCGCTATGGAGCAACGACCGATAGAGGATAGAAAGACGTTCTAATAATTCGTGCGTCAAGCAGCCCTGCCAGCGTGGCGGGGTCACATAATCATGGGGAGTCGACCGGCGACCACTACAGTTAGGCAGACTCGATGTTGAGCTTGGCTGATAGGTCTCTGAGACGATACGCTAATCTACCTCAATCGTCGGTCTATCCCCTCCCGAAAAGCCGGCAGGGCGCGTTATAACGATAACGCGCCCTGCCTTTTTCTCATGGCTAAGAAATTTGTGGAAGCACCTCCCCTTTGATGGGGAAGGTTAGGACTTGGAGTGAAAAAACGCGTCCATTCTGCCCTGAAAACACTCTTGTGCATATTTCTGCATGGGTGTTGACGACCTTGCGGAAAGCGTGATAATGTTTCGCCTAGCGTATCGGATCGACCTTAATCAGCTAGCATTATCACCAATCGCGGAGTCTGTCAGTGGGAAGCCCTTCTGCCGTCGTTGACGGTTCTACCTCGTTTCTTCGCACGTCTGAAGCCATGCATCCACGCGACTGGGTTATGGCGCAGACCGGTCTCAGCGCAGCTACGCGCGACGCTCTCTCCGTTCTCGTTTCAGCCTATGGCGGGCTGCAAGTGAGGGACGGAGAGTTTTACGTTTTGCAGTCTCGCGTCGAGCCCCACCTGCGAACTGGATTCCGCACCTTCAAGAACTACCTCTCGAAACTCCACAAGGTGGGACTCCTCGAGATCCTCTCGCGTGGGCCTAACCAGTACGGTCCGAAAACCATCTGGCGAATGCGTCTGGACGTGTTCTGCCGGAGCGCGCAAATGGCAATGAACCTGGACGCTGCGACGGACTCGCTGGATGGCGAAGGAGAGGTGGAGTCAGCGGGGGCCAAGGATGGCGACGCGCCGCCGCGCAAGGCGACCGGACCAGGCGTGCGGACTACTCAAAGGTCTGTATCCGGGATGATCCCAATTCAGGATGTGAACGTCCAGCTGAGATTGCTAGAGGAGAAGTACGTGAGGCGAGTTACCGAACTCGAAGACATAGTGGTTGAGCAGGGGCAGACGATAGCCGGACTGATAGAAGAGGTGCGCATCCTGAACGGTGGTGCACAAGAAGCTGGGGAAGACTCCGTTGGTAGCTTGGAGGCAGGACTTGCGGGATCGAGACCCGCGGAGCACTGGCAGTTGAAGCTGGTGGACGCGGTGTCGAAAACCCTTGAAGAGATACAGAAGGAGCCACTGTCACAGCATCAGAAAAAGAGGCTTCGACGGGCGGAAAGAGCTTGGAGAAGCAGTCATGAAGGAGCTCCTGTTCCTAATTCCTTCATCAGCTACGCGGTTGACGAGGCGTACCAGAAGAAGGTGCGTAGGTTCCCTGGTTACGTCGTGAGCATTATCGAGAGGCGGGTTAGGGAGGCGGACGTCAGCGAGATTGTGACGGATGGCGAGGATACCGCTGTGCAGAGTTATTTGCGCCGAAAGGGCCTGATGCCTGTCAGTAGATACTAGTGCCGTATAGGGAATAAGGAGGTGGAGAAGTGCTGAAGATGGAAGAGGGGATTCCAATCGAAGACGATCCGTCGTTCGTTCTCCTGCGCGTGGCGAAGGAGATGTCGAACTGGTTTGCCGAGTCGGGCGGTTCAACTGACAGAGACAAGACGTACAGGGACTTGGTGGATTATTTCCACGGCGTCTTGCACGTATCCGAGAACATGGACGTCTCCGCGCTTAGCGGGAAGCGGCGCAAGGCCGTCGAATATGGATTGGCATGGCTGGAGTACTCGAAAGGTGGCGCGGATGGGGTGGCGGCTTTTCTGTGGCTGGAGGCGAGGCGACTCGTCGCTGAGCGCGAGGACGCAGAGATCGCCAGGTTGATGGACCTCGCAACACCTATGACGGTGGACGTAGTGAAGGATGAATACATCCTATCGGTTGATACGGCGGAAGACGCGCAGCGGGTTTGGGAGAAGTGCGCCGACGCACTTAGGGATACGCTGGAAGAGGTTACGGGACGGAGGATGCGGGTGATGCTTTGGGACGATGATTTCGGCATTTGGGGAGACGAGGCTGCATAGGCGTTGACGCACTTGCGAGGCTTGAGGAAGGTGAGATGGTTGCTGAACTCACTACTCATAAAGAAATCAGGGTTTGCCCTAGATGTGAAGGCACGGTGGTGGATTACGTCCTACCTCCAGAGAAACTGCGGTGCCTGGATTGTGGCTGGCGCCTCTACGATGTGAAGCTCAGCCCAAAAACCACCGCAGCTGAGGGCCGGAGAATTCGCCTCAATTATGACGGGGCGAGAGTTGCGTACTCGCGGTTCAAGCCCCTTGTAGGCGTGATTCTGCCGGGTGCAGAGAAGATGCTACCGGCTTACCTGGAGCTGATGATACTCTGCCCCATCTGCCGCGAGGACAATCTTGCTGCGCCGATGCGACGTGTCAAGGACTGCGGTGATGAATGGGTGTGTGGTGCCGGCCATCCTGTCGAGCTGCAACGCAGGAGCGGCGGCAGGGAATTCGGTAGCTGGAGATAGACCATGACTGGTTCTCCGGGAAGGCTTTGGGGCAAGCGGAGGTGGCTCCTTCGGGGGCTTGCCTTCGTCCTGTTTCTGGCGCCTGTTGCGTTTGGTGCGGTGTTGGCAGAAGCGGCACTGGCACAAGGACCTCCGACTGTTGACCCGCCAGTGGAGACACCGCCGACGGCCGCCGGCCTGGGAGACTGCGTCCAGGGAATGAAGGCCGCGGTACTGAACGATGCTTTCAATGCTCTTCCTGAGGACCAGTCGAAGCGGAACGGTAACGGCGGCTTTGAGACGTTCATCGTTCTGAACTGCAGAGCTTTCGAGATTCACTGGGAGGTCCTGGACGAGTTCGGCAGGGTGGTGCCTGGAGGCACGGGGACATACGAGATATACAACGAGATCGATGAGGTCGACTGGATAGACCTGCAGACGATCGTGTATCGGAGGCACCTAGCAGACGTGGTGGATGTTGATGGGAACATAATAGCCTATGCCGGTGATCCCGTTCTTGATGGGGACGGCAATGCGATCCCCGCGAACGAGCAGCCTGAGCCTGTGGTCGCATACAGATTCAAGTACACGTTCGCGAACGACGGGATAACGGAAACGGTAAGCGGTGAGTCGAAGAGGCCGCTGGATAACAGCAGGGACTACCAACTCCGGTTCGAGATCAACCCCTATGCTAATGCGCCGGATAACCACATTTTCTCTTGGGTCTTCGAGATAGTCGCGAAGCTGAGTGGCAACTGGTGGCAGAAGATCATCCGCGTGCTGTCCCCCATTAACTGGATTGATGAGGGGCTGACATTCATCTTCCGTGGATACGGGTCGCTTGTCATGGGCGTCATGTGCGAATCGATGGGCAACGTGATGACTGCAGACGAGCGGATGGCCTTCACCAAAATTGACAGCGACGGCGACGGCAAGATCACCGCGATGGACGACGACGTCGTGGACGCGTCTGATCCAAACAAGCCCAACGCCAACGGGAACTGCAAGAAGCCGGCCAAGTCTCCGGAGGATCAGCTTGAAGAGCTGCGTACAGCGAACTACCGCCTGGCAAACGAGAATAGGGCGTTGGCGGGGCTGGCGCCTTTGCCGGAGAGGCCAGCAAAGAGGGACACTTACCTATTTGAGCTGATTGATGGCTCGGACCCCAGAGACAGGTCTAGGCCCTTCGGCGAGAGAGTAGCATACGAGATAAGCCATCTGACGCTCGCTCCAAGACTTGTGGCCAACAACGTTGCCGCTGCGCCACTCCAGGGGATACAGGGTGGGATTACAACCTTCACTGGCTTGCTTACTGGCACGCCGCCAGAGCTGACCTATGAGCGCGGGATAGTGAGGATTGGCTGGTCCGTACTTTTCAACATCACTTTCGTGGTAATTGGATTTGTCATTGCTTGGATCGGCTTCACGCAGGTTCTCAGGGTTTTTCTGGGTGGCACACGTTCACTTGCTGACTGGCGCGAGACTATTCCACGGTTGCTACTGGCGGTTCTTGGGGCGCTGTTGTCCTATTGGTTCTGCAGCGTCTGCATCGACATAGCTGACGGCGTATCCCGCTACATCGCGGCTGCGATGCGGATAACGCCGGCTGACATCACGTTGACCCTAGGGCAGGCATTGATTGCGATCTTCCTCAAGAACCTGCAGAGCACATGGCTTGCGGCAGTGCCCATCATAGGACAGTTCCTCGTCGGTGTGAAGGTCGTAACGGTGGGATTCCTCGTCCTTTTGATGAAGATCTTCGCAATATCGGTCTTGCTGGTTGTCGCCCAGTTCGTGATGCGTATTGGCATCCTGAACGTGCTAATTGTCACCAGCCCGCTGGGAATGCTGATGTGGGCGCTTCCGGAAACGTCCGGTTGGGGACGGCGCTGGGTAAGTCTCTTCCTGACGACACTGTTCCAGCATGGTGTGCAGCTCATTTGCTTCGCGATCGCGCTCTGGTTTATTCGATTGGCGACTCCGGTTGGGATTGTTGCTGATACTGGGGTCGTGAGCGGTCAGCTGCAGGCGGTGCTACCTACGCAAATGGCTTACGCGCTGATCCTCGGCACTATTTTGATGATTGTTACATTCAAGATACCTTCGATGCTGGGTCAGGGGGGACTGCAGGAGAGTTTCGTAAGTACCATTTCGATGGCCGCGCTGGGATTCCGGGCACTGGGGATGATTGCAGGAGGTGGGGCAGGTGGGTCTGGGCCCCTGGGGTTCCTGGGGCTTACGGGCAACAGCGGCGGGCCGCCTGGGATAACGCCAGGGGGACTGTCGAGCAGCAATCCCGTGACAGGCGTAAATACCGGCGTCACAGCGTCTGTGAGCACAAGGGCAGCGGCGGTGGCGGTTGGAGGCTTACGGGCGGCTAGGGCTGGATTCTCCGTTCTTCGAGGTGGTGAGGGGTATTCCAACCCTGCGGTGAGTCAGCGGGGAGCTGGCGATGCCGAGGACACCGGGGACCCAAATGCTCCTGGAGTAAGTCCGACCGTTGGTGTGAGTACTCCACCGCCTCCGAGCGCAGGACCTACTACCGGACCACCCGGCCAGCGAGAGGCGTCCAGTCCTGGGACAGACCGGGAATACCTGCGGCAGCAGCTTGGGGACAGCTACGTTGATCGAGGAGAGGAAGACGGCGTACGAGCGGTCAGCCCGTACTACATCAACGAAGGAGGCGCAGTTCGCGCAACCACTCGTACTGAGAGAGCAGCAATCAGGTCGATGGGACAAGATCGGTTCAACAATGCGCTCAACGGGAGAGGGACGAGAGGAGAGAGGGGTTCTCCGGCGGAAAGCACTCGCGAGGGGGCTGGAGTGCAGCGGGGCCGGGAGCGTCAGGCGGATGACCAATCTGCGCGGCAGGTGCTGGGAGCGGAGCAGTATGCGCGTGCGAATGCGGGCTACCTGCGTTCGGCGGGCGGGCCTTACATGGTTGACCAGGGGCGGACGCGGCTGGCAAGTCCACAGGAAAGACAGCTGATGGGCCAGATCGGACAGGCTCGTTTCAACAGGCTGTTCGGTGGCGACTCTTCCGGACGCGTATCGCGTGTCGCGCGGCCGGCTGCTCAGACGCAAGACACTCAGCCTGCACCACGCCCTCAGCGGGGGCCACAGATTGACGACCGTTCGGTGGTGATGGCTCGGTTCGGGGGTCCCGGGGGGCTTGCTAGCGCAGCACAGGGTAATCTGAGAGCGATTAACAGTAACTATGTACGTGACGACAACGGCATGCGGTTGGCGAATCCGGCAGAACGGAACGCTATCAGAACGGTCGGGACGGATAGCTTTAACAATGTTATGAGGGATGAGACCGAGGGAGGGAGGGGCCTGAGTGAGCGGCAGTCGTACCTTGATGGCAGGAACGCTCGCGACACGCTTGGCGACGATGCGTATGACCGTGCGAGGGAGGCGCGGCTCCGGTCGCTGGGCGGGCCGTATATGTCGGATAACGGACAGACTCGCTTCGCGACTCCTGAGGAGCGGAAACTTCTTGGGGATATGGGGCAGAGCAGGTTCAACAGGCTTTTTGGCCCTCGACCTGAAGCAGGAACAACTGGGCAAGCGGGTGTGAGCCAAGCTGTGGGCGCGGGATATGAGGATACGCCGTCTATCAGGCCGTCGCTGGGTAGCCAGTTGCGAGAAGCAATGAGGGAAGGCTATACCGAGCACATGGAAGGCGCGAGGGTGCCTCTTATCAGGGATCAGTCCGGAAGGGTGGTGCCTGAGAGCGAAGACGGCAAGACTGCCAGAGGAACTCTCGGAGGGCATGAGTATGCAGCAAAGGCATCCCGTCAGATCAGGTATATGGGTTCGGGCGCGTGGGCGAATGTAGGCGGGAGGCCGACGCCGCTTTCTTCTGACCAGAGCTATGCAAGGAACGTGATGGGGAACGACGAGTTCGCTAGAAGCCTGAACCGCAGCATTCGAAGCACGGGGACTAGAGATGGAGAGGGTAGGTCGCTCGTCACGGACGAAGGAACGCAGCGACCTGCGACTTCCGCGGAGCAGAGGCTTCTTGATGACGAGAGTTTCGGTGAGGGACGCTTCAACAGAATGATGGGAGAACGCGCGCAGTTCATGGGAGAAGGAGACTTCGTGAGAGACAACGGAACCCCACGGCTTGCCAGCCAGAACGAAAGCAGGCTACTTGGGCAGGTGGGTGAGGAGCGATTCAACGATGTAATGGGAAGGCGCTTTGAGGAGGCAGGTACGGGATACAGGGTGGATGCTATGCCGACGCGGGAGCAGGTGGTGGGACAGGCCAGGGATGACACGGTCCGCATAGCGCGAGAGGTAAGAGAGGGGGGTAGCGAGGTCACAGAGAGAACCCGTGATGCGATTCAGGGCACGGGAATCCGTGCAGGTGGGCTTGGAGATATTGGACGGGGCGTGAGGGAAGAAATGAGGGGTGAGGAGCGGCCGCAGGCATACGACGCTCAAAGAGCCAGTCGGTCGGAGCGGCGCAGGCGGGAACCCAGTGGCGAGTTTTACGGCATGAAAACGGACATGGAATAAGGCAGCTTGAAAGGAGGGTACAAGGTGAGGTGGACATAAGCTCTGGTGTGATAGCGGGAGTTAACGCAGCCTGCATGTTTTGCGGTGTTTGGCTGATAGTGACCGGCATTTCACAGTTGAGGCGCCGGGAGGCAGAGGGGGAGGGAAGTACCACGCTGGAAAGGACGCGGAGCAGAGACGTCGGAAAGCGGCTGCGGCGTAGAGTTTTCGGGGGAATGGTGCTTAATGTAGTTTCGCTGGCGGGGTGGTTGTACCTGCTGGCGGTGTCTAACTGATGGACAGTTTGCCTTGTGAGGCGAGCGAGGAGGCAGCAGAAAGTGTTTGATTTTGGCGGAGAGCTGGCTTTGCAGGTGCAGAGCGCGGCGCCTCTGGTGGAGGCGATAGGCAACGTGATGGCGCAGGGACAGGAAACAGCGTCTAGGCTGGAGCCTGTCAAGAGCAATGAATACAGGGTGCAGAACCAGGAGATCATCGGCACGATGCTCAGCGCGGCATCGAGGTTCATCAACTGGATCATCTTCGGAGGGATCATCATCTCGACCGCGTTCGTCGTTTGGGGGTTCATCAAGCTCAACGCAGCATCCGAAGACCCGCGCAAGCGCAACGGAGCAATTCTTCAGATTGTTCTGAGCATGATCGCTGCTGCGGGCTGCTCGCTTGCGTTCGTGATGATCGGGCTGGGAATCGAGCTTGGTGGTGTGCTGACCGGTGGAGCAGGCGTGGATGTCGGGTCGCTGGGATCTGGAGAGAACACAACCGCGAACGCACGGCCGGCGGGCGATCTCTTGGGCTTCTATGGAGAGGTGGCAGTGGTGTGCAACGAACATGTGGACACAACAACCGTTGACGGGAGCGGGGAAGCACAGTGGACATGGGATGCAAGTGATGAGGAATGCACCAGATCTCCGTGAATCTGATGGAGTGCGCCGCGCCCTGCTAGTGGCGGGGTGCGGCGAGAGTTTGAGGAAGTAGAATGACAATCCAGCTTAATTGTCCGTATTGCAGTGTGCTGGTGGAGGTGGACCCTCTGGAGGAAGGCGGACCGATGGCGGGGGAAAACCTGATCTGCGCTGCCTGCAACAATGTCTTCACGCTGAACCAGCGAATGCCGGTCGAGGAGCCGCCGCTTGTGGTGGATCCGTCCGGCGAGGCGGTGATGTATCGTCCCGGCACGCGTAGGATCGGCATACTGGAGACTCTTGGAGCGATACTCAGAGGAATGGTGGTCGGATTGGCCCTGGTCACTCTGATGGTGATGATGTTCATTTTCGGCTGGGCCTACGGAGACGGGATGTTCAGTCTCTTTAGCGCGATGTTCGGTTAAAGGACGAACGATGATTTTCGAGCCCTTGATGCATGAGTTGCTGCAGCTGACGAGCTCCCAGGCGCGTGAGGTTGCGGACGTGGGAATGGTTGTCGCCAGAGAATGGGCGCAGCAGCTTCACTTCGAGGACAAGTCGGTGAACGCCGGACTTGATTTCTCAAGGTCGATGATGCGGGTCTTCATGGTAATCACCGTTGGCGCGGTGATGCCGATGTACTGGGTATTCCTGATGGTTATGCTTGCGACCGCGGGCGGAGATCCGCGAAGGCTGGAGAGGGTTAGACATGCGTTCTGGGCCCTAGTGCAGGCTCTTGCCCTGATGGTAACCGCCTACGTGGTGGTCAACTTCTCTGTGACCTTTGCGTTCCTCATCAGTGGCGTTGCCGACGTCGTGCTCTTTTGGGACCCGATGATTTTCGAAACTGGAGACTTTAGCCTCGACAAAGTGCTTCAGGATGAGGTGGCGCTGGAGGGAGAGGTGCTGATGCTGTTCGGGGACTCTGAGACGATTCTGTGCGAGAGCGCGTTGGATCCGACAGCCGTGGACGCTGGGTGGAGTTATGTTCCTGATATTGCAGGAACTGGGATACCTGGATGCGTGCTGTAAGTAATAGAGGGTCTTAACAATGGAAGAAGAGCGAGGCTTTCTGGAAGGCGACTTGATCGACAAGACTGGGCAGGTCCTTGGACTTGAACGGAGGTTTGTCGTGCCGGCGATGATTTCCACCGCGGTGTTGATGGGCGTTGCGATATTCATTGCGGTGGTTTCCGTGGGGGATGTTAGAGAGCAATTCCTCAGTGATGAGCGCCAGGGACAGTCGGAGGCTGAGAGGCTCCGGCAGACTGTCGTGGAAATAGTGTCAGGGGGGAGCATTCCTGACGTTGCAAGCGGTGAGGCACATGTGAGCGGCGAGACGTGCGGCCCACATCTGAGCGGCGAGACTGGCTTGAAGAGGGGCTGGTTATGGATCGAAGACGAAGAATTGTGTCGCAGGGTTCACAGGAGCGGCAGATGAGAGACTAAATGCCGCGAGACAGGCTTTACGTGGCGCTAGATTCTCAGAGCATCAAGGTGCGGGCATTTGAGGTCGAGTAAATAGACCACGAGGTCACGGCGATAGTTGAAGAGAGGTTTGGAAGGGAGTGGAACAGGGAAATCTACCGCATCTACTCTGGCGGAGACAAGCAGGAATGGAATGGAAGAATGAGGTGGTTGCGTAGGGAGAAAAAGATCAGGAAGTGGCGATTTCCCAAGCAAAAGGAGCGCCGGGCGCCGGAAGAGTGGGACTACTGGATCAGGAGGCATGCTTTGGGCTGGTGCCTGTGCGAAAGGGACGCCAAGCCTGAGAATACGGTATGCGTTCTGGTGTCGAATGGCGGCGACTTCCGCAATACGGTGAAGCTGCTGTTGAGAAACTCGGTTGAGGTGGTTGTCGTTGGATGGGGAGAAGAGAACGGCGGCATCAGTAATCTTGTCGGGCCGGAAAGGCTACTCCTCAGGCAGGGTGCATCTCGGAGATGGTGAAGATTTGATGAGAAGCAGGGTTTTAGTCGTGCTTGATTCGGAGGCATTTAAGGTCGGCTTGGATGAAGCGATGGACATAGACAGGAGAGTGCGTCAGATCATAAGGGTGTGGGTATAGGGTGCCGCGAAACTATTCACTAAAAGGGTGTATGGCTGGTATAAGACCAAGCAGCTGATGACGGCCCTAGGGGTGAAGGCTGGCTGGCGACAGGGTGGCACAGGGGAAAGTCAGGATGTGATTCCTTACCTGTGGAACGACTGTAAGGCTTCTTGCCTTGAGCGGCCACGCAGCACGAGGGCTGGTGCTCTGTTCTGACATGGCGGAGGTGGCAGGCTTGGTGACAGAAATTGGCAAGGTGGGCGTGGACATCAGGATTATAACAACCGCTAGAGCTGAAAGGAACAAACTGGCGGCAATGGTTCGAATGGACAAAATGGCGACGTTGCCAAGAATGGGGTAACTATCGTGGGAAAGCCCTGGTGGTCACAATCTGAGCGTGAGGAAGCAGGAGTTAATGCTATGACAGCTAAACGGTATGCCGCGGCGTTTTTCGCAGGTGTGCTGGTTTTCGTAAGTTTCGGATGCAGGGGTGAGGCCGGGATGAGTATTCCAAGAGAAGATGCAGTCGAGAGGCCTGTGGTTGTGGCGCCGACCGTTGAGCCGTCAGCGGGTGGGCAAGACTCGAAAGCGGCACCGGCAGAGGTGGTTGCAACACCAACAGCCTATGCCCTGACGGTTCCAAGCCCGAGGATTGTGACCTCGACACCCGTGATTGTAGATACGGGGAAGATACTTGTTGAAGACCTGGATTGCAGCGTCTTCGACAGCGCGCAAGCGGCTCAAGCCGCCTTTCTCTCGGTAGGCGGCCCTCTCGATGATGATTTTTCACTGGATACAAACAGGGATGGAATTGCGTGCAATGCCGACACGGACGCGGGAGCGGATGGACGGAGGTGGGCCTTCTCGGACTCTGACGGACCTGGGCCTGCGGGCACCATTAGGCCAACCGCCACACCTGACGCGCAGGAGCCACCAAAGCCGCCTGAGTTGGAGGGGCAGCGCCTCGGTCTTTGGGAAATCGATTGGGCGCATATGCAGAGCGTGGGGGTTGTTCGGATCGTGAAGGTTGCGGAGAGACTCCTAGGTAGTGGCGACTTTCCTATCAGCTTCGCCCAGGATGAGTGCGGCCCAAGTGTGGGAAGTGACTTGACGGAGGCGAACTGGACTTGGGATGGGGAGGAGAGGTCAGGCTGGATTTGGGTTGATGTACCAGAGAGTGAGGGGGATTACTGCGTGGCGGCATACTGGGGAGCTGAAACCGACTTTTTACCGTTGCCCGTTTATCCGAGGGATAGTCGCAAAGTGCGGCCGCGAGTCCCGCACGTGAGTGAGGGGCTGGTCTTCAGGGTCGATCATGAGTGGCGAAACTACGATGTTCCTCCTGCCGATCCACGTGAGGGTGGCGCAATAAGATTCCGTGGGAACACTCCTGATCCCATTCCTGGCTACACGGTGGAGGAGCCTTACTTGATGATTGAGGTGGGTGAAGAGCGGCAACCTCTACTCTGTGGCCCAGAGATGATGCCAGCGGCTATATGGACACATGAAGAGGGCTTCGTACCTCTGACAATTG
Organism: SAR202 cluster bacterium bin90; assembly: GCA_002238855.1. Taxonomy (GTDB): domain Bacteria; phylum Chloroflexota; class Dehalococcoidia; order Lucifugimonadales; family JADFKI01; genus Bin90. The sequence continues at coordinate 37,982 of MPND01000025.1, forward strand.
AGGAGGAACAAGCATACGCAAAGTTACAGACTGAGTGGCCGTTGCTCGCCTCAATTGAGTGGAACGAGGATGTGGCCGAGACGAAGAAAGAGGCGGAGACGCTTGGCTGGTACTTCGTGCTGGGTAATCGAGGTACATGGCCCTTCTTCTGCTGGAACCTTGCGAATCAGGAGGAGTTGCCGGATACGACACCATGCCTTGAATGCTACGAGCGGAAGTAGGTTTCCAGATGAGCACAGAGAACAGCGAAAGCAACAGATGGAGGTATCACAAGGTCCCTACGTTTGCGGACGTTGAAGATGCGGTGATCGGCGGTCTGAGCGGCAAGCAGCTCGTGGGCATCGTGATTGCGCTCGTTTCTGGTTTTGGCGTCTTCCAGATATTGGGAGCATTGCCGATGATGCCTCGATTGCTGGCGTGCGCGGCTGTTGCGTCTATTGTCGCAGGACTGATTGCAATCCGGCCTGGAGGGCGGTCGTTATTCATGTACCTGTTGGACTGGGTGTTTCTCTATCTTGGGCCGCGATACTACGGCGACCGAGTGACGAGCCTCGTGTCCTCAAGGGCTATTGATGACGCAGATCGAAGGCGAGGTAAGGGTGGTGTGCAGATAGTGGTGAGGATACCACTGCCGGGGCGCTCTTACTGGACGAATATGTTCTTCCGTGTGCCTTTCAAGAGGGCACGAAGTAAAGTGCAAATAGGGATGGCCTTGCTCGCAGGATGTCTCGGGATGGCGCTTTCGACTACGACTGCGTGCTCATCGGATGTGGCGAGGGCGCAAGTGCCTGAGGAATACGCGGGGAAAAGGGTTTACCTGCAGTCAATTGTGGCGAATCTGGGCAATGACATCAGCACTGGGGGGCAGGCGGTCAGTGTCCAGCTGAAGGCAGCAGCACCGCTTAAGTGGGCGGGTCCGCGGGTTAACGAGACCTTGCAGTCAGTTTACGATTTGGACGCACACCGGACAAGAGTGTCGCCTGGATGGAGACGCGCCGGGAGTGCCGCAGAGATCGAACCCGTTGCCTCGTTGGAAACGGGTGACGAGTTGAGCTTCGAGGACATCTACGTCGGCGACAGGCTGGATTTGCGACCCTACTGCGATGTATCGACAGGAATTGATGGGCATTACATCAATCCCGACTTATCACCTCCACAGAGGTCGCGCAGGATCCACTCGAAGGACTGCCGGATACGACCACCAGGAGGAGTGGGGAGTGGGAGGCTGAGTGTTGATGAGGCGCTATCGAAGCCTGCGCTCTCGATCAACTGGGAGGACAGAAAGCAGAACCAGGGTGCGCTCTCGATCAGCCGGAGCATGCTGCCCTTTCCCGGACCGTCGCTGGAGGAGATAGGTGTTGAGGTCATTGACCCGGGTGGGGCGGAACTGCTTAATATCGACGCTCTCTGCAAGATGAACGACACAAATGTGATTAGCCTGGGACTGCAGAGTGAGAAACCGTCGTCGTCGCCGCCAGACTACTTCGATGGGCAGGGCGGGAGATGGATTGCAGGTGAGGTGAGGACGTGCCCGCTGGCTTCGACCGCTTTTAGAACAGCAAGGGTTATCCTGCCGGAGACGACAGTTTTCGCCGCCGGCAACTCTGACTATGAAATTAGGGTGCGACCTGCCGTCGATACATTCAGGGCGGACGACATTGTCAATAACGCTACGCTCACGGTTTTGGACAACGCAGGAAACTCGATATTCAGCAAGAGTGTGCCGAAGGCGGGCGATGCCGAATATGACCCTTTGAAGCCGGATACGGTCAAGTTCAACATAGCGCCCCCTGCCTATGAGCCAAAGGAATTCTCGACAGATCTGGATACGGCGATAATTCAGATCCAGATTGAGATTGAGCATGTCGTGACAGTGATAAGGCCTGTTTATCAGCCCATAGCGTTTTATCCGGAGCGGAGGGTGTCTCACATCAGAAGTTGCGGTTGCAGCAAATCAAGCGGGTCCTGCAACTCGTCAGGTAACTGCAGTTGCAGTTGCAGCTCGCGGTCGACATCTGCGTGGTTCACTTACTGGGAAGACCACTACCGCGTTGACGAAAAGGACAGAGAATTCCTCCGGACGTTTCCTTGGGGGTATTTTTTTTTCTTCTCCAGCCGGCGGCTGTTGTTGGAGCCGTTGGCGGTGACGTTCGAGCAGCCATACCAGGAATTGGTATACATAGAGCCGACTCCTGAACCCGGGGAAGTGAGAGAGAAGCCGTATTTCTCGTCAGGAGACAGGTTGGGGCTTTGGGATAGTGAGCCGCTTATCTGCCGCTCGGGAGTGGGCCAGGATGACGAGGGTAGATGGACGGGATGGTTGTGGGTGGAGCCGGGAGTCAACAGTGCGGGTGAGCCCTTCGGTGGGTGCCGAAGAGCTTACGGATGCAAGCTCGACATACCTGCGGTTGAAGAGCCATTTGGAGCCGGTGGGACTCCGACGGAGGAAGACTATGAATGCATCAACCGGGAATAGGCTGAAGCAGAAGGGAGCACGGCTGTGGGGCAGGCGCGATGGTATCAGCACGGCAATGAGACTCGGCCGCAGAGTGGCTGGCGCGATCTTGGCGGTACTTGTAATTATGGTCATTGCTGGACAGGGAGAGCTCGAGGCACAGAGTCCTGTTGAGGGGCCGTGGATGAGAATGGACCAGATCATCTGCTTCACGAACCCAACATGCACCAATCAATCGGTACTTGACGGAACTGATGTGGAGTACATTGCGGATTACGGGCAGCGTTATGAGTATGGGCAAGAGCGCCGGAGGCAGTGTTATTACAGCGGGACCGATGGTCCGGAGGCGCACGAGGTGAACGCGCTATTTCTGATGATGGCCTGCAGGATTGGGATAGGGGTAGGTGGACTCGCATGGATCGGTACGGGTATCGGACTGATGGCGTTGGGTTGGACGGCGTTCAGGAGGAGCCTGGAGGCATTCTCCACGAGTGGAGGTGGGGGTACAAGCGCGTTGCGTGCGGCGATTGATGTACCGATCGGCATTCTAATTATGTTCATGGCATTCGGCTTGACGGCGCTGATATACGGCGTCGGGAGGTACAACTTCATCCGGTATCTCAACCCGGACGTCTGGACGACACCATAAGTTAGAAGGAAGAATGATATGGCATTACACACTCGGAACCCAAAGGGTGGGGAAGCGGCGCGCCGAGAGCGGAGGTTTGGCCTCGATCGTTTGTTCGGCGGGCGCAAGAACGGTAATGGTTCGACGGAGCTGGTGGCTACACCATTGGGCGATGGCACGGATGTTGAGAGTGGATGGCCGGTAGGCACACTCGACGATATGCACGGCCTCCGGATGTTCATGGGCTACTCGCACATTGCCGACCGCAACAGGATTGTACGGCACGACGGCAAGCGGATCGCCGTGTTCCAGGTGAAAGGGAAGGAGATTAGCCAGACGGTAATAGGCAACTACGCCGGCGCCCTGAACTCGATTACGGCGCACGTGCAGTTCCTTGTCAGGCAGCATTCACCGAAACTGAACACGTATAGGAAGAATCTGCGTGAGGAACGCACTGTTGGACTGAGCGAGATAATGGAGGAGGCTGCGGAATCTGTTGACGAGCTCCTGGTGGACCTCGAGCGACGAGAAGGAATGATGGACAGGCGTTTCTACATAATAACGCCGGAGGAACATGTTGACGATGTGCTCGTGGCCCTGGAGAGGGTGCAGCTGAAGATCGCAATGCTCAGCGACCGCGCATTGGAGATATTCATGCTGAGCTGCCTTTTCGGACAGGCGCCGGCGGACCTGCCGGATCAGCCTTCGCTCAGGTTCCGAAATGACGCAACGCTGTTGTCGAGCGACAACGGCAACTTCAGGCAGACGATCTGGGTCAGCCGTTATCCGCGAAACCTCGATGTTGACTTCCTGACCTCCATCCTGACCATCGGCATCCCGATGGATGTTTCTTTCCACATCAACCAGATCCCGACCGAGGAGGCGTCACGGAAGCTGCAGAGACAGGTGACGAGCAGGCAGGGCAACACCATTTCGCAGCTAGAGAAGAAGGGGATTGTGAACAGCGAGGACAAATTCGCACTGCAGGATGCGGAGCTTCTCAGGGACCTGGTGATGCGAGGTCAGGTTAACGTGTTCTGGAGCAGCTGGTACATCACGATCCATGCTTCGACCGAGAAGAAGCTAAAGGAGAACATCCGAACAGTGCGCTCGATGTTCTCTGGCGTCATGGCAAGGACCGACACCCTGAAAAGCGTGCAGCGGAAGGCAATCAGGTCAACGATGCCCCTGGCGGAGAACGCGCTCAACCACAACTGGGTGAGGGCGGACACGCCGACACTGGGGCTGATGTTTCCTTTTACGCCGCCTGATCTGGACACGAGGAGCGGCCCACTGCTCGGTATCGACATAATGGCAAGGGCACTGGTGACGCTGGATATATTCAACGCCCCTAACGCCCAGAATATGAACTTGTCGATTACCGCAACGAGTGGCGCGGGCAAGAGCTTCTTCACGAAGCAACTGGTCAAACGCTATGTTGAGCGTGGCGTGGCGGCGTACATCATCGACCCGGAGGGAGAATATGTCGATTTGGGGATTGCGGCGGGCGGACGTGTTTACACTCCAGGCAGGCCGGGACAGGGGCTGAACCCCTTTGTGATAGCGGAAACGGGCGTCGATGCCGTCGACCGCCAGAAGGAGCTCGGAAAATTGCTGCAAGTGATGATTGGCGAGAGACTGGATGCTAAGAGCGCGGGTAAGCTAGATGCGGTCATATCGTCGTACTATCAGAATGCGGAGGAGACGGGCAAACTGGCCAACTGGAGTGGCCTTTTCGAGCATCTTCAGGAGGAAGAAGAAGACCTCGCGGTGATGCTGAGTCCGTTCTACAGTGGAACGGAGAGGTTCCTTCTAGCTGACGACGAGAATGACCTTCTCGCAAATGAGGCGCCTATTACAGTCTTCAACCTGAAGCACGTTGATGACGAGAAGAAGGCTGCTGCTGGGATGGTCTGTGCTGCGGCTGTCAGGAGCATGGCGACGGATGACCGAGAGCGGCTGATGGTGTCGGACGAAACCTGGCTCATACTGATGCACCCAGCCGGAGCGCAGTTCATGATGGACTCCGCGAAGAGGGCGAGGAAGTACAACATTTCACTGACCAGTGTCACTCAGGATATTCACGACTTTCTTGCCGAGAACAAGGCGGAAGGTGTGATCGGCAACGCGGGCAAGTCGGTGATCACCAACGCAAGCTACAAAGTGCTGCTGCGTCAGGACCCGGCGTCAGTGGACATAGTTATGAAGACATTCAACCTCGATCTTGAGACGGCACAGATGCTTCCCTCTCTGCCGACAGGGCGCGGACTTCTCGTCACTCCTGATGGGCAGTATATCGTGGACTTTGAGGCTACTGCCGAGGAGATCGAGTTGTTCAAGTGGGTGAGAACAGACGACTAAGAAAGGAGAGAATGACGTGGCAACGCGGAGAGAATCACTGATACGGATCAAGCCACCCCGCGTCGGGGAGCATACGCTGCTGAGCTTTGAGAATATGCTTGAGTCGCTTGAATCGAAAGACCCGATGAGCTTGGAACTCGTTGCCGACAGGGACGGCGTGGGAATGTTCGTGCGTAGCAAGCATCCGGACAGAGTTGTTCAGCAGATGCTCGCTCATTACCCGGATGTTGACGTGTCCTTCGTCGAGGAGGATGACGATCCTGCAAGGATAGCGGATGGCGAGAGAGCTTGGACACGTACACTGAAGACTTCCGGCGACGACTGGCTTCCGTTACAGATATACGATGATACTGGATTGCTCTCGCACGGCTCCGACCCCTTCATTGATATGATCGGCGGCATGCGCGCAGACGTGCAGCCTGGTGAACGTGTTCTATCAAGGATGATACTGAAGCAGAAGCCTCACAACTGGTCTGAGGAGTGGCGCGAGAAGGCGCTTAGCGGAGCTGGAAGCGAAAATCAGCAGACGCTGGAAACGGACAGGGTTATAAGGCAGGAAGAGAGAACGACCAAATTCGCGAACAGCCACACTTCTGGGTCGGCTTCGGGAGAACGTGCAACGGGGGGTTTGAGTGACAAGACGTCATTCATGCTGGCAGGATCTTTGGCAGCCATCATCATCGGTACTTTTGTCAGCCAGACCTGGGCGAGGGGAGATTACGGGATGATTGCCGGTCTGGCGACTGTACTTATTCTGCTCGTCTGCGTTGCAGGACTGCTGATGCGTACGTTGCGCCTCGGGTTGTGGAAGGAGGACAACAACAAGTTCTATGATCCTCAGCAGGTCGCCTTGAGAGTTGGAGGGGCGGCGTTCAGCATGCAGATTGAAGTGATGGCCGTTCTCAAAGAACGTGGCAACAGGAGCCGAGCCGACAAGCTGCTGGACCCTGTAATCGCAGCGTTTAAGAGCTTTGATAATCCACTAGGATGCCGTTTTGGCCTGTCAAAGGTGGAGGAGAGTGATCCCAGTGAGAGTGATGGGAGCTTGCTGGAGTTCAAGGGGATGAGAGGATGGATAGGCTGGCTGCTGCGCCTGGGCCGCTCCCCGGACGGCATAATCGGGGTGAGGGAGGCGGCGGCGCTGTGGCATGTGCCTGGAGCATCAGCGCAGATAGCGGGCTTGGAGAGAGCCGGCAGCAAGCTTCTACCAGTTCCACCTGGTGTTGACGAGGGGGTGCTGGTAGGGTCGGCTACTTACGGCGATGGCGGAGAGAGACTGATCAGGTTGCCGGAGTCGGTTCTGCGACGCCATCAACTACTCATCGCAAGCAGTGGTCAGGGCAAGTCAACTGAGATGGCTCTGCTCGTAAACGGACGGCTTCTCCAGAAAGCTGCGGGAGAGGAAACGGGGGCTGTAATTGTTGTCGACCCGCACTCCGACCTAGTGACCGACATATTGAGGCAGATGCCCGACGAGTTGAGTGACAAGGTGAAAGTGGTGCGACTGAGAAGCACGGAAAACATCTGTGGCATCAACCTGCTCGACGTTGAGGTATTCAAGAACCGAGAAGGTGTCATAAGTACCATTGTCGAGGTTGCGAAGGGACCGTGGGACACTTGGGGTTCGAGGATGCAAGGCATCATGGAATACGGACTGCGGTCGTTGTACGAGGCCAATCGCTACTTGCCACGGGAGAAACAGTACACAATCCTGGACCTGAAGGCGACACTCGTCGATGAGCAATTCAGGAATGAGGTCTTATCACTGGTCAAGGACTCGATCGTGCTGGATTGGTGGCAGACTGACTTTGCGGGTTACCGAGCGGACACGCTCAGCGATGCACTAGCGCCGGTGCTGAACAGGATCGGCTTCTACTCCGGTTCCGAGATAGCTCGAAGGGTAGTCGGGCAGAGGTATTGCACAATCAACATAGCAAAGTGTATCGAGGATGGAGACGTACTGCTGTTCGACACCTATGGCGGCGAGAGCGGTGAGCAGCTCTCGGCTTTGGTTGGCACCGCGCTGGTGAAGGTGGTTCACGCCGCGGTGATGGAACAGGGTGAGAAGGAGCAGTCGGACAGGAACGGTGCGTACATCGTCATTGACGAGATGCAGACACTGGTCGGCGTGCGTTACGACAACATGATGCGAGAGAACAGGAAGTTCGGCGGCATGATGTGCCTCGCCACTCAGAGCCTTGCAAGTCTGGACCAGATGTCGATGTCGATGCGGGAGACGATCCTGACGAACATCGGTTGTCTGTTCGTCTTTCAGGGGAATGCTCTGGACGCACAACGGCTCATCATGGAGTTGGATTCGGAACACCTGGAAATCGAGGACGTCACTGGACTGCCGGACTATAACTGCTATGTTCGCGTGAAGATGGAAGGGAGAAACCCCGACTACTTCTCAATGAAGGTGCTGCCTCCTTTTGACGGGACTCGCGAGGCGGTGCCTGCGGTCATGAATGCTTCAAGATCTTACACGCGACCGGTGAGTGTCGTTGATTCTGAGATGAGTGACTACATGGACGAACAAGTGCGGTTGTTCAGGGACAAACTCACGGGTGGTATGGGTCACATGATGAACATGGCGCAGAGTGAAGGTAAGAAGAGGGGCGGAAAGCGAGTTAAGGCTTCGGCGTAGCACGACACCAAGCGAGATTATTCTACGGCTAGAACGAGCGTGTTTTCACTCAATACGCGCTCGTTGCCTTTTGGAGTCAAAAGTTGAGAGGAACCACCCCAACGAAAAGCGGACGCATGATTGCCCTGGAGGCACTGGCTAAGATGCCACTGCTGACGGGGGAAGAGTTGGCTGCTGTATGTCGGAAGGATAGAGCTTGGAGCAGCCGCGCGCTGAACGGGCTGCGTGGCGAGAAGCTCATCGAGGGCACCTGGTACAACCTTGAAGGGTATGGTGCTATGAGGTGGAGGCTGACGGAATTGGGCGTAAACACTCTCGCTGGCTGGTGGAAGAAGCCAGTGCGAGAGCTTTTGCGAAGGTGGCCGTTGTCTGCCGAATGGGAGCAATCGCTTCTGAGGAGGGTACAGACTGTCGCTGTCTGTCACCGGATTGCCCTCGACACATCAAGGCTGCAGGAAACGAGCTTGAGTTGGCGCTGGGAGAGATCTGACGTATTCGATGCCTTCATGGGGCTGGAGGACGGCAGGACGGTCGGAATATGCCGGATGGGTAAAGCTCTGAGCGCGAAAGCGATTGCAAGCAGAATGAACTCGGTTCAGCTGCTCCACGACTTGCGGCAGGTCTTGGGGTCATTGATCGTCGTACCAGGACTCATAGAGCAAGAGAGGGTTGTCAGACGGCTTGCTGGAGCAGGCGCGAATGTGGCAGTCGGGATTGAAAGCGAGTTGTCGAGTGGTACTAGGGACATGTGGCGTATGACTCTACGCCCATCTAGTGGCAATGTAAGCACCCGGGATTTCATTTCGAGCCTTCTGGTGAGTGGCTTTCCGGAAAGGCACAGGGAACCAGTACGGGCGGCGCCTCCTCGCAGCAATGGCGTGAGAGGAGTTGACGCGGCTGAACTCCTTATGTCTCGTATTAGCCATAACGGGGCCAATCTCTTCGACCTGATCAGCGATTGGCCGCTGATGCAAGAGCAGGTGGCGCAGGAAATGCTTAACGTCGGAGACAGGCGTTTCGCGGAGATGAAAAGGGAGGTCGTTGGCTCCGGCATCGTGGCGAGCCTGAAGTTTCCGGCGTTGAGACGTGGTAACGGGATACTGACTCCCGCGAGCCGCAGGATGGCACTGACGAACGACGGACTGCGACAAGTGGCGTGGCGGGACCGCGTGACATTATCCGAGTTGCTGAAGAGCTGGAAGATATTCGAGGACCCGAACGGACACGCCGGGCCTCGCGTCAACGGGTACAGGCTGGAAGGAAGGAAGCTGCGGATGCTGGCGAGGGAGCTGAAGCATACCGACAGCGTTCACGGAATCATACAGGCCCTTCACAGTGAATGCGCCGCCAGTGCTTCGCACGAGGTTGTAGAAGTTTTGCCTCCGCACAGATGGGAACGCTGGTTCTACTACAACCGGCGTCGCTACGGAATCATGCCAGACGCGACGGCGTTGGTCAAATGCAACGGCATAAGACACGCCTGGCTGATCGAATTTGAGCAGAGGGCAAGCACTCCAAAGCTGATGGCAGAGAAGATGCAGCGGTATGTACGGTATTTTGGCTCATTGGATACCGGACAGGACTTCGAGGTTGCGCCCGTGGCGCTGGTCGTTTATCCGGACAGGGGTAGCGCGGCAAGGTTCGCGGTGACGGCGAGACGCAGTGTCGACAGGTCAAGATTCGGGAGAAATCCGCGCCTTCGCATCCTCGTGTCGAGTGTAGAGGACATCCAGAGAGACCGATTCATGGGACCGTGCTGGCTTGATCCGTGGAATATGGACGCAGGCACGGTGACTCCGGCGAGCAGGCGAGGAACGTATGAGCGAATAGGTGAATAGGGTGTAATACCCTGCATAGAATAAAAGGATATGCTGGGGGGCTATTCAGAGGACTGGGAAGCGCGTGGGTTAGGGCTGGCGGGGGTGAATAGGTCGGGGGAATCGGGAGCAAAAAACATGCACTCCGATTTGCGGGTGAATAGGTAGGTGAAGCGCGGCAAGGAGGGTCATTGTGGGGGCGACAGAAGAGCGTAGCGTTCCTCGAGACGCTGACGAGAGCGCATCGGACGCGCAGCTTGAGACGGCGATGGTGGCTTGGGTCAGGCGCAGGGCGGACGAGAACGGGTCTCAGCTTGCGCGGGACTTAGAGGTGGGGCAAGCTACGATAAGCCGCTGGAACAACTCGGGGTCAACGACCTTGACGGAGAGGCTCAGGGAGCAGGTGACGGCTTACTGGGAGGAACACGGCATCGTTTTGGGCGTGAACGCGCCTGTGAATGATGTGAACGCTGCGACGGCAGGCGATATGGACACGGAGGGTGTCACGGACGCCACGAGCGAGGACGCTGAAGACGAGGATATGTCTGGCGAAGGCGGGGACGCGCCGCGTCTTGGCGGGTCTGCTGCTCGGGAGTCTGAGCCTGCAGATAGTTCGCGGGCGAAGGAAGGCGACGTACCGGAGGAGCAGAAACTCATCTCCCATATTCCCTTATCGGTGTTACCCCGTGTGGAGCGTGCTACGACCTCTGAGGAAATCGCAAGAGAGACGGGTGTACCCGTGCTCGCGTTGCTTGACGTGGCGGCGGCAAGATCTGCGGCGCAGGAAATGGCGGCCGGATGGCAGTGGAAAGGCAATGCACCTCCGAGTGGAGTACACGGGGACGCATTGTTGTACATGCATACTCGTGAGGAAGTGTTCTTTCATGACGAGGGGGCGAAGGCGGTGGCCTTCGCCGTGAACGCGTACCGGTTCGCGTGCGGATTGACGGCGGCCGAGATGCGTTTTGGCATAGACCCCCGACTTCGGCAGGCGCCTTACGCGGCTCGGGAGCACTGGGACCGGCCTCTCCTTATCGGGACGAGGCTGGCGGCGTTGATACCTGCGGTGCGGTACGAGGATGAGGACTGGTTCTTCGGCTCGCGCGGGCTTAGCCGGCACGGGGAGGTGCAACCTTCGGCGGCGGAGCTGGTAGCGCGACGAAGGGTACTGCAGGATATGGTATCCGCTTTCGAGCTTCCACAGGCGGGTCTCGGGAGTCGGTTGTGGCTGGTGGCGTCCGTGGAGCTGCTTGAAGTGGAAGTGACGTTGCTGGGGCCGGACTACGAGTTGACCTTCGGGGAGCAGGTCTTCGGCAATCGGATGTGGCCCCCGTCCACGCGGTTGGGCATCGAGACTGACTGGCGCGTTGAGGAAATCAGGCGGTTGGAAGCGCTGCTGTCCCCTGGTGTGGCGGGCACGCTGCTCGGGAGCATCGCCGATGCGGCGCGGGCGTCGGGTCGGCTGATGCTGTTCTTACCGGTGTCTCTCGCGCGGACGCTGGCTAGGCGGACGCTGCGTCGCCGGGGATTGTGGGACACCATATACAACTCTCCATACAGGCGTGCTGTGGCCGTTGTGCGGTCCGGTGACCGTCCGTCGCGCAGGTCTATTTGGGGTTACCGCTTGCTTCGTCGGCTGGCATGTGTATCGGTGCTGGGAAGTCAATGTTGCGGGTTACGGGACTGGCAGGCGGAGCCTCCGCCGTGGAGTGAGGCGTACCATCGGCGATTCAGAGCCGAGCGCATACCTGTGGATTACACGCCTGACTGGATGCCATACGAGTTCGACAGGGAGTACAACTTCTTGCCTCGTGGCGAGGTCAAGGCACCTAAGCGGCGCCGTCGTTGGAGCGCGCGGGGTTTGCGCCGGCGTGCGGGCGCGTTGTCTTCTGGAGGCGCGGGGATCAGGCTGCCTATTCCGCGGGTTTTCGGGAGCAAGCTGACGAGGACGCGTCTACGGGACGCGTCCTCAGAGAACAGGGACTGACGGGAGCAACGCAAGTGACGACAGTAGCAACTGTGATGAGGCCCGACGTCCTAACCCGCGTGAGCCTGTTGGAGCTTTGTTCGAGCACGGAACTTCTTGCCGATGGGACGACAGATTATGCCGCTCTTGTGGCTCTACGGGCTGCTGACTCTGCGTGACATTTGTATGCGACTTTGCAATTGACGCGACAATTACCCTACCGGCGCGACGATTTGCCGAGCGAGAACACCTGCGTGGGACAGCACCCCGTAACCCGCGAAAAACGCCGCACAGAGACCGTTGGGTGTAAACGGCGGAGTAAAAGTGTGTCTGTCTCATAAGTTTGCTGCGAACCGCAGTTGCGACGATTGATGCAGCATTGAGTTGACGATTTCCGCCAATGGTGTCATGCCATCAGGATTTTGGGAGTGGGTCACGCAGGATCGCGTAATGGCGTTCCAGAATGAGAGATGCAAGGTTCGTCCTATTGGTCGCACTCAGACCAAGGCCGAGCGGGCTTCAGTCTTGATACGCCACACCCGCCAGAGAGTCCGTAGGTTGAACGCCGTCACGAGTAGAGTCCATTCGGCCCTGACGTTGGTGATGCCCCGCAGTTCGAACTGCTGCGCGTCAAGCTGGTTCTTGATGATCGCGAAGAGAGGTTCCACTAGCGGCAGCCGGCGTACATACATTTGCTTGGCCTCATCGGTCGCCATCCACTCCCTGTGCCGTCGCAGCGCGACGTCGT
>MPND01000173.1 GCA_002238855.1 SAR202 cluster bacterium bin90
GGACAGTCGGAACGGTGAGCAGCTGGACGGTGGAGGGAGTCAGGTGTCAGGGGTGTTAGGTGTGCGGTGTCCAGGGAGTCAGGGCGGCGGTAGGGGTCAAGGGAGATGGCGGCAAGAGAGAGTCCAGGGAGTCGGTAAACGGGCTGGACGGTAGAGGGTGTCGAGGTGCAGGCTAGGGGAGTGCGGCGACTGGAGGAAGTGGCAGGGAGATTCAGACAGGGAGAGGGTGTCGGACGGTAGAGGGTGTCACGGTGCAGTCTAGGGGAGTGTCCAGTGAGAGGGCGTAGGCGTGATGAGTGATGGAGTGTGGCAGCGGTCGAGGGAGAGGGACAGTCGACAAGAGGGCTGGAGTGTCAGGGAGTCAGTCAGAGGGCGCGCCAAGGGGAGTAGCAGGACGACACAGGGAGAGGGCGATTAGGCGTGATGAGTGATGAGATACCGCCAAGTGATGATACAGGACAGAGGGAGTGGGAGCAGCGCCGAAGGTGTGGAGTGTCTAGGCGCATTTGTCTGAGTCGTCAGTATAGAGAATCGTCGAACATAGCTGCGTCGGGCTTGACGGCGCTGGTAGTATGTGTCCTGAAAGGCGTGGACGCCTGTGACTCCAAATCGTGACCGTGGTTTTCAGGAGTTGAGCAGGCTGCATAACTCGGGAAATCACAGGCATTACCCCTGGTCTGAAAATCAGAGTCACCAGGAGGTATGAAAACCACGGTCATCACTGAATCCTGCAAATCGGCGTCATCAGGGTTATTGAGACTGAGAAGGTCATATGGCAGGTGTCTACGACTTCATCAGGTCCCCGCTTCCGGTATCCGGACGGACCATCAATATTGTGCCCTGTCCGATGCTCACGACGGCGGCCTGCAACCGGACCTGCAACGCGCACGCCCTCGATACGTCCACGTGACGGACGACACCAGGACGTACGGCGACGCGTTCGAAGCGGTCAACGCGTACGTGCAGCGCTTGGGACACCTGGACGGCTACGCCGGGGTCTGCCTGATCGCCGTCCTGAAGAATCTGCTCTTTGACGCGGGCTGGACGCGGAGGTGCTGCTTGAGGGAGACGCTGTCAGGTGCAGCCACGGGACCGAGCTTGCCAGGCCTCCACATGCCGACCTGATGAGGGCCAAGTCGGGCCGACCCGTCAACAATCCGGCGGTCACAGCCGCGAACACGGCCCGGCGACTGGACCCTGTCGAGCTGTGCGTCGAGTGCGCGGACGCAAGGGCGAAGTCCAGGCAGGGACGGACAGAGCTTCGGAGTTGCGAGCATTTCGGCAACGCGGTCCGCTGAACAAAGATTTTACTCAGGAGCGCCGTCGGCGCATCGCCGAGTTGAAAGCAGAGTTGCTCGCTGAGACGCCGCGGCCTGGCCTTCACTGCGAGCATTTTGGAAAGCCGTGAGGTGGACGCCGGCATATCCCCGCGGACTTGACGAATCCTGCGCCATAGTGGCAGGATGGATTCATAGGCTGGTTACTGCGTAGCGGGGGCCGACCTCTCTTTTTGGTCTGCTACTCACTGAAAGGCCGGGCAGGAATGGACATCCACTCGAAGTCATGGTCGTCCTGCGGGATTTCCAGAAGAAGACCGCCCAGTGTAGGGGTGTCAGCCTCTTCGAGTTGGCGCAGTCGCTCGTACTCATCCACTGCGAGCACGACTACCACGGGCCGACCTCTGCGCGTAACTAGCTGAGGTTCGCCAGCGAGCGCGGCATTCACCAGGGCGCTGAACCTGTTCTTAGCGTCTCGTAACGGCCACTCCGTCAATGTGCTTCTCCTTCGGGCTGGAAAGAGCCGCCATCAGATTGCGCCTGTCTGCCGCGGAGCAGGCTCCAGGCTGCACGGCAGCATGAAGGTCAGCGCCCACCTGCGATTTCTCCTGAGCAGACTCTTGGCAGAGTACCAGTCCAGCGAACATGCGGCCAGAAACTTCGCGAGTTTCCGGTCCTGCCGTGTCTTGCGCCGGTGACAGGACCGGCACAGCCAGCGCAGGTTGTCCGGCGTGAATGCCCTGAGCATCGCGGCTGGGCCGAGGGCGCGGGCTACATTTATCGCGAGCCGATGGTCGATCTCGTCGGACGGACCGCCGCACATCTCGCAGAGCGTGTGCTGTATCTCCTCCGGATGTTGACCCGAAGCAACGCGATAGGCGTTCAGGCAGTACGGATGCCAGCGCGTCCTGATATGCGCGGTATGCTCATAGCACCAGCGGCAGATGCCGTTGACCGGCGGCTCTTTCCAACTTGCCGTCCGGTTCACGAGGCGCCTGGGATGCTCTGCCGGATGGTGTCTATGGTGCAGCACGAGGCCCCGGAGCTGGCGTTGCCTGATGTGAGTCTTCATGTGCTGCCTCAACCACTGACATTTCTGTGAAACGACCTCTTCCGGAAGGCCTTGGCACCCATATATTATACCACGGAACACCTGTAATTCGGCAGAAAACGGGTATGCTACGGTATTACTGCCCTCGAAATAATCGATCTACGGCGATTCTGGAGGGGTGCTTTTTGGCCGGAGTCCTCGATATCACTAAAATCGCGTCTGGTCTCTTTGCATATATTCCCTATTGGGAATATAATTCGCTGATGGTGTGGGAAGTCGAGTACACGTGCCAATTTGGCGACTGGTGGGACGAACTATCCGAAGGGCAGCAGGACGCAGTGGCTGCAAGAGTGGCTCTGTTGGCGGAACGGGGACCCCACTTGCCGTACCCTTATTGTTCGGACATAAACGGGTCGCGTCATGGCGTTATGCGGGAACTGCGAGCGCAGGCTGGCGGTAATCCCTTGAGGGTCCTCTATGCTTTTGACCCCAGGCGAGCCGCGATACTTCTCATCGGGGGAGACAAGACCGGCAACGACAGATTCTACGAGGAGTACGTCCCGGTCGCTGACAACCTATATGACGAGCATCTGGAAGAGCTTCGCGAGGAAGGACTGATCTGATGAGTGGCCGACATTCGTTTAGCGAATTGACCAAGAACTTTACGCCGGAGCGTCGTCAACGCATAGATGCGATGAAGAACGAGTTGCTCGCCGAGATGCCGCTGCATGAGCTTCGCCGGGCCCGGGCCCTGACGCAGGGTGACATGGCGAAGATGCTGAAGGTGAACCAGCCCGCCGTATCCAAGCTGGAGCAGCGGTCCGACATATATGTGTCCAGCCTGCGGTCCTACATTGAGGCAGCGGGCGGGAAGTTGAAGATCGTCGCAGAGTTCCCGGAAGGCGAAGTTGCAATCACCAATTTCTCTGAAGCCGGATATCTCGATGCCGTCTCGCGTGAAGTGGCAGATGAACGCCCGGACAAAGTGCAATGACAAGACCGCTCGAATCCCAATTAACGATCTCCTGTCTCCAGTGCGACTGGTCGGTAGATACGGTGAACACTCCGGCGCAGGTTTCGCGGGCTTTCCTCCAAGCCGCGCACTCTCACGCAGACGACCACGACAGCACGCCCTTGAGGTGGTGCAGCGCCTGAGAATATACAGCGAGAACTATGTCGAGCCTGAACCACCGGAACAGAATACCCAAGATGCGCGAGAGATGGCAGCCAGACGTGATGCAGGTATGCAGGGCGGTTTATTGGATAGAGGGAGCCGGGAGCATTGATAGAGCGCCGAGATGCCACAAGACTACACAGACATCATCACGATTGAACTAGTACCAAGTCCAGTTGATGATGACACGTTGGATGTTTTTGAAGTTCATAGCTTTGGCTTGGGATAGACGCGGTTGAGTTTGACGCGAGCATCCTGAGAGCGAAAGCGCCAGTCTATGGTCACA
>MPND01000026.1 GCA_002238855.1 SAR202 cluster bacterium bin90
ACCAAGCACGAGCGCGAAGCAGAGGAAGCGGATGTTCAGGATAGGCGTGAAGTCAAGCGGTTCCAAGAAGACATGGCGTGAGTCGTAGGTGAGCAGCTTATAGATTGCCAAGCCGAGCAGGCCGACGCCTGCCCAGCGCGCGGGTTCATATCGTCTGAGCAAGCCGACGCCTGCTACTGCCGTGCCGTACACTGCCCACAACACCGTTATCGCGACTAGCGAGCCTGATCCGAGCCAGCGGATCCGCTCCACGAAGTCGAGTAGCGAGTCCCACCGCAGGGATTCGACGTCCAGGTAGTTGATGGCTTCGAGGCTGAGGAGGCCGAGCGCGACCAGATTTGCCATGCCAAGCATTGCGGGCATAGCCCAGCGCTCGATCTTCAGTTGCGCTTCGGCATTACGGTAGCGGTGGAAGGCGAATGCGGTGAGGCCGAATGCGGCTATGACGAATGCCATTGTTACGAAGCGACCGTTGATGAGGGGTGTGTAGCCGTCGGGGTCGATCCAGGCGTCGAAGATGGCGAGATGCAGAACGGCGAGGGCGAGGGCGGCGATGCCAAAGGCGCGCGTCTGCCAGCGTCCGATATAGAAGCCCAGCCAGACGGTCGCGGCGCCCTGCGCTGCCCAGCCGAGCGCGACGGAGTTGCCGCTGAATTGCAGCGGGAATGCGAGCGCGAGAAACATAGAGGCGAATGCGAGCGAGAATATCGTGATGCGCGGTGATGCGCCGGCTCTCAGGTAGGCGGCGAGGGCGAAGAGGCCGTAGAGGATGGCGAGGCTTACGGCGACCAGCCCGAACCAGCCTTCGTAGTCGGCCCAGAGGATGATGCTCGTGAGCAGGGAGTAGGCTGCGGCGTTGATGGTCATCAGCGTCAGGTCGGCAGCGCCGGGCATTCTTCGCCAGAGGATGTGGAACAGGGGCGTGGCGGCTGCGAAGGACAGGAAGATGCCTGTCAGAGCGATGTGGGCGAAGACAGGGTCGTAGCCGGGAAGGTCGATGAGCCAGTAGCTGAAAATGCCGTAGGAGCCTACCCATCCGACGAGTGTGAGCCATCTCCAGTTGCGGAAGGCGGATATTGCGAGGATGCCGATGTCAACGAGCAGGATGTATCCGAGGACGAATCGCTCATCCGGCAGGTCGGTGCCGAGCAACACGGGGGAGATGAATGCGCCGACGAGTCCCAGAATGGCGATGACGATTGATTCGTAGCGCAGGGCTAGAAGGACTGCGGCGGTTACGATCACTGCTAGCAGGATGAATGACAGGTCGGCGGAGATGAGCTGGTAGAGACCGAAGGCGGCGTAAATGGTGAGGTAGAGAATTGCCGCGCCGCTTGCGGTTACTGCCTGCGCCCAGCGGGTCACCCTGCGCTGTGTGTATTCGCCGACGCCGAGGAAAGCGAGGCCGACAGCTACGCCGAGAATGACGCGGCCCGTATCGCTTATCCAGTTGTTGTCGAAGGCGAGCTTGAGGAAGAATCCGATGCCGAGTACGACGGCGATGCCGCCGATGATGGCGAACCAGTTCCTGCCCAGCAGAAACTCCCAGTCCGGTCCTGATCGTGTGGTGGACGGTGCGGCTGCTGCTTGAACGGGAGCGAGTTCCCCGGTCTCCAACAGCGGAATGTCTGCGGCTTGTACAGGTTCAGGCGGCTCGACTGTGGTGGCTTCGGGCTGCTGCTCAGGGTGCGGGGTTGGAGACTGTTCTCGCGCGCGGTCTTCGAGCTGGGTCAGGCGCAGGCTGAGATTGGCGATGACAGTGGTGGCTTCGGTGAGCTGCCTGCGGACGGACGCGAGTTCTTCGCGAATGTCCTGATTGTCGTCGTCCTGCCTGTTCTCGTCCTGACTTTCTGCCAATGGTGACTCCTGTTGCTAGGGGTTGGGTATGTGACACTTCACCCTCATGCTAACCCCTTTCTTCACAGGGGCAGGCTCTTCGCCAGTAGAGGGTTCAAGGGGTAGGTTCTGAGCATAACGGTGCTTGCACTTGCGATTTCACCCCCATCCCAACCTTCCCCCTTGACGGGGGAAGGAGTTTTGCCCCTCACCCTAACCCTCTCCCCAGGGGAGAGGGGACATATTGTGGGGATTTTTTTGCTACCTCTGCTATTGCACCCAGTTGGCGTGAACTGCGGATGTGCTTATGCCTCAATCGCTTCTATTACATCGAAGCCGGTGTAGGGGCGGAGGACTTCGGGGATGACTACTGAGCCGTCGGATTGCTGGTAGTTTTCGAGGATGGCGATGATGACGCGGGGTAGCGCTAGGCCAGAGCCGTTGAGGGTGTGGACGAAGCGGGGCCTTGCGCCATTTTCGGAGCGGTAGCGGATGGAGGCTCGGCGCGCCTGGAAGTCGGTGCAGGTGGAGCAGGAGCTGACTTCAAGCCACTCGTCGCAGCCGGGCGCCCACATCTCGATGTCGTATGTCTTTGCGGACTGGAAGCCGAGATCGCCTGTGCAGAGTTCTAGCAGGCGGTAGCGGATGCCGAGCCGCTTGCATATCGTCTCTGCCTCGCTGAGCAGGCTTTGCAGGGCGTCGTCTGACTGATCCGGTTCGACGAAGCGGTACATCTCGACCTTTTCGAACTGGTGGACGCGCTTGATGCCGCGCGTGTCGCGGCCTGCGGCTGCCTTTTCGCGGCGGAAGCAGGGGGTGTGGGCGACATATTGCAGTGGAAGAGTGCCGGGCTGCAGGATTTCGTCGCGGTGCATGTTGGTGATCGCCATCTCAGCGGTGGGGAGCAGCCAGAGGTCGTCCTCGTCGTCGCGGTACATGGTGTCAGCGAACTTGGGGAGGTTGCTGTTGGCGGTGGCGGACTCGGTGGTAAGGACGTTGGGCAGGTAGAGTTCCTCGTAGCCGTGCTCGCGGGTGTGGGTGTCGAGCATCCAGTCTATGAGGGCGCGCTGGAGCCGTGCGCCCTTGCCTTTGAGGACGAAGAAGCGGGAGCCTGCCATCTTTGCGCCGCGCTGGAAGTCGATGATGTTGAGACGCTCGCCGAGTTCCCAGTGGGGCAGCGGCTCGAAGTCGAAGGACGGCGTTTCGCCCTCAGTGCGGACGATGATGTTGGCGGTCTCGTCTGCGCCGTCGGGGACATCGTCGTGGGGCAGGTTGGGGAGCGCGAGGAGGAGGTCGTTAATCTCGGATTCGAGGTCGCGGATGGTCTCTTCGAGAGTGCGGATGCGCGCGCTGACCTGGCGCATTTCGTCGATTAGCTCCTGCGGACGCTCGCGGGTGCGGCCGATTTCACGGCTGACCTCGTTGCGGCGGGCGCGGAGGTCGTCGGCTTCGACGATGGTGGCGCGGCGGTCGGCGTCGAGACTGGCGATGCGGTCGAGCGGGGCGTCCTCGTGGCGGCGCTGCATTGCCTCGCGGAGTTCGTCGGGGCGGTTTCGTATGAGCTGGATGTTAATCAATTGGCACCTCGGCGGATTTGTCCGAACAAGTATAACGAATAATGGTGTGGACTGGCATGAGTATGGAGGGTGGGCATGGGTGTAATTGACGGTTGGGACAGGCTGCGTTCCGGTCTATGCTAGAATAGCCCGAAATATCCAGATATGAATACGCCGCATCGGAGGCTTGACCATGACGACTGCCAGAACCAATGCACCGCAGTCAGCCGATACGACAACGGACGCGGTGGAGATCCCTTGGTATGACCTGATAGACGACCCGGAGCCGCCGGAAGACGGGATGCAGCAAGAAGACACGATACACGATGTGATGTCCATACTTAAGGCGCGATATGAAAATCACCCCGACGTCCTGTTGTCGGGACAGACGAATGTCATATACAACTCGGAGGTGCCCGGCTCGTATGTCGCGCCGGATGGGTTTGTGGTGTTCGGATTGGAAACAGACTCGAAATTAATAAAGTGGGAACGCCGCAGCTACCGCATAGACGAGTGGGGACCTACGCCGGCGTTCGTGCTGGAAGTGGCTTCTGAGAGCACTGCACTTAGGGACCTGGGAGAGAAGCGCGAGATATACGCGGAGATGGGCGCTCAGGAATACTGGCGGCTGGACAAGAGGCGGGAATACTACGGAGAGCCACTTGTCGGTGAACGGCTGGTGGATGGGGAATATGTGCGATTCGAGCTTCACACGGAAGCCAATGGCGATGTATGGTCGCGCAGTGAAGTTCTTGGTGTGGACTTCTACTATCGTGTGGAGGACGATGGCCGCGGAGAATTCTTAGTGCGTGACAGCCTCACCGGAGAATGGCTGAACACGCTGGGGACAGAGCGCACGCTGCGGCAGGATGCGGAGGCAAGAGCGCAGGCGGCCGAGGCGCGAAATCGGGAGCTTCAGGCGGAGCTGGAACGATTGCGGCAGGGTGAGGAATAGCGTCGTGAGCGAGAAGGATGTTGAGATTACGGAGTACGCGGACGAGCTTATCAGCGTGCCGCGCGCGCGGTTGCAGTTAGAGCTGGCGCAGGTGGAATCGGGCGTGACGCTGACGCATGAGGGGAAGCTGCTGGTGAGCTGCCGGCTGACGCGCGAGGGGATGGCGGCGAGCGGGTTCATGGCGCAGGCTCTGGGCGCGCCGCTGCCCGCGCTTGGCGAGACTGTGGAGACGCGGGTTACGACTGCTGTGCTGTTCCGCGCACTGAGCATCGCGGAGCTGGACTACACGAACGAGGCGTCGTTCGCGCTGCTGGAGCGGATGCTGGAGGAGGCGGAGATGCAGAGGGGTGGGAGCAGTGGGTATGAGGGGTGATGGAAACTTGCAGGCGCGTTAGGCTTGATCAAGGTCATTTCTCGATATGCCCAAGTCCCTAATGATGCTGCGTAGTGTGCCGGGCTTCAAATCGCGACCGCGCTTGTTGGGAATTGTGGTCTTGGCATTAGTAAGTGTGTTCATCCATATCTCGTGACTGCCGCTGGCTTGTCTTGCAAAATTGCAGTTCAGCCTGCGCAATTTACGGGTGAGTTCACGATAGGTCAAGCAAGCACCGTCGCTGACTTGATGAAGAGATTCGAGGCCTCAGCCTGCTCCTCTGTGGGATTGACTCTTCCGGCCAAGACTGCCTGCGGCAGCGCTTCGCCGTTTTCTTCGTATATGTCGATGAAGGCTGCAGCGACACTTTGAAGCGCCTCAATAGTCTCTTCAGGGGTGTCTCCCCACGCACGGCAACCCGGCAATGCGGGTATTTCGGCCATGTACTGGTCAGGCTCGGTGGAGAGTTCAGGATCGTATAGGATGTAGTCCAAGCGGTAGCCTTTCATGGGACTCACCTCCTTGTTGCATCATCATATCATGCCGGGCGGCACGCGCTTTGGACTGGGACGACTTGGCTCTCACGGCTGAGAAGTGGGCGTTATGGGTTGTGCATTATGGCGGGGTTCGGCTTATAATATGTGCTTGACGAAAAACCTTTTAGCGCGTCAAATTGAGATGTTAAATCGCTGATAGAGCGTAAGACAGTTCACACCGATGTGCTATCAGAACATTTAGGAGAGTTCCAAAATGCCTGAAGCCCTTGCCTTCTTCCGCGGACAAGTCGTTCCTCTATCGGAGGCGAAGGTGAGCGTTACGACGCACGCCCTCCACTACGGCACGGCTGTGTTCGAGGGCATACGGGGCAACTGGAACGCGGACCAAGATAAGCTATATGTGTTCCGGATGCGGGAGCACTATGAGCGGCTGATTCAGGGTTGCCGCATTATGATGCTGGACATTCCTTACAATGTGGACGACCTGTGCGATATTACGATCGACCTGCTGCAGCGGTGCGGTTACAAGGAGGACTTGTACATCCGACCGCTGGCGTACAAGAGCGAGGAGCGGGTGGCGAACCTGAAGCTGCAGGAGCTTGGCAGCGACTTCACGCTGATAGTAGTGCCGTTCGGAGCGTATATCGAGGTGGAGGGCGCGATACGCTGCTGCACATCGTCTTGGAGGCGGGTGGACGACACGATCATTCCGCCGCGAGTGAAGATTTCGGGGCACTATGTGAACAGCATACTCGCGAAGACGGAGGCGACGCTGTCCGGGTTCGACGAGGCGATCATGCTGACGCAGGACGGCGATGTGTCGGAGGGCAGCGGCGAGAATCTTTTCCTTGTGTCAAATGGGACGATACATACTCCGTTGGTGGCTGACAATAACCTGACGGGCATCACGCGGGACTCTGCGATGCGCATTGCGACCGAGGAGTTGGGGCTGGACATCGTGGAGCGGCGGATACGGCGCAGCGAGCTTTACCTTGCGGACGAGATTTTCCTGACGGGAACGGCGGCGCATGTGACGCCTGTGGGTGAGCTGGATATGCGGCCCATCGGCGAGGGCGGCGTGGGGCCGATCACGCAGAAGATCAACGACATGTATGTGGATATCATTGCGGGCAACAATCCGAAGTACATGGACTGGTGCGCCTCGGTGCCGCTGGAGTAGCAGGAACGGGGCTAACATCGATGGACAGGATGGGAAGGCTAGGTGCAGTTAAGCATGCTCCCCTTGCAGGTCCTTTCACCCCCATCCTAACCTTCCCCCATCAAGGGGGAAGGGACTAGAGGTAGATGTTTTCCTTCGCAGTCGATTACTTCGTCATGGTGTTTGTTGCAAGCATGGGCGTGATGCAGGCTGCGGCGTCCATCGGCGGTCTGCGCGGGCTGCTGGTATTCAAGAATCCCCTGATTGCGCGTGCGCTCGGCATCGTTGTCGCGATTGCGGCTGTTGCATGGTTCTTTCTGGTCACCGAGCGCAATGTCAACGACTACGAGGGCGGGCTTGATTCCAACCAGCAGGGGTTGCTGTTCTTTCTGGGCGTTGCGGCGAGCGGCATTTTCACTTGCGTTCTGACTTCCGTGGTGAATAGACGGATGGCGGATTCGCGGCGGGGCGGGAAACTCGAAGTTCCCCTCACCCCAACCCTCTCCCACAGGGAGAGGGGGCATGACCCGGCGGAGGCTGGGCTAGGCGCGCTGCGGGGTGGCACCTGGTGGCAGGCGGTGAGGCGTAACTACAGGTACTGGTTCGGCGAGGCGAGATGCTGGCGAACGCGGATAAAGCGGTATTTCTCTGGATAAACGGCCTTGCCGGGCGCGCGCCTGCTGTTGATTTCTTCATGGCGTGGGTGGCGAGCGACTACCTGGTGCCGGTGGGCATGGGGCTGACGCTGGTGACGCTGTGGTTCATCGGCAGGGACGGGCCGGAGCGGATGCGCTACCAGATCGGGATGTTCACGGCGCTGACGGCGATGGCGCTGTCGAGCCTTGTGGTGTTCATCTGCAACGCGCTATTCTTCAGGCTGCGCCCGTTCGACGGGCTGGATGGCGTGAACCTGCTGTTCTACCAGCCTACGGACTCGTCGTTTCCTTCGAACAGCGCGGCGGTGGCGTTCGGGATTGCTGCCGGGGTGTGGTGCGTGAACAGGCGGCTGGGCACGGCGCTGTTTGTGGCGGCGGGGGTGTATGGCTTTTCGCGGGTGTTCGTGGGGGTGCATTATCCGGCGGACATACTGGGAAGCGTGGTGATCGCGCTGGTGGTGACGGCGCTGACGCTGCGGCTGCGGGACCTGCTGATGCCGGTGCTGGTGTGGGTGATCAAGGCGGCGCGGCTGATTGCGGTGGCGTGAGCGGGGTCCCAATCTCGAATGGAGCGAAATTACTACCAGTAAAAGGCAATCGGCCTCCTACATCGCCAGTGCCTCATCTCTCGACGTATGACCGGCTTGCTGTCCGCTATCCCATGCCAAATCCATATAGTCTTCAACCAACCATTTCTGAGTTCCAGGAAGAGAATTATGTGATTCCCCGTGGCAGTAGGGGCAGAACGAATTAGCAATAGTTTTAGGATGCGCTTCAACCTTAACAGAATACAGCATTTCAGTCAGCATCCAAGGAGTTAAAGCCCTTGAGTTCTGTCTTGACAACAATGATCCGTGGCGGCGACGAACTGCTACAGATTGACTGTCCACAGTCTCAACATCAGAAAGTATTGTTGGGCTAGTGGCCTCTTCCCTCTCTTCTACAAAGGTCTCAAGCTTATCCATCATTCCCCCGAAACGACGATACGACCTCTTAAGACTTGCAGCGGTGCTCTTAAGCCTATTTTGTTCTCGAATCAGGACGACTGACAACACCGAAACAAGGACAACGAGACCTATTGTAAGAATATTGATTGCAATACCCACTCTATTTCGTGCCTCCTGACAACCCAATTAGATTGTCAATCAACTTATCAACACGTTTAGCTTCTTTGTCGCGTTCTCGTCTGATATCTTTCAGTGTCGCGTTGACATTTCTTGTGGAGAGTATATTTTGGAATAGACCTCCTGCAGAAACCAACAAGGCTAGGAGTCCCGCTATGTCCCCAATGTCCATCGGTAATTCACCGTTATAAGGCTTGAATAAAGAGTTACTATCTCGCCAACATCAAAGCAAGGCGTCAATGTCTTTACGGGTGTCAACGAGGCCGTCGATGGCATTTTTGAATGTGTCCCAGTCTTCTTCATCCAGAAAAAAGAAAGTTTGTTCATGTTTTGCAGTGCTGTCGTGCCAAACAACACTCATTCCCAAAACGGGAACATTTATGACTTCCCCTTCTCTTGTGCGAACAGGCTTGACGCTCCAAGAGCCGTTAACATTCACAAAATGCGGGACATCTTCCAATGCCTTACTAGCCACATTAGACACTTCGTAGGCCCGCTTAAATGAAAGAATCGATTGAATAGCATCTCGCTTAGGAGTCGAAATCTCAATGGGTTCTTCCAATCCCTCTGCAACGGAAGCTATTTGACTCACTGCATCGGCACCTTCCAACCCTTGTTCAGTGACACGGTTGTAAAGATGTTCGGCCATATGCAAAGCTCGCATTGCATCATTGACTGGTATCTGAAAGTGAGCGTTCAAGTGCTCAGCTTGCGGCCGTCCAGAGAAGCCTTCCGGCGTCTCACCCAAAGCAGAAATTGCTAACAGCACATCCTCAGATAAACCAAGAAACAGCCCTAAGTCACGGATAAACGCAGGCGAGGAAAGTAGTCTTTCTATCAATAACGGCGTCTCAGACAAGACCGTAACTCCAAGTTTTTCTATCAGCTATAGTGATTCCACAACGCGTCTGACGTACGACGATTCAATGGAAACCTTCCTTCACGCACTGCCAATAAATCGGCAATTTCCGAGTTTCCATACTATATCATAGCATGTCAACTCACGGTCCCCGACATTCTCTACGATCAGACGTGGAGTCAATGTTCGCATTCTTACCCTTCGATTAGCTGGACTTCTTCGTTGAGGCGGGAGAGGTCGTAGTCTTGGGCGGGCTGGCGCAGCAGGATGATTACGGCACATATCACGGAGGATACGACGAGTGCGGATGCGAAGGCGAAGAACATCTGCGTGCCGAAGGGTGCGGTGAGCGCCCAGGGGGAGAGCAGGTCGGGGGTGGGGTAGTAGAGCGCGCCGATGACGATGCCTACGCCTCCGGCGATGATGACTCCCCAGCCGGGCATGCGGCGCGAGTAGAGGCCGATGAGCATGGGAACGGCGATTGCCGCGCCGAGCAGGTCGGCGATGAGGAATACGTAGAGGACGCTGAATCCCTGCGCGGCGACGAATATGGCGGGTATGACCACGACGACCGTAACGATTCGAGCGATCCACATTAGGGCGTTGCCCTCGGTGCTGATGTGGGTGTCGGCGAGGTCTGCCGCTACATTGCTGGCGAGGCCGTTCATCAGGGTGTCGAGGGTGCTCATGGCGAGCATGAGGGCACAGATGAGCATCAGGAAGTGCATCCAGACGGGGAAGATGTCGCTGCCGAGCGCGAAGAGGGCTGCGGCGACTGCAGGATACTCGAAGGGGCCGACTGAGCCGTTGGCGACTGCTGCTACGCCAGCCATGCCCATGAGGAAGGTGATTGGAATTGCAATTGCTGCTGCGGTCCAGAGGCTGCGGTTGAGAGTCTGCTGGTCTTTCACGGTATAGACGCGCTGCCACATGCCGGGGTGGAAGGCGTTGGAGGCGACGATGCCAATGATGAGCACGATTCCGAAGTAGTAGCTGCCGCTGTTGCCAAAGGAGAGCAGGCCTGTTGCTCCAGCTTTGCCCCATGCGCCGCTGCCGCCGATGAGGACTGCGGCGACAATCACGATCAGCAAGAGCGCGGGCATGAGCACCCAGAACTGTATGGTGTCGGTGAAGATGGAGGCGCGCAAGCCTCCGTACGCGGTGTAGATGACTACGACTATGCCGACGCCGAGCGCGGTTGCGAGGGCGGGAGTTCCGGTGAGTATGGTGACGGCGGTGGTGATCGCGGTCATCTCGGCGGCGATGAATATGCCCATGACGAAGATGATGACGATTGCGATTGCGATGAATGGAGCGGCGCCAAAGCGGTGCCTGACATACTCGGTGACGGAGTGGCCGTTGGGCATAAGTTCGCGGATTCGGGGACCGACGAACATGAACATGACGGGTATGCCCGCCATGCCGAGCGCGTAGCCGATGAGGGAGACGATGCCGAAGTTTGCGCCGGTCTCGCCGGGGCTCATGAGTACCCAGGTGCCGAACATTGAGGCGACGAGGGTTGCGATGCCGATGTTGGTGGACGCGTGGTTGCGCGATACTGTGTAGTCCTCGACGCTCTGGCTGCGGCGTCCGATGCGGGCGATGCCCAGAATGAGGAATGCGACTCCTACAACAATCAGCGTTGCCAGTCCGACGGTCGTGCTCAGCATTTTCCTGTGCCTCCTTGTGCTCGCGCAGGAGAGGAAACATGGCGGAGGCAACAAAAAAGGCTACCCCTACCTTGGGGTAGCCTTTGCATTTTCTAAAGAGACCAACATCCCTACGCTGGAATTACCCAGATCAGGTTATTGGGGTCGCTCCGAATTGGTCGGAGCCTCTCAGCCTGGCAAACCAAGCTCCCCCCGTGCGCATATTCAATTGTTGGGGCTACCCTAACATAGTCTTTACTTCTCGTCCAGACCTTGATTGACAGTGCATAGGCATGCCCGTAACATTCGGGTGTTATCGGGGCACTTGGCGAAGATGAAATCTTCTGATGTTCGCCTGGCACTGCCCTACTGGATTCCTGCCTTTGCAGGAATGACGGCACTGATTTACTTTTGATTCCGTTAGGAGGATTGGGTTTTACTATGAGTGATTTTGACGTTACGCAGGTAAAGGCGCTTACATTCGATGTGTTCGGGACGGTTGTGAACTGGCGGGACAGCATCATACGCGAGGGCGTGAAATTGGCGAAGGCGAAGGGCGTGGATGTGGACTGGCCCACGTTTGCGGACAGATGGCGCGGCGGGTATGGGCCGTCGATGGAACGGGTGCGCACGGGCGAGCTGCCGTGGACGAATATCGACACGCTGCACCGCATGATCCTGGATGAGCTGCTGGACGAGTTCGGCATCGGCGGGCTGACAGAGGACGAGAAGGTGGACTTCAACAAGGCGTGGCACAGGCTGGACCCGTGGCCGGACTCGGCGCCGGGGCTGACGCGGCTGAAGAAGGGGTATGTGATCGCGACGCTGTCGAACGGGAATGTGGCGCTGCTGACGAACATGGCGAAGTGGGGCGGTCTGCCGTGGGACTGCATCCTGTCGGCGGAGTTGTTCAAGGCTTACAAGCGCGACCCGAAGGTGTACCAGGGGGCGGCGAATCTGCTGGGGCTGCCGTACGACCAGGTGATGATGGTAGCGGCGCACAAGTTCGACCTGAAGTCGGCGAAGGAGTCGGGGCTGAGGACGGCGTTCGTGCCGCGACCGGGCGAGCATGGGCCGGATGTGGAAGTCGATACGACGAACGAGGACTGGCTGGACGTTTATGCGACTGACTTCAACGATTTGGCGGTGAAGCTGGGGGTGTAGGGGGATGTGCCACAGAATCTGCATCCGAAACTTCATTTCGTCAAACTGAACCATAGGCAATAATGAAGACCACCTGGTATTTCGACAACAGGGTTCTGCCACGGCGTCCGGAATTGAGGATGGAATGGATTCAGGCTGTGTTGGATAATCCGGTTCAAGTTCAGATTGAAGATAATGGTCGTGTGAGGCGCTGGGGCTTCATTGAGGAGCGTGGTCGCTATTTGCGAGTAATCACTGAGCCGGACGGCGAAACCGTACACAACGCTTTTCTTGATCGCCGTTTTCGGCCGAGCAATTAGGAGACATAGCATGGAAATACAATACGATTCTGACAGCGACATGCTCTATGTGGGTCTCAGGTCACGTCCGAGTGTCGAGTCTGAAGAAGTTGCTCCCGGTATTGTCTTCGACTTTGACGAAAGCAACAACGTGGTTGGTATTGAGATAACCGACGGAAGTAAGATTGCAGACTTGACGCGCC
Source organism: SAR202 cluster bacterium bin90 (assembly GCA_002238855.1). Classification (GTDB taxonomy): domain Bacteria; phylum Chloroflexota; class Dehalococcoidia; order Lucifugimonadales; family JADFKI01; genus Bin90. The sequence goes on from MPND01000026.1 coordinate 12,310, forward strand.
TGGAGGTGCAGGGGCTGGCGACCGCTCTGTTGAAACAGCCAGCACAATAAGAACTGAAAACTGTTCACTCAAGAATTCGGAGGCTATACATGGGAAGGCTAGATGACAAGGTTGTAATTGTGACGGGGGCGAGCAGGGGGATTGGGAAGGATATTGCGGTGCTTTTCGCGGCGGAGGGCGGCAAGGTTATCTGCGCGGCGCGGACGGTGGAGGAAGGGACACATCCGCTGGAGGGGTCGCTGAATACGACTATCCAGGAGATTCGGGACGCGGGCGGCGAGGCTACGGCGGCTGCGGCGAACATATCGCTGCCGGAGGACTGCGAGGCGCTGGTGCAGACTGCGCGGGACACTTACGGGCCGGTGGATGTGCTGGTGAACAACGCTGCACTGACTTACTTCATACCGGTGAAGGACTATCCGCTGAACCGCTGGATGCGCTCGTGGGCGGTGAACTTCCACGCGCCGTTTATGCTGAGCCAGCTTGTGCTTGAGGACATGATTCCGAGAGGGAGCGGCAGTATCGTGAACATCTCGTCGGGCGCGGCGATAGGGCCGGGACGGGGACCGTACCAGGATGTGCCGCCGAACAGCGGGGGCACATGCTACGGCGCGGAGAAGGCTGCGCTGGAGCGGTTCTCCCAGGGGCTGGCGCAAGAGGTGTATGAGCATGGCATATCGGTGACCGCAGTTTCGCCGTCGCAGGTGGTGCCGACGCCGGGAACGATTTTCCACAATCTCGTGAGCGGTGTGGACGATCCGCGCGGCGAGCATCCTGAGCTTATGGCAAGGGCGTCACTGCTGCTTGCGACCGAGCCTGTGGAGGAAGTTTCAGGGCGGGTTACTTACAGCCAGCAGATTCTGAAGGAGTACGGCTGGATCGAAGAGGCGATAGGTACGGGCACTGCCGCCGGACGCGAGGGGAGCGGGTATAGTCTTATCTAGTCGGTCGGTGCGTTAGTCTCTCAGTTAGTCAGTACGGGAGGCCAGAATGAGTCGGTCTCGCGGTGTTTTGCTGGCGCTCGTGGTCTGCACGATTCTTATGGCGGGGTGCGATCTGTTTCAGACGGCAGAGGAGACTTCGGTTGCTGAGGCGCCGGTGATTGCCGACCGCAGGACACCTACTCCTGTCGGAAACGAGCAGCTGTTTTTTGGCGAGGTAAGTGGGTTTAGTCCGCCGCCGGTGGGTGGTGGTGATACAGTCGTGGCTTCCCGGGAACAATCCACGCCGGGACAGACGGCTGAAGGCGCCGATGACGACAGTTCGCAGGTGACGAATCCGCCAATCGTAGCCCAATATCACGGACCCTGGTCTCCGGAGGAAAGGATCATCGAAGCGGACACTGTTGCCAGGGCGCGGCTGCGATCCGCATATGTGGGAGCAGCATATTCGCACGAGCAGGATGGTGAGCGGCACTACCGGCCGGTGGTTGAGTTCATATATGACGTATCGGAGTATCTGAAAGGGGATGGCAGTGGCGAAATAGCTGTCGCCGCGAACTTCTTCGGCAATCCCACCAGCGTGAGTCAGCAGTCCGCGCTGGAACTCGCGCTCTCCACCGCCGAGAGGATGACCAACCACATGAGCAAGGACATCGAGGACGGCCTGAGCTGTGACGAGCCTTCGGTCGAGGGAATCAGGAGGAGCGGGCGGTGCCTTGAGAGATGGGAGATAGGAGATAACATTCTTTACGGCGAGGAGTGGCTCGTCTTTCTAACGCGGGAGAGACCATACGCATCCGTTGTGCCGACAATTGGCAGGGTGCGACGCAGTGAGTATGCCTTCATTGGGGAAGGGAGGCACGGGTCACTGTATGCGACGGCATGGATGCCGTCGGTCGCATCCGTCAGTGAGGACGACGCGCTTTCGGATGAGTGGCATTTTACGACGGGTCCGTATGCAGGAACTCCGTCGCAGTCCATATTCGCGCTGTCCGATGTGCGAGAATCCATAGCGGAAATTGACGAGCTTTTCAGAGAAGGCGAGGAGATTGCGGACTACAAGCACTGCTTATCGTGGATGTACTATGAGAAGCGCGTCGCGGATTGGGATGCAGAGCATTATGGACGCACTTACACGGCTGACGAAATTGCGGAGTTTAGCGGGTGGGTCAGGGATGAGGGATGCGCGGAGGCGATGTCCGCTGTAGGATTGTTCGAAGACCCTAGTAAATAACAGGCAAAATAACTGAAACCAATACTAACCCTAATACAGAAGGAGTGAATTATGGCAGAGATGCCAATGCACAACGACAGCCCGTTTTACGGATACAACGTGGCTGTGATACAGGACCAGTATGTGGGACGCGGGGCTGTGGGCGTCGTTGATTTCCTGCTGCCACACGTCAAGTCGGGTATGAGCGTTCTGGACGCCGGGTGCGGGCCGGGGACGATAACGCAGGGACTTGCAGAGATTGCCGCGCCGGGCAAGGTTATCGGCTGCGACCTGGAGCCGGGCATGGTGGAACGCGCTGCCGAACTTGCGGAGGGCAAGGGACTCGACAACCTGAGCTTCCAGGTGGGGAATATCCTTGACCTGCCGTTCGAGGACAACTCGTTCGACGTGGTGATGTCGTGCGCGGTGACGGAGCATCTGAGCGAGCCGGTGAAGGCGATGAGCGAGCTTGGGCGCGTGGCGAAGCAGGGCGGTATCGTGGGCATCACGCGGACGGACTGGAGCGCGAGCCTGTTTGCACCGCCGTGTCCTGCCGCGGAGCGCTTCATAGAGCTTTTCGAGCGCGGCTTCACGACGCAGGGCGCGACGATGTTCGGGGGCAAGGACCTGCCTAGGATGCTGCAGGAGGCCGGACTGACCGTCGAGGAGATGGTGATCACTTTCAGCAACGCTTACATGCCGGAACCGGGGAACCCGATGGTTGCAGGCTGGGCTGCGTGGATAGAGAACCTGCCGCTGTTCGACAGGGTGATCGAAGAAGGTCTGACGACGCGGGACGAGTTGGACGCGATGTGCGCGGAGATGCGTGAGTGGGCAGCACAGTCTACCACGCTGGCGGCGACGGGAGGCTGCAGGGTGATCGCGCGGAAGGGGTGATGGCGCTTCCTCGACAATCAGGCACATTTTTGGGGGCCTTGATTCGGAATCAAGGCCCCTCTTTTGCTTACCTGAATATTATTCGTGTACAATAGTTTCCTGACTCAAATAAACCCTAGTGGCAGCATCGCCCTCAGATACACGATGCCGCCTATGCCCTCCCAAGCGGCAACTGGGACATTTTTTCCTGCAACCTCCTTGGGGATAATTCGATGCCCTTTCGACTCTCAAGAACCATGAAAGACAACTCGGGCACTTCCGGTGTCGCTCCGGAGATAAGCGAGTACGAGGAGCGTTTCAGGGCTGATCAGAGCCGCAGTCCGGGAGAGACCGCAGGCGACTACAAGAAGATCAATGAACTCTACTATGACCTGGTTACGGACTTCTTCGAATACGGATGGGGCAAGTCTTTTCACTTTGCCCCGCGGGTTCCGGGGGAGAGCTTCAGGGCATCGCTTGCTCGCCACGAGCGCAATCTGTCGCAGGCGCTCGAGCTTAGACCGGGGATGGTAGCCGCCGATTTTGGATGCGGCATCGGTGGGCCGCTCCTGGAGATTGCCCGCTTTTCCGGGGCGAAGATAGTCGGCATCAACATCAACGGCTACCAACTGGAACGTGCCAGGCAATTGGCGGGAGAAGCGGACTTAACTCATCTTGCCGAGTTCCTGCAGTGCGACTTTCTGCATGTCGAAACTCCGGACGAGTCATTTGACGCCGTATATTCCATCGAGGCAACCTGCTGCGCGCCGGACAAGCTCAGCATCTACGGAGAGATCTTTCGCGTTCTGAAGCCCGGCGCGCGCTTTGCTGCATACGAATATTGCATGACCGACCGGTTTGATCCCCAGAGTCCGGTGCAACTTAAACTCAAGGGTGAAATCGAGCTCGGAGGAAGTCTGCTGAACATCGACGACCCGCAAACGGTCGTTGATGCGCTCCGGTCGGTGGGGTTCGAGGTGCTGGAGACGCGGGACCTTGCATTGCAGACTGGTCCGTCGATACCGTGGTATGAGCCGCTGGTTGGTTCGGGCATTTCCTTTGCAAGTTTCCGAAGTTCGAATGTCGGGCGCTGGGTCACTCTTAATTCGGTGAGAGTATTGGAGACGCTGCGCATTGCACCGAAGGGTTCCGTTCGGGTTCTGGAGACGCTGGAGCTATGCGCGGCGGCGCTGGCGGAGGCAGGGCGGCTCGGCATATTCACGCCGATGTACTTTATCCATGCGCGCAAGCCGGAATAGTGCATATCATATTCGGCGCAGCTTGCTTCTATCTTGTTTCTTTTAATGCGGTCTCGCCGCGCTGTTTCGAGATGGCATAGAATTGCCTCTCGCTATACAATTATTCCTCTCGCCGCGAGACACGGGACGATTCAACGGCAGTCTTGGTCCCCTAGTTGGTGCGGTGTGCTATTCATGTAGTATTCGGACAATCGTGATATAATGGCGTGTACGTGATTTTTGCAGGACGGACTATTTACAGGAGCATAGCGTGGTAGCTCAGCGACTACGGGACTACGAGATTGTATTCATTCTGACGCCTGAGGCGAACGAGGACGAGGTGGAGGCGGCGGTGGAGCGCATCAGCGCGTTTGTGACGGACCGGGGCGGCAGTTTCGGCGAGCACGAGGTCTGGGGATTGAGACGGCTGGCGTATCCGATCAACAAGTTTATGGAGGGCATATATGTCCTCGCCAATTTCAGCCTGGACGCGTCCGATCTGCTGGAGTTGGAGCGCAGCCTGACGACCTCCGAGGATGTCATAAGGCATCTGGTAACGAAAGCCATAGCCTAACCGGCCAATGCGACTCTAGTGAAGCAAGAGGGCAGAATCTATGCTTAACAAGATGCTTGTCATAGGCAATGTGGGCAGAGACCCTGAGATGCGCTACACGCCCAACGGCAATGCTGTAACGTCGTTCAGCCTCGCCGTCAACAGGTACTACACTCCGGCTGGTGGTGAGCGTCAAGAAGAGACCGAATGGTTTAACGTTGTAGCGTGGAACCGTCTCGCCGAGACTTGCAACAATTATGTCACCAGAGGGATGAAGATCTATGTTGAGGGTAGGCTCAGAAGCAACTCCTGGGTAGGACAGGATGGGCAGACTCGCTTTAGGAATGAGATAATTGCAAACACCGTTCAGTTTCTTGACCGACGTCAAGGTAGCGGTGGCTATGGCGGACCGCCGGGTGAGCCGAGCGGCGGCGGCGGATACGGCGGCGGGTACGGCGCGGACGGCGAATATGGCGGCGGGCCGGGTGAACCTTCCGATGCGGATGATTTGCCGTGGTGATATTTGCTTCGGTTGCCAACTAACCGAATCAGGAAAATAACGATTAACTATATGAGGTAGAGAGCAACATGACCACAGAACAACCCGCAAGACCAGCAGCTCCGGCGGCACCCGGTGCGCCAGGCGGCGCGCCACGACCTGGTGGCGGCGGCGGCAGACCGCCATTCAGAGGCGGTGGCGGTGGCGGTGGCGGCGGACAGGGTGGCTTCCAGCGCAGGCGGGGCAGGCCGCGTTACTATGCAAGGCGCAAGATCTGCACTTTCTGCGTGGACAAGGTGAAGCATATCGACTACAAGGATGTGGGCCGATTGCGGCGCTTTATCTCGGACCGCTACAAGATGGAGGCGCGGCGCAAGACGGGCGTTTGCTCGAAGCACCAGCGGGCGCTGTCGCGGGCAATCAAGCGCGCTCGCGTACTCGCGCTGATCCCCTTCAGTCCGGACCACAAGATGCCCGGCGGCGGCTACGCTGCATAGCAGGCTTATGAGCCTCCGGGGAACTAGCATGGATTTACAGTAAGAGTCGGATATGCTATTTGTGATATATCCTGTTCGGTCTGTGGAATCCATGTTTGTTTATCTACGCTGAGGAAGAACGAGAGAATCCGACAGTGGTGAACGAATCAAGCCAGGAACAGGACGAATTCTCCCTGACCGACCGCCGCCGCGAGACGAGCCGCATTCAGCAGGTTCAGCGCAGACGCCGCGTGGCGTTCGGTGTTATCGGGGTGATGCTACTTATCGTAGTTGGCATACTCTTCGCCGGGTATGTCATCATCTTCGTGCGTCCGCCGCAGGAGCGCGTAGTGAGCGTCAACGATGTGACCTACACGCGCGGGGATATGGTGAAGATGCTCCGCATACGGCAGCGGCTGCTAGAGGACTCGGGACAACCGATTGACACTAGCAGCGACATCTTTCAGGCGCTGCAACTCATCGTGGAGAACGAGATTATTTCGCAGTCCGCGCCGAGCATTGGCATAACGGTGTCGGATGAAGAGGTTGACCAGCAGATTCAGGCGACGATCATCTTCCAGGCGGGGGGAGCACTCGCCGGCAAGTCTGATGACCAGCTCGACCGCGAGTTCAAGGAGCTGTACTCGAATTTCCTGAACGCTTCGCAGATCAGCGAGGATGAGCACCGCGACATTGTTCGCCGCTCGTTGCTGCGCGAAAAGGTGCGACAGTACGTGGGCGAGTCGGTGCCCGGTGTTGCCAAGCAGTACCATGTCTATCGCATGGCCGTGGGCCAAGAGGATGAGATAGACATCATGATCACGAAGTACAACGACTATGTGAAGAACAGCACCGACCCGTTGCTGCTGCATGAGGCGTTCAAAGCGCTCACACGCGAATTCTCACGAGAGTCGCCGGAGCTTGTGCGTCGTGGCGGAGAACTCGGCTGGCTGCCCCTTGGTGTGCTGGAAGACTACGACGATGTCATCTCCTATGTCGAAGTGGGAAAGTTGAGTGATCCCATTCCCAACCGGGACCAGCGACAGCAGGCGTTCATATTCATGGTGTCGGAGATTGACGAACTTCGTGAACTTGACCGCACCAATCATGAGACGCTGAAGACGCGCGCGCTGGAACGCTGGATCAACGAGCAGAGGCGCGAGCACGATGTGTACGCCGTGTTCAACTCTGACATCTATGCGTGGATGATCCAGCAGCTGGGCATATCGACGGCGATAACGCCATCGCCACAGCCGACGAACCCGTTCCAGCAGTTCCTGGGCGGGAGCTAGGCCTCATTACCTGTCGTCTTACCTTCTACAAGGAAAGCTTTCCTGTTCTTGACAGGTGCGCTCTAATTACATTACTGTACATTTGATAGTAATGTAATGTAATTCAGAGCAAGGAAAGTAACATGAAGAGGAATGGATTTTGGCAGGAAATCTATCACTTGCGCGAAGTGGGTATGATCGACCGCATCTGGAGAGCCGCGCAACTAAATGAATACTTAGAGCGTCCCAGGGGAGAATATGCGGCATCCACCATCGCGGTCCGCCCCCACAACTCCTGCGTTTCGAGTGAAGGCGATGGAATAGGGGATTTTGTAAGAAAGGGGCAACCCCCGAAAGTATGGCGTGTAGGTCGCGGGTTATTCCAACTGGTAGTAGACCCTGATGATGATGAGGGCACTCAGCACACGCAGATGAGGTTAGCCCTGGAGCGTGCCGAAGACCTCAGAAAGAGGAAGCTCACCACTCGTAGCAACTCTGAAGTTGTCTCTACACCGCGGTCGCGGTCTGTCACCCCACCCAAGGACGACGCTGTCTCTTCGGACAGGTATTCAATAGATCCCTTTGCGCTTACCGAAGGGGAGCGTAAGGATGTGGAAGCACTCAGTACCGAACAGAAGGCTCTGAATATCGTGCGCTCGCTCCTAAAGGATAGATACGGGGAAGATGTGGAAATAGAAGAAGACGGGGATGGCGTGGATCTCAGAGTAACGATAGACGGCAAGACAGAACGGATTGAGGTGAAAGGCACGGCAGACCCCACCATCGCATGGGAGAAACTTAAAGTGTCCAGCCGGAGGTCGCATGATGCTCTGGTCAGTGGTGACGCTACAATTTACCGGGTGGTCGATGTCGATAGCGCAGACCCGCGCGTCTATGTCTTGATCCACGGCGAGGATTTCACACTGGAGCATGAACCGAGATGGGCGGTGAAGCGCATTCCTCCTGATAATAAGCGTTATCCTTTGCGAGGAATGCTGTATCGTTATGATCGCCCGCACGATCCGGTCGCTCTCGAAGACTGGGAGATATTGCAGTGATCGTTCTGGACACCCAGGCATGGGTGTGGTGGACAAACGATCCCATCCGTTTAAGTGAGATACAGCGCCAAGCTATAAGCAGCAACGAAGCAGATACTATCGGTGTCAGCGTCATCTCCTGCTGGGAGATTGCCAAGCTATGCGAGTACGGACGCTTGGAATTGCCCATCGAACTATCGGAGTGGTTTGACGCAGCACTGGCGTATCCCGGTGTCTCGCTGCTGAATCTGACGCCTGAGATTGCGATAGAATCCACCAGGCTGCCCGGGGATTTTCATCGCGATCCTTTTGACCAGATGATTGTCGCTACTGCAAGACTCTATGGATGCCCGCTGGCGACTACCGACCGCGAAATTCTTCGCTATGAGCATGTGCAAACGACGTAATAGACAGGGATTAGGATAGAGTATATCCAAGGTCGTAATTGCTTAGCAGATTAGGGTTCGACAGGCTCACCATGAACAGAGTGTTAACCTATCTATCCTGTGCATGAATTTTAGTTCCTAGTCCGCGCTCCAGGGCGAGCTGATAGACGCGGATGCCGGTGGTGATGTCCTGCACGGCTAAGCCCTGGGACTCGAAGAGGGTGATGTCCGAGTCGGAGTTGCGTCCCGGGAATGTGCCTCCCACAACATCTGCGAGGCTTCGCACTTGTTCCCAGCGGATTGAGCCGAGTTCGGCAGGGTAAATGAGGTCGCCGCATTCCATCTTCGCCTGCTCGATGTCGTCCGTTACGATGACGGCGGATCGGCGAACGGCATCGCCGTCCAGTTCGCGTCTCATCCAGTGATTCGCTCCCGCTGCGTTGATGTGAGTTCCTTCGCTGAGCCACTCGCCGTTCAGGACCGGGCGATTGGTGCTCGTCATGGTGATGACGACATCTACATCCGCAACGCACTCTTCTCCGCTGTCCACGGGGGATATGTCTATGCCGAGTCTTTCGCTCATTCTTGTAGCGAATCTCTCCCTGCGCTCGGGATTGCGGCTGAAGACGCGCGCACTTTTGATGGGGCGTACACCGCAGACCGCTTCGAGCTGAGTGCGCGCCTGATAGCCGGAGCCGATGACGCCGACTGTTGCGGAGTCTTCACGCGCCATGTACTTGGTGGCGACACCGCTTGCGGCGCCTGTGCGTACCTGTCCGAGGTCGCCTGCTTCCAGCAGGGCAAGCAGTTCGCCTGTCTCGGTGCTGAAGAGCTGCACGTAGAACTTGACCGGATTGCCGGGCGCTACGCCATACGCCTTCAGCCCCATGACGCCCGCGCCGGGAGCTGCTGCGCACATGAAGTTAAAGAGGCCGCCGTCGGGCAGGCGGATGCGTGAGCGCGGGGGGTTGGTCGCGCCGCCGTCAGACAGCAGGCTGAATGCCTGTTCGACGGTCTCCAGCGCGAGTTCCATGGTCAGGACTTCGTTGACTTCGGCTTCGGTGAGGTAGAGGGTCAAAGCGTACTATCCTTCCTTGTCAATTCCGCAGCGAACTGTCATATTGCTGCTTCCTGAATATTTCTAAGTCAAATGGCGGATGTCCAGGAGGAATCTTGTCCTTCAGATATGCCAAACGCGACAAGTCTATCCGCTTAGGCCTTAAATGCTTGGTTTTCTGCATGCGCGCCCGGTCCATATCGCCTGCCCATCCCGTCTGACAATACCTAGAGGCGCACCTTGCCTACGCCGCGCTCTATGCGGATGTCGGTGCCGAGGGGCTTGGAGAGGCGTTTCATACGCTCAAGTGCGCGGCGGCTTACGGCGGAGGTTGCCAGCAGTGGCCTGCCTCGCTGGGAGCGTTTCTGCGCGTGGCCGAGATCTATCGGGTGGAGCGTTATGCCGTTCAGCGACTCTCGCTTGAAGTCGCAGTGCGCGACTACGCTCTCCCAGTAAAGGGCGTCTGCGGGGAAGCCCCGCTTGTCGTGGTCGGTGCGGGCGTCGTAGAAGTCGGCGGGTGTTGCCCCGGCGTCCAGCTTTACGGTGTCGTAGTTGTAGGAAGGCTGCCAGCGCACGGTGTCGTTCTGGAAGATGAAGTTGCCGAGACTGTAGAAGATGGGCCTGTCCTTGTAAATCTCCAAGCCTCGCGTGATGTGGGGGCCGTGCCCGATGAACACGTCGGCGCCCTCGTCAATGCAGGCGCGGGCGAAGTCCACAAGGAACTGCGGCGGCTCATCGCGGTTCGCGCCGCTTTCGTGGCAGTGTACGGAGACCATCACCCAGTCTGCCATGCGTCGCGCGTCGCGCACCCATTTCAGGTTGTCGTTGAGGTCGCGCCTGTCGAGTTGGGTGCTGACGCTGAACTCCTCGCCAAGCGCGAAGACCTTGTCCAGAAAGACGAAGCGGCTGTCGGAGTCCTCGGCAATGGCGCCAGGATGCTTGAAGTTGCGGAGCGCGTTGCGCTGCGCCTCCAAGCCAAGCTCCTTGTTGACGCGGCGCAGGGCGTCGAATGCGGGACGGTCAATGACGTGCGTGGTGTTGAAGCGGAGCGGGTTCAGCCCGGGGCGTCCGCGAATATCGGGGCGCTGCTCCAGCGCGCGTCCTGCCTCGGAGAATGTGGAGGAAGCGGAGATCAGAGCGACGCGGCCATTCGGGGTGTCCAGGTAGGCGGGGGCGCGGGCTTCGCTGAGGTTGCGCCCGGTGCCTGCATGCACAAGGTCGGAGTGGCGCAGGTGCTCCAAGTTGGTGAGCAAGCCGCCTTCGCCATAGTCGTAGCTATGGTTGTTGGCGCAGGAGACGAGGTTGACGCCCATCCATTCGAGCTCGCGCAGGTTCTTGGGATCGGAGCCGGTGAATGTGCCGCCCGCCATGCCCGGCGAGTGCTCGAAGTCGTGCATGAGCATTTCGAGGTTGGTGAAGCCGACATCGGCTTCCTGGAAGAGTTTCCGCAGCCGCACGAAGCCGTCCTCGTTGAAGACGGACATCCTGCGGGTAATCATCGTGTCGCCGCCGGCAGCGAGCGTCAGGTTGCCCGCCTGCGCCTCATATAGCACTAACTTCACCTCTGTTATAAGAACACGCGACTGGCGGGATAAATGAAGATGGAACCATCCTGATTATCACGCCAGTCCGGTCAAGTCCTAGACGCGGGGGATTTCCTGGATGGAAGCGCCGTCGAGGGGGACATATTCGTTCGCCAGCAAGCCCATGACAACGGAGTCGAAGCGCGCGCCCTCGTGTGGGCGGCTCTTGCGCAGCGTGCCTTCGTGCTGGAAGCCGAGATGCGAGAACATGCTTCTTGCCGCGGTGTTGTACTCCGGTATATCGACCCAGACGCGGTAGAGGCCGTACTCGGTGAACGCCGTATCGAGGGCGCGCCGAGCCGCCGCAGAGCCGTAGCCGTGGTGCCACAGGTCTTTGCGTCCTATGAGTATGGAGAGCTGACCGTCGCCGAGGGATTCCTCTATGGCAAGGTGGACCTCGCCGATGTGCCCGTCTTCGGGGCTGTATATGGAGAGTATTCGGTGTTCGGGATTATCGAATACCTCAGCCCACTCCTCGTCGGAGACATCGTCCATTTCGTTGGGGTGGTAGCCAAGGTGCGCCGGGTCACCATAAGCGTAGCGACCGAACCAGGATTCCGAGACTTCGTCGTCGTCAAGCCAGCGGTTTATGCGAACTACATCGTCTCTCGTTACCATCTGCAGGCTAATCTCTAGAGGCATGTCTTACCTCCTCTCCGGAGAATATTTTTGAACATCGTTTAGTTTGTGTGCCAGTCCTTCAAATGCTACCAGAGGCAGGCGTATGCCGCAAATGCGGCAAGACGCCAGGTGTCGGGAGACGGGAACTAACATCGATGCAAAGGATGGGAGGGTGTTCTGTCGTGCTCGTTACGGTATCCCCATTGTACACACGGCTTCATGCGTGGATACTAGACCTACCGCGACGAAAAGAAAGCCCAGGTGAAGAGCGATACGGGGCAGTGCGAACTTCGACCAGACGATTATGAGCACGACGCCAAGCGCAAATAACGGAGGACCATGGACCGGTACATATTGTCGAACGAAGTCCAGGAAGTATTCCATACGGTCGCCGCTCCAAAGAGGATTGGCATATGCTATCAGGAGTGCGCTGTCAGTACACGAAAATTCATGGATAATTTAACTTGACGACATAGAATATATGTACTATTATGATTGACGCAAGGGACGGACCCGCATGGGTTCGTCCCTCTTCTATTGCAGATTTTGGTGCAGCTATCGGTGCAGATTATGGGCGCCGGTCAGCCATTGATTGGACAGGCCGGGAGCGGACAGGCCGGCATTGTGGATGGGGGTGGAACGATTGTCGCAGAATGGACGTATCAACTACGAAGATTTGTTTGGCGAGCCTGAGAAGAAGGAGGGTTCCCCCGGCATTTTGGGAGCCATGCCGGCTCTGGAGTTCGTGGAGGGAACGCTGAAGGAAAGTCCTTACGGCAAGCAGAAGGATATCCTGCGTGCGGTGGATTCGGAGGCGCGGCGGATATCCGTTGTGGGCTGCAACGCGTCGGGCAAGGACTGGACTACTGCGCGGATCGTGCTGTGGTGGGTGCATCGCTACTCGCCGGCGAAGGCGATCGTGACGGGGCCAACGCTGCGGCAGGTGGAGGACATAGTCTGGAACGAGGTGCGGGGCGCGCACGGCAAGGCTGTCAACAAGTTTCAGGGGAAGATGTTCAAGAGGCGCTATGTGATTGACGAGCAGACATTCGCGCTGGGTTTCACTTCCGATTCCCCATACAAGATTCTGGGCTTTCACTCGCCCAACCTGCTTGCGGTCATCACCGAGGCGCACGCCGTTACGGACGAATACTACCGTGCCGTCAGGAGACTGAACCCGTCCAAGCTGCTGTTGACGGGCAATCCCTTCAGGAATAGCGGGGTGTTCTACGAATCGCATCACCGGAGTCGCCACCTGTGGGAGACGGTTCAGATTGGCGCACACGACACGCCGAACATCAATGAAGACGAAATGGACGTACCGGGGTTGATAACGCTGGACGATATGAATGACTACCGGGAGGAATGGGGCGAAGACTCCTCCATGTACATCGGCTCCGTGCTGGGGCAGTTTTCGGAGGACCTCGATGAGATGGTGGTGCCGCTGTCCGCGGCGAGGGCTGCGGTGGAGCGCAGTCTCGAACCTGAGGGCGAGATCATCGTGGCTTGCGATGTGGCACGCAAGGGACATGATCACACGGTTGTGATGCGACGGCAGGGCGGAGTGGCGCGGATCGTGCGGCGGGTGCGCGGCTACGACACGATGGAGGTGTCGGGCATCCTGAAGTCGTACTGCGACGAGCAGAAGGTGAATGTGCTGGTGATAGACGATGCGGGAGTCGGCGGCGGCGTGACGGACAGGGTGAAAGAGGTCGGGCTTGCAACGGCGCGAGTCGAGGCGTTCAACGGAAGCAACACCGCCAAGCGCGACGATCGCTTCACGAACCGAAACGCGGAAGTCTGGTGGGCGATGCGCGACTTCTACATGGACGGCAGGCTGGACACGGAGAACGACGACAATCTCATTGGGCAGGTGAGCAGCCGCGCATACGGAATGGACAGCAGGGGACGCATCAAGCTGCAGAGCAAGCGGGAGATGGCAGACCCGCCGGACGAGGCGGACGCGCTAGCGATGACTTTCGCGCCCCTGCACGAGAGGCCTACATTCAAGATGTGGGTGTGATGACTGGTAGGGATGTACAGGATGGGGAGGATAGGGATGAGTATGATAAGAGGCTTGAGGGCGTTTCTAGGGACTGTTCGGCAAAGTCAAGGCGCGCGGCGTGGGCTTGGCGGCGGGAACTTGGGCGAGGCGTTCACGCATGGATTCGGGGAGTTGGCAAGTGGCGGCGGGACAGGTTGGGCACCGGCGGCGTTCGGAGAGTACTATCCGCGCTCGGCGGTCGTGTACGCGGCAATCAAGGTGAGGCAGGATGCAATTGCGCGTCTGCCGCTGCGGGTGTTGCGGCAGATTCCGGCAACGCGGCGGCGTGATTCTTGCATTCATACTGAGCATAGTTCTCTTCACTCCCATCCTAACCTTTCCCCGTCGAGGGAGAAGGGAAAAGAGGTAGGCGCAAGGGCGGGCGGAGAGCCGGCCGGCACCGATCATCCGCTGCAGCGGCTGCTGGATTCGCCGAACCCTTTCTGGAGCCGCAGCGACCTGTGGCGCGCGACCGAGACATATCTGTCGCTGTGGGGGTCGGCGTTCTGGGGGCTGGAGCGGGATGAGCATGGCAGCATCGTGGAGATCTGGCCCTTGCGACCGGACAAGATGCGCGTGATACCGGACGCGAAGCGCTATATCAGGGGGTTCGTGTATGTGGGCGCGGGCAGCGAGCTTGTGCCGTACCTGCCGGAGGATGTGGTGTGGATGCGGTACTTCAATCCGCTGGACGAATATGCCGGCCTGTCGCCGATTGCGCCGCTGCGCCAATCCGCCGACATGGGAATGGACGCGCTGCGGGCGAACCGCAAGCTGCTGCAGAACGACAGCACGCCGGGCCTTATCATCGAAATGGAGGGCGTGCCGACGGACGCGGAGGTAAGTGAATTCTACGCACGCTGGGAGTCACGCTTTCAGGGTGTGGACAAGACGCGGCGGCCCGCGCTGCTCAGTCCGGGCATGAGGGCGAGCAATCTCGGATTCAGCCCGCGTGACATGGAGTACATCGAGAGCCTTCGCTGGAGTCTTGAGGATGTGACGCGCGTATTCGGCGTGCCGAAGGTGATGATCGGAGACCTGGAGAACACGACATTCTCGAACTTCAGCACGGCGCGGCGGCTGTTCTGGGAGGACACGATCGCGGCGCAGCTTGCGTTTTACCGTGAGGCGCTGCATCAGCACCTGCTGCCGCATTTCGGCGATGACTCGCTGACGGTCGAATTCGATCTGAGCGGCGTGGAAGCGCTGAAGGAGAGCGAGGAAAACAAGGCGAAACGGCGGCGAATCTATGTGCAGGCCGGGATCATGACGGTTGACGAAGTGCGCCGCGAGATGAACTTGCCGCCGATGAAAGTGAGCGAACAGGACAAACAGAATGGATAGGATGAGAATGAGCAAGACGCAGGCGATACGCTGCGAGCAGGACGGGCTGAAGATGGCGGAGGTGAAGGCGAACTGCCTGATACTGCGGCAGCGGCACCACGGGGAGACGCACATACTGATAGTGCCGCTGCGGGATTTGCTGTCAGACGGTGAGTTTGGCACCGATTATGGAAGAGGAGACGCGCCGAACTGAGCCAATGCATGAATTGTACTCAGGGGCGTTAGAGTTGCTACAATGGCTTGGTGCGCTCTTTCATGAGAGTGGACATTTTCAGAATAAGGCAGGACCTCATTGCAGGGAAATTACAGAGTCGCAGTTCGGGCGCAGAACCTCATCAAGCGATACGGCGAACTGACGGCTGTCAACGACATCAGCTTCGACATATTCGAGGGTGAGTGTTTCGGCTTTCTTGGTCCCAACGGTGCGGGCAAGACCTCCACGATGAAGATGCTGTCGTGCGTTTCTCCTCTGAACAGCGGTGAACTGGTGGTTCACGGCATGGATGTGCGCCGGGACCAGCGCAAGATCAAGCTCGAACTGGGCATCGTGTCGCAGTCGGACAGTCTCGATCCGGACCTGAGCGTGCTGCAGAACCTGCTTACATACGGCCGTTACTTCAACATGCCGCGCAAACTCGCGCAAGAACGGGCATGGGAGTCGCTGCGGCAGTTCCATCTGGAAGAGAAGGCGTATCAGACGATAGACGAGCTATCGGGCGGTATGCGGCGCAGGCTGCTCATCGCGCGTGCGATGCTTCACGACCCAAGGATACTGGTGCTGGATGAGCCGACAACAGGGCTGGACCCGCAGGCGCGGCTGCTTGTGTGGGACATACTGGCGACGCTCAAGTCGCGGGGAATCACGATTCTGCTTACTACGCACTATATGGACGAAGCCGCCCACCTGTGCGACCGGCTGGTCGTGATTGACCAGGGAAACGTGCTAGTGGAAGGGGTGCCTCGCGAACTCGTTCATGAGCTTGTCGGAGAGCAGGTTGTGGAACTGCGGGTGAACCCGATCCACATGGCGGGCGTCGTGCAGCGTCTCACCGACGAGGGCCTTGAGTTCGAGTATGGTGGGGACTCGCTGTACTTCTACGGCGACAACAGCGTTGCGCTGGACGAGAACTCCGGCCTGAACGGATACGAGATGTTCCAGCGGCCGGGTAACCTGGAGGACCTGTTCCTGCGGCTGACGGGACGGGGACTGCGCGAGGGGTAGGGCTATTACGGAGTGATATGACGACACTTGCAACGATGACGACGATGGTGCAGCGGACGCCGGTGTGGGGCGGGTTCCGCGTGTGGCAGCGCAACCTTGACGCCTTCCGCCGCGCGTGGCGCTTCGAGCTGGGCGGCCTCTTCGTGGAGCCGTTCGTGCTGCTGCTGGGCGTGGGCTTCGGGCTGGGCGCTTATATATCCAACCTTGGCGAGGGCGTCAGCTACCCGCACTTCCTCGCGCCGGGCGTCATCGCCTCATACGCCATGTTCCATGCGACATTCGACGCCTCGTACGGCGCGTACATGCGGATGGAGACGCATAACATCTATGAGTCCATGCTGTTCACGCCTCTGGGTCCGGAGGACATCGTAATAGGAGAGGTCTTGTGGGGTGCGACGCGCGGGCTGGTCTCGGCCGTGGCAGTGCTCTTCGTTGCGGCGATATTCGGGCTGGTGAGCTCGCCGTGGGCCCTACTTGCGCTGCCGGTGGCGTATCTCGTCGGCTTGACGTTCTCCGCTATTTCAATGGTGATGACGGCGACAGCCAGCACGATAGGTTCGATCAATAACTTCCTGACGCTGTTCATCCTGCCGATGTTCTGGGTTAGCGGCGTGTTCTTTCCGCTGGACAGGCTGCCGGAAGTGGTGCAGAACGCTGCGTGGGTGCTTCCGCTGACTGCATCGGCGGCACTGGTGCGCGGGCTGTTTGCCGGCGAGCTTACGCCGTGGATGCTGCTGTGGGTCCTGGAGCTGCTGGCGTTCCTGCTTGTAGGCGTGTGGCTGGCGTCGCGGCAGATGCGGAAGAGGCTGATTAAGTAGGGTGAGGCTAACATCGATGTACAGGATGGGGAGGATTTTTCACCCCCATCCCCTGCCTTCGAAGGGGCAGGCTCTAGCCTTCCCACATCGAGGGGGAAGGAACTTTAGCGATCCCCTCAATTGGTAGCAGTTACGGGAAGGGCAGGTCGTAGCCACGCTCAATGTGCGTTTCAATTATGCCAGCAGCGACATCCTGAAGAATGTCGATAGTGTCTTCGGGGGTGTCGCCCCAGACTCGGCATCCCGGGAGCGCAGGAATCTCGGCCATATACTTGTCCGGCTCAGTTGACTCGGACGGGTTGTACATGACAAATTGCAGCTTGTAAGCCTTCATTTTGACTCGCTCCCACTTAAGTCTAATGCCTTCTGGATCGAATTGTAGCATCAGAAACGCCATGTTGTGCATCTATGTCAACTCCCTTAACTCCAGAAATCCGTCCGCTTGAGCAATCCGAAATCCGGCTTCTGGACAAGCATCTCGATGTGGACCGGCTGGCAGGACGACACCACGACCGCTTTACGCAGCAACAGGACGGGCATCTGACTTACCTGATCGCGTGGCTGGACGAGATTCCGGTCGGGCATACGATGGTGCGCTGGGGAGGCACGACGGATGCCTATATCGTCGAGCGCATCTCAGAGTGCGCCCATCTGGAGGACTTGTTCGTGATGCCGGAACTTCGGTCACAGGGTATCGGCAGACGGATACTGGCTCAGGCGGAGTGGCTTGCCGCAGAGAGTGGTTTCGGGCGGATTGGACTTGCAGTTGGTATAGACAACACGCGAGCGCGGGCGCTGTACGAGCGGCTAGGGTATGTTGATAAGGGCTACGGCGCGTTTGAGATTGGCGGCACTTACATGGACATCCACGGCAACCGGCGGGAATGGCGCGAGGTCTGTGAGTATTTGGTGAAAAACCTAAGACAACATTGATGAACAGGATGGGGCATTTCACCCCCATCCTAATCTTCCCCCATCAAGGGGGAAAGGACTTCAAACTGCGTCGGCCCTTCTGGACCTGTGCCGTATGATCGCGAAGGGTATGAGGACTGCCAGAAATACGGCGAGCAGGGCGGGGGCGACATACTCGTACCGGGCGGTGATGACGGCTCCCTGCACGCGGTCGGCGAGCGTGCTGCGCGGCAACCCCGATAGCTGCACGTTGATGCGCCTGCCGCGCTCTATGTCTGACGTCTCGATGAGCTGGTAGGGACGCTCGCCGATGTCCACGGACTCGGGTGTGCCGATGTCTTCACTTGCCAGCGTCAGAACTTCGTTGGGCGAGAGGAGGCGCAGGTTGTCCGCGCCGAACGGGAAGGACTTCTCGATGGTCGTCTCCGTACCATCGTAAGGGAAGACGTAGGTGAACAGGATGTCGTGCTCGCCCGGCGGCACGTTGCCGATCACCGCGAAGCCCCTGTCCACCTGCACTACGTCCGCGCCGATCAGACGCGTGTCCACCTGCAAACCTTCCGCGCCCGGTGGTAGTCCAAAGCGCAGCAGGCTCATTGGGCCACCGGAGCCGGGCACGAATGTGTAACCGGAGTCGTTGATGACCTTTATGATTTCGAGGGCGGAGACGGTCTGGGTTACTCGGTCGGCGTCCGCGAAGAGCAGCGATGCTGAACCGACACGAATTACATCCTGCTCATATACGGCTTCATACACCTCGATTGTTACGGGAGGCGGTGCGCCGTTCTCGAGACTGACTTCCGTGCCGTAGATCACATCCTGATACCGCACTGAGACGCCGTAAACGAAGGCGGGATCGTACACGATGCCGTCGAAGACGAAGCGCCCGTCGTTGTCAGTAATTGCCAGTTCGCTTTCGTATAGGGTTTCGCCCTGCATGTGAAGGGTAACCGCCAGTCCTACGAGGTTGCCGGACTCGGGCGAGCCGTTCACGACCTGCCCTGATACGGACAACGGCGACTGCTGCGCCAGTGCGGGCTGATGCGCGGCGATCGCTAGGAGGCATGCTACCGCGAGCATGAGCGGCAGTGTTGGGATGGCGTGGCGTTGTCGGGAATCGATTATCATTGCATGTCAAAGTTACCAGTTTTGGATGATGGGCGCTACCAAATTATCATTCCAATCGCAAGATAATAACCTGCTGCGGAATAATAGGAGTGTGTAGTATAATCAGCTTGCGAAGTGCAAATCTGCGACATGCAATGGGAGGCCTGTGGAAACATCATCTAGAAGATGGCAGCACATATACTTCACTATCTTCAGCGTCACAATTGTCGTGACCATTGTGAGCGTAATGCTATTCGACAGATGCGCGGCCTGTTCCGGCTGGCGGGACTGGCTGGAACTTTTTGAGTCGAGCACCGCAAGAGGAGTCTTGTACGCGACTGCTATAATCAGTTTCATGGAGGTAGGGCGTATGGTTTTGCTGCCGGCAGATTACCTTAGACAGAAGTTCATAGAGCCACTGAAAGAGCGCCAGAAAGAAGAAGGGCGCGCGGAAGGGCGCGCGGAAGGCCGTGCCGAAATGCGCGAACAGTTCCTGAACTGGCTTCGGCGCAGGGAAAAAGCCGAGCTTGAGGGTAGGGAGTTCAACGAGCCTATGCCCGGTGCAGAAAAGAACGGTCGCGCAAACCGAAAAAGCGACTCCGATTAATGGTAGGACGCCCACCACTGGCGAAAAATCAGCCAGCCGCCTGCTCATCGCCTAGCACACGCGCCCTGACGCGGCTGGTCTCGACTTCTATCTGCGATAGAAGCGCCTCTTCCTGTTCATGCTCCAGTTCCATTGCACGCATGACTACTGCTGCCTCGCGCATGTACTGGCGGCGCAGCCAGCGATAGTCTTCGTCTGCCAAGTTGCCGATGGCATGCTCCAGTTCCGCGCTGCGTATGCCGTCGAGCGCGGCTTCCCAACGCCGCTGCAGAGTTGCCATAGGCGAGCTTTCGTCGTCGAGCCATTCTCTGCTCTCACCGCGCCGCAGGAATGGGTAGGCGATGATGACGGCAGGTATGAGCGCGAGCAGCACGGCAATGAGTACAAGCATGACGCTACGCCCTCGCCGCTTGTGCGCCACCGGGCGCTCTGACCACAGCGGGCGCAGGCTGTCTTGCGGGCCACAGGCCGACGAGAATGCCCAGAACCATGATGGGGCCGGATGCCCACATCCACCAGACCATAGGGTTTATCAGAACACGGAAGACCGCCTGATCGTCGGCGCCGAACTCGGAGGGCACGATGTAGAAGTCTTCGATGGGCGTGCTGCGGATCGCGCCCTTGGTGGAGGCGATGCGGAAGGTGGGGTAGAAAGCGCGGAATGCCTCCATCCTGCCTGTCAACTGCTCGCCCTTCCACACATCAAATGCGGCAATGGATTCTGCCCTGTCCGGATGCACGGTGTGGACGGCGCCGACATACCTGAATGTGTAGTCGCCGAAGGACGCGACATCGCCCGGAATCATTGCGATGTCGCGCTGCACGCTGAAGAACGACGAGGCTATCGCGCCGACGGCGAGCATCGAGATTCCAAGATGCACGATGTATCCACCGTAGCGCGGGCGGTTGCCGGACAGCAGGTTGAGGAACGCAGTTGGATACGCTTCACCGCGCCTATGCCGGGAGCGCGTGCCACGGAACCACTCGGTCAGGATTCCGCCGAGCGCCAAGCCCACCGAACCGAACGCCACGAGCGCGACGGGTTGGCGAACTCCCACAACAAGCAGAACCGCTATGGTTAGGAATGCGGCAATGACCGGTATTCGGAGGGCGCGTATGAGGCTCTGCGTGGTTGAGCGTCGCCACGGCAGCAGGGGGCCTATGCCCATGAGAATTACGATGAGCAGTAGGATTGGGCCGTTCACACGGTCGAAGAATGGACGCCCGACGGTGATGACTGAACCATCTGCCGCTTCGCTGAACACGGGGAATATCGTGCCCCAGAGCGTGACGAAGGCAACCGCGAGAAATAGGATGTTCTGCCCGAGGAAGGCGCTCTCGCGGGAGACGAACGATTCAAGCTGCGTGCGGCTTCTAAGCGAGTCGTAGCGCCAGATGAAGACCGCAATGGATATTAGGATCGTCCCTGCCATGAATGCGAGGAACAGCCAGCCCATCGTGCTCTGCGCGAATGAATGCACCGAGGGCACTGGGCCGCCGCGGTTGATGAACATGCCCATCTGCGCCATCGTGAATGCGATTATGATGAGCGCCATGTTCCACATGCGGAACATGCCGCGCCGCTTCTGCACCATTATGGAATGTACGAACGCTGTCATTGCCAGCCAGGGCATGAGCGCGGAGTTTTCCACGGGGTCCCATGCCCAGTATCCGCCCCAGCCGAGTATGGTGTACGCCCACCAACTGCCGAGCATGAGTCCCATCGTGAGGACGAGCCACGAGACCATGCCCCAGAACCTGCCGAGGTCTACCCACTCGTCGCGTCCGCCCCGCCGCGCCGCAAGCGCACCCATCGCAATGCTGAACGGCACCGCGACAAGCACCAGTCCCGCCATCTGAAGGGGCGGGTGAATGAACATGCCGAAGTGTACGAGGAGGGGGTTGATGCCCTGCCCGTCAGGGGGCGCAATCGGCAGGCGTTCCAGCGGGTTGGCGAGGAAGAGCATGATGGCGAGGAAGAACAGCAGTATCAGCGCCATCGTGCCGAGCGCGTAGGGTGTCGTGTGGGGGAGGCGCTTGCGAATCGTCAGCACGGCGATGGCGGAAACGGTCGCAAGCACGAGCGCAAGGTAGAGCAGCGACCCGGCGTTGCCGGCGTAGAAGGCGACCCATGTGTAGATGTGCGGCATCGCGAGATTGCTGTTCTCGGCGACATAGCGCACGCCGAAGTCGCGCGTGACGAAGGCGTAAATGAGCGCAGCCGTGGATACGAGCAGCAGCACGGGAACCGAATAGAAGCCGTAGCGCGCACTCGCCGTCAGATCGGGGATTCGCTGCCGTGCGCCTATGAAGGAGGCGATTACGGCATAAGCCGTCACCACGAGGGCGATTACGAGCGCTAGCTGTCCTGCGTCAACCATGTAAAATCCTTCAGTGGGTCAGTATTTCAGTCAGTCAGTTCGTTGGCCGATGGAGTTCGGTGTGTATCGTATACTACTCATTCCGCCTTTCCGTGTCCGACACGGATGCCTCGATACGATTGTAGTAGGTCTGAAGGTCATCATCCGATATTGATTCCTGGGAGTCGTCACCGTCAGAGAGTGCGGGTTTGCGGCGCATCTGGCGCAGCACAAGTACGAAGACCGCGATCGCGGCTACGACGCCAACCGGCGGGAGAATCCAGACAGCTAGCGATACTCCGCTGGTCGGCGGTTCCAGCAAGACGCTTGGCCCGTATCGCTCGACGAAGAACTGGCGCACCTGCTGGTCGGACCAGCCTTCCGCAAGTTTCTCGTTTACGATGCCGCGCATCTGCACGGCAAGCGCGACTTGCGACTGATCGATGGACTCGCCGGGGCACACGGGGCACATGATAGACCTGTTGAGGGCCTGCGCGCGCTGCTCGACCGGCGGTACGTCGGACTGGGCGTTGCTGCATCCAATTGTAGAAGCGCCGACAAGAATACACAGGATAAAGAGTGTAAGAGAACCGTGGTTGCTCACAAATATCGGACGCTTGAAGCCTAACACTTGCATCAATCTTGTTGCAGCCTCCGCAACTGTTCCTGAACTCTGGAAAGCTCGGCTTCGGCGGCTTCGGCGCGTGCCTGCTCGGTGTTGGCGCGGGTTTCAGCGGCATCGCGCTCGGCTTCGGCGGCATTACGTTCGGCTTCGGCTGAATCGCGCTCAGATTGCAATTCCTCAGGCGTGGGGAGGAACTCGCCTGTTAGCGGCTCTCGGAAGCGCAGCTTGCCGTCATCCCAGCACAGATCAAGACCCAGCACCGCGCTGTGTCCCCATAGCATGCCATCATCTTCTTCGTGTATCTCCAGTCGCTCGTATTTGCCGTCGATGAGTGTATCGCCTGCCAGTGGAGCATCGTGGAAGCGCCCGCCGGTATGGTCGAAGCGCCAGTATTCCTGGACGCCATATCCGGCGTAGCCTTCGCGCTTCACGGTGTAGTCCCGCCTCCCGGTGCTGCGCGATGCCACTTCGAGCACGAAGTCAGGCGGCTTGCCCACCTCGCTTATGACATAGCCATTGCGCGCAATTATGCCCTCCGCATTGACGCCGAATGCCACCACGCAGTCGGGAGCGAGGCGTTCCGCGTTATTGGTCGCTTCGTGTCGCAGATAGCCTTCGCCTGAAATGAGTACGTCGTCCCTGTGCGAGAAGAAAGTTCTGAGGATGACGTGAAAGGAAATAATGCCCTCGGATTGCTGCATATCAGGCTCACGCTCCGGATCGGGCAGCGGCTCCAGATGAGCGTAATCGGCAATCTGCGGTCTGAGTGTGCTTCGAGTGGTCATGGTATACCTCTCTGATGAGCAATGAAGCCAGACTCCAAGGTCGGTGCAACCATAGCACGTATGAATGATTATTAGTCGCCCCACTAACTTTAGCACAAAGTACACGCTGCACGCGCCTTTTGTTATAATCGCGGAGGCGTATCCTCAAGCCAGTGAAGCAACTCGCGGGAGCGGTTAATGAGCATCCTATATGTGGTATCCGACAGGCCGGGCGCAGGCAAGACGGCGGTGTGCATGGCACTGACCAAGCTGCTGAGAGCGCAGTCGAAGTCAGTTGTCGCCATCAAGCCCGTCGCCGATGACGCGGATGATTCGGATGCCGAAATGTACGCCGACCTGCTTGGGGTGGATACGACAGGATGGCCGGTCGCGGTCGCTGAGGATGTGAGGGCAGGGAATCTCGATGAAGTCAGCGCCCTTATCAACAGCCTGTCTGCGGAGAACGACATTGTTATCGTGGAAGGCTCAACCGGGCTGGCAGGAACCCTGGGGCGGATCGTATGTGACAATGTGGATGCGAAGGTGCTAGTGGTAGCAGGCTACGATGCGTCGCTGTCGCACGGAGTGGTGCTGACGACGGGCGCGCCCTATGGCGGAAGGGTGATAGGCTACATCATCAACGGCGTAACGCAATACATGGGGACTGAGGCGCGCGCCAACCTGGTGCCGCCGATTGCGGCGCAGGCGTCGATGCGGGGAGCGCGAGTGCTAGGGTTGATACCTGAGGACAGGTGCCTGCTGGGTGTGAGCGTCAGCCAGATCATGGCGCATCTTGACGGCGAGCTGATCAGCGAGGAAATGGAAGAGGACGCGCTGGTGGAGTACCTGATGGTGGGCGGATTGAGCCTCGACCCCGGCGAGTATTACTACGGCATTCACGACAACCGCGCCGCCATAGTGCGTGGCGACAGGCCCGACCTGCAGATGTCCGCTCTGAGCGCGCCGGGTTTGACCGCTTGCCTTGTCGCGACCGGGGGTATTGCGCCAATCGAGTATGTGCAGTATGAGGCGGAGCAGGAGGAGACGCCGATCATCCTCGTGCAGACGGATACTCTCGACACCATGGCAAGACTGGATAATTTGCTTGAAAGCAGCAGCTTCAGCCACCCTGACAAACTCAAGCGCAGCGTTGCGCTCCTGGACGAGCATGTCGATGTAGAGGGTTTGCTGCACGCGCTGTAATTGCTGGAACAAGCCAGAGGAACGGACCGGCGCTGAGACCGGCATGACCGGATAAGACAGAAATGGGCAGGACTATAGCTAAGAGTCCTGCCCATTTTCTATTTCGCTGTTGGTTGTGTCTATCCGGCGTTGGCGATTGCTGCGCGGATGGCGCGTCCTGCGTACACCGATGTCAGGTGTGCGCGGAAGTCGGAAGACGCATGGACATCCTCGTTGAACTCGATGCCGTTGCCTGCTGCGCCTGCCGCGGCGTTGATGGCGTCGTCGTCGAGGCTGCTGCCTACGAGCGCTGCCTCAGCGTCGCTTGCGCGCACTGCCGTTGGGCCTGCACCCGTGACGCCGATACTGGCGCCTGAGCAGTTGCCACTGCCGTCCACGGTGACGACTACCGCTACGCCGACAATGGCGTAGTGCGACGCCTTGTTACCGAATTTGGCGTAAGCCGAGCCGCTGCCTGCCGCAAGTGCGGGAATGCGAATCTCGTTGAGAATCTCGTTAGGCTCCAGCGAGGTGGTGAGCAGGTCAACGAAGAAGTCGTCGATGCCGATGGTGCGATGGCCGCCGGTGGAGCTTGTGACCAGCTCAGCGTTGAGCGCGATGGCGACTGCGGGCATGTCTCCCGCGGGGTCGGAGTGCGCCAGGGAGCCGCCGAGGGTGCCCATGTTGCGAACCTGCGCGTCCGCGACCTGTCCTGCCGCGTCCGCGAGCACGGGTGCGGCGTTCTGTACGAGGTCTGAGGACTGCAGGTCAGAGTAGGTCGTCATCGCGCCTATCGCAAGGCCGCCGCCATCTGCTTCGCGGATGTAGGACATGCCTTCGACCTTGCCGAGGTCGATGAGAACGCCGGGCTCGGAAAGTCGCAGCTTCATCAGGGGGATAAGGCTATGGCCGCCTGCCAGCAGCTTTGCGTCGTCGCCGTGTTCAGCCAGCAATCGTGCTGCTTCGGATACGCTTGTTGGCGCGTGATATGCGAATGCACTTGTAACCATTATTCAGCCTCCTGGTATTTCAGTCTGTCGGTGCGTCAGTCCAGTTAGTTGCTATCATTCCAGCCTTTCTACTTAGGGGGCTGATAGACTGAACAACTGATGGACTGATGGACTCTTATGACGACATCTTCTCGGCGGCGTACTGAACCGCGTTCACGATGTTGTGGTATCCGGTGCAGCGGCACAGGTTGCCTGCAAGCCCCTCACGTATCTCCTCTTCGGACGGGTTCGGGTTCTTGGTGATCAGGTCGTAGGACATCATGATCATTCCCGGCGTGCAGAAGCCGCACTGAAGTCCATGCTCCTCCCAGAAGCCTTCCTGAACTGCGTGTAGCTCGCCGTTGGTGGCGAGGCCCTCGACAGTCGTAACCTTGCCGCCGTCCGCCTGCACTGCGAAGACGGTGCAAGACTTAACGGCGTTGCCGTTGAGGATGACGGTGCATGCACCGCAGTTGCTGGTATCGCAGCCGATGTGCGTGCCTGTCATGTTGAGCGTCTCGCGGAGATACTGCGCCAGAAGGAGGCGCGGTTCCACATCGCTGGTATGTGATGTGCCATTGACCTCTACGGTAATTGACTGACCCATACAAATCCTCCCAAAACAAAATAACCAGTGTTGTGAACCGACACTTACGGGCATTTGCTCGTGAATGCCCCAAATGTAAGCGGGGTGCGTTGCATCACATAAGAGGGATGCGCTGCCTCACCCTGCGGATTTTGGGCGATTATAACAGGATAAGCTGTGATGGGCTACATGCCGCCGTGTGCTAGAATGGGGCGGCACCAGCACATATCTGCATCGTTCGGTTCACCAATATCAGCTCTGAATTTATAGGAGTTCCCGCTTGAAGGTAGAAGGCACATTCACGATTGACGCCGAGCGCGAGAAGGTCTGGGACATGCTGATGTCGCCGGATACGCTCGCAGGCTGCATACCGGGCTGCGAGAGCTTCGAGCCTGTTGATGACGACACCTACAATGTGAAGATGCGCGTGGGCGTGGCAGCCGTACGCGGCAACTACACCGGCAGCGTTTCAATCGCCGACAGGCAGCACCTCGAATCGTACAGGATGGTCGTGCAGGGTCGGGGCAGAGGCGGCAGCGTGCGCGGCGAGGGCTTGCTCACCTTCACGGACATCGAAGACGGGACGCAGGTAGGGGTGGTTGGAGACGCGCAGGTTACAGGCGTGGTGGCGCGCGTGGGGCAGCGGCTGATGGGCAACGCATCACGTATGCTGATGAACCAGTTCTTCAACTGCCTGAAGTCGAAGATCGAGGGCTGAAGCCGGATAAGAGGATAGACAATGGGATTCGAATTTATTGACACGCAGGAAGTCGGCGGTGTGCTGGTCATTACGATGAACGACGCTCCGACGCGCAACGCTATCGGTGACGAGATGGCTGCAGAGATCAACGCAGAGATAGAGCGTCTGGAGGCGTCGTCAACGCTGCGGGCGCTGGTGCTGACGGGGCGCGATCCGTCGTTCTGCTCGGGCGCGAATGTGAAGCGCATGAACCAGGCGAACGAGGAGCGCGACGAGTCGCCGATCCCGGAGGACCAGACGCCGTGGGAGTATCTCGACAGCGAATGGGAAGCGGCAGCTTCGGGCGAGAGCTACATGGACGGTGTGCGCTTCCTGCCGCTGACGCTGCACAACATGCAGAAGCCGACCATTGCCGCCGTGAACGGCTACGCGATGGGGCTTGGCATGGGCATCGCGCTGTCGTGCGACATTCGGGTCGCGTCGGAGAACGCCCGCTTCTCGGAGACTTTCATCAGGCGCGGGCTAATTCCGGCGGACGGCTCGTGCTGGCAGTTGCCACGCATGATCGGCATCAGCAATACGTTTATCCTGCAGTACACGGGCGACAATGTCAGCGCGGACGAGGCGTACCGGCTCGGTATGGTCAGCAAGGTCGCGCCGCACGACGAGCTGATGGAGACGACGCTTGACCTGGCGCAAAGGATCGCGGACGGGCCGACATACTCCATGGCGATGATAAAGCGGCTTGTGCAGAAATCGCTGCACACCGATTTGGAGGAGAGCCTGAAACTTGCGGGGCCAGCGCAGAACATAGCGCGGCGGACGGCGGACCACAAGGAGGGCGTGCGGGCGTTCGTGGAGAAGCGGCAGCCGAGGTATATTGGCAGGTAGTTCTCAGACGCGCATTTCCTAATCGCTAAGAACAGCAGCCATAGGCAGGTGCAAGATGGTTGATCAGAAGCAGCAGTACAGGACTTTCAAATTAGCCAACGGGCAGGAAGTTAAAGTCGAAGCCAAAACGCTGACCAGAAAGGACATTGAACAAGAGCTTGCCGAATTTGAGGCGAAGTATGGGATGACCTCGGAAGAGTTTGCGACAAAGTGGAAAAACCGCAAACTAGAATGCACTCACGACTTTCTTAATTGGGCAATGAATTGCAAGTACATGGCGAGAGTGCATGGTGTCAAAAAATTATCGATACCCAGCCGCGGCGTTGGAGAAGAGTGGAAGATTTAGCAGGCATTTAGTCCAGTGCTTGAACCACTTCTGGCAATATACTTTGAACGCTCGATTGATGTTCTCTTGACCGCAGGAGGAACGGCGATAGAGCGATTCTCTCGTGAGCCTTTGGGCGAAACGAGTGCCGAGTTCCAAGCGATGATAATATTCTCTGGACCAAGTTACCTGCATGTCTATATGGAGGTGCTTATCCGTGACGATTTGCCTCTGCTTGTGGATTACTCGTTCCACTACATGACCGCCGACAACGCCACGATATTCCACTACGACAACATTGGGCGTCACCCTGGCTTGCCGCATGAGCCGCATCATAAGCACGAGGGCGCAGACGAGCGCGTCATCGGCTGCCCACAGCCCAGCATCAGCACGATACGCGACGAGATAGCCGCTCATCTGAAGGGGTCGAACTGATAATGCCGTCTAATGACAAGTCCGTCGAATTTGCCACATATCCGAACGAGATGGAGGCGCAGATGGTCGCCGAGTTGCTTCGCGAGAACGGCGTCGGTGCATATACTCAACCATTGGGATTCGGATATGGCGGAGTGGGCATGATCCAGTTCATTCCCCATCGGGTGCTGGTGTATGAGCACAACCTGGAGCGGGCGCAGGAAATTCTCGGTGCGGAGGCTGATTGGGAAGACGCGGAATAGGCAACGGCTCTAGTTGTCGTCGCTCTCCCGCTCTTTGGACGCGTCCCTGACGTCGCGCATGAACCAGCGCACAGTCATCTCGAACGCGCCGGGGAACTCCTGGTAGAACCAGTGGCCGCCGCCTTCCAGCTCGGCGAGGCGCACAAGCGGCGCGCTGCCTTCTATCGCTTCTCGCATTCGTACTGCTACCTCGTGCGTCAGTAGGTTGCTCTGCCTGCCACGCACGATGAGCGTGGGTACGGAGAGACGACCCCACTCTTCCCACAGGTCGGGGCGCTCGTACGCCGCGAGGAGACGGCGGTCGCGCTTCCACGCACGCCTGCCGTCGGGGAGCTCGCGGGTCATCACCTCCGCCTGGTGCAGCAGCATCTCGTCCGTTGACTGGGGCTGGCGGTCCCGCAGCCTCTCCACGACGGCTTCAAGCGAGTCCCACTCGTCTGACTCGGTGTTGTAGCGCACGAACATGCCCTGAGAATCGGGGTTCACGGCATCGGGATCAATGTCCACGACCATCAGCGAATGGACTAGTTCAGGATGCTCAGCGGCGAAGACGAAGGCGTAGCGCGCGCCAGCGGAGTGTCCGGCGAGGATGAAGTCGTTCAATCCGAGATGCGAAACAAGGGATTCAAGGTCGGAGATGTAGTCGCGGAAGCCGTAGGTGTCGGGCGTGGCGTGGGCGCTGTCGCCGTGTCCTCGATGGTCGAGCGCGATGACATGGTAATCGGAGCGGACGGCGGCGGCGAAGATGTCCCAGCTTCGGGCGCAGTCCTGCAAACCGTGCAAGAGAACCATTGCCGGCGCGTCGGGCGAAGGCGCGCCCCA
The DNA here is from genome assembly GCA_002238855.1 of SAR202 cluster bacterium bin90. Classification (GTDB taxonomy): domain Bacteria; phylum Chloroflexota; class Dehalococcoidia; order Lucifugimonadales; family JADFKI01; genus Bin90. Next base: position 42,036 of record MPND01000026.1, read on the forward strand.
GTCGGCGTAGTGCAGGCGCACGCCGTTTGCGTCGAAGTACTCGTCAGTGGGCTGCTTGTATGCAGTATTGGAGTCGGGCATCGCCATCGCTTAGCTACGCGGCAGGTAGCGCTTGGGGAACTTGGCTACGACGGAATAGAGTATGTCCACCATGTTCGCCAGTCGAACGCGCGCGACCTGCGAGCAGAGCTGATAGGCAGTCAGCCGCTCGATGCCATAGGACGATTCCAGCCACATCACGAGCTCGTAGAATGCGATGCGGGCGGCGTCTTCCATTGGGCGCGCGCTGCCGACGGTCATCAGGAAGTCGTCGGACTCAACTCGCGGCGTGGCGACATAATGGCCCTTGATGAGCTCAACTGATAGCGTGCCTCGCGTGGGGATCTCGGTGGCGACGCCGCAGACTTCCGCGTCTCCCTGCGCGGCATGGCCGTCGCCGATGTGAAGCAGCGCGCCGGGGACATTCACGGGCAGGTGGATCGTGTTGCCGGGGCAGACATCCGCCGCATCCATGTTGCCGCCGTGGAAGCCGGGGGCGAGCGAGGATATTGCCTCAAGTTCGGGCGCGGTGCCGATGGTGCCGTAGAACGGCTCGTAGGGTATCGCGGCGATGTCGAGGTCTTCCGAGAAGGTGATTTCGCCGTTGCTGATGGGGTGCAGCATGACGCGGGCCGGCAGGGGCGGGTTCAGCGTGCGCGTGAAGACCGTGCCGCAGAGGCCGCCGAATTCAGGGATGAGTGCGCTGACACCGTAGTTGCGCGTTACCTCGATGGAATGGATGGTGACGGCAATCGTGTCGCCCTTCTCCGCGCCCTCTACAAATATGGGACCGGTCAAGGGGTTCACATAGGGCAGCGTGATGATCTGCGTGATGTCGTCGTCGGGCGAGGTGATCCGGTTCTCGAACGCGTCCGCCGTCTCGACGATGAATGTCTCGCCCGGCGACACGGTTGCTACGGGCCGTTTGTATGGCCCGATCACATAGGAGAAGTCGCCGGGGTCGTTAACAATCGTCTGCAAAAGTTCTAGTTCCTAGTCCTGTATGCACCGTCCTGCGTCGCTAAACAGAGTCGTCCGAGCCAACAACTTCTTCGTCAACAAGGCTCTGCACCTGATCGTCGGAGTAGCCGAGGATGTCGCCCAGAAGCTCGCGGGTGTGCTGTCCAACGGTGGGGGCGGAGCCGACTACCATCGGCGTGCGGCTGAACTTGATGGACTCGCCGCTGACCCACATCGTGCCTGCCACGGGGTCGGGCACTTCCATCAGGATGTCGCGCTCGTGAAGCTGCGGCTCGTTTGCCGCCTGTTCGGTGCTGTTCACCGGGGCGCAGGGTATGCTGTGCTCCGACAGTTCGTCAACTGCCTTTTTCGTGGTGCGCTGCTTTAGCCAGTTGCCGATCTCTTCTTCGAGTACATCCACATGCTCGGTGCGGGAGTCACGCGTCTCAAAGCGCGGGTCTTCCAGCCATTCGGGATGGCCGAGGGCTTCGCAGGTGCGCGGCCACATGTTGTCGTTACCGGCGGCGAGTATGACATAGCCGTCCGCGGTCTCGTACATGCCGCCGAACGGTGTGCCGCCGCCGCCGACTGCGGAGTCCGCCCGCTCGGTCTCCACGCCTCCGCTCAGGTAAGCGGAGATGGGGATTTCGTTGACGGTGAAGCCGGTGTCGGCGAGACAGACTTCGAGCGTCTGTCCCACGCCGGAGATTTCGCGCTCACGCAGGGCTGCAAGCGCGCCGATGCAGGCGTGCAGCGCAGTGATGCGGTCGATCAGCGGGAAGTATGTCTTGATCGGCGGCAGGTCACCGTAGCCGGTGAGGGTCATCAGGCCGCCCATCGCCTGACCAATGGGGTCGAAGCCGACCTTGTCGCGGTTGGGGCCATACTGCCCGTAAGCCGAGACGTTGATCATGATGATCTTCGGGTTCAGTTCCTTGAGCTTGTCGTACCCGAAGCCCATGATGTCGATGGTGCCGGGGCGGAAGTTCTGCAAAAGGATGTCGGAGACCTTGACTAGGTCGCGCAGGACCTCCTTGCCCTTGTCGGTGCGGAGGTTGATGGCGAGGCTCTTCTTGCCGCTGTTGTACTGCACCCAGTAGGCAGACTGCCCACGAACGCGCGGCCCGTTGGCGCGGCTCTCGTCACCTCTAACCGACTCCACCTTAATTACCTCGGCGCCCATACGCGCGAACATCAGGGCACAGCGGGGGCCTGCTTGATAGCGTCCGAGGTCCAACACCCGAATGCCCTCTAGCGGTGTGTTTAGCTTTCCGTTTGCAGATGTCATCGGCGTAAGTCCTCTCGCAGTTCCTTCTAGGTTTTCGTCATTTGCAGTCAATTGTGTCAATCTACCATGAATGGCGACATCATGAGCCCATCCACGGGAACTAGCCTCTGCGCGACCGGGTCAACGCCAAGGAACAGGGCTTCAAGCGCGAGTGCGCCGAGCAACACGGGCGTCCCTTCGTCGTTGAACGCCACTAATGTGCCCACTTCCAGCCCATTTATCCGTATTCGCGCTTCGCCAATATCAAGGTTTCGCGTACCGCCTTGAGCAAATTGGAATCGGTGTTGCGCTGCGGGCTTGACGCCCAAGTTGATAAGTAGAGAAGCTGGGACGGATATTATAGACGCCCCCGTATCCACAAGGGCGTCGAGTTCTATCGAGTTTTCGCCCTGCGGATCGCCGATGCTTATCGGTACGCTGAATGTCCCCATATCGTATATAGCCTTGCCAGGGGCTAGGCGTCCTTGCGTCCCTTGCGCTCCAGGAAATCTGCAAAGCCCTCTTCGACCGGTGTGGGGGCAAGCTTGCCCTTTTGCGCCGCCGACTCGTTGTCGTGCATCCAGCGCCAGCCCTCGCCGACATCGTCGATCATCAGCTCCTTGATGCCCTGCACCATGCGGGCATCGTTGGCGGCGATCTGCTTCGCAATCTCCATCGCCTTGGGCATAAGCTCGTCGACGGATACAAGATGGTTCAGCAAACCGATCTTGTACGCCTCTTCCGGCTCAACCACGCATGTGGTAAAAAGCAGTTCCTTTGCCTTGGGCCAGCCGACCTGCATGGGCAGCGTCCAGGTGGAGTTCACGCGGCCATAGGACGCCGCAAGGAAGCGGAAGCGCGAGCGATCACAGCCGACTCGAATGTCGAAACTGGACGCCATGACCGCGCCGCCGCCGTAGGAAAGCCCGTTGAGAGCGCCTATGGTTGGCTTTGTGCATGCGGCGACATGCCAGGAGTATTCGGCGCGTGCGGGATCAGGTGGGGGCGGGTTCTCCGCGTCTCGCACCTGCTCGTGTATGTCCGCACCCGCCGAGAACGCGCGGTCGCCTGTGCCGGTGAAAATCACCGCCTTGATGTCGGCGTCCTCTTCCATTTCCGTGATGGCAGTATCCACCTCGCGATAGAGCCTCTTGCTAAGGGCATTCAGCACCTTCGGCCTGTTCAGTCGGATGATGCCGACTCCGTCTTCTTTGGTAACAACGATGTCTTCGTAGCTCACGGTCTCGCTCCCAGATGCTAGTGGCGTAAATCTCAATTGGCGTAAGTATATTCCCACTCCAGCCAAGCCGTCAAAACAGGCAGGCAGCGGACAGGCAACAGACACACGTCATTGGGAATGAAAAGTCCCCGGAGGGATGGTTAGTCCAGCGTAAGAGCCACAGACACGCGCGTTTCGGTGCCCACAGCCTTTGTTGTGTGCCCCTGTCCGGTCAGGTCTTCGGCGAGCATCATGTCGCCGGGGCCGAGCGTGTAAACCGTGCCATCGCCCAGTCCGATCTCGACATTGCCAGCCAGCGTGATGATGTACTGCTTGCGCGGGGCGGGATGCCAATCAATGAAGTAGCCGACCTCCTGCTTGCGGACAACGATGCTGGTTGCGTCCTGAACCTCCGGCGGCTCATAGCTTTCGTCCATGTGGGACTGTCCGTCTTCGCCCGTGTATAGCCTGTAGAACATGCAAAATCCTCCATAGCGTCGTGGTGAACAAATCGTGTGGGAGCAATTATACACACTGACGGCTATGGAAGCGCGGGCAGGCCTTCGTGGTTGGAGGCGCGGGCGAGGGCGTTATCTAGAGTGGCGAGAGGTATGTTTCGGCGTAATGCCAACTCCAGATACAAAGCGTCGTAGAATGTCAGATGATGCGTTTGTGCCAAACTGATGGTGGCATCGAGATCGGGCGATAGGTCCGTACGTATCAGCAGCTGTCCCAGTCTGTTTAGGCGCAGGCCGATCGTTTCTGAAGCAATGCGCCCTCTCCGCTCTGCCATGAGCAGAGTGTTGCGTATCTCAAAGTGCCAATGTTGCGGGACAAATCCATCATTTGCCTGGACTATTTCATAAACCTCGTCGGCAAACGGGTCCGATTCGTCGTCCAGTATCCACGCGGAAGCAACCGAAGCATCGATAACGAACAACTAAGTATCACTCACGCGTCTGGGCAGGTTCAGCAACCTCTTCCTTAGCCATCCTTGTCTTAGGCCATTTCTCAACTGCTTCTCTAAACCGCTCCGCTGACGCCTCAGCAAGTTCGCGCAATTCTCGCTCTCGCTCTTCGTCCCGCGGCATCAGATACCCGATATTCTTGCCGTGATGCCTGATCACCACCGTCTCGCCATCAAGCAGACATATAAGCAACTCCGGCAGCCTGGACTGAATCTCATCAGTCTCGACATAAAGAGGTCTTTTTGCTATTCCGTTGTCCTTGCTGCTCGTCTCACCCATATCATCCCCCTTGCAGTGCGGCGCGCGCCTTCTCAGCGATGCCGGAATACTCGCCCAGCACTTCGTTGCTCAGGAGGACGGTCGGCTTGGAGGTGTCGCGGTAGTCGGGGCGCAGGTCAAGGCTGCCGAGGAAGTCCAGACCGAGTTCGCTCGCCAGCTCCTCGCCGGCACCGCTGCCGAAGATTTCGCCAGAGAAATTCTCGACGACGCCGAGTACTTTGACCTGCAGCTTGCGGATCATGTTGATGGAACGCTTGGCGTCGATCTTGGCGAGTTCCTGCGGGGTTGTCACAACGATGAAGCCGTCGAGTTCGAGGTTCTGCATGACTGTCAGGGGTGCGTCGGAGGTGCCGGGCGGCAGATCGACGACGAGGTAGTCGAGCTCGCCCCATTCGGTCGTCTGCAGCAGCTGGTTGATGGCGTTGTGTACCATGGGGCCGCGCCAGATGATCGCCTCTTCCTCGTTTTGCTGGAAGAAGCCCATGGACATGATTTTGACGCCGAAGCGCTCGGACGGCAGCATCTTGTTGTCCTGGCCTACCTGCGGGCGCTCGGCGACCTTCATAGCGCGCACGACATTCGGGCAGTCGATGTCCACATCTAGGATGCCGACACTGTACCCTTCGTGCGCGAGGGTAGCGGCGAGGTTCACGGCTACGGTCGTCTTGCCGACGCCGCCCTTTCCGCTGTACACGCCGATCTTGTGGCCGATCTGCGCCAGCGCGTCAGTGACCTGCCGCTTCTGCTCGAACTGGCGTCGCATTGATTCTATGCGCTGGCGTGCCTGCGCCGCCTGCTGCGGATTCATCGTCATGAGTTATCCTCAATCCTAAAGTGTTTCGGCGCGGCGATGCATCGGTCCGTCATAGGTGGCCAAAGGCTAGCCGTAGACTGACCGAATTGCTGACGCACAGACCGGCTGGGTACTAGCTAGCGGACTCTCTTAGTCCAGACCCAGCAGCTTCTTGCCCTCTTCGGTGATCTCGTCGGGCGTCCAGGGCGGGTCGAATACGAGGTCAACGTTGATGTCGTCCACGCCTTCGAGTTCTGCGAGCCGCCACTCCGCCTGCTGTGCGATGTAGGGGCCCATGCCGCAGCCTGCGAAGGTGAGGGTCATCTTCATATCGATGTTGCCCTCGACCAGGGACACATCGCGCACCAACCCGAGGTCAACGATGTTTACCGGAATCTCAGGATCGTACACATCTCTAAGGGCCTCGTAAACGTCGTCCAGAGTTAGTTCAACTGTGTTGGTCATGCCATTCCTCCGTTGTTCATAGCTTCCCAGAACGCCATTGTATCACGCGCCATAAGAATCATGTGCCCTTCGCGTGTCGGGTGGACAGAACAGCACAAAAGCGGAACTTCATGCAGAGGCACTCTTTGCGGGCAACGGGGACGGGCTAGGAGAGGAGGGCTGCGATTCTCTTGAAGGCGCCTATACGCTGTGCTATTCTCATGACTGGCCGGGGAGTAGCGCAGTTTGGTAGCGCACCTGCATGGGGTGCAGGGGGTCGCTGGTTCGAATCCAGTCTCCCCGACCATTAGAGCACCTTCCTGAACGGGAGGGAGCGCGGTTCCAACGTGGTTGTCCGCAGCTCGGAAGTAGCCTATACGGCGACGACTGATGACTGGCTAAGTTGAGAATGGAGAAGGCGTGCGCTGAACAGCGCACGCCTTTTCTTTCTGCTTCAGAGTCGCCGGGCGCACATGGGAGGGTGATATGAGAACTGTGCTCGCCTCAGCAATATGTGTGGCGCTGGTACTTTCCCTGATTGGAGTCAGTCTCAGGTTCCCCGAACCAAGTTACGCGTGCTCCTGCATTAAGCCGGGACCGCCTTCCGAGGCGTTGGAAGAGTCGGCAATGGTCTTTGGGGGCAAGGTCGTATCGGTGCGCAAATATGAGAGGCTTGACGGAACTTGGTCAAGTGCCGATCCGGTAGTGGTCGAGTTTGACGTGCGGACGATCTGGAAAGGATATGACTACCAGACTTTCTACCTCACGACGGAGCGCAGTGACGCAAGCTGTGGGTTCCGATTTGTGGAAGGCGAAGAATACCTCGTTTATACGCGCAACGCTGTCACAGTAAATATATGTAGCCGAACTAGCTCGCTGTCCGAGGCGGAAGATGATCTGGAGGCGCTTGGAGAGGGACAAAGTCCTACGCCCGGAACTGTCGGGCCCATTCCGACCGTTCCTATTGACCTGATAGAAGTCGTACCCTCCACTGACATCCAGGTGAAGCCAACTGCGGTCGCTTCCGCGTCTGAAGCACGCGATGATGCATCGAGCGAAGTGCCGTCCCCGGTTGCAGAGGCAGCCGTGCCAACGCCGGGAACATCTCAAAGTGTCATAGAAGCAACCCCTAAACCGAGTATCTCTGAGAGCGTCTTGAAAGCGACACCCTCTCCTTCGAGCTCAGCCGATCAAGTGGAGAACGCTGAGCCGAAGATCACCGAAGAACCTACGGGTGCGGGGTGTAATGCAGGACTATCAAACACAGAAGTATCTTTCGCGGGGCTGGTGGTAGGCCTTTTCTTCCTCGGATTCCGCGGCAGACGGTTCAGGCTCTGATCCTTAGGTTGGTATATTCGGCAGACGGTCGGAATGGGTAGCGGCAATAAATGGTTCCATTGAAGGTTGGCATTTCTTGTCATAGGATGGGGATGCCAGCCTTTGCTTTTAGGCTCAATCAGGCATCAGGATTGTGTTCACATGACCACCACCAACTACCCACCACTGTCAGGGCCCACATACCCAGCCACGCTCGACGAGCAGCTTCGCGCGCTGGAGTCGGATTCGCAGTTGCAGGCGTTCGCAGAGGCGAGGCGGCGTCTGTCGTCCGACCCGTATCGGCCCGCTTACCACTTCTCGCCGCCGCAGAATGTGATGAACGACCCGAACGGGCTGTGTTTCTGGCAGGGGCGGTGGCACCTGTTTTTCCAGTACAGACCCGGCGGCGCGGAGGACCGCGTTCACTGGGGGCATACGGTAAGCGACGACCTGATTCACTGGCGCGACCTGCCGCTTGCGCTGTACCCGGATACGGAGAAGGACTGCTACAGCGGGCAGAATCTGGTGGAGGACGACCGAGTCATCGCCATTTATCACGGCACGGAGTCGGGCAATGCCATCGCTACGGCGTCCGATCCGCTGCTGCTTAAT
>MPND01000174.1 GCA_002238855.1 SAR202 cluster bacterium bin90
GGCTGTCGGCCCTGCCCGTGGACGTGGTGACCGTCGCTCCCAGCGTCCAGATCAGGAAGAAAGCCAATCCGTCGCCGACACGGTCGCCTTTGATATGGTTTCTCAACAGGGACGGAAGCAAGCCAGTCAGGTCGTCCAACGAATCCGCCGGCATTTGTGCCTGTGCCAAGCCAAGTAACGCGGGGTGGGTGCGACTGAATCCTCTAGGTTCAACCGCAGTGATGCGGATACCACTGTCGAGTATCTCAAAGGTGGCTTGTCCGACTGCCTTGTCGAGAGCTTGAGTGAATTCCTGTGTCATGATCTTGACCCAAACGCTCCGGTTGTTTCCGATTCCTAGCGCACCTCCTGAACCCTGCTGGTGCCGCGCCTGTGGCTCGCTGCGCCAGGGGCGCTCTTCACCGTTATGGACTTCCCGTCTCGTCACGCCCGGCCAAGATGGCCGCCACGGCCCCTCCATGCACGGTACCTTGGGCGCTGCCGGCTGTTACACCTGACTTCTTTCCGAAAAACCGCATCAGTTCAGTGAAGGCTAATCTTTCTACTGCCTTGTCTAAGTCTAGGTGTTTATGTATAATGTATAATATATAAGACAAGCATCCATTATAAGCCCTTTAGGAGGATTGACATGGCTAACTGATATGACAGTAGGCGGCGAGTGCGCCGCTCCGATGAGCAGAGACTAGAAGGCGTTGACCAGCCGGATCGAGAGGCGCTTCGATGTGATGGTTGAAGCCTATTATAGTTCCCAACTAAACCGGCGGATGACACTGAAAACAACCGAGGAGGTATCCCATGTCCAGCAACGTATCAGTCCACACCCCGAGACCCGCAGCCGTTCTAGTGGCGCACATAGTACGCAAGTTCAAGAAGGGGGTAATGATCATGCCTTCCACGCGGCCTCCCGCCATCCCGACTTCCCAGCCTGCTGAGCTGATCCGACGCGCCTCGTCGATTCCGTTTCTCCTGCTGGTGCTGGCCGCGCTGCTCCTGCTTGTCGCCCAGCCCGTCTCGGCGCAGCAGCCCCCGTCCAACCCCGTACCGACCGACACGCCGGTCGTCAGTTTCGGCTCGGCGGCCTACCAGGTGACCGAAGGCGATGGCGCCATCGAGATCGATGTAAGAGCCGTCGGCGCCCATCCCGGTTTTACCGTATCTGCGACGGCCGTCGTCGGCACCGCCAGCAGCACGGACTTCACTGCCGGGACATGGCCCCTCGAATTTGGCGTCGGGGACAGCGTGGTATGGCTTTCCATCCCCATCGCGTCTGATGCCGTGGCTGACTATGCGCTTGAAGCGGCGGCGGAGGTCTTCACGGTAACCCTCTCCGAGGGCAGCGACTATGCTCTAGGCGACCCGGCCGCGGCCACCGTCACCATACACGACGCCGGCTACTGCCATACGACGGCAACTCCACCCGACAAGCCCTCCTTCACCAGCGTAACCCCGGCGGAGACCAGCATCACCCTCACCTGGAACGCTCCCAGTACCACGGGCAGCGGCCTAATCACCGACTTCATCTTCCTCGTGTACTCCACAGATGATGGTCAGCACGTCCCCGTGACCAATGTCATGGGCAGCGCTTCCGCCGCCCACAACTACAGCAAGACCATCAGCGGCCTCACGGCTGACACCACGTACCTGGTGAAGATGCGGGCACGCACCATCCTAGGATGCTACAGCCCCTATACTGACGAGGCGTCGGTTACCACCCTCGCCGACAGTGCCCAATAGGGGTAGCGTTGGGACCGTTCATGCGGGCGTCCAGCATAGCCGGACGCCCGCATTTGGCTGCGCTCAACTGGACCGTGCAGCCAGACGGCCCTTTATAGCGAAACTCCCTGATACGCGACAATGACTTTTGCCGGCGCGTTGCCTCAATGTTTTGTTACCGAACTGAAGCTATTGCCTCACGCAGGATGTTACCCAAATCAGGTCATTGCCTCACAATGGGTGTTACCCAAATCGAGGAGGCAACCAGATGGTCGGAGAGATCAGCGGAGTAACGAAGACAGAGGTACTCAGGGCTATTCGAAGCCGGTACAGGGAGGCGTCGAGGAAGGACAAGAGTCGGATGCTCGACGAGTTCGTAGCCCTGATTGGCTGCCACAGGAAGCACGCCGTCAGACTCCTGTGGCAAGACGACAAGTTGACTGCCCGGAGCGTTCCCAAGGGCCAGCGTATCTACGACGAGGCTGTGAGGGAGGCGTTGACCGTGGTGTGGGAGGCATCGGACAGGATATGCGGGAAGAGACTGAAGGCAGCTCTGCCCAGCATGGTGGAGTCGCTGGAGAGACACGGACATCTTGACCTCGATCCCGGGGTGCGGAGACGGCTATTTTCCGCGAGTGCGGCGACCATAGACAGACTGCTGAGGCCCATCAGGGAGCAGGCGGGAAGCCGCAGGAAGCGCAAGCAGAAGAGGAAGATGGCTGGCCGTATTCCGGTGCGTACCTTCTCAGACTGGAAAGAACCTGAGCCAGGCTATCTGGAGATTGACCTGGTGGCGCACTGCGGCGGAACGGTCACAGGGTCGTACATCAGTAGCCTGGTGGTCACTGACGTGTGCTCGGGCTGGACTGAGGCTATTCCACTGCTGGCGCGTGAACAGTCCCTGGTGGTTACGGGTCTGGAAGCGGTCTCCCGCATCTTCCCAGTCCCGATCCGAGGCATAAACTCCGACAACGACAGTGTGTTCATCAACGAGACACTGCTGAACTACTGCGAAGAGAGGGGCATCGAGTTCACCCGCTCACGAGCGTACCGGAAGAACGACCAGGCGTGGATAGAGCAGAGAAACGGCTCGGTGGTACGTCGCTTCGTCGGACACGAGCGCTACTCCGGGCCGATGGCAGGTCAGACGATGGCGCACCTGTACGGTGCTATGCGGTTGTATGTTAACCACTTCCAGCCTTCGTTCCAGCTGCTTGAGCGGACTCGAGACGGCGGTAGTGTGAAGAAGAGATACGGCACGCCTGCCACTCCCTGCGACCGTCTGCTGTGGCGTGACGACGTGAGCGAGGAACTTAAGGCGATGCTCAGGGACAGTCGGGTTGAGCTTGATCCGGTATCGCTGCTGCACACGATGCGTGAGGCGCAGTCGGCGCTTGCTACCATCAACGCGACAGACTCGGCGAATGTGCCGCAAAGCGAGAGCCTTGAGCGATTCCTGATCAGTCTGCCCGAGCTGTGGCGTCAAGGAGAGGCTCGTCCTACACACGCGCCGAAGAAGAGCAAGCGTCGCGGGCAACGCACACGACCCGATCCATTCGAGGGGGTGTGGTGCGAGATACTGGACTGGCTTCAGCAACATCCGGACGCGAAAGCTGCCGAGCTGCTTGATCGGCTGATGGCTCGCTACCCCAACCGATACAGCAGGCGTCAGTTGCGGACCCTCCAGCGCAGGGTTCGACAGTGGCGCATCGTCGTGGCGAAACAACTGGTGTATGCTTCTGCCGAGCAGAGTGATGTGAAGGAGGCAGACCTAGGTGACATCACACCGTGAGCGACAATTAAAAGCTGAAAACTCTCGGTAACTGCGATGAGGCAACAGGAGCGGTCAGAATAAATGTCGTTGACCATGGTTTACAGCCGTGTATGATGGCGATTAGATTGGTCTGATCATAACGGCGCCTTGCGTTCTCGCCGCATGCGGTTCGATAATTTCCATCCTTCTCTTGCTTCCTCCTATGAGAAGCTTACGATTCCTTGCGGTTTGGTGCGCTGCGCTGCTGGTGTTGTTCGAGCTGAGTTTC
>MPND01000175.1 GCA_002238855.1 SAR202 cluster bacterium bin90
CCCTCCATTGACGAGGAAACATCCAGCAGCAGGATGACAGGACATCTCGGCTCTGGGTTTTCAACAAATTCAATACCGTCAGGCATGATTTCATTCGTCATCTTAGCTTTCCTCTTTCCGTGCCGACATCGTGTGCCTTGCGCGTCTCATATGCCGGACCTTCTGCAACCGTACGTAGCTGAGCGGCAATCCCACTACAGGCTGCGCGCGCTGTCGCAAACCGCAAGTTTCTCAGCAGAAGATCGTCTTTGACTTGGCAATAATATCGGCAGGCGCCTATCGGCACAAGATTGATGCCCATCACTACGCAGAACGCACGGGAAGGACAGAACAGCTCCGAAGGACAGAACAGCTCCCATGTGGTAAAGGTGTGGCATTTATTTCTATTCGTCCATATCAATATCGCCAAAGGGAGTCGCGATTGCCGCATCCGCCGCGTCCTTGCCGACGTCCACTCCCATCACCTCTATGGACCGCCCCGCGAGTTTTCTGGCCTGTGCCAGCGCGGTCGCGGCATCCAGTCCCGGACGGCGGCGCAGCTCGTCCTCTTCGTCCATGTCCGGCCACAGCGTAACGAAGTCGAATACCGACAGTTCCTTCTCCCAGTCGAGCACCGGACGAGGCGTGGAGAGAGTGGCGATCACGGGGTCGGATTCCCGTGCCGCAAGCGCAAGCGCGTCCGCGGCTCCCTCGCATACCGAAACGCTCTCGCCGCGAACGTCGCCGATGGTCCATACCGCGAGCCTGGCGTTGCCGAACTTGGGCTTATCGACTCGGTTCCCCTGTGAGTTCGCATAGTCCGCCTTCTCGCCTTCGGCATCGATGCACACGAGCTGCACCGCGGAGGGTGATGGAGTGTTCGGATAACTTGCTTGCCAGGCCGAGATCGGCGCGAGAGGAAAGGCGATTGCGCCAATCCCCGAGTGCGACCCGCGAAAGACCGGGGCGTCAGCCGGGATCCACCGTATTGAAGGCGGAAGAGGCAGCTCGTGCCGCCAGAGGTTGCGTTTTGCCATCCAGCGCCGGACAGGATGGTCTGGTGCGTCCGCGATGGGCAGTATTTGGCTGCGTATCCAGCGCAGGGCGTCCGTTCCGTGTCGTTTAGGTGTCAGTAGTGATGTCCTTGATTGCGAGGCTGTACGGCGATTGTGCGGCGACGGCTTTTCCGGAAACAGGCCCGTAAGCGCCCGATCTGCCCCTTTCCGACTGGTTGGAAAGAAACCCTTGAGTTTCGAGCCAGGCGAGTGCGCCCGCCTTGTCGAGGCGTTCTTCGCGCATCACGAGCGCCAGCAATCCGCCGCCCTCTCCGGCCTCGAAGTCGCTCCAGGTCCCGGTGTCGAGCTTCAGCCTAAACGAACCCTTGCGTCCCCAGCGCAGCTCGCGTGCAGAGCGGCTCGACGGCTCTCCGAGAAGGCGTTCCGCCACCGCGGGAGCGATGCTGATGAAGTCGCCCTGCGGAGTTGGCATGTCTGTGGGATGCGGTTTTGATGTCATTTTCCGGGTTCCACCGTCGTACACCAGTCAAAAAAGGATAGGGTTCACTCTCTGCCGTTCTGGTCAAAATAGCCCAATTCAGTCAAGCGAAAGCGAGCTGTCTTCAGTTCTTCCTCTGTGAACAGGCAATGCCATCTATCGTTGTCAAGTACGACGGCCTCAACGGTCAGGTCTAATCTGCCGCATTCCCATAGTCTGCTGAAACCGTCGGAAGGATCGCTCTTGTTGAGCAGGAATTTGGCAGTCGCAACGCCTCCTCTATCGTCAAGCATCTGCCTGAATATGTTGGCGGAATAGTTGCAATATCTGATCGCGTCTCTGTAAACGTCGTGCATTGCCTCGTCAAATGCCTTCACCAGACTGCCTGACATTGGCCAGATCCTTTCCTTCTGTGATTTTCAGGGTTAGATGCTTTGGAGGCGAGATGCCGTTTTCGTTCCGTATTATCCCGCTACCAAGTCGATCCGGTCTTCATAGCGGCGGAAGTCCGCGGCATTGAGCGTCAGCAGCCTGCGTTCGCCGTATGCGAGCATCGTCGCCACGATGTTCGCGTCATGGATCTGCTTGCCGCCGCCCGGCACGCTCTTGCACAGATCGAGCAGCAGGTCAGTGACCACAGGCCCGTCTTCGAGTACCTCGTAAACTTCGAGTAGCCTGCCCGCATCCTCAAGCGCCTGTTCGCGCGTGATGGGGACAGGCCAGCTCTGCGGTCGGGTCACGACCACCAGGTACTCGCGGACTATCTGCCGGCTGATTCTCAGGGCTTCGGGACCCGCGAAGGCTCGCTCAAGGCTTGCCCTGGCGATGTCGTGCTGAGGCGCTTCCAGAATCCGGGCGTTGACCAGTACGTTGGTGTCTATGAACATCAGGACCTCTAGGTTCTGCCTTCATAGATCTCCGCGCGGTCGAGGGACAGACCTTGCGGCCATCCGCCCGCCGAGTGGACCGGCCACACCTCATCGAGGGAGGGCCTGCGTTTGGTCACGGTCCGTCGCCGGCGAAACAGCAGCGTCTCTCCTGGTATGTCGACCTTCGCCGTCTCCCAGCCCGCCGCCATCCATGCGATTGCCTGGCTGCGCCCGCCACCGGCCTGATTTGCCCACCAGGGCCGGTACAGACGAGCGGAGTCTGGCAACTCAAAGCCCAGGACTGCCTCGATGTCTGCGAACGACACCTTCCATTCACGATCAGGGAGGCTGCACAGGTGCGAGTAGAGTCTCTGGTACTTGCCTCTGGCAGCCATTTGGCGATGTTTTCTGGTGTGGTCTATAACCATCCGTGGTCTCCTTGCTGGCTAAGGCGCGCTGGCTACACTGGCACAATTATTATTACTTTGTACCCGGTAGTCAACACCGAGATGGAAGTCAGTTCCGCCATCTGCATCCTGGTCCGGCTGCATCGTGGCGGGCGATCCGATTCCGAGATGCGCCCGAACCCTGTCCTCCACCCTTCAGTCTCTTTATAAAATGGTACGACAGTCCGGCTTCGAAATGGGCATCGCGGGCCGTCGGCTTTTGAAATTGTCTCGAGCGAGCGCGTCGCCGGCTGAGAGCTAAGGCGCTTCCGGGTGTCGGGTGTGCGTGTCGATCTGCCTTGCCGGGCGCAATCCATTCCGCCGGCGCGCATCTGCCTTGCGGCTTGGCGATTGCTCGGGAAGAGACCTCGAAGTGCCGAATCGGCGCTGTCCCGATAGGAAGAGAAGAGGACTCCGCTCACGCCCGGACGAGCGCTCCGGTCGGCGTATTTGTTTACGTTCCACAGACTGGGGTTTACGCCAGGACCGGCGTCAGTGTTTACGTAAACACACACATTCACGCAAACGCTCATTGGGCCCTGCTCTGTGACCGCTGGACACTGATTTTGGACTGCGATAATGTAGGCAGGCCATCTTGACTCGTGCCTGCCCCGCTAGTGACCGAATATCCGCTGAATCCGGCGACGATTTCGGGGGCTGCGGGAGCGAATGTGCTCACGCCGGCAGGCTGTAAGGATGGGAGTGAGTCAAGTCCGAGTCGGCGACACGATTTCGTCCATTTTAACGGCGGCGATGACATACTTCAGCTCGAACAGTTTCTCCTCCGAGATGTCTTCATCCTGTCCCGGTTCGCGCCAGCGCCAATTGTCTGGCAGATCACCCGCCAGAAAGTCAGCCCAGGCCTGCATTACTATTTAAGCGCGCGGGCTATACGGAAATATGCAATGGTTGCGCCTGTCAGCGTACACACTGGTGTGCACAGACACA
>MPND01000176.1 GCA_002238855.1 SAR202 cluster bacterium bin90
CGTGACCGCCGCGACTTCCTCATTAAGGATGGAGACAACGGCAAACGCGACGAGATGATAGACGACATATTCGGCATCACGCCCAGCAAATATTATGTGGGGGGCTGAAATACTGACTTTCCCTGCATAGCTGGGCACACGTGCCGGCGCTATTCCGGCTGTCATGATGCTGGTGATAGCGTGCCCATCTAAATGCGTTAACTTGTACTTTTATACTGCATTTAGAAAGTGACGAAAATGACACTCCAGACACTGCACTTCGTGAACACCCGGGCACTCTGACCGACGAGTAGCGCAGTGGTCGCTGAGTGGGATGAGAAGTGAATACTTGTCAGAAGCGACCGGGCGTCAACTCAGTCGATTAATTGAAGCCACCCTTAGGGAGGGTATTGCCCCCCGTCCGCAAATTAGTCCAGGCGATGTGGTTTGTCCGAGCAATTGGGGCTGACGCACCTTGCGACTCCATCTACGATGCTCTTAAGTTAAAAGCGCCGAAATTCAGAACATCGAGGGAGTAAACGTGAAGATTCCAACTAGGATTCCGTCAGTCAATTTCCACCTGTGGAAACCATGCAACATGAAGTGCGGATTTTGCTTTGCCACCTTTCAGGATATTGGCCAGGAAGTCCTGCCTGAAGGCCATATGCCCCGCGAGGAGGCCCTGGCAGTTGTGGAAGCGCTGGCTGCGGCAGGATTCGAGAAGATTACTTTCGCCGGCGGAGAGCCCACACTGTGCCCGTGGCTACCTGACTTGATAAGTAGAGCCAGAGAGACGGGCCTCACCACGACCATAGTCACCAACGGGAGCCGCATCACGGGGGGATGGCTGGACCCGGGGGCGCGGCTTCTCGGCGGGGGGGCGGGGGGGAATGGCTGGACCGGGTGGACGGACTTCTCGACTGGGTGGCGGTGAGTATAGACACGTTGGATCCGGAGAAATTGAAACGCCTGGGCAGAATAACCCGGGACGGCCCTATGAGCGAGTATGAATACCTGCATATCGCGGATATGCTCAAGAGTCGCGGCATTCGCTTCAAGTTGAACACCGTGGTGACACGGTCTAACTACGAGGAGGACCTTACCGGATTCGTCATCGAAGCGAATCCGGAGCGGTGGAAGTTGCTACAGGTACTTCCGATCAAGGGCCAGAACGATACACTGGTCGACAACCTGTTGATCACTGAAAAACAATTCGCCTGCTACGTTGCCCGGAATCGATCGGTTGAATCTGAGGGCATCGCCGTGATAGCGGAAAGTAACGACAAGATGACAGGGAGCTACATAATGGTCGACCCGGCTGGACGCTTCTTTGACAACATGACGGGAAGACACGTTTACAGCGGCCCCATCAATGAGATTGGTGTTGAGGCGGCGCTGAAGGAAGTTTCGATAGACACCGAAAAGTTCCGGCTGCGGGGTGGCCTTTATGACTGGTGAAGAGAGCGAGGAAAGGATTATCGAAAGTACAGTGTTGCCCCGCTTCCCGACTAGCGGACAGATTATGGGAATTCTGATTGTGAAGCTGGGGCTCAAGCACCCCGCACTCCGGAGCAGAACGGCGCGCCGTTATTTCGCCGCAGACCTCGAACACCTGGTGAAGGATTCCACCAAAGAGAAGATTATCGAGGCATTTGCGGAAGTACTGACTGACTCTGGCCTTATTGCGTCGGACGACGCAATGGAGGGCGAATCCAACCGGAAGCCAGGATTGGCGCGAACGCTGCAACGGCACGCCGATCACTGGGATCTGGTTCGATCCTTTGTCCGCCGAAGGAGGATGGCCGTTCCTGAGGAGGACATCCCAAAGGTGTGGGAAGCCTATGTGAGACTCGCCGTCATCGATCTGGCCATCAGGGTAGCCGCGCATCTGCATCTATCAGGGTCATCACCGGACTCCCTGGACTTGCTCGCGTATGCAACCCGCGCGAACCGAGGGGACTTTCTGAACCAGAAGCGCCAACGCTCTGGGCTCACCCTTGAGGACCTCACCCAAATGGTTGATGTGGACGATCACACTGTCGACGGCTGGATGTATCACGGAGCGCGCCCTTCTAACGATAATCTCTATAGATTAGCCAGGGTGCTGGCAGACAATATTGATGAGGCAAACGCACCGGGTATCCGCCTTGAGCTTCAGGCTCTCTATTGGATCAGCGACGTTGCCGAACTGCTGGCCGAGCACATAGGCTACGAGTCCGTCCACGACGTCATCCGGCAACTGCGTCGGTTCGCAGAGGAAACTTACCACATAATTGAGGATCATTTTTCCGTCCGAGACCGTATATCGGACCTTGCGGTGCTGGCTGACCTAGGTGTTGGCGCACGTCTTGCGCATCCCCTCTTGTCAACCCTGATCGAACGTGAGGAAGATGACGAATGGCGGGAAGACCTACGCTCCACGGGAATCGATTGGATCCGGCGCGTTGTCTCGGTCAACCTACGCCTTCATCTCCCTGAAGCGGACCACCTCGTCGAGAAGAAAGATGGACGCACAATTGAAGACCGAGATGCAGGAGACTTTGAAGCATATGTCCATTACCGGCGCTTCCAGGAATTACGCGTCCAGGGTAAACTCCAGGAGGCGCTCGCCGAAGCACAGTTGGCGGTCCGGTACGCCCCGTTGAATCCGACGATTCACTATGCGCTCGGGTCATTGAAAGCGAGCGTGGGCACATGGCGAGACGATGAGACTCTCGTCAAGGATGGGCTGGATGCACTGTGGAAAGCGGTGACACTGGAGCCGGACTGGCTGCTCCCCTGGACGGCAATCGGCGAGACGCTGCAATGGAACGGAATGCCGTCTGAAGCGGTGGAGCACTTGCGAAACGTGAACCCGAAGTGTGGCCCTCTGGATTCACACTACCACAGCGTGTTGGGTGCAGCGTACTGGAAGCTCGAGAAATTGCCTGAAGCTCTGATGGAGTTCGAGGCGTCACTGGAACTGGACGCTGAGGAGACGTCCGCTCTGCTGGCAGCTTCGGAGCTCGCTCTGTTGCTGGGCGATCATGAAAAGCACAAGCGTTACTTCCGAAGAGCCAGGCATTTTGGTGCGGACGAAGGTACCCTAGCAATTTGGGAACTCCTCCGGGAACTCGGAAAGAGGACATAGCCGGGTATGTTCGAACGATCGCCTTTATGAGCGCTTTCACCAAGCTCGCCCACGACGATGACTGAGCCTGTCTTACCAAGGGGGTGCGTAGCCTCTGGTGCGCCACGAAAGCGAGCGTCGCACTGCCGTGTAGTACGACGGAACCCAGCCCGATGCTACCGGATTCATTACCTATCTGGCTCCTAGCTATTAGATCGAGAGCGGACACTTTGGAGCGCCGCCCGCTCGGCATCACTTCGAACCTGGTCTTCTCAGAGTGGGAGAAGATCTTCGCCAGTCCTACGGCGACTGCAGCGGCGATAGACAGGATCGTGCATCACTCGGTCATACTGGAGTTCAATCTGCCGAGCTACCGGACCAGTGAAGCACAGGGGCAACAGGAGCGGCCATTATAAATGTCGTTGTTCACAAGCCCCTATTGAGACTCATTGTGCCTGAATGCACTTTTAGAGACTCCACAATTCCAAAGTGGATTTCGGCGTTTCAATCCCGGGAAACGATCGAAGTCGGAGTCGTTGGTATGCACCTCTGTTAGGTGCTCCATTGCTATGGTGGCGCTGATGCTGAGTGACCGCTGGAGGCCGT
>MPND01000027.1 GCA_002238855.1 SAR202 cluster bacterium bin90
CAATACCTCCCGTCTTCTAATGTTCACAGACGGTATTCAATCTTTGGCATTGGATCCCGCCCATGATTTCAGGCCCCACTCTCCGTTTTTCACACCATTGCTTCGCTGGGCGGAGAATCAGAGGGACGCAACCACCGCATCGAATGGGCTGAAGTCTTTCTTATCGTCCCCTAGGGTGACCGACAGGACGGACGACGGCCTCACATTGCTTGTTGCTATGCTCCCTTAGCCACATGCATATCGGGGATACTTGCGCCAATGACCAGTGAACAGTGCATACGGGTCTGGAATGAAGAGACCGGATCCTTCACTTTGAGCTCCTCCGACGAGCTAGGTAGTGGTGGTGAGGGAACGGTCTACAATCTGCCCGATCATCCTGAGCTGGTCGCTAAGATCTGTCATCAAGACAAACGGACTCGACGCACGTTCAGAAAACTGGAAGTGATGATCGAATACTTTCCTGTCACAAGCGATCCCAATAGCGGCCACCTGTACGTAGCCTGCCCGCAGGGCATTATCTACGACAACCCCGGCGGAGAGGCCGTCGGATTCCTGGTGCCGAGGGTGGAAAAGAAAAACAGTCTACTTGACCACTACAATCCGCGCGCCAGGAGCCTAAACACCCCTCATGTTAACTACCGGGATCTCTGTTCAACCGCACGGAGCCTTGCCACTGCACTCGCTGAACTCAACGGGCGCGGTTACGTGGTAGGTGACATCAACGAGTCCAATGCCCACATCACGGATGACGAGCACGTTACCCTGATAGACGCTGACTCTTTCCAGGTTCGCGACCATGGTGTCTCTCCAGCCGACGTGTATCACTGCCTCGTGGGCAAACCTGATTACACGCCTCCCGAGCTTCAAGGAGCGAATTTTGCAGTAGTAGAAAGAAATGTAAACCACGATAGATTCGCACTAGCAGTGGTTATATACCAAATCCTGATGGAGGGAAGGCATCCATTCTCCGGCGTCTATGAAGGGGAAGGAGAAGCGCCGCAAAGGGAGGATTCCATATCGGAGGGATACTTTCTTTACAGTCAGTCCCGAGTGGTCCCACTGGAACCGCCGACGAGGGACCGCATTCTATGGGAATCGTTGGATGACAGGCTCAGGTCGCTGTTTACCAGATGCTTCGATGAGGGACACTCGGTGCCGGAGAGTCGCCCCTCGCCAAGGGAATGGGCGGATGCACTGGATGAGACCGCCAGATCGTTGAGCGCTTGCGACTCAAATCCCAACTATCTATACGCCGCTCGACCGGTTTCAAGGACTGAACACATTGCCGGGGCTCCTTGTCCTTGGTGTGCGAGAAGAGACCTTACTGGCCTGGACTCTTTCCCTCCTCCGGAAACGTCTGAGGTTTTTCCAAAGTCGACACCAAGGCCGCGACCAACGGACACACAGCCGTCTCCTATAGCCGAAACTTAGGCGCCAGGCCCGCAGCCGACCGCCGCTGGTTCTGCAGCAGGACTGTCTCGCCTTCCAATCAGAGTCACGGCAATCGTTGCCTTGGCCCTCGTGGTGCTGATCATCGGGATATGTACAGTCGGCTCCGGTGAATCCGGCGGTGGCGTCTCCTCTGCCGGGAGCGCTAACCAGATCACTCCGCAACCTCCGGCCCTTGGTGGTGCATTAGCTCCCGTTGAGATATCCACAGGCACACCCACACCCGTTGTGACAATCGCTCCGAAGATGCCGAACACACCGATCGCTGCTGCCGTTGTCCCGACAAATACCCCTATACCGACGGGTACTCAGACACATACCCCCAAACCTACAGACACGCCCACACCACGTCCGACGTCTACACATTCACCCACTCTTACGCCTGCGCATGCGGTTTCTCCCACCCCGAGCCAGACGCCTCTACCTACCTCTACATCCACTCCTTCTGCAACATCGACACCGACACCTCTGCCAACTGCCACGGTCACGGCAACTCCTCTACCAACAGAGACTCCGTTGCCATGCACCGCTTTCTTGCCCGGAGCGGACCTCAGAAAATGCGACCTGTCAGGCAAAGATCTACGTGGACTGAATCTCAGCGGCGCAGATATCAGCTTCGCCATTCTAAGTGGCGCAGACATGACAAGGTCTGATCTCAGCGGGTCGAAGCTGACAGAGGCCGACCTGACTAATGCAATGCTGGAACGAGCCGTGCTAACGAACGCTTCAATTTCAGGAGCATCGATTAACGGCGCAGACTTCACGAAGGTTGATCTGAGCTCGGCCGACATCTCAGATATCCAGTCGTTTGACGGAGCAACCTCGATCGAAACCGTGTTCCCAGCAGACACGGAGTTGGTGGGCGCCACATTTGTAGCTGCGGATCTGACTAGAGGCTCTCTCATCGGTGCCAACCTCGAAAAGGCGGACTTCACGAGGGCGATACTATATCGCACTGATCTGTCTCAGACCGTCCTCACCGAAACAACCTTTCGAGGAGCGAACTTTGATGGCACAAGACTTGATGGAGCCAATTTGCAAGGGGCGCATCTAGTTGGTGTCGATCTCGGCAAGATTTACTTTGACATCAAACCCGATTTTCGTGGTGCTGACCTGCAGAGCGCTGATCTCAGCGGTGCGGGCCTTGATGGAGTCGACTTCAAGGGAGCTGATTTGGAAGAGGCCACGTTCAACAGGGCGGAGATGAGAGCGACTAATTTCACCGACACTGATCTCAGGGATGCAAGAATGAGGGACGCTGACCTGCAGGGCGCACTCTTCAACGGTGCTGATGTCAGCGACGCAGACTTTACCGTGGCGAACCTGTCAGGCGCCAGCTTTCAGGATGCTGATGTAGAAAGTACTAAGTTCGTGGAGGCAGACCTCACTAATGCAATCTTCAGGTCGGCAGAAAACATCGACGAGGCGCTTTTTGAAGAAACTATATGTCCGGACAGCGTCAAGAGCAACGACTGTTACGAGGAACGAAGACTGCGTGGAGTGAGTCCCTGATTTGGCAACTGCTAATATCGAGTGGTCCTAGAACCAACTCTCGCCCAGAGCTCTGGTCTGCCACGTACAGCGCGCGGAGAATCTTTCGGTGCTCTTGGTCGGAGCAGAGTCTGGCCGCGAATGTTTTCCAGGTTCGACTGATTTAGGGCAACTTTATCCTATGGCAGATTATGCTCGGAAAGTTCCTCTTGCTCGGACTATACGTCCAGTCTTTCGACAAACCACGACAGAGGACGGCCAAGCGGGGCGCTCTCCTGTGCGTAGTCTCCAATCAGCGTATCGGTCTGGATGTACACCGGGCTCCGCTCTCTGCTGTTACTCAAGCCACGCTCCGGATCCGTGATGTCGACGTTTCCGAGCAGCGCAACTTCTCCCGTCTTTAATCGTAGCGCGTAAACGTCGCCGGTCTCCGCCACAATTGACACGCGCATCCGGTCGCTGCTTTCAGCCGTGAACGCCAAGTATGGCTCGTCTGCTATCTCAACGGCACCAGGCTGCCTGTCGAGTGATATGCGCCTCGGGTAGTCGAATATCTGGATGTCGTCCCAGTGCCAGACTCCCATATCCTGCTCTCCGGAGAACTCCACGCCGCGCTCCGTATAGAAAGCTCTGATCGTGTCCCGCAGGTGCATGTCGTAATCCTCGTCGTTCAGAAGCGGTCGTAGTCAACAAGTATTATGATCTCGCAGCGCAGGAATCGCGTAGATCGACACGAAAAGCGCCGTAGAGGGCAACGATTTCCGCTGGAGGTTCGCACACATCTCGTAGACGGAACGGACGCTCCGCAAGCGCCAGGGACCGCTTCTAGCTAAGAAAGCATACCTCCGTAGTCCGAATGCCAGTTGAGGACAAGTAGTGACATTTCCACCGCCGCCCCTGGTAGCCCTCGCCTACTATGCGGTCCATATCGTAGGGGGTAGCCTGATTTTCTGGCTCTTCATCCACAGACAGAACTTCCCTGAATCGGATGATGATCACCCAAGGCGGTTCGCCAGTCTTAGGACCAGATGCTGGCTTGCCATTGCGGCCGTCTTGGTCATGTGGGTTGTCGCCTAGGTGTTAATCGCTGAGTTCGCCCCGGGCCTTCCTCGTCTGAATCCATAGCCTTCCGGCATCCAGATCCGATTCACGTATCGACTGAACCCTGGCAGACAGATCCAGATACCTCTGCCCTCAAAACAGGGCCTCTACGTCGATTACACGGCGATAGAATTCTCCAGATTTTCCACAAAATGCCCATTTCACGCCGATCGCGCTGAAGCCGGCGTTTTCGCCTGGGCCAACGCGCACTCGCAACAGCGGTGCTATCATCAATGAGAGGTGATGATTTGACTGAGCAGTTTTATCCATACAGACCCGACTACGCAGTTCCGCCCGGATGGGTCATCGAGGAGCGCATCGAGGCTCAGGGCATCTCGCCGGGTGAGCTCGCGGATAGCTGCGGTCTCGCGCCCGAGCTGGTCGCCGACATAATCGCAGGAGAATCTACTATCGACACAGATACCGCGGCAAAGCTTGAGGAAGCACTGGGCCTGGACGCCTCTATCTGGCTTGGCATCGAAGCCGACTTCCGGGCCTCGCTTAGTATTCCTCAGTCCTGAATAATGCAGAGCGCCCGCTCGAGGTCATCCCCCTTCAGCTCGTCCGCCTCCTGCCAGTCGGGTGCGTCCGGTGCGAAGTAGCCGACCGAGCCATCCGCGAACCGGTAGAGAGTGGCGGGACCTCCGGTGACATCTTCTAGCTCGGTGATGTTTCTGGCGATGACCTGGGCCTCATCGGAGAGTATCTGGACGTTCTCTCGGGCTTTGCTCCAGGCTGGACAGTCGTCGTCGACATGTCTCTTCCAGTGGGCGCAGTTGCGGATTGCATCAGTGGTGCAGCTTCGGTTTCTGGGCTGCCCACGTTATAAGTGATGAACCAAGTTCCGTGCATGATGTGAAGATGAAGAGCAAATCTCACTAACGGCAAAGCCGGAAGTCGTCGCGCCCACAATGCGGAGACGTACTGACGAGGGCGAGAGCCTGTCAACGGCCTAGCTCGCGCTCGCAGTGGACTCCCACAGGTGTGCGGGCTTTGTGATCGGGAGGACACGCCTTAGGGCTTGAGATTGTTCGGGTAGCAACTGCCACTTACGGTATCGTCGCTGTCGGTGCCGTCAGGACACTGTGTCTCATCGAAATCGGCATCATGGATGTTCTCTGCTCTATGCAGATTCATTGCGTGAGTGAGGTCCGCTCCCTCAAAATCGGCGTCCTCAACGTCTGCTCTCTCAAAGTCGGCCTCATCGAGTTCGGAATCTCTGAAATCCGCATCTGCCAGGTCGGCTTCCGTGAAATCGGCCTCCCTGAAATCACAGTCAGTGAAAGTCCCTCCGGAGAGATCTGCGTGCTCAAAGTCAACCTCCCGGAAGTTGCAGTAGGGGGCATCCATACCGGAAAGATCCGCCCTGCTCAGGTCTGCTCCCCTGAACTGGGTTCTGGAGTCAATAATAGCCGGTTTGAGATTTACGCCACTGAAATTAGATCCGGTCAGGTCCGCTCCGCTGAAGTCGGTTTCAGATAGCGTGGTGCCTCTGAAATCCGCCTCGTGAAGATCAACACCTACAAAACTGGTGTTTGATAAGTCTGCGTTGATGAACCCGATTTCTATGAGCTTGATTTCTGAGTCGAAGACGACGTTCGTCAGTATTGCGCTTCGGAACATGGCGTTGTCGTCCCTTCTATTCCCTGATCTGAGTGTAGTTCCGACTACCGTAACGCGATCTAGGATTGCGTTAGAGAACTTAGCGTGTCTGAGGTCGGCTCCGTTCAAGTCGGCTCCGCTCAGATCCGCGTCGCTCAGATCCGCGCCTGTGAGGTTTGCCCCTACAAACTTGGCCCCGATCAGAATCGCTCCCTTGAACTTGGTTCCCGCAAGGTGTGCACCCGAAAAATCTGCTTCCGTGAGATTGAGATCGCTGAAGTCCCTATTGTCAAACTGGCAATGTCTGAGGTCCGCAGTGGGCGCGATTATGACGCACGGCGGAACCGAAGTCGGAGTAACCGTGGGCGTTGGCTCTGGTGTCGGAGGAAGGGGCGTTGGCTCTGGCGTCGGCGTCGGCTCTGGCGTTGGAGGAAGGGGTGTTGGCACAGGTCCCGAAGGAAGTGTCGTCGGAGTAGCCGCAGGCTCGCGAGTGAAATTACCCCAGCAGTCTACCTCGTCGCTGGAGTGCAGAGCACATGTATAGCTGTCGCCACTCATCAGCATTAGGTACGCTTGCCGTGAAGGCGGAGAAGACTGCCCTTTATCATTCGCCCCCCAACAGACGATACCCCCGTCTTGGTTCAGGGCACAGGAATGCCTTCCTCCCAGGCTCAGGGCAATGTATCGACCAGAAGACGGATGCCCGGAAACCTGTCCAAACGCGTCGTCTCCCCAGCAGTCAATTCTGCCGTTGGCCAATATGGCACAGGTGTGATGTGAGGCACCGACCAGCATTGACACCGGAGGCACTTCAGTTGGCACCGGTACGGCCGTCGGTAATTCGGTAGGAACCGGCTCAAGTGTACTGGGCTCTGGTGAAGGCACTGGGGTATTAGGCTCCGGAGTTGCTTCCGGGGTGTGCGGAATGGGTGTGGATTCGGGCAATCTGTGGACGGTCAGAACGAAGCCTCCCGACGTGCTCGGCTGGCGAGTGGTCGCTTCCACCGTATAAACTCCTGGTTGAAATATTCCTGATACCATCGAGTTAGTGCTTCCGGAGCTCTCATCGTCATTTTCATAGACAACCGTTCCGCGGGCCCCGTGCCCTCGCAACACGTACAGGTATGTATCCTCGGTTGAGGTCAGGTTGATCTCCAGAGATGCCTCGCTGTCCAGTGTGAAAGCGTAGAAGCGCGCATATCTGTCTCCACCGACGTGAGGCGCGGGACTGGTGGAGAGGCAACTGTCGTTCCATGTGCCGCTTATACTGTAAGAATTAAGCGGCAGCACGCATTCGGATCGCGGCAGGCTGAATTCTCTGAGTAGCAGAACGCCGCCAAGTAAAGCCATCGCAACTAGCGAGACTGCTACCACTATAGTTCGTCTTGACACTAGGAAGTTTCTCATCTTTGAACCCGGAAAACTCGCTTACTTAGTTCGGCCTGTTGCGAGGTATTAAACAACGGTATTTACATAACTGCAAATCGAAAGCGCTCTCTGTTGATAAATAGCTGTGAGAGACCGTATCACAACTCCCCTTAAGCCAGACCGACTGCCAGATGGCGGCCATAGCCCGCTGCCGGGGCGCGTCCATGGTGACAAGAGATGTGGACGACTTTGAGGGGAGTGGGTCCGAAGTGACCGATTCCTAGTCAACCGAATGACAGCTGACTTCCCATATCGTCAAGGATGCTGATCGGACTGCCGTCGTGCTATCGACATCACACGCTTCATTAGTTAGAAATCAAGCAGCAATTTGTCAGCAGCGGAACCATTATTGTCTATAGGAAGGTCGCTATCCACGCGTTCCGAACAGTCGAGGCCAGTCAGGTCGCACCAGTTGCACTCGGGCGGGCTTGGGACCCTGCGAGCAGGCTTGTCGGATACGACGCGCCTCATCAAGTCGTGCAGTCCTTCCCTGAAGTCGGAGTCGACCGCCGAGGCCGGAATGTATTTCTCCGTGCCATCCTTGTACACCAGACGACCGTCCAGCGACTCACCCTCCCAAGGAGAATCGGCAACCAGCGGAAGTGCGTACATTTAGATCATCACCTGCGCCACGTCCGAGTCCCGCTGTGCGCCGATCTTGACATCATACACAGTCGTCCGTCCGTCCGGTACAACCGCTATCAGATCGGCCTGTCCGGATACCAGTGCAACAGAGCCACCCTGCAGCTTGAACCAGTTATTGCGCTCGGTGGAGACGATGTGTCCATCGGTCTCAAGTTTGTCGCGCACGTATTTGAGCAGGCGGGTATGGTGCATCTTCCAGGTGGAGAGGCTGAAATCGCGGCTGGTTTTCACGTATCCGCTGTGGTGCGCCTTGAACCGGGACGCCCACTCGCAGGAGGCATCGCCGACGATCAGGCGGGAGAGCCAGGTTACCCAGACATACACATTGTATCGCTGTACTGTCATTGCGGTATCTCTGTGTTCTCACGGAAGGGAACTGATGTCTTATCCGAGAGTAGCAAAGAATGTCTGATGATGCAACCGAAGGATATCGACCGGCGTGCGAATTTCATCTGATAGGTGTTATCGGCCGATCTGAACACACTCACCGTCGCTGCCAATAGGAATCGCAGTCGCTGACGTTAATTGGGTGAGTTGGGCAGCTGGGCGTTGACTAACTTGTGGGGGATGACGTTCCTTCTGGGAGTTGACACCAGGTCCGCTATCAGTTGACCCTCAAGTGTATCCGGGCCGACCAGAGGGTGTGGCGCGGCGCAGTGAGAGATTGTGACACTGATATTCAGAAGAACCTTACATATATACTGTATTGACGGATATTATTATATCTATTACCTTACGGCGCAATCCTACTTGAGTCGCTAAGCTGCTCGATCTTCATTTGCGAGACAGGCACCGGCCACAGGGAGGCCCATCATCTCCGGCGCGCCTCAGATCGGCGAAACCCTGACGGCGGACACAGGCGGCGCCATGGACTCCGATGGCCTTGGCGCGTTCAGCTACCAGTGGATACGGGTCGACTGTGGTACGGAAACGAACATAGAAGGCGCCACGAGCTCCACATACATCGCAGCGAAATTAGACGAAGGCAAAAAGTTCAAGCTAGAGGTGAGTTTCACAGACGACGCGGGTAACGAAGAGAGCCTGACAAGCGCGGCTACGGCGGAGGTCGAGCAGCCGTTGACGGCGTCCGTCAGCAATGTGCCCGACTCACACGACGGCAGTTCCGACATCAAATTCGAACTGCGCTTCAGCGAGGCGCCCGGCGACGATTTCAGCTGCAAGACTCTGCGGGATTACGCCTTCACCGTCACGGGCGGCGAGGTTACCCGTGCCCGGCGGCTGGACCAACCCCACAGCATCAGGTGGGAGACCACCGTCAGCCCGAACTCCAATGGAACCGTCACCATTGTCCTCCCCGTTACCACGGACTGCGCGTCCGATGGCGCCACCTGCACGAGTGACGGCAGGATGTTGTCGAACCGCTTGGAGTTGACCATCAGCGGTCCTTAGCGGCTGGGCTGCTGTGCTCAGGAAAAAGTCCTACCTAAAAACCGGGAGCTGCCCACGATGAGTAGGCTACAGCTGCCGTGTCTTCCCTCAACACTGGGTGTCACTCAAGCGGAACCTCCCACCGGAAAGTTCGCAAATCGGTACGCCTTGGTCCGCCTAAGTGGACTCGAACCACCCCCGTAAATATCCCAGACCGCAACAGGTGATACGGCAAGCATTTGTATGATGCACTGTAGGCGGGCGTTTCGTTGCATTATCTGAAAGAAGTAATGGCCGTCAACCCAATTCCGTAGTGACTGTCCTGCTAAGTTACCAGCTTTGGGAAAAAGCTCCCTATACTTTACACAAGGACTGTAGTGAGGCATTCCCTCTAATTCTGATTGGTGCGCTCTGCCTCGCAGTTCGCTGTTCATCGAGCCTCCTCACGGGGCCGCGGCAAAGGGCGCAGACCCATCCAATCGTATTAGTGTCGCACTCAGCGCGCGATAAAGCCGCCGTCTATTACGAGCTCAGTTCCGGTGACGAAAGACGCCTCGTCCGACGCGAGAAACAGCACGCCGTAAGCAACTTCGATGGTTTCCCCTGTCCGCTGCAATGGTGTCTGCCGTACCAGCTCCTCTGCTGCCCCTGTATTTGGTGTGGTGGTACGGATTGGTGGCATGAAGCCCGGATGCACCGAGTTCACGCGGATACCCTGGGGTCCGTACTGCACAGCCATCGCCTTGGTGAGGATGCGCACGGCGCCCTTCGAGGCATGATACGCTGGATGATCGCCATCACCCCCGACAATTCCCGCTATGGATGAGATGTTGACGATGGAGCCGCCGGTCTTTGCCATCCGCTCTATAGCGTACTTTGTTCCAAGAAACACGCCTGTCGCGTTCACATCCATAATCCGATTCCATTCATCGAAGTCCAGCCTATCAATCTCAGGAGAATCCCCGCTGATGCCCGCGTTGTTGACGAGAATGTCCAGCTTGCCGTAGTTCCTTGCGGCCCGGCGATTCGGCCGCGACTCGCGGAATAGGGAGGTAATAACAGAAGAATACTGCTGGGGCAGCAGATCAAGCTAGCTA
This sequence comes from SAR202 cluster bacterium bin90, assembly GCA_002238855.1. GTDB lineage: Bacteria > Chloroflexota > Dehalococcoidia > Lucifugimonadales > JADFKI01 > Bin90. The sequence continues at coordinate 10,203 of MPND01000027.1, forward strand.
TTGATGACCGTCGCGCACAGTTTGTTCGAGCGTGTTCCCAGCTTTGAACGCGACGTACTTCCGAGCCGGAACATCGATCATCTGACCGGCATTCTCTCCGGCTATCGCTCGCATCTGGCGGGCAGCCCTCTCCTTAACGGAGAATGTACCGAAACCGGTCAACGTCACACGATCGTTCTCAGAAAGCGCCTGCTCGATGCTGTCGAGTACCGCAGCGGTGGCATCCGCCGCAGCGGCCTGACTAACCCCCATTCGGTCTGCGACGATCTTGCTCAACTCTGCTCTGTGTATCACGCTCGCCATATGACTATCGCCTCCCCATCTGGAATGTGACCAGTAATTCTAGAATCTATTCTCGAAAATGTCCGAGTCCGCGACTAATAATAGGGCAAGTACTTATATGTTGCAATGAATGTGGGTAGATCGTTGCAATGGCGGCGTGGTGCCCAATAATGGCAATGTTGTGTGAATACAGACCAAGTAGCAGCCGGCAGAGAGACTATTCATCGCTACGGCCGTCATCGAGAATAAATAAGGGTCCGTCCCCCCTTATCACAGTAAGCTCAATGTCGACCGCCTCCAGCAGGGCAGCCCTGCCCTGCAATTCTGGGAAACGCTCAAAAGTACGCCGCATCTCGGGGATCAAGTCGGATTTGCTTGGTTGAACCACACCCTCAGGGAGCAGAATCTCTATGTCGATCACACCTTTTCTGGGTTCGTAACCCGTCATAAAGTTATCGTATCCCAGGTCGCGGAGCGCCATTCCCGCTACTCTAGCGCGCCGTCTGTGATCAGCCATTGATATCAACCCGTCTCCGGTGAGTATGACGTTATCCATAGTCTTGATGTCTGTGGGTACTGTTCCTGTAAACCGGATGTTGCCTCTCGTATTGGGGCCTTCAGTGCCAGGAAGCGAATCCATCCATACTGCGGAAATCTGATCAGGGAACTGCTTGATGAGTTCATGCGCATATTCCCCAAACGATTCCTGGGATGCCATCGCGGTAGCAATCCGTTCCACTGATAGTCCAGTTTCTGCTGCAATGATGGCATTGTCCGGATTTGGAGTATCGTCTGGAGTCTGACGCACCAGGTCCGGGCCGATGTTATCCTCGTGGTCTGAAACAGCCCGGACCTGAATAGGCGCCAATGTCGGATACGGCGTGGGCGTCTTAGTGGGCGCGGTGGAGTCAAAGGCAGATGAAGCAGACGAACGTCCCGTTCTCGCACTCGCCGCATCAGATTGCCGTACAGCCGCGCCCCGAGATTCAAGCTCGGAATTGGCAAGTACCTCAACCTCTTCGACAGCTTCAACCTCGTCCATTTCTGGTTCGCTCGCGCAGCCCGCGGCTATCGCAAGCACCATGACAGCGATAACAAGAACAGCGCACCTCAAGTACGAATATGCCGACGGGTGGAGCATCCTCGTTGTTGCCTCTTCTCTCTTGTCCGTATTCTGCATTTGCTGACCACGGCAGTTAATTGTCCTGCTCATTGTACGAAACATCCCGGCGGCTCATGCAGTTCGTGGGGTTGGCAGGTTCTCCGTAGTTCGATGTCAACAGACAGGCGACATACTGATCAGGCGGGATTGGGAGTGCCAAAAATAGTCTTACCCGTGGTCGGGCGCTAATTTGGCCGGGTCCCCAGAGATATAAAGACTGACTGCCTGTGAAGCCGCTCTCGCTTGCCTCCCAGATGCGAAGTAAGCTCGGACTCACTCGTCACTCGGTCTGGGCAACCCGGGTCTGAAGCCGAAAATAATCGCAGTCACTATCGATGCTAGGGCCGATGGCAAATAGAACAGACCGATTGATAGAAGCCCCAAGACGCTGAAAATTAGAAGAACTACCGCCAAGCCTCCCAGTATCAAAGTATTGCCGGCCCGCCCGCCATTGCCCTTCCAGGTTAACAGTGACAGCAGAGCCAACCCTGTTACTAGCACGGGGGCAGACAACGGGAGCAGAACCCAATATCCATTCACCTCGGTCAGAGAGGCCGAGTATCGAGCCACCTCCGTCGTAGTTGCACCTCCACCATCAACGCTGACCGCAGCAGCCGAGATTCCCTGATAAGAATAAGGCCAAAGCGCCAACCACAAGAATGCAGCCCACGCCAGAAGATGGGTGATCGTGGCTGATACAGCCGCGGCACGGCTTTTCCGGATTTCTTGGAGTATCAAGTCGATGTTTCCTTGTCTTCACCTACACTGCGCTTCACCAGCTTTGATGTGATCAAAATCAAGACATCTGGGCCAGTTGCATTGAGATTCAGACCCGATCCCAGATGACCTGAGTATATCATCGCAGTTGCACAGCATTTGGGACATTCTGGAATGAGACTTCCTTGTGCGCTATACAATTGGCGAACACCCTCATACACTACTTCTGAGCAAGTTGTCGCAACCGGGCCTTTCAAAGGGATGCGGTGCTATTCTTATCGGGCAAGAGGGAAATTGAGATGTAGGGGTCGTCTCCCCGACAGGTTTCAGATTATGCGGCAGTCGTATCAGATGGCGGACCAAACTCCACAGCCGATGGGTTCGCCTCGACCGAGTGCCTCCGCGACCTGGCGACTCAGAATGCTCTTGAGCAAGCTCATAAATAGGAGATGCACTAAAATGGCTGAAGGTGAAAGCCCAGTGAGGCTGAAAGTGGCCTCGGTTCTCGGACTTGCCCTGATCCTGCTGATGGTCACGGCATGCGGCGATGATATTCAACTGCAGTATATTCCCTCTTCGTCGGGCGATGAGCAAGTGCGCCCTGCGCAGGGTGGCTCGCTGTCAGCAACCGCCAGGGTGGGAGAAGAGCTTTTCAACAACAACTGCTTGCGCTGTCATGGGCAGAACGCCACCGGGACGAACCAGGGGCCGCCGCTGGTGCACAGACTCTATGAGCCCGGTCATCACTCGGACGCCAGCATTCGAAGCGCTGTCCTCAACGGCGTGCCGTCACATCACTGGTCATTCGGCGACATGCCACCTGTTTCAGGCGTGTCGAAGAACGAAGTAGAGACAATAATCTGCTATGTGAGAGAGGTTCAGCGGGCCGAAGGCATATTCGAGGGAGACGCCTATGCGACGATGTGTTAATCCGCAAGTCGGCGCCCAGTCTGGTAAGTTGATTAAGTTAGGGCATCAGCGAGAGTAATGCTCAAAGCCTATAACACGGCCCGGGTTTCCGGAGGGTAGACTTGCATAGGTACAGCAGTGCGCCTAATTTCTTCACAGCTACCCTCTTGTCTTTGGCTCTCGCCTCCATCTTCCTTACCGCCTGCGCGTCATCCTTCGGAGGATCAGTTCCTCTTTTTTCGTCCTCCTCTTCTGGGCAGGAGATTTTCGCCGCCAACTGCGCCGTATGCCACGGTGTAAGTGGAGAAGGGCAACCTGACTGGCACATTAAGAGGTCGGACGGTACCCTGCCACCACCGCCCCTAAATGGGGACGGCCATACATGGCACCACGGCGACGGCCTCCTCTACCGGATCATCAGTCAGGGTGGAAAAACGCTCGAAGACCCCAATTATCCGGGCTTCAAGAGCGGCATGCCTGCATTTGGAGAGCGACTCACACACGAGGAGACCGTCGAAGTCATTGAATATGTGAAAAGCCTGTGGGGTGACAAGAGCAAGCTTGGAATGTCAATTCGGGAGTCGCAGAAACTGGTGAGCGAGCAGGACCCTTTCCCTGAAGGCAATTAGCGAGATTTGCAGGATACAGAGCTTGGTATGCGGTGCCCCACAGGACCGTGAGTGTTCGAGGCAAATAGCCCGCATTTATCGGACTCGGGCAGCCCTCTCCTAAACGGAGAATGTTCCGAAACCGGTCAACGGTACATGATATTTCTTAGAAAGCGGCTACCCGACGCTGTAGAGGGCTGCAGCAGTAGCATCCGATGCAGCTGCCTGGCTAACGCCCATCCAATCTGCGACGATCTTACTCAACTCCGCCCTATGTATCACGCTCGCCAAACGAGCTGTCTCCTCCTCATCTGGCATGGGGGTTCGCTGTTGTAAATGCTGTCCATAACAATGTCCGAACTGAGACTAATGATACGGCAAACATTTGCACTTTGGAATGAATGAGCGTAAAGATGTTGCGTAGGCTAGGCAGAGTACATCCTGTGAGCACTAAGAATGGTGGGGTACTATTCTTGCTGGTTCCGACACTCACGTGCCTCCTTCCATGTTCGCAGGACCCAGGTTCGCAGGACGCGCCTCAAAGCCTGTGAACTCACCAATCAACTTCGGAAGAACCTGATGCCCCGCTATGGGCAAGTTCCGCCGTGGTGTGGATGACCATAGTTCACATAGTTTTAACACGGGTGCAATACAAAGGAAAAAGTTGCGAGATAGGGTGAAAACTGGGACAAGTCTATCAATGGAGGATATTCACCCTGCTTTCGGAAATTGCGCTTGAGGATGTTGGAACGGCAACGCGAACGCATTGCCCGTACTGCGCGTTTCAGTGCGGGATGGTGGTGGAGGGCGCGGCGGCTGACCCGAAGATTGCGGGGAACACGGAGTTTCCGGTGAACAAGGGCGCACTCTGCATCAAGGGGTGGACTGCGGCGAGTGCGCTGAACCACCCTGAGCGGCTGCGGTCGCCGCTGATGCGGGATGCGGACGGTAATCTCGTGCCGGTGAGCTGGGACACCGCCATGGAGCGCATTGTGAGCGAGTTCCGGCGCACGCAAGACGACTTTGGTGCGGATGCGGTGGGAGTGTTCGGGGGCGGGTCGCTGACGAACGAGAAGTCGTACCTGATGGGCAAGTTCGCGCGGGTGGCGCTGGGCACGGCGAATATCGACTACAACGGGCGCTTCTGCATGTCTTCGGCTGCTGCAGCTAGCATCAAGGCGTTCGGGATCGACCGGGGGCTGCCGTTTCCGGTGGAGGACATTGCGGGCGCAGAGGCGATACTGCTGGTGGGAAGCAACGCATCAGAGACGATGCCGCCGATAATGCAGTATTTCGAGGCGCAGCGGACGAATGGCGGGCGTCTCATCGTCGCTGACCCGCGCCTGACTCCGACGGCGCAGAGGGCGGACCTTCACCTGAGATTGACACCGGGCACGGACGCCGCGCTTGCGAACGGGATTCTGCACATACTGGTGCGGGATGGGCTGATAGACGCGGATTACATCGAGACGCGGACAGAGGGGTTTGCTGCGGTGCGCGGGCTGGTATCGACATACTGGCCGGAGCGTGTGGAGCGGATCACGGGGGTGTCTGAGGCGAACCTGGTGCGGGCGGCGCACATGCTTGGTGAGGCGCGCACTGCGATGGTGCTGACGGCGCGGGGGACGGAGCAGCAGGCGCAGGGCGTGAACAACACGCTGTCGTTCATCAATATCGCGCTGGCGCTGGGGCTCTTGGGCAAGGCGAACAGCGGGTATGGCTGCCTGACGGGGCAGGGGAACGGTCAGGGCGGCAGAGAGCACGGGCAGAAGGCCGATCAGCTTCCGGGCTATCGCAAGATCGACGATCCTGCGGCGCGCACGCATGTAGCATCGGTGTGGGGCATCGACCCCGATACGCTGCCTGCGCCAGGTATGTCTGCCTATGAAATGCTAGATTCGCTGGGACGCGAGGGTGGTGTGCGATCGCTGCTGGTGCTGGGTTCCAATGTGGTCGTGTCGGCGCCGAATGCCATCCATGTGGAGCGCAGGCTGCGGTCGCTGGACTTCCTTGTGGTGTCGGACTTCTTCCTGTCGGAGACGGCTGAGATGGCGGACGTTGTGCTGCCGTCGGCGCAGTGGGCGGAGGAAGCGGGGACGATGACGAACCTCGAGGGGCGCGTGATTATGAGGAAGCAGGCGTTCGAGCCGCCGCCGGAGGTTCGGGACGACATGCAGATGATCTGCGAGCTTGCCGAGCGGATGGGCAAGGGGCAGTACTTCAGTTACGAGAGTGCGGAGGATGTTTTCAACGAACTGAGGCAGGCGAGCTCGGGTGGGCCTGCGGACTATTCGGGGATTTCATACGAGAAGATCGAGGCGAATGACGGGGTGTTCTGGCCGTGTCCTGACGATGGGCATGCCGGGACGCCGCGCATGTTCACGGAGCGGTTCGCAACGCCTAGCGGCAGGGCAGGCTTCAATGCGGTGCAGCACCAGCCGCCCGCCGATCCGCCGAACTCGGTGTTTCCGCTGTATCTGACAACTGGGAGGCTGCTGGCACAGTACCAGAGTGGCACTCAGACACGGCGGGTCGAGGAGCTCGTAGGGATGGCGCCGGAGGCTATGGTCGAGGTGCATCCGACGACTGCGCGGGTGTACGGGCTGCTGAACGGCGGGATAGCGCGGATTAGCACACGGCGTGGCGATGCGGAATTCAAAGTGCGAGTTACGGCGAATATCCGCGAGGATACGCTGTTTGTGCCCTTCCACTGGGGCGGGAAGCGAGCGGCGAACCGGCTGACGAACGCCGCGCTGGATCCAACGAGCAGGATGCCGGAGTTCAAGGTGTGCGGCGCGATGATTGAGGCAATGGACTGAGAGTAACTTACTCCAGTAGACAGAATGAACAGGACAAGCAGGTAGAGGTCTGAAATGGCAGAGAAGCAGAAGCTGGTGGTCGTGGGCAATGGCATGGCAGGGGCGCGGTTTGTGGAAGAGGTGCTGGCACTTGGCGGACAGGAGCAGTACGACATTACCGTGTTCGGCGAGGAGCCGTACGGGAACTACAACCGCATCCTGCTTTCGGGCGTACTTGCGGGCACTCACGACCCGAAGGACATATTCATCAACCCGCTGTCATGGTACGAGGAGAACAACATCACGCTGCACGCGGGAGTGCGCGTCATCGGCATCGACCGCAAGTCGAAGACGGCGTACGGCGCGGGAGGGCTGCTTGTGCCGTACGACAAGCTGGTGATTGCCACGGGCAGCTCGCCGTTCATTCCGATGATGGATGGGCTGTACCGGGATGACGGCGCATTCCGCGACGGCATATTCCCGTTCCGTACTTTGGACGACTGCACAGAGATGGTGGAGTACGCCGCGGATGCGGGCAGGGCGACGGTCATCGGCGGCGGCTTGTTGGGACTGGAAGCGGCGCGCGGGCTGATGAACCGCGGGCTGGATGTGGATGTGGTGCATCTGACGCCATACATCATGGATCAGCAGCTTGACGCATCTTCGGGCGACATGCTGAAGGTGCTGCTCGAGGATATGGGCGTGAAGTTCCACCTCGAAAAGATGACGACGAGCATTCATGGAAACGGCAAAGTTACGGGAATCGGCTTCCGCGATGGTGGCTCGCTGGACTGCGAGATGCTGGTGATTTCGGCAGGGATACGGCCGAACATCGACCTTGCGCGGATGGCGGGGTTGAACATACGGCGCGGGATACTGGTGAACGATGACCTGTCGTGCCGCAATGACCGCGACATCTACGCTATCGGGGAGTGTGCGGAGCACCGCAATAAGACCTACGGGCTGGTCGCGCCGCTGTGGGACCAGGCGAGGACGCTGGCGGAGCGGCTGACCGTGGAGAAGTCCACATCGACCTATACGGGGTCGAAGACATCGACGAAACTGAAGGTGATGGGGGTGGAGCTTGCGGTGGCGGGCGACAAGGAGCCGATGAACGACGAGGACGAGGTAGTGTCGTACGTGGAGCCGAATCGCGGGGTGTACAAGAAGGTGATCATCCGTGACGGCAAGGTCGCGGGGGCAATACTGCTGGGCGACGGGTTCACCGCGCCGCGCCTGCTGCAGGCGTTCGACCGGGGCGAAGTGCTGCCGCAGAACCGGGCCGAGCTGCTGTTCCCACTGGCGGCGGATGGTGGACCCGCGGTGGATGTGGAGGACATGCCGGACGATGCACAAGTGTGCAACTGCAACGGCGTGTCGAAGGGGAAGATCATCGCGGCGGTGGACGGGGGATGCCGCAGCCTGAAGGCTGTGTGCGACGCGACTAAGGCGGGCACGGGGTGCGGGTCGTGCATTCCGCAGGTGCAGGCGGTGCTGGAGCTGGCTGCGGACGGGCTGGTGGCGGAGGACCCGTCGGAGCACTACTATGTGCCGGCGATACCGATGACTAAGGCGGAGCTCACGGCTGCTATCAGGCTGCAGGGGCTGCGGAGCGTGTCGGCGGCGCTGGAGACGCTGGCGGGCGGCAAGGAGGACGCGGCAAGCAAAATGGGATTGGCATCGCTGCTGAAGACAATATGGGCGGACGAATACGAGGATGAGCGTGATTCGCGCTTCATCAACGACCGGGTACACGCGAACATTCAGCGGGACGGGACGTTTAGCGTGGTGCCGCGCATATTTGGCGGAGTTACTTCGCCGGACGAGCTGCGGCGGCTGGCGGATGTGGCGGGGAAGTACGAGGCGAAGATGGTGAAGATCACCGGCGGGCAGCGGATCGACCTGCTGGGGATACCGAAGACGCACCTGCCTGATGTGTGGCGGGAGCTGAAGATGCCTTCGGGGCACGCGTACACGAAGGCGTTCCGCACTTGTAAGACGTGCGTGGGGACGGACTTCTGCCGGTACGGCGTGGGCGACAGCGTGAAGCTGGGCATCGAGATCGAAAAGCGGTTCCAGGGGGTGGAGTCGCCGCACAAGATGAAGCTCGCGGCGTCGGGCTGCCCTCGCAACTGCGCAGAGTCGACTACGAAGGACCTGGGCGTGGTCGCGATCGAGGGCGGCAAGTGGGAGATTTACATCGGCGGCGCGGCGGGATCGCGGGTGCGAAAGGGCGATGTGCTTTGCATCGTCGATAGCCACGACGATGTGCTGAAGTTCATGGGGCGGTTCATGCAGTATTACCGCGAGAACGCGAAGTATCTTGAGCGCACATACGGGTTCGTGGAGCGTGTGGGGATCGAGCATGTTAGGAGCGTGCTTCTGGATGACAGCGAGGGGATCTGCGAGCGGCTGGACGCGGACATACAGGCGTCGGTGGATGCGTACAAGGACCCGTGGCTCGAGGCTGAGATTCCGGTGCATCCGAACCAGTTCGTGAGCGTTGCGGCGGGGAGTTAACAGGATGTACAGGATTTTCTGTGTGTGGCTGACAGGATAGAAAGCATGCAAGGGATTGATATGATGAGTGTCTTGGAAGCGGCGCGCGGGCTAGCGTACAGTCTGGGGCCGGTGGAGCAGATACCGCTGGGCGAGGGGCGCGTGTTCGAAGTGGACGGGAGAAGCATAGCGGTGTTTCGGACACGGCAGGGCGAAGTGTTTGCGACGCAGGCGGCGTGCCCGCATCGCGAGGGGCCCCTGTGCGACGGTATCATCGGCGGAAGACAGGTTGTTTGCCCCCTTCATGCATACAAGTTCGACCTTGCGACGGGCAATCCTGTGGGGAACGACTGCGAGGCGCTGCGGACTTATGTGGTGTCGGTGAGCGAAAGCGGCGATATCCTGCTGTCTAGCCATGATTAACGCTCCTACACGCGCATATTCAACACTGCCCCTATGCCCCTATATCTGTTCTTGAAATACTACTCAGAATTAACATCCCATTTACAGAATTTTCATATCCGTTTAACACGGGTGTAACTGCGCTGTAAAAGCTACTCCATACCATAGTCTGCGTACGGTGAATCGTAACGAGCAGACTGGTTTGGAGGAGCAACATGAGTGCAAGCGGAACGGCCTTCGAGGACAGCAAAGCGAAGCGCATCAACCTGTTCAGTCTTAAGACCCCGCAGATGCGAGCGTTTCACCTGACATGGTTTGCGTTCTTCCTTGCGTTCTTCGGGTGGTTCGGGATTGCGCCGCTTATGGTGCTGGTGCGTGAGGACCTTCTACTAACGAAGGCGCAGATCGGCAACACCATCATCGCGTCGGTTGCGATAACGATTATTGCACGGCTGGCTATCGGGTGGCTTTGCGACAGGATCGGGCCGCGCTACGCGTACAGCGGCTTGCTGGTATTTGGCTCCATTCCGGTGATGTGCATCGGCCTGGCGCAGAGCTACGAGTCATTTCTGCTGTTCCGTCTGGCGATTGGCGTTATCGGGGCATCTTTCGTCATCACGCAATACCACACATCGGTGATGTTCTCGTCGAATGTCGTTGGCACGGCGAACGCGACGACGGCGGGCTGGGGGAATATGGGCGGCGGCGTAACGCAGATGGTGATGCCGCTGGTGCTGGCGGGCGCGCTGATGTTCGGCGTTGGCGAGACTTTTGGGTGGCGGCTGGCGATGGTTGTGCCGGGCGTGGCACTGTTCCTGGTCGGAATCGCGTACTTCTTCCTGACGCAGGACGCGCCACTGGGCAACTACAAGGATCTGCGTGCGAAGGGGCTGATGCCACCGGCGTCGCAGGTGCGCGGGACGTTCCTGATGGCGGCGAAGGACTATCGCGTGTGGGCGCTGTTCGTCATCTATGGCGCATGCTTCGGGGTGGAGCTGACCATCAACAATATCGCGGCGCTGTACTTCTATGACAGATTCGACCTCGACCTCAAGACGGCGGGGCTGATCGCGGGGTTGTTCGGCTTAATGAACCTATTCGCGCGCACTACGGGTGGAATGCTCGGCGACAAGTTCGGCATCAAGTTCGGGCTGAAAGGTCGCGTGATGTTCCTGGGGGTCGTGCTGTTGATAGAGGGCATCGCGCTGATGGTGTTCTCACAGATGGCGACGCTGTTCCTTGCTGTGGGGGCGATGATAGTGTTCAGCCTGTTCGTGCAAATGTCGGAGGGCGCGACATTCTCTGTGGTGCCGTTCATCAATCGCAAGGCGCTTGGCTCGGTGGCTGGCATCGTGGGAGCGGGTGGCAATGCGGGCGCGGTGGCGTTCGGCTTCCTGTTTCGGGCGGAGAATATCACATACCAGGACGGGCTGCTGTTCGTGGGAGTGGCGGTGCTGCTGGCGTCGGCGCTGGTGTTCTTGGTGAGGTTCTCGCCGGAGACGGAGGCAGAGGAGCGGCGGACGATGGAAGAAGCGCTGGCGGCAAGAAGGGCTGCGGCAGCTCCGGTTGCTGCGGCAGCAGATTAGTGCCGAGTTCGCTGTTTAATCTCACAGAAATCTGAAATCGCTAGGCACCCCAGCCTCTTACACTCGCGAAGCGAGGGTGAGAGGCTGGGTGTTGGGTGATGCGGGACATGCGGTGCATGTTCATTTCATAGGAACCTGTTGTGAATATCGCGCCTCTATATTAGAGCCTGTCCATGACCTTTTCAGTATTAGGACTGCAGAGGCGAGACCCATTATTCGCAGACTGGTATCGCGCTTCCTCTCACAGTTCTTCCAGAGGCGCGGCACTTCTCCAGGCAGGCGAATGATCGCTCCACCGCCTATCGCCTCGGGAGCACCACGAAGGTGTGCAATCCGTTGCGTTTCACCACTACCTCCAAGGCTCCCAATATGCCTTGCACCTACTCAGCAAAGGGCTTCCGGTGTAACACCCTTCCGCCAACCCGTTCTGCACTTCACTGAGGCCGTCCCGCTCACACCGTTGCCGGAAAAACCTGTAGCGATTGCGCCAATTTGGAAAGGCCAGGACAGACGGCGGGTCATGCAGCCTATACGGCGCAGGAGTTCGATGCCTTAACTTACCTCTCCCAATAGGACATAATGCTCACACTAACATTCAACTGCCTGGCAATGTCTGTTTGTGTCAGGCCAAAGGCTTTTCTTCTCTGCTTAATCTCACTGCCGAGCTCGGCTGCAGTAAGAAATTCCAACCGTTCGTCCACAATGGAAATGACAAAGTTTCGTATGTCGTAAGGAATTTCACCCTCAATCGCAAACTCCACTTCTATCAGTCCCAATGGGGGAAAACTCACTGGTCAGGGAAACGGAAAAGCCTTATGAAATGTCGTCATCGGACAGATTAAAGAGAATTGCAATCTCCAGCCATGTGGCATGAGAAAAGGATGGCCACTTGTCCCTATTCCATAATCCGGTTTGCGAGGGGTAATTGGAGCTGATTCAAGCTTGGCATAAGGAGTGGTGAAAGGAAGTCGGCAGACTCCAACCACTACATAATAGACTGCTTCACGGTATTCAATATAGTCCCACTTTCTCCACCAGCACCAAATCGTTAGCCTTCTCTGATAATCCCCACACTCACTTGGAACAGACTGTCATCGTCATTTCCGGGCACTTCCACGACATTAAACAAGTAAGGGACACCTGCTTACCTCGTGGCAACGCACTCGTTGGATCTGGAACCTAGCTAGTGAGATCTGTTGAGGACAGCGATTCTGCAAGCTTGTTCACTTCCGCTTGCGGGAATGCCTTAGGTCCGACCACGGAGCACTTGAGGGAGGCCGCCGCGACAGCGAACCTCAGTGATCCCTCAAGATCACTTCCGTTCAACCTGCTGTTTATGAAGGCGGATGAAAATGTGGCACCTGCACCACAGGTATCGGCAATGTCCAGGCTAGGCGCCTCAACATGAATGATATTGTCATCTTCCAGGCCGACTGCTCCACCAGAGGCAAGAGTAACGATAGCGGTAGGAACACCGCTCTCGGCGAGCAGCCGTGCCACTCCAAGCGCATCTCCTCCTAGCTGGGATTCGTCTGTGACCGCCTGGCATATCGTGGCGTATGGTGCGAGAGACCTGAGCGCTTCTTCGTCCTGATGACCGTGCTCGATGTTGAGATACACTGGAACGCCGAGCTCGTTCGCGCAGTGCATCGCGCGTATTATATGCGGCGCGTCGTACCAGTCCACATAGAGCATACTCGCGTCCTGCAATGGGGACAGGTCGGCATCGTCCAGCGTCGCGAGCACTTCAGGGTGGCGGTTCCAGAAGTAAGTCCGTCCGCCTTTGGAGTCGGAGATGTTCACCTCGAAAGGGGTTCTGATGTCCTCCCTCATTTCGAAATTGCCTCTGACTCCCATCTTATTGAGCATGTCGATGGCCTTGCGACCCGCATCATCTTCGCCCAGTGCGCTTCCTATAAGTTCAGCCTCGACTCCGAATCCTGCGAGAAGCCCAGCCACGATGGCAGCATCGTCCGAGACGAATTCTGCGCCGTCCGTCCAGACCGCGCCGGCGTTCCAGTTTGGCATCTCGTCAACGACCAGGACTCTTGCTGGCGTTACCATTCCGAAACAGACGACTTTTCCCGTCCTTTCGCCTTCTCGATTTTCTTGGCTATGTATTACGCTCGTGTTCATATTGCAAGTGACTTCTTCCTGTAAACGTTAGATTGATAGGGATTATCATACCACTGTGGACTCTCAGCGGAGATGCAGGGAAGACCATCAACATTGGTTAGGGGTATCGCCATTCGGCGAACAAAACTCGACGGCCCTCTTAAACCAAAGTGAGAGGTTCACTCGCAGAATTGGGAAACCGCGGACGACACCCTCATTGGACTCTAAAGCCCGACCTTCCGAGCATACCTCTCCGACCCATCATTAGGAGTTCCGGAAGGTGCTGACGGTCGGTGCGACCACAGACTTACAGCCGCAGGTCAAGACGAGGCTGCAACAGGCGTTCCGGCACTTCGTTCTCACGCATGAATTCCAACAGCAGCCGGTGAATGTCTCGAGCAATGTCCGTGTGCCTCCCTATGACATTATCGAGCTGCCGAGGGTCGGAACTTAGATTGTATAGCTGCGAAACACCGGGGGCGGTGCTGTACAGCAGGCTCCAATCCCCCGAAGTGACAGTGGTGACGGGCGGGTCCTTGAGGTCGCGCAAGAAATTGTCCACCGATAATACCGGGTCGCCCGGATTGGCGAAGGGAAGACTGCTGACCACGAATTCTCGTCCGGAGGAGGAATTGTCACGGATAGCCGGCGCAAGTGATCTGCCCTGTACGAATTCTGGGATATCTAGGCCCAACAGATCGAGCACCGTGGGCATCACATCGATCGCAGAACTTAGTCCGCCATATACGCCGGGGGTAGTCCCGGGAGCGCGAATCACAAGAGGCAGGTGAACGATCTCTTCGAAGAGCGGAGAATAGCTCCACTGCGATCCCCGTTCGTCGTAGGGCCGCAGCGTTCCGTCCGGGTACTTGTCCGAGCTCATTTTGCCGAACAGCCCGCCATGCTCCCCGAAATAGAAGCCGTGGTCTGTGGTAAAGATGATTATCGTCTCTTCGGCCAGACCCATGTTTTCAACCGACTTCAGCAGAAAGCCCAGCCACGTATCAACCATCGTAATCTCGCCGCAATAGCTTGCGTGGCCCTTCCGCATCTGCGCCTCTTCGTACCCGGGCACGTCATGCCAGTTGCCGTATAGCGGCAGCACCAGTTCGCCGTCGTATTCCGGGTAGTAAAGCTCCGTGTAATATGGCGGTGCGTCCCAGGGCTCGTGCGGGTCCCAGGTGTCAACATACAGGAAGAAGTCCTCCTTATAGTGACGCTCCAGCCACTGGATGGCAGACATGAAGGTCTTGGGCGCATTCCTGTCCGATTCACTGCGCCACGCATCTCTAACGTCCAGCGCCTCGTGATGGTAGCTCGGCTCAGGAATCAGAGACCACAGAGTGTCCTGCCCAACATTCATGAAGAAGGACTGAAAGCCACGGTCATAGTTCATTCCGTCTCTAAGATAGTACGGAGTGTCCACCGAGGCAGCGGTGTGAATGCCGTGCCCTGCCAAAATCTCAGCCAGCGTGGTAACACCTGCAGGAAGTGGTTGCCATCCCATGAATGACATCGTCCAGCGTCCAGTCTGGTGATCCGCTCGCGTGGGCATAGTGGGAAAGCCGGCGGAATAGTGAGAGTCGAACCTGACTGCCCCCGCTGCCAGAGCGTCGATAGAGGGTGTATGAATCCACTGGTTGCCATAGGCGCCCACATGGTCCCTTCGGAAAGTATCGGAGACTATCCAGATGACGTTCATCCACGCTCCTTTCAATCACAACTTGGCAGGATAAATATAACACGGCATTGTTGCAGTGAAAATGTGCCAATGTCGACCGCGCAGAGGTGGCGTTGGAGGAGGCCAGCAGATAACTCCCGACTGACAACCAGACATCCAACCACAGTCGTCACCCCTGCGCCACCTAAACAGTCGTCCTCACTGTCCCTGATCCAGTGAATTAAGGCAGAACAGACCAACGGGCGGCGACCACGTTCCCCAGATGTCGCCGAAGCGGCCTCGCACGCGGATTGTGAGACTGCCTTCGCCTTGCAGCCTCACCGTGCCGTTCATTTCATAGAGCCCTGGTAAAGATCCCGGCGATTCTCTGAAACTGTGTCTGTCCGAGTTAAAGCCCCCATGGCTGATAATGTGCGCCAGCCATTCGTCTGCACCCCTGCGGTCCTCGCGTGCGGACCAGATGATGGTGTAACTCCCTGAGCCGGCGCAGGCACCGACCAGCAGGTTGCCATCAGCGTCGTCGGTATGTGTCCAGAAGGCACCGAGAGTGCCAAGATTGAACTCCGGATCACCGAATTCATCGTCAATGATGTCCACGGTAGTTGCGTCCGTTGTTCCCCTGCTGACGCCGGGCGGCAGGTCGCCGAATGTGATAATCACGCTCTCGCCATCGTCGTCGTCGAAGTCCTGTGTTGCAGAAAAGGAGAATGTCTTGGAAGTCTCGCCAGGTCCAAACCTCAGCCAGGCGTACACGCCGCTGAAGTCCTGATGGGATGCCCCGTCTTGTCCGTTAGCATTTAATGGGATTACGACCTCACGCTTGGGATCGGCACTCAGCGTAACTTCGATCTCCTGCGTGCCGCCCTCGTCCACCGCATATGCCTCCTCTGCGAACTCCACCGTGACTTGCGGGCTTGCGTCAATTACATTCACACTCACGGACGCCGCCCTGCCATCGTAACCCGAGTCGGCGGACATTGCCTCGAGTTCCACTGTGAGGGATTCGTTGTCAGCGTCATCATCGCTTTCGCCGCTTACCGTCACGGTCTGGGTGTCGTTCCAACCGCTTGGAGTAAAGGTGAGGTCGGCGGGAGATACGGTCGCCGCCCCAACATCGTCTGATCTGACGGACACGGTGACATCGGCGGCGGGTCGCGTGGTTAGGTTGACGGTGAATGTGTCCGAACCTGCCTCGTCAATATCAAGCTCGCTGGGACTCACCACGAGTGCAGAGGCAGGCCCCCGCGTCACGACCACGGTATATGACCGAGTCGTGAGGGAATCCCCTGCGGTCACCCTCACCTTGACGGTATTCTCTCCAACCGCCAGGAGGATCTGCTGGCAGCCGGCCATGTCGTCCGCATCGTTAATTGCTGTGTCAGTGTCATCGAAGTATTCGACAGCGGCATTGGAGTCACCGGTTATTGCAATGAATGTGACGCGGTCTATTGCATTCTTAACCGAAGCAGTGTAGCTCGTAGTCTCTGATTCGAATTCAGGATCGAGTGTAACGATGTTGGAATCGTCGTCCGCCAGAGCGAGGTCGAACAGCGTTGCGTCCGTGATGTCCGCCTCCTCCCGAGTAACCCTGACGGTGTAGGTACGCGGCACCTTGCCAGTCCCACTGACCGTTACTGTGATCTCATTAGCGCCTTCTTCAAGTGCCACCTGGTGCCCGTCAGTCCCAGAATCGTCATCATCGGGTGTTGTAACTGCCGAATCCCCAGCCGACGGGGTCGCGATGACCGTTGTTGTCGTTATCCCGTTGGGTACTGTGCCCGTATAAGATGTGACCTCGGAATCGAACGCCGGCGACAGCGTCACGCCCGACAGTGACAGAGCGGCTAAAGTAGCAATTGCTGGCATCTGGCTGCCGTCCACCTTGTCGCTTGTGAGCAGGCCGATAGCTTCATGGCCAAGAATCGCCTCTAGCCCGTCTGTGGCGTCACTGATCGTGCCTCCGGCTAGTTCCAGGGCATCTTCGTCTATGTTTATCCCGTCATCGTCCACGTCGGTGGACTGCACTGTGTACTCAAAACGCAGTGTCGCAGTCCCAGAGCCGCTGACATATTTCAGGTACTCATCGCGCTCGCTGCCGGAGTTGCCGAGTTTGAACAACAATCTGGGCGTACCGTCGGTCGTGTCCACCACAACTGTGTCGTCGAAGTCCACGGTGAAGACGATCATCTCTCCTGCGCCGTAGGTGTCTGACGCGGCAACTGGGCTTGAGATGATCGACACGCTCTCGATGCGTACCTTTTCGGCGTCATTGTCGGTTATAGTAACGGTCACAGCGCATTTTGTACCGCAGCTCTTGTCTGAGGTGTCAACAAAGTTCCATTGAGCAATACCCAGGCTGGGGCTTCTTTTAAGTTCCAGACTTAAAGTCTCACCGCTGTCGTTCTCATCATCGTCAACGATGACCACAGTGAGGGACTTCTCCGCCTTGGATACCGAGCCTTCTGTTGAGAAGTCAGATGGAGAAAACCGAACAATCGCCGACAGGGCAGAATAGTCGGATGGCGACTCTGCCTGACCCTTAACCGCAGACACCGACACAAACAGGTTGCCTGTTGGGGCCGCCGCGCCCTCTCCGGTCCGCGCAATCACCTTGAACGAAAGGGTCTCGTCCGACTCGTCCACCGTATAAGAGTCCATGTCGAATTCGAATGTCATGGCGACGACTATGTCCACTTCAGCAGCCGCAGGGGTTCCCACATCGTATCCAGTGGCGGAAATAATTGTGGCGGTCAGCGTGCCACTCGCCACCGGCTTGCCCTCCGGAATTGCAGTGAACCGCGAAGTCGGAATGGTGATTGTCCCGTCCGAATCGTCTTCCGCTATCACCACCGTCCAGGAGAGTGATGACTCGTCCAGGTACTCATTCGTCTGCGTCAGTTCCACCGACACGTCCACCTCCGCGGTGTCTCCCGTCCTTGAGATGGTGAATGACACTTCATCATCTCGAAAGACCGCGCTCTCCTGGTCTGCCTCAATGGTGACCACAATGCCAGACAGAGCCGCCACAGTGCCAGTCCCCGGATATGAATCGCTCGCAAGGGGACCTTCAGAGTTGTCCTCGTCATCAGTGAATCTTGCCTCGACGATTATCTTCTTGCCCACATCATCAGAAGCTAATGTGTAAGCACTGGCAGTCTGTCCGGTGATTTCGGTCTTGTTGCTCGTTCCGTCGGAGTCAACCCGGAACCACTTGTAGCTGTATGCGTATCCGGTGTCGCCGTTTTCCGCCTTTGTTTTGCCGTCAGCATCCGCGATTCCGCTCGTATCCGCCGTGAGCGCTTGGCCTACTCGCGCAGTGCCTGTAATGGAAGGCGCTCCCGTCGCCGCGTTATTCGGTGGAGTCTGCGCAAACCCGTCCACGGGGAACATAGCAACTGTGATTGCGATGACGCAGGTGATCACCAGTGCAAATGCCAATCTCTGCGAGGATAGGTGGGAGATTGCCAGTACATTCCCGTCTGTATCCCTCCATCCGAAAGCTGAGTATCCCGCCCTTGCCAGATACTGCCGCAAAGAGCCAACCGTGGCAGCTACTACCCTTTCCTTCCCAGAATTCAACGCCTTCATCTTCCATCCTCCCCACCTTGCTGAATCTAGTAATCTGTGGACCGATAGCAGTCGGAATTTATTCCAGCCATGTGCCGAACCGGCCAAATGGTCTCAACACGACAGCAGTCCGCTCGCTTACGATGCCCAATTCCAGTGTCTGCCCACCTGCGGTCGTTGATTCCTCCTAGTCAAATATATAAATAAATCCTTTTACTTAAAGTGACATTTATATTATAACAATAGGCTGCCCTTGCGTGTTATACACTCTTGGAACGAATAGCTGGCGCAGGCTGACCGTTCTTGTAGGAGACGACATAACTCTGGTGCAACTTCGTACAGACTGCCGATTTGGGCAGCAGCGACTCTGTGCCTTCTACCTGTTAAGCGAAAATGCACGCAAAATGGAGGACGTGTTGATCCGCAAGTTGATGACCGACATGCTCGCAAGCGCTTCTCTCAGCCCGTACTCACTAGAGAGCCACGATGAAATAATCCGGCATAATTTGATAAGTTCAGGAGGCAGACACCTATGTCCGATGGTGTTAGAAGAATGCGAACAGCGCTGGCAACGGAGGTTCGCCGACCGGCATTCTGGATTAGCTTTGCAGTGAAGGCTGTATTGATCTGCCTGCTGGTGTTCGGCGCATTCTCGGGTCTGCAGCAGTTCGAAGGCAAGGCGTTCCTCTGGCGCCTGGTCACCTATCCGGTCGCTGCCATTGTGGTTCCCATCACCTGGTTCGCGGTTACCGGGAGGGGTCGCTACCCATATTCCGTTGACATCCTTCTCGCCCTGCCGTTTCTAATCGACACAGTTGGCAACACTTTGGACCTCTATGACACGATCTGGTGGTGGGACGACGCCAATCACCTCGTCAACTGGTCGCTGCTATCGGGTGCCATCGGCGCATTGGCGTGGCGCAGCCGGACCGGAGCATGGCGCACTATGGTGTATGTGGTCGGATTCGGCGCTACGACGGCAATCCTTTGGGAAATTGCCGAGTACGTCGCCTTCATTCGAGACTCCGCAGAGCTAGACTCCGCAGAGCTAGACACCGCATACGTTGACACCTTGGGCGATCTCGCGCTGGGGCTAACGGGCTCAATCGTCGCAGGCGCAGTCGCCGCCCTTGCGCCGCGCAAAGTGAAACGAGGCTGACCTGAAACCCCCGGAATCGGTGTAGCTGATATTCATCGTGGAGAATAGAATGCAATACTACCTCCGTTCTGCTGCCAGCGATAAATTACACCTCGCCTGAGCCGTTCACGCATCTCTCACTGATTTTGAGTGCCCAAAATACTGCCACCTGCCTTGCGCGGTCTTAACCATAATCGGGACGAATCGGCACATCCCGGCTCCCATTCCCGACGAATATCGCCCCTCGGTTGCCTCGAAACGGAATGACGGCTACCATCAGGGAAACGAAAGGCTGATCACAAAGAGTACACAATGGAGAAATACAATGGACTATAGGCCTCTTGGCAATACCGGACTTCGGGTGTCCGAGATCGGATTTGGCTGTGGCAATGTCGGAGGCCTGATGATCAGGGGCGAGCACAGCGATCAGGTGAAGGCTGCTGCGCGAGCAATTGAGTTGGGCATCAACTACTTCGACACCGCGCCCTCATATGGCGACGGCCAATCGGAGACAAATCTCGGGCGGGTGCTGAAGGAGCTGTCTGCCGATGTATATGTTGGCACCAAGTTCCGGGTCACCACCCACGAGCCGGGGCGCTTGAAGGCCGACATCATCGCATCTGTGGAGGAGAGTCTGACCCGTCTTCAGCGGGAGCAGATTGACCTGATTCAGATGCACAACCATGTCGTTTCGTCAACGGAAGGCGGCTCAGTCACTCCCGAAGAGGCGATAGGTGAAGTGGCGGACGCGCTGCGAGAACTGAGTGAGCAAGGCAAGGTGAGGTTCGCAGGCATGACCGCAGTAGGGGAGACTGCGGCGCTTCACAGAGTCATCGACTCCGCCACGTTGAACACTATCCAGACAGTGTACAATTTGGTCAATCCAAGCGCCGGAACGACCGTACCTCCAGGATTCGATATGCCCGACTACGGGGACCTGATCGGGCATGCCTCTGCCAGTGGCATGGGTGTGCTGGTGATTCGCGTCTTAGCGGCGGGAGCGCTGACCGGGGAGGCGACAAGACATCCCATTGCCGTCCCGTCCGTAGCGCCAATCGGGTCGGGTCGTGAATACGAACAGGACATGGCAAGGTCGAACGACTTCCGATTCCTGCAGAATGAGGGTTATGCCGAAAACCTTGTAGAGGCATCCCTGCGGTTCGCGCTGACCAACGCCGGAGTGAGCAGCGTACTTGTGGGCTATTCAAGCCTGGAGCACCTGGAGCAGGCAATTGAATACACCGCAAGGGGCCCGCTCCCTCAGGAGGCGATGGACCGGCTTCCTGGAGTGTGGGCGGGATCAGTTGGATGAAATGTCGTTCCTTGCGCTGCAGCATAATCCCAAAGACTTGCAGCGCAACGCCCGGGGCGACAATTTTGCCAGTATGGGAATGACACTGTTCGTGTCTATGTAGCAGCCCCTCGCAATATCGCCGATATACTCGCATCCGAGAAGCGAAGGCGGACTTGTCCAATCCTTGCCCTAGCATCAAGTCGAAGGCCGGCAACTCACTCGCATCCAGAAGGTACGGCCAGATGATATAATTGCTGTAGGAAGCACCGTGTACTTGTCCTAATGCGATACATTTATTGTCCGCCTGCAGGAAGCGCGGTGACCGGCCATCAGGTGGAGTTTCCAGCTGAGCATTCCTCGTACACTTGCAACCTAGAGATCGTACGAAGTATTGACCCCTATACACTTGGAGACGAAGACATGAGGACCAGAAAATCACTCGCCCTTCTTCTGGGACTTGGAGCGTTGGCTGCATTGCTGCTAGGCTGCGGCCAAGCCCCCGCGGCCCAGGTTTCAGACCCACCACCGCAGGTCAAGGTTGCCGAGCAACCACCAGTGGCGCAGGTCGAAGAGCCGCCAAAGCCTGTCCAGGAGACACCGCCAGACACATCAGCCGCCAATGGCTCTCAGGCCGAAGTTGTCGAAGTCGGCTATCAGGTGGGCTTGCGCGCACCAGAATTCGAAATGAGCCTTCTGGACGGAAGCACGGTTACAACCTCAAGCATCGTGGACGAAGGCAAGTCCGTATTGCTCTACTTCCACGCAACCTATTGACCGACCTGTCGCGCCGAGTTACGGAGCATCAAGGAACAGGTTGGTACAGACTACGCGGATAAAGTCGCAATCTACATCGTTGGCACAAGCCCGGGCGAGAGCATCGAGAAGCTGGAGGCGGACAGGGTTAAGAAGGATCTTCCATGGCCCGTCGCCTACGCCGGAGAGGGAATGCTAGCATCGCTGAACATTACATCTCAGGCCTCGAAGATAGCCATTGGCAGTGACGGCACGATTTTGCACCGTTATGGTTCTGGCAGAGGCAGTTTCGGTAGCTGGAGCGAGTTGTTCGACGACATCAGCGCAAACTAGCGGCCGCCAGTCTGCTGCGAATCGCCTCAGTGTCAAAACAAGATCAATCCCAATGGGAGCGCTGCTACAGTTGCAGTGCTCCCATTGCATTTTACCCCTCTCGAAACGGCACGCCTTGTCATTACCTAAGAGCGGCTGCCAGAGAATCGTCCAATCGCGAAAGCGGCCGTTCGATCAGAAATGCCTCAGCAGGGCACGCCGGCTAACCGTCTTTCGGCAGAAGCACTACCCGTACATAGCGGTCGCCGCCCAAGTAGCGTCGCGCTGCCGCCGCCACTTGCTCCAGAGTAAGTTCTTCTAGCCGTTCATCGAAGTTAACGATTACGTCAAACGGCAAGTCTCGCTGAACTGAGCTTTGGATCTGCCTGAGCCAGAAGCCGTTGCTCTGCAGCTCCTCCTGTCTCGGCGTCCGAAGTAACTCCTTCACGGTGTCCAGGTATTTCTGCTCGCCTCCCGCGCGAAGCCACTCCAGTTCCTCCTGCACCTCGGCGAATAGTTCTTCTGCGCGCGAAGGATCGCTGTCAAATAACACATACACCTTGTATTCGGGATCAGGAAGGAATCCTGCTCTTGTGTTAACACCGATGCTGTAGGTGCCGCCCAGTTCCTCTCTGACGCGTTCCCGCAGCCGGATGGCGAGCACCTCACCGGCCGCCTCAAGTGCGAGAACCTCTTGTATGCTCCGCTCCAATTCTCCGGCATAGATCACCACAGTCGTACTGCGTGGCTCAATACCTGCATGGACCACATGCTCTTGCAACTCTTTCGGAGGGTCGATGCCTACGTCACGCCACTGCTCGGCACGCCCTTCAGTCGGCAGGCTTGCAAGATACTCAGCAACCAGAGATCGGAGTTCTTCCCAGTCAAAAGCGCCTACGAACACGAAGGTTGCGTCGCCCATGTCCTTGAAGCGGTCAGCGTACACCGCTTCCACCCGTTCCAGGCTGAGTTCTTCAAGGAGTTCGACGGTAAGTGGTCGCACGCGGAAATGGTTCTGACTCAGCGCGGAGTTGACCGCATCAAAAAGAACTGTGTCAGGTTGGGACTGGCTTGTTTCGGCAATGCTGCGCATACTCGTTTCGAACCTGGAGAAGTAGGCAGGATCAAACCGTGCAGATGTCGCGTATAGCGTGATCAACTGGAAAAGGGTCTCCAGGTCCTCTGGAGATGCGCCGCCCCTGAAGCCCTCGAATAGTTCGTCGATGTAGGGTGATACGGAAACGGTCTTGCCTGTAAGCAGCTTGTCCAGGGTAACGTTGTCATGCAGCCCGACACCGCTCCCAGCAGCAATTCGGGCGGCGTACAGGGCCGACACATGATCCGTGTCGGCGACCAGCGAATGTCCACCCGGACTGAACGCACTAAACGCCAGTTCATCATTGCGGAAGCCGGTCTGCTTGGCAACCACGGTAATGCCGTTTGACAGCGTCCACTTCAAAGCGTCAATGGACTCGATTCTCTCCTCGGAAGTTATGGTTCCCGGAGTTGGCAGCGTCGCCAGCAGCGGGACATCGTCGAAGTCATCCAAGTAGGGATTTACTTCCAGCGTGTCAGCGGCTTCAAGCTGTGCCTGAATCGAGGCGGCAAGCTCGTCATCTGTGCCGCTCTCAGTTCCCTCAGGGCGCATAACAATCAATACAGTGTTCGCAAGCTCTGACCATGAAACAGCAGATTCATTCACTTCGTCCGGGGTCACCTGGGGCAGTATTGCCTGGTACAGTTCCCACTCCGTCTCGATACCGGGAACCGGAGTCTCGCTGAGAAAGTGGTCGATGTAAGCCTGCGCCAGGTCGCCCGATTGTAGCTGTTCCCGCTGCCTGTAAACACTCTCCACCGAACTCAACAGGTTGACCTTCTCCCTGGCTATTTCGGTGTCTGTAAAGCCGTATAGTCTGACACGCTGAATTTCCTCGAGCAGGGCGGCAAACCCGCGCTCGACGCCATCCGTCTCTAACCAGGCTGAGAAGTTCACAATGTCCAGCGACTCAACCAGCGACCCCCGTTCTCCTCCTGCCCACAGAAATGGAGGATCGGCGACCTGCCTGCGCTCGGACAATCGCGCATTCACCATCATGAAGGCAAGCCTTTCCGCCACACCGCGCCGAAACGCTGCTACATCCTTGCCGCTATCGGGCGAAACCTTTCGTGCAAGTATTAACTGCGTACCTGGCGCCTCGGGATCGCTGAACACAGCAACGCGCGGCTCGTCGTGTTCGGCAATGTCGAAGCCAGGACGGTCGGTGGGAGGTGCGACTGCGGCCCGCTCATAAAGCGCCTCGCCATCAGGAGATGGCGCGAAGTGATGCCTAACCTTCGCCTCGATCAGACTAGTGTCGAAGTCACCCACGGCGATAACTGCCATCAGGTCGGGCCTGTACCAACGCTGATAGAGCGCTTTCAGATCTTCCACATCTGCCGTCTCTACAACTGCAGGCAGACCAATGGGATGACGCTCGGCATACCGAGAGGAGCCGTACAGCAACGGGAACAGGCTGTCCTGCAGACGTGTACCGAATCCCTGCCGTCCGCGCCACTCTTCCAGGATTACGCCGCGTTCCAGATCCACCTCCTCAGGAGCGAATGTTACCGCGAATGCCCAGTCGCTGAGAATCTGAAAGGCGGTCTCGATGATTTCTGGGTCATCAGTAGGAATCTCCAGCCAGTACATCGTGTGGTCATAACCGGTCTGCGCGTTCAGGTCGGCGCCGAAACTACTGCCGATGGACTCGAGGTAGTCAACGATCTGCTGCTTGGCAAAGCGCTCAGTTCCATTGAATGCCATATGTTCCACGAAGTGCGCCAGGCCTCGCTGGTCCTCTTCTTCCAGTACAGAGCCTGCCCTCAACACTAGCGAAAGTTGAGCGCGGTTGCTCGGTACTCTGTTGCGCTTGACGTAGTAGCTCAGCCCGTTGCTGAGAGTGCCACGAAGCACAGAGGAGTCGAAGGCCAGCGAGGTGTCAGTCTCAGGTTCAGGCGCAACGGTTGCGAATGGCTCCGGAGTAGCGGTTGGCGTAGCTGCTACCGGTGTGGGTGTTGCAGTGATTTCCGGCGCTACTATAGGGCGGCGTGTCGCTGGCGGTGATGTTGCCGTGGCTTGCGGACTTGCAGTGGCAATGAGTTCTGCCCGCACCGCGGTCCCCGTTGGCGTCGGACTCTCGATAAGCATGGGACTTGCGGTCGGCTCGCGAATTGTTGTTGCCGTTGGACTAGAGGTCACCGTGGGGATGACGGCCATTATGGCGGCAGTAGCCGTCGGCTCAGGACTTGCAATTGAGGAGGGAGTGGCAGAAGAGACGGCAGCAATTGGCGCCGGGGCCACCGAAGGCGAAGGCTCGGAATCGCACCCACCCACCGCCACCGCCAGGAGTATAAGCAATGCAGCACCTATCACCAATTTCAGGTTGAAATTCAGATATTTCTTCAAGGGCCTTCCTTGCGGTGCAGGAACAGCGTTGCATGGCATCCGCTGCGACCCGGCTCCTGGTTCTTATACCAATCAGTTCTGGCATGACCATTCTAGCCCATCGAACCTATCCGGGTTTTCCTGCGGCGATCTGCGAACTTAGAAAACCCCCCGCCAGAGGTGGCATCGTTCCCAACTGTCGAAGTGCAATACCTCTACCGCCTCACCCACCTTGCTCTTGCCATTCCCTGTGATATGGTTAGCCTGCTCGCACTTCGAATACTCAGAGTGTGCCTTGAGCTAACCAGAAAATCAGACCACCGCCCGCCACTACGCCCTGACAAGGAGAAGATCAATGCAGCCGGAACCATTCTCGGTCCACATCGACGATGAGGTGTTAGAAGACCTGCAAAACCGTCTTGCCGCCACTCGCTGGCCCAACGAGCTTCCCCGCACCGGCTGGGACTACGGCTCCAATCTGGACTATATGAAAGAGCTTGTGGACTACTGGCGCAACGAATTCGACTGGCGCGCGCAGGAGGCGTTGATAAACTCGTTCAGCCACTACAAGGCAGATGTGGAGGGGCTTGGCATACACTTCATTCACGAGCGAGGAAACGGACCCAACCCCATGCCGCTAGTAATAACGCACGGCTGGCCTGGCACCTTTTTCGAGATGTACAAGCTGATTCCACTGCTCACCGATCCCGCGTCCCACGGTGGCGATTCAGCGGATTCCTTCGATGTCGTAGCTCCGTCTCTGCCCGGCTTCGGCTTCTCAGATTACGCCCAAGAGCGAGGCATGGAAGTTGCCAGAACCGCTGCCCTCTGGGAAGTTCTTATGACTCAGCATCTTGGCTACCCTCGCTTTGCCGCTCACGGAGGCGATATCGGCGCTGGCGTAACCTCCCGACTCGGCTATGGCCATGCGGACAGCCTCTTTGGAATCCACCTCACTTCGATTACCAGGCCCGTTCCATATCTTGGGGACGGCGCCCGGGAGCTGACCGACGCCGAGAAGACCCATATGCGAGAACGCGAGGAGTGGCAACAGTCCGAGGGCGGTTACGCCCACATCCAGGGCACCAAGCCCCAAAAGCTGGCATACGGACTCAACGACTCTCCGGTCGGTCTCGCCGCGTGGATAGTGGAGAAATACCGCACCTGGAGCGACTGTGGCGGCGATGTGGAGAAGCGCTTCACCAAAGACGAACTGCTGACCACAGTCACGATCTATTGGGCGACTGAGACTATCACCTCATCCACGCGCATGTACAAGGAGAACCAGAGATACACCTGGACACTGTCACCTGACGAGAGGGTAGAGGTGCCCACAGGTGTAGCAGCGTTTCCGGCGGAAATCAGCCGACCGCCAAGAGAATGGGGCGAGCGCTCATACAATCTGCAAAGCTGGACTCCGATGCCGAGCGGCGGGCACTTCGCCGCACTGGAAGAGCCGCAGATTCTCGCCGAAGACATCCGTCAATTTTTCCGGCCTCTGAGAAACTCGTAGCAGAAAGTCGGCCCAACAGCCTCTGATCAGAATAAAGAATGAAGGAAGAGAGAAATGTTCAGATTGGCCCTGCTGGATGATTATCAGCAAGTCGCGCTCCAATCCGCAGATTGGGATGCGCTCTCTCCGGAATGCACCGTTACCGTATTCCACGATCATCTAACCAATGAGAGCGCAATTGCAAGCAGGCTACACGACTTCGACGCTGTCATGGCGCTGCGGGAGCGCACGCCTTTCCAGCGCTCCTTGCTTGCGCGCCTGCCCAACCTCAAGCTGATCGCCAGCGCTGGGATGCGCAACGCCGCCATAGACTTGGAGGCTGCCACCGAACTCGGTATTGTCGTCAGCGGCACCGAAGGCTCCTCCAGGGCGACAATGGAACTCACCTGGGCACTGATTCTCGGATTGCTGCGCCAAGTCCCACTGGAACACCAAGCCACAAGAGGAGGTGCCTGGCAACGGACCCTGGGCATAGGTCTGGACGGCAAGACAATCGGCATCATCGGGCTTGGCAACATCGGCAGCCAGATGGCGGAAGTGGCTCGCGCATTTCACATGGACATTCTCGCTTGGAGCCAGAACCTCACTCAAGATCGTGCCGAAGCCAACGGCGCAACCCTCGTCAGTAAGGATGATTTGCTGCAGAACTCAGACATTGTCACCATTCACACACGCCTGAGCGAGAGAACAAGGGCACTGCTGGGAGGACGCGAACTAGCGCTAATGAAGCCGTCAGCATACCTCGTCAACACTTCCAGGGGACCTATCGTTGACGAAGGCGCACTCATTAGCGCACTCAGATCCGGCACAATCGCAGGCGCGGGTCTCGATACATTCGATCAGGAGCCTCTTCCTGAAGGCCACGCGCTGCTTGGACTGGACAATGTCCTTCTGACACCGCATCTGGGCTATGTAACACAGGAGACCTACCGTACCTTCTACGGGCAGACTTTGGAAAACATCAGGAGTTTCATCGAAGGTGAGCCTCAGAGGGTGATGAACCCGGAAGTTCTGGACAGGCGCCGCTGACGGGCAGATTACCTGCACATACATCACTTGACTCTTGGGGATAAGGAGTTGGCGAGCTGGCAGTTGAGCCATCCAATCGCGTTAAGTATAATGCGGCACATCAGCGATTCCACATTTGCAGGCTAGGGGAGTGCCATGACGAAAGAAGACCTTGCACTGATGGCACACCTGCTTCGCCGCGCGGGATTCGGCGCCAGCCGGCAGGAGGTGGAACGATACGCCGCTCAGGGTTATGAAGCGACGGTCGAAGAGCTACTGCACCCGGAAGACGCGCCGCCTGCGCTGGAAGACGAAGACCTCATCAGGCGCTACCACATCGACCAGAACAGCCTCATCTACGTGGAGAGTTGTCAGGCCTATTGGCTCTACCGCATGATCAACACCCGCCGCCCGCTCGAAGAGAAGCTGGCGCTCTTCTGGCATCATATATTCGCCACCGGTTACACCAAGCTGAATCAGCCCAAGGCGATCCTAAAGCAGGTCGAAATGTTCCGCAGGCACGGCCTCGGCAGCTTCCGCAATCTGCTTGTCCATGTGTCTCGCGACCCCGCCATGATCTTCTGGCTCGACAACAAGGACAACCACAAGAACGCCGTCAACGAGAACTACGGTCGGGAAATTCTGGAGCTGTTCTCGATGGGCGTCGGCAATTACACTGAAGACGACGTCCGCCAGTGCTCTCGCGCATTCACCGGCTGGACGATACGCAACGCCCCCCTTCATGCTTCTAGGGTGTCACGAGACTCTGTCTGGCCCTATGGACGCCTTGATTGGCAATTCGAGTATCTCCCGGACGACCACGATCACGGCGAGAAGGCGTTCTTGGGTGAGCAAGGCAACTTTGACGGCGAGGATGTCATAGACATTATCTGCGCCAACCCGGCGACCGCTAGATTTCTGGCGCGCCACCTTTACAACTTCTTTGTGCAGGACGAAGCACAGGTTCCAGCCTGGCAGACCGTTCCGCCCAGAGACCCGGACGCCGTCAACCGTTTGGCGGCAGAACTAATGCAGAACGACTACGACATGCGCTCCACGCTCAGGATGCTGTTCAACTCCGACTTCTTCTTGAATTCGGCATTCCGCCGGGTGAAAAGCCCTGTCGAAATGGTGGTCGGCTCTGCCCGCCTCAGCGGTAGCTTCGACTTCCCTGAGGTCGAAGACATCAGCCTCGGCTACCAGTCAAACTTCATGGGGCAGAGGATTCTCGATCCCCCCAGCGTGGAAGGCTGGCACACAGGGACGGAGTGGATCAACACGGCGGGCTTAGTCAGCCGGATCAACTTTGCCGTAGACCTATTATCGGACGAAGACAAGCCTGGGGTTCGCTACATCATCGATAGCATGAAAGCCAAAGGCACAATGTCCCACAAGCGTTTCGTTGACGAATGCCTGGATATGCTCGGCAGTATCGAACCATCGGAGCGAACGAGGCAAGAACTGGACGACCACGCTTCAATGCTCGGAGAGCTGCGCTTCGACATTAATGCCGACGAGTCCGAATCAGCCCGTCGCATCGTCGAGATGATGCAGCTTATCGCATCCACCCGGGAGTACCAGCTAGCTTGAGCAACCACACGGTCGGCATCATGAATTACCGTTACAGCCATGTGATCGGCTTCCTATCCGTCAGTGGGCGCGGCTTCAACAACCCCGTTGATCTCGTTGTGGGCAATGACGGCGTGCTCTATGTGCTCAACCGCGCCGGCTCGGATGTCGCGGAGCGGATGGTCTCCAAGCGCATCACGATCTGCACCGTGGATGAAGAATACCACGGCGAATTTGTGAGGGGAGGCACTGCCGAAGGGCAGATGATGTGGCCCAGCGGAATTGCTATGAGCCCGGAAGGAAACCTGTTCATATCTGACGAGGCGCTGCATCGCATTTCCATATTCACCACAGATGGGGATTTTCTCGGCAGTTGGGGAATAGAGGGCAGGGGAGATGGCGAATTCACCCGGCCCTCTGGCATCGCCTTCGACCCGGAGGGCAATCTCATCGTAGCGGATGGACTGAACCATCGCATCCAACGATATTCCGCCGATGGTCGCTATCTTGGCGGCTGGGGTAAGGCTGGCACGGCGCCCGGCGAGTTCAATATTCCATGGGGCGTATCAGTGGATTCGGATGGCAATGTATTCGTCGCCGACTGGCGCAACGACAGAATCCAGAAGTTTGACAGCGACGGCCGGCATATCGCTTCCTACGGTGAGGCGGGAAGCGGCGAAGTCAGGCTGAATAGGCCCTCGGGCGCAACTATAGACCGGCACGGCAACATGTACATCGCCGACTGGGGCAATCACAAGGTGCGGATTCTCAACCCGGAGGGCGAGCTTATCGGGGACTTCCGTGGCGACGCGGGAATGTCGAAGTGGTCAGACGACTACTTCCGCGCCAACCCTGACGAGTGGGAAGAGCGACAGAAAGCCGATCTTGAACCCGAACTTGACCCGATGACCACATACGACACTCGGGATGAGTCCGCAGGCATCGAGAAATACTTCTGGGGTCCCACTTCCGTCAAGCTCGACAGCGAAGGCAGGATGTACGTTGTGGACAGTTGCCGCCACCGCATCCAGGTGTATCAGATTTCGCAGGAGCAGGACTGACTGCGATACCCTTTCGAAATCCGACCCCAATTCTTCGCCATGCTCTGGTCACATCGTCCGTGCTGCTCTCAAAGTAGGATCCCGAGCGGTCAGCAGGCGTACTCGGATCAATTTCTTTGCAGCCTGCCCGCCGCAATGTCACCAACTGCCTTAACCCGCACTCGTGTGGCATTGCTCGGAACATAAGTCAGCGGCACCTCTTCCACATCGACCACTTCGATGGATGCGGGGTCTGCCCCCGCCGCGACCGCCTGCTGTATAGCGGCAGCGGTACAGTCGGCGATCGCCTCGTCGCGGCCTCCACTTTCCAGTGAATAAACGCGCTCAACCTGTCCGCCGACCTGCGCAATGGCGGCGCCAATGGCATTTGCCACTCCCGCATTCTCGGGGCGCAGCAATTGTGATGAGCCCTTTAGTCTGTCCCCTAGGAGAATGCTGCCTCCACCTACCAGCACCACCGGCACATCGTCTTGGCTGATCTTCACGCGGTCCACAGCGGATTCAGACCGTTCCTCGATTTCGGCGATACTCCACTCAACGACGGGGCGGGTAATTCCTGCCAGCAGTCGCCAGTCCCCAAGCCTTGCCCTGCCGCTCGCGACCGCAATGTCAGTCGTTGTCAGCGTCTTGCCACCGAAGATTCGCGCCTCCTCCACGAGTCGGTATCCCACGCTGTCCGGCCCAATGCTCCACGGATCGCTCTTCACCACAGTTCCGCCGCCGAGCGCGATCGACACCATGTCAGGTGTGCGGAAATTCGTGCGGACTCCTGCGATGTCCACCGCTACCGCCGACTCCCGGGGGAATCCTTTCACCAGCGCCCCCACATCTGTCGATGTCCCTCCGATGTCAACCACAATTCCGTCTGTGACTCCTGACAAAAATGCAGCGCCGCGCATGCTGTTAGTAGGTCCGGATGAGACCGTAAGCACAGGGAAGCGAGATGCGAATGTCGTGTCCATAAGTGTGCCATCGTTCTGGCTCATGAACAGCGGGGCCGAAATGCCTAGTCGCTTCAGCGCGTCCTCAATTCCGCCTACTGTCGCCTCGGCAACATCCCCAAGGCAAGCGTTCAACACGGCGGCATTCTCGCGCTCCAGAAGTCCCATCCGTCCATTTTCGTGCGAGAGTGATATCCTCAATTCGGGTGCCACCTCACGAATCAGTTGAGCCGCTTCTGCCTCATGCGCCGGGTCCACCGGAGAAAATACGCCGCTAACCGCGATCGAAGTCACACCGCGTGTCCTGAAATCGCGAACCGCATCACGGATTCCCTTGCGGTCGAGCGAAGAAATCTCCCGCCCGTCAAATTCGTTGCCCCCGCCAACCATGCATGCAAAGCCACCTATCGCATCCCTCAACCTGTCCGGCCAATCGACGAGCGGCGGCAGCAGTTGAGTCGCGGGCAGCGCGAGCCTGATGACGCCCGTTGGGCTTAAGTCCCTGCACTCGAGCAATGCGTTCGTGAAGTGAGTAGTACCCACCATGACCGAGTCCACCTGGGCGCTGTCCACGCCCTGCTTCAGCAACTCTGTCACAGCCGCCACAATGCCCGTGGTTACATCCTCCGTCGTCGGCACTTTCGCGGCGGCGTGGAGCTGTCGCCCATCCATCATTACGGCGTCCGTGTTCGTTCCGCCTACATCCACTCCCAGAAACATCTCGTCCGCCTTACACTTGCAATGCTCGGTATTCGGTGTCGTAACCGAACGCCAGCGGACCCGCCACAGCCAGACCTTCAGGTGTCGTCCAGAGTTCCGGGGCAG
Source organism: SAR202 cluster bacterium bin90 (assembly GCA_002238855.1). GTDB lineage: Bacteria > Chloroflexota > Dehalococcoidia > Lucifugimonadales > JADFKI01 > Bin90. The sequence continues at coordinate 42,367 of MPND01000027.1, forward strand.
GGAAGCCCAGTATCGTTACGCGCAGACCGTAGCGCATTAGCTCTGTCGTAACAGGTTCACCTACATCAGTTGCTACCGCGCAGATCAAATCAGGCACCGTACAGATAATCTCCTCGTCAATACGAGCGATGAGATTCTCGTTCTGAAAGTCTATGACCATCCGCTGATCGCTGTACTGTTCCAGCCCGTCGATGGTTACAGACCCGCGCGCAAACCCTGAGGTGGTGCGCCGTTCGATGTCCACGACCTTGCCGCTGAACAGAATCCGCCCCGGGCATGTCGTAAGTATCGCCTCCAATGGATCGCTCCCACTGCTACGCGCATGCGCCACTGCATTCCCCAGGTTCCGCGCAAGAGACAGTGTATTGGGAATTGCGGTGCGCCTCACCTGCTCCGCGCTCATCGGAGCCACCGCATAGCAGGCGACACACCCCATCTGAATAGTCGTCGCCCTCGCTAATCGCTCCGCCCAGTGCGGCGTGATTGTCTCCCTGATGATAACTGAGTTGCCCTTTTCGTCGGCAACGGCCATCGGGCAGCACGGCACACCATACACGAAGAATGTCTTCATCTGGAACTCTGGAAAGGCTCGTCCCATCCCGTCCGCATCGACAACTGGCAACCCCGCAATCGCCGCAGGTATGAGCGGTTCCACCGAATTGCTTCCGCCGATCTCATTCGAGATAATTGCCGTTGCCGTCTCTCCCGTGTACTCTTCGATGGCGCGCAGTGCGTGGTAAGACTGGAGGTCCCGTATCTTCTCGATGCCCACAGTCGGCGCCCCAATTCCGCCCACACAGACAACTCTGGCATCCTCGGGCAATTCTTCAGGAGACAGCACGGTAACCGCACCCCACTTCCGAATAGCCTGACGCGCTCTAAGCTGACCAATGTACGGATTTCCTCCACCGCCCGTGCCAAGAATGCCCGCGCCCGTCGCGATGGCTGATAGGTCGTCCTCTGTAACTTGCCACATTTGCTCTGGTCCCAACTACCGCAGTGCCTGCCGGCGTTCCTGACTGACAGGGGAAGTCTAGTGAAGGTCTCAATCCCTGTCAATTTCTCCAAAATGGAGTCCGCGGTGATTGCCAATTCCGTAGAATGCGTCAAGACTCTATGGTAACCTAGATAGACGTCAGTAATCCTGACGTTATCCCACTAGTTTTACCACAGACTAAGCAAATTTGTCCGAATTCAGAGCGAACAATGGCCAGAAGCAACGCCGCCACAGTACAAGAATATCTCGACGAACTCGCACCGGACAGGCGCGAGCAAATCAGAGATGTCCGTGAAATCGTCCTTGACCACCTCCCGGACGGCTACGCAGAATCAATGAACTGGGGCATGATTACCTGGGAAGTCCCGCTTGAGCGATACCCGACAACCTACAACAAGCAGCCGCTCATGTACGCTGCGCTGGCGTCCCAGAAGAATTACATGTCACTCTACCTGATGTGCGTTTACTCCCACAGTGGAGCGCAGACCGACTTCGAGCGGCGTTTCAAGGAAAGCGGCAAAAAGCTGAACATGGGCAAGTCCTGCGTTCGCTTCAAGACCACCGACGACCTGCCAATGGACGTCATTGCCGATACAATAGCTTCAACCACTGTCGACGACTACATCAAGATCTACGAGGCAGCGCGCAAGAAGAAATAGCAGTCCGGCGCAACTACGCCTTCGACAGAAAATCCGAATAACTTCACCGCGGAGAGGTGCTGGAGTGGACGAACAGGCACGACTGGAAATCGTGTGTACCTGCAAGGGTACCAAGGGTTCGAATCCCTTCCTCTCCGCCAGTTACTCTTCTGCCCGAATCTCGCGCGGATGTACGACCTGCCTGTAACTCGAGGCGCAAACGACCTCAGCGCTATCGAGTCAATTGCTGAATTATAGTTGCCTTTGCCTGCAAGCAACTTCAATCAACCGCCGAACATAATCCAGACCCTACCCACTTAGGGACTTGCCCAGCACACGCTCGAACACGTAACGGCCGATGTGCCGGTTCTCCGTAAACTCGAACCCGTCGAAGTCGCCGTTATAGCCGATTATCGGCACATCCTGTTCGTGCGCCGATGCGTGCGAGCGCAGGCTATGCCCCGCGCCGGTATCGTCCCAAGAGTCTTCCAGCTCCTTCGGGCCAAAGACGGTGTCGATGTCTCCGGTGACGATCAGGTCGCCAATGCGATCATAATTCAACCGAAGCTCGTCCGCTGCCTCATCTCGGCTGTACACGCGTTCCACGCCAGGCGTCTCGCGCAGAATGCCCGCTGCCTCGTCTGTCCGCGCCGCGTCGCCTGAATGAAGATACATGAACATGCAGCCGCCCAGGTTGTTGTGATGCACCACGTAGCGGTCCTTGATGATGGGCACCGCCTCCGCGCCGATCCCTTTCTCTGCAAGCACATGCGCGAGGTCCACCATGCGCCTCTTCGGGTTCATCCCGTGGTCCGCCGTCAGCAGCAGCGTAACATCGGGATGCGCGTCCACGAGCTCGCCAATGGCGTCATCCAGCACGGAGATATGCTGCTGCGACTCCGGCTCGTCGGGCGCGTATGTGTGCATGGCGAAGTCCGTAGTCGAGATATAGACGATGTCGGCAGATTCGAGCTTCATCGCGTGGCTTGCCGCTCGTATAGTCCAGCCGTTGACGTCCAGCGAGTAGATCGGAGGCGGCTCTCCCACGCCCTCGACCGCCCACGCTGGCGCCTGCTCCGAGGATATAGCCACATCCGCGCCCTCGGAAAGCAGCGTGCGCAGCTTGTCCTTCGAGGTCGAAAGGATCGTCCTGGCGCCCATCTTTCTCGCGCGCTGGAACAGCGTCTCCGACAGGATGTACTCGCCCGACTCCATGTAGATGTCCTCGCCAGTCTCGCGCACCATCCTGTAGTTCGAGCTTATCCCGTGTACCGCAGGGTACTCGCCGGTCACTATGGACACATTGTTCACATTGGTCACCGACGGCATCATTGACTTCCCGACACGGTAGAAACCGTGTTGCGCCAGCGCCGTCAGGTTCGGTGCCTTGCACGCCTCTATGTACTCGGGGTCATATCCGTCAACAGTGATGATTACGGTCGTCTTAGGCATGGTATAGCACCGCCAATACAGATTAGGCGTCAACCGCGAAGGTCGCCGGATCGTATCTTAACACGAGCACGAACTGGTCGAAGAAATGACCCTGCCCACACCTGCGCAAGCGAGGAAGGATTAGGTGTAAGCGTGACCTCGTATTTCGTGGGCCAAAGTCTGCAGCTGGAGTCGTAACACCAACATGTTCGGAGACGCAATGCGGGACCTGCTCGACCCGCGGCTCAGAGGCAAGCTACGGCGGCTAACATCCAGACACGCCGTTGCCGAGCAGTTTCAAGCCGGCTCTGCATCAGGCGTGCCCTTACGCGACTGTTTTTGCCCTCGGCTCAGCTCCGCCATCTCTATCTGCCAACTTGCCACGACCTTACCTGCATCTCCCGCTCTTTCAGCATCCCTTCGTCATACGTGCCTGACCTGGGCCACACCACATCGAGCAATCGCGTCTTCACATCTGAACCTACCGCCCCGGAAATCTCAGGCAGGTAACATAATTCTGCAACATTTCACCCCTATCGTGTGGGGCATCAAGAATACATTCACACGAAAGGAGTGAAGAGAATGAAGACGAAGATAGAGAAGCTGATATCGAGACGATCCTGGTTGGGCCGGTACTGGGAGCGATGCTCGGCGTGGGAATACTGACCGCCTGCACAGACAACGGAATAATGGAAGGAATGGATTCCACCAGCGTAGCGACATGCCAGGAAATCTCCGAGAGGGGAGGCAGCGAGAGCGGCGGTGGTGTGGAGCACGGCGGCAGTTGCGGCTAAAGCGAATTGGAATCGTATGAAGAAGGCTGCAAAAGTACCCGATGATATAATTTGACCGTTAGATTACCCAGAAGATGGATGCGGTGCCTATATTCAGGCATCGCGTCCAAAATTCCTGCTGAGGAATTGGTGATGAGTGGCACTGTCCTGATAGTTGAAGATGACACCCGGATAGCGAATTGGATTAAGGTCTATTTCGAGCGCGCCGGATTCTCCACCGAGGTTACTCATGACGGACAATCCGGTCTTGCTCTGGCAAGAAGTCTGGCTCCTGACTTGATAATCCTTGACCTGATGCTTCCCCGACTCGATGGAGTGGACCTGTGCAAGATCCTTCGCAGGGAGTCGGATGTTCCGATTATAATGCTAACGGCGAGAGAAGCCCATGCCGAGCGCATAATCGGGTTGGATAGCGGGGCTGACGATTACATCGTCAAACCATTCGACCCGCAGGAAGTCATTGCGCGCGCTCAAGCCGTGCTGCGGCGCGTCAAAGGCAAAGTCCAGCAGGTTCTGACACGCGACAACATCACGCTGAACGAGACCACCGGGGCGGTTATGGTCAATGAAGAACCGGTGACGCTGAGCCAGGCGCAGATCGCCTTGCTATCGACTTTCATGCGTCATCCCAACCAGGTGCTCACCCGCGACCAGTTAATCTCCCTAACCTTCAACGATGAATTTGACGGATTCGACCGCGCCATCGACAGCCAGATCGCTCGTCTGCGACGACAGATAACCCGAGACGGCAGGCAACCCATTCAGACCGTGTATGGTGCAGGCTACCGGTTCGTTGTGGAGGATGAATGATGTCTCTGCACTGGCGAATCATGGGTTCGACAGTTTTTGTCGTCGTTCTCACCGTCCTGACCAGTGTTGCTGTGGGTTACTACGCCACGCAGGCTCGCCTGGACGTGTTTGTGGACCAGATAGGCGATGACGAGGCAGTCCAGTTAGCCCGTAATCTGAGCAGGGAGTACACTGCTGCCGGTGGCTGGGAGACCGTGAACGGGACGCTGACGGAGGCAGGATACATTTACGATGGAGTTTCGACTAACGAGCGGCACGGGGAAAGCGAGGGTGGTGGCGAGTCGTCAGAGCCATTCCACCAAGAACGTATACGGGTTGTCATCACAGGCGTAGATGGACTTGTGGTGAAGGACAACCTATCCAATTTATTGCCCGGTACCGCGGCATCCAATTTGGACGGGCGTCGGGAGACGGTGTTCGACTTAACTGCTGATGAGCCCGTGGGCTATGTCTATGTAGATGTGAACCGCGAATTCCTCTCGAACGAGTCACATGGATTCCTCAACACGCTCCTTTATATCACCCTTATTGGCGGAGCGCTAACAACAGGCGTTGCCATACTGCTTGCCGCCTGGTTGTCCAAGCGAATAACGGCGCCCGTGACCGCCTTGACGGAAGCAACTCAGGGGATTGCCCAGGGGGACACAACCCACTTGCCAGTCACGTCATCAGACGAGCTGGGAAAGATGAGTGCGGCGTTTAACCGGATGGCCTCAGACTTAGAAACTCAGCGCGAGCTCCGCAGGCGACTGATAAACGACGTCTCCCATGAGCTGAATACACCACTGAGCGTTATACAGCTTGAGGCACAAGGGCTAAGCGATGGCCTTCAGACTGCTGAGAGTGCATCCGACCACATCGTCCAGGAAGTGGGCAGGCTGCGTGGTCTCGTAACTGACCTGAATTCACTTGCAGAGACTGACTACGGGGAGATGAGGCTAACCCTTGAAAGAAGTTCGATTCTCGAACTACTTGCCGCGGAGGTGAGACGCTGGCGGCCACAATCCCAGGATTTGCAGATTGAAATATCGCTGCAGACAGCTGAGCAACTCCCGGACGTAGACCTCGACCGTATGCGAATGAGCCAGGCCTTAGGCAACGTGATAAGTAACGCTCTTCGCAGCACCGAGAGCGGCGGAAACATCGCGATTAACGCAGTAATGGAAGGTGCCGACGCGCTGGCAATCACCATTGTCGATGACGGAATCGGCATCGATGCCGCCGACCTTCCCCATGTATTCGATCGCTTCTATCGCACCGACCAGTCTCGCAGCCGGACGATAGAGGGCACAGGTCTGGGACTCGCCATAACCAGAGCCATAGTTGAGGCGCATGGAGGCACTATTGACGTAGCAAGTGACGGGCTTGGAGAGGGCGCCACAGTGATCTTTCGCCTGCCACTTGGCAATCCAGTATAGCTAGAATGTGCCTGAAAGCACCTATGGAACAGGAGCTGGGCGGTCCATAAGCTATGGGTACGTCTTCGGTCTGCCAGGTGCGGTGGCATCGGCACCACCTTTGAGTTTCCAACTCAGCACATTCCCTCGTCGGCAATTACGATGCCAAGATAGGAATGGCTATGATTGAGGTCTCTCGGTCGCTGAAAGCGAGTCTGCCCTCCGACTTTGCAACTCCCGTCACCCAATGTCATCTCATGCGCTCGTCAGAATTAGGGAATCGCAATGAGAGAGACAACTGGGGAGACACCGCTGATACCTTGAACCAGAACGGTGCTTGAGTCGCGCCTCCGACCAGATGAGAGGAATTTGCCCCGAAGCCCTATTTCCCCTAATACGCAGGCGAGTGCGAGATTCAAACCCTAGAAGGGAAGTAAAGATAGGATGTCATCCAGCATCTCGTGCTGGACGCTTCTATTATGTGGAAGCGCTTTCAATCTGAGTGGGGTCTCCCTCAATATGAATGTCGACTCTCTCATTCAGTATTCTGACTCTCCGCCATGCGGTAGCCGACACGAGGTTCAGTGAGAATGTAAGTGGGACTGGCTGCGTCGTCGCCCAGCTTGCGACGGAGCCTCTTAACAACCTCGCGCACTAACCACGGTTCGCCCTTCTTTTCCCGCCCCCACACTCTTGACAGCAAGTGATCGTGGGTCAAAGCCCTGCCAGCGTGAATCGAGAGCTCGTAGAGCAGGCCGTACTCGGTGGGCGTCAGTTCAATCTGTCGTCCTCCCACCTCAATGAGTCGCTTGGCATAGTCGATAGCGAGGCCCCCGAACTGGTAGGGTTCAGTCGGGTCGGCCACATCGGGCAGCGCCCGTCGGCGCAGCGCCGCCCTGATTCTCGCCGCCAGTTCTGTTGGCGAGAAGGGCTTGACCACGTAGTCTGACGCCCCCATGTCGAAGGCCCTCGCAACGACGTCCTCCTGGCCATAAACCGAGACGAATATTATCGGCAAGTCCTGAGTCCGCAGTATGTCATTCATCAGCTCGATTCCGTCGCTCCCCGGAAGCATCAAGTCAAGAAGCACCAAATGTGGCTTCTCCTGATTCATCAGGCGTGGCACGTCTTCAGGATCACCGGTAACGATGGGCATAAAGCCCGCCTTGACGATGGCGTCCCTTATGTACCTCA
>MPND01000177.1 GCA_002238855.1 SAR202 cluster bacterium bin90
ACTTGCCCGAAAGAGTCGATGGGCTGAGTTGCCGGGTGCATAGGCTGGACGGGGCCGATGTTCCAGTAATCGTCTGTTCCACCGGGAAATCTGTTGAGAGTCAGAGATTCACGATTGCGCACGAGTTGGGCCACCTGGTCCTGGATATCCTATCCACTATATCCGAAGAGAAGGCCTGCAATCGCTTCGCCGGCGCATTCCTGGCACCCCGGGGCGAGCTAATTCGCAAAGTCGGGCGCCGTCGGCACAACTTCGGCTTCGTCGAGATCATCGATATCAAGCGTATGTTCGGCGTCAGCGCCGCGGCACTGGTCATGCGAATGCGCTACTTGGGCATCATCAAGGAAGCTACACTGCAGGCGATTTTCCGTGGCATCGGCAGCAGCTGGAGTACCGAGGAACCCCATCCGCTTAACCGAGAAGAGTTCCAAAAGCGTTTTCGTCGTCTCTGCCTGAGAGCTCTGGCGGATAATGAGATTTCAGACTCCAAGGCATCGGAACTACTACGACTGCCAGTCAGCGATATTGACGAGTTCATGATTGGGGCAGACTAATCGGGGCCATAGTGCATCTCACTCTTGCTATGTAGGGACGCCGGAGTCATGATGCGTCTCACTCTTACTATACGGGGTCACCGCCGTCATCGAGGATTCGTTCCTCAGAGTATCAACTTCTGGGCTCGCGAGTCTCCGCTCAAAAGCGGTGAACGCATCAATCAGCTCTGGGGCCTCGTAGGCCCGGTTACGCCTCCCCACGCTGACTTGCTCGAGTACTCCGGCTTGCACAAGTCTCTCGACCGCTTGACTCGCTGCCGGGAACGACCGGCCGACAAGCTCCGCTGCCGTGGTATTCGTCAGGACGGGAGCACTAGGAAGAACGCTGACGAGAAGGTTTACCGTAGAGTCTCGGCGGACACGCCCAATCCTCTCACGCCAGGACAACTGCAATGCTCGGACCTGCTCCTCAAAGTGTCTGGCGTCTTCTACTGCCCGACTGCACGCGGAGGCAAAGAGCGCGATCCACCGGTTGATGGCTGAGTGAGCGTCAGAAGATTCTGCTGGGCCGGCGTAGCGGGTACCGGTCAGTCCCTCAATGTAGTCCTGTGACCAGGTCGCCAGTATGAGCTAGACCGGCTGCAGAATCCGCAGTCCCAACCCACGCCGGCGAAGGACCATGTGGACCAGGGCCCGTCCGGTACGCCCGTTGCCGTCCGCGAAAGGATGAATCGTCTCGAACTGGGCGTGCGCCACTGCGGCCTGCGCCAGTGCAGGCAGTGAATCGCTGTTGCAGAACCCGACCAGGTCTTCAAGCAGGTCGCCCACGAGCTCCGGCGGTGGAGGCACAAACGATGCGGAGCAGGGATTGTATCCGCTGCCGCCGATCCAGCTCTGCACATCACGCACGCGGCCGCCATATTCCTCAACCCGAGACCCCACGAGCAGGCGGCGGTGAGTCTCCAGAAGCGTCTGAAGAGTGATGGCGCTTCCCTGCTCTATCGTATCCACTGCCCACGTCATTGCATCGATGTTACCCAGTATCTCTCTGGCCGTCACATCGCCAGTTTCTATGCCCAGTCCGCGTGCGGCATCAACGCGCTGAAGACGTCGCGCGCCAATCTCCAGACCCTCTATCCTGGACGACGCAACAGATTCGGCACGGAGAAGCAGCCGCGCCGGGGCCTCTGAGTCTGCAAGCGCGACTGAAGACGCATCAAGTCGCGTGAGCGCAGCTTCGGCGTCTGCGACATCCGCAGCGACGTCGCCGTCGAGCGAGAAGCTTCTGTTGCTAAGTCTGTCTGGAAGATAGACTTCGTACTCGCAGGGTTGGCGATCACGCCGAGTCGGGCCGGAGAAATCACCAGCCTAGCGCCGTCGTTCTGTGGTTGCCACGGCAGTTCTCCTTGTATTAAAGGTTAGCGCATACCTTTTAATACAAGGAAGCCTTGTTCAAGGTTGTGGGTCAGCATCCTTGTCGCGGTGTGCGTGGTCAGACAGCTAGCACGCAGAACTTCCATTGACCCGCAACGAGCTAATATCGGATGTTGTGGAAATTGAGAATGCGGGAGTAAGTGAAAGGGCGTATCCTTCCAGACGAACAAACCGTCTGTGCGGTAAGCTCATGTATCGACGACACTGCGCAAGTTTCGTCGCAAGTTCGGACCGGTTCAGATGAAAAACGTCCTATAAATCGCATCATAGGACACGTTTGGGGCTGAGAGGTCCCGTCCATCCCCAGCCGTAGAAGCTACTTTCGATTGTCCGCGCAGCGCGGGCAGATCCCCTAGCAATCGTGACCGCACAAAGTGCCGCAAGTATCGTCCGCAGTTGACGCCCCTTAGCCGTCACCGCCTACCCATCCCGAAGATCCACCGATTCGGCTTCCTTACAGGAGACTTTAGGAACTCCTCAAACTCCGCGTGATCGATAAATATTTAGGCGGACCCACTCGCCGAGTCGTGTATCACCTAGTTCGGTGCGTCCTCGCGCAAGTCTCGCAGCGAGCGGGTATCCACGCCTATCAGCACATGCCTGCCTGACAGCGTCCACTGGTCGGTCGGAAGAGGACGTTCCTTCGTGTATCTGTCATCGCGCAGCAGCAATTTCACTGAGCATAACGGGTTGGGGCCACACCGGGCGCGGATCTTCCTCAGGGAGGTTATATTGCCCCATCAACCCGTTGGTTCGGTTAATCATTGCAAGCGCCCTATTGTGCCGATGTTGAGCGGATTCTATCATGACGTATCAAAAGCGCCGCCGGGTGACTTTTGAGACCCCACAGTAACGCATCTGCCCGATGCGCGTATAATCGCACTGTGAAATTTTCTCCTGCCCGTCGCAATTCGACAAGGCGGAGCAGGGAAGAGCACACGCTTCTTCAGAATGAAATGATAACAGAATAACTGAATAATAATTTACAGGAATGATGGAATGAACAATGACCTCTTGCGCAACCTCAGGGCAGCAGTTGACAGGCTTGTTCCGAGCTACGTGGCGGCGCACAACTCCAGGGGCAACGAGCTCGTGCACTCCGGCGATTTCGATGCCGCCATCGCGGAGTTCGACGAGGCAATCCGCATCACCCCTCTCGTTGCGGAACTATACTCCGACCGGGGCCGTGCATATGCCGCCAAGGGTGACTTCGACCGCGCATTGGCGGATTTCAGTGAGGCGATTTGGCTGCGGCCGCAGGTAGCCGAATTCTACAGCAACAGGGGCGCGACGCGTCGACTGACCAGCGATAACGAAGGCGCCATGAACGACTACAACGAAGCACTTCGCCTCGATCCGTACTCGGCGCCGGCGCATTTCAACAGGGCGAACCTGCTGATGGACCTTGAACGGCTGGACGAAGCGGTCGCTGCATTCGACCGCGCCATTCGGTGCAATCCTGACTTCACCGGATCTTACATTAACAGGGGCATCGCGCAGCACCTGCTGGGGTATACGGACGCGGCCATTTCCGATTTCGACAGCGCAATATCTGCCGATCCGAACGAGGCGCAGGCGTACCTGAACAGGGGCAGAGCACATATGGACAGGAGCGAGCAACCGTCTCGAAAGTCAAGTTGAATTGACCCGAGGAGCCCAACGCTGACCCGACTTCGCCATCGCATTGAGTATTGTCAGTAACTTTCGCATGCAAGCTGTCAGGGCCAGCTTTTTC
>MPND01000028.1 GCA_002238855.1 SAR202 cluster bacterium bin90
CGAAGGAAAGACCGCGATGTCCATCCCGGCTTTGGCTACATCAATGCCTACATAGGTCTCTTGCCGTTCCATGAGCATCTCCTTTGAATACTGGCCCGTCCTTGCAGGATGCGGGCTCGGTCGGCCCAGGCAACTGTTCGGGCTCCATTAGGAAAAGGTGCGGCGACCCTGACTTTCGGTCGGTCTCTGAATGACCAAGGAGATGACGGTCTACCGCACCTCGCTCCACCTCGAAAAGGTCATTGTACATGTCAAAACCAACATACAAGGAGAGGGGGCTTATTGATATCATGCCATTGGTTTGATGTCGGATGCCTCTAGCAAGGACGCACCGTAGTTTTCCAGGGAACTGTCGCTGACCATGAAGTGCTGCGCCGCAGCGTTAATGTTGCGTAGGCAGCGCTGGAGGACATGGCTGCGGTGAATCGCCGAGCCGCCGGTGTAGCGGAAGGCTTTGGTTACGACATCGACCGCCTCGAATGTCACATGTGCCGAGATTGCGCGCATCTCGGACTGGACTGCCGCACCGGGAACTTGCCCGGAGCAGGTGATCTCGTAGGCGCGCTCGTAGATTTCGTGAGAGAGTGCGCGTGCGGCGCGCAAGCGGAAGTCGCAAGCGGCAATGTCGCCGCGGAATGCCTCGCGGTCGGCAAGACTTGATGTAGGCGGGTTGCCGCGTTTCTTGTTTGGCGCGCTGGCGATAATTTCATCCAGGGCGCGGCGTGCTATGCCGAGCGCGACCCCGGAGTGCTCGTTAGCGACGAAACCCGGCCTTCCCATTCTGTAAATTGCCGCGCCGCGCCTGGGTTCCCACATCGCGGTCTCCCAGGTGAACTCGGCCGGCACGAATAGTTCCTTAACGGAAATGTCGTTGCTGCCGCTGCCTTCAAGTCCAACGACATGCCAGTTGTCGTGTATGTGTCCGTTAGCCACAGGATAGACGAGAGTTAGGCTGTTTTCTTCGGTATTGTCCCTTGCCGGCACTTTTGCGCCCGCGACCATCCACTCTGCGTGGCGGACGCCGCTTGCGAAGGGCCACCTGCCTGTGAGGATGTAGCCGCCTTCAACGGGGATTGCCTGTCCTGAGATTGCTGTCGCTGTGGCGGCAGTGGGGATGCGTCCGTTTGCGAACATCTTGGCGATGGCTGAGTCGCAGAGGAAAGCGCCGGGACGGCCGATCGCTGTTGCGCCAATCATCAAGCACCAGCCTGCCGCGGCGTCGATGTATGCCAGCTCTTCGATGATTTCGATCTGGGTGACGGGATCGGCTTCCGCGCCGCCGAGGGGCATGGGCAGCTTGAGTGTGAACAGGCCGGCTTCCCGGATGGCCTCAACGGAGGCAGGCGCGAGCGTACCGAGCCGCTCGGATTCTTCGACACAGTTGGATACGGTGTCACGCACGGAGTCCACTGCATTGAGAAGGACTGCGCGCTTTTCATTGCGGTCTGTGGGGAACTTCATTCTTATACCTTAACACTTAACATAGGGTCTGGCATCAATGGACCAGATCGAGAGGCGTGTGATGGTTCAGGGTAAGGATACAAGCAGCGATATAGCATCCTGGCGCTGGTTCTGGTTCAGACCGGGCAGGCGCAATGAGGCGCTGAGATCGGCCTTGGCGCGGTCCGTGGAGCCGATGCGAGCCATGATTTTGCCGCGCGTGTAGAAGGCTTGGCCGCTGAGCGAGTCTAATTCTACGGCGCGGTCTGCATGCTCCAACGCTCCCATCGCGTTGCCGTCCTGAAGCAGTCGCTCGGCGCGAATGACGAGGATCTGAGACTGCTGGGCTTCGGAGACGTCCGTGCCTATGTACCAGATCAGCACTCCCAGTAAGACAACGAAAGCAGGAATCGCGAACCAGCGCATGCCGATCGGGGATTGGGAGGCGATGCGTCGCGTGAATCCGAGGGGAGTTGCTATAAGCTCATAGGTGTAGCGGGGGGCGAGCGCCAATCCCATGATGAATCCGCCGGCAAGCCCGCCGAAGTGCGCCCAGTTGTCGATGTTGGGGATCAGCAGGCCTATGGCGAGGTTGATGGCGGCGATGGCTGCCAGGCCTGTGAGGTTGCGCCTGCCCATCTCGCCGAGCGTGTCCCGGTTTGCCAGGAAGTAGGCGGCGAGTGCGCCCAGGATGCCGAATATTGCGCCGCTTGCGCCCACTGCGATGGCGGTCTTGTTGAACATGTAGCTGAGGACGCCGCCCGCAAGTCCCGCCAGCAGGTAGATGATGGTGAAGCGGGTGTGCCCATAGACGCCTTCGACGAGCCTACCGAAGATGAAGAGAGCGAAGCAGTTGAAGAACAGGTGGAGGAGGTTGGCGTGGAGGAACATGGCGGTGAAGAGACGCCAGTATTCGCCGGTGGCTATGAGCGGGCCGAACATTGCGCCGAAGCGCAGAAGTACATCCACGTCCTGATTGAGGAAGCCGCCGACCAGTTGCATAAACAGCCAGACGAGGATGTTTATAGCCAGGAGTAGCCAGGTGATGACAACTCTGCCGTCTGCGCCGGGCAGCGTGAATCCCCTGGTGGGCCTCTCCTGTTCGCTCTCACGCTGAGGGTCGTCGTGCTCGAATTGGTGCATCGCGCCTCCATCGCTGCTCTGCGCCAGCTTGGTGTCGGCGTTGGGGTATATTCACGATAGCATCAGCGCATCGCAGGTTCAAGGACATGCGCCGCAGCGTAAGGGTGAGCGGTGGTCGAAATGGCGGCGTTGGCGCAATGGATAGGATAATCGGCGTGTGAGTTGTAAAATATCGGCTATGAATGTTCGCGAAGTGACGATAGATGAGCTTGTGGAGCGGTATCCGGCGCTGCTGTTCGACGCATACGGAGTGCTTTCGTACTCGGTTGGCTTGCTGCCGGGCGCGGCGGAGCTCATAGACAGGCTAAATCGCATTGGGAAGCCGTACTTTGTGCTGACGAATGATGCTTCTACGCTGCCGGAAAGGCGCGCTGAGCGGTATCGCAAGCAAGGGATGGATATCGAGCCATGGAGGATCATCACTTCGGGCAGTCTGCTGACGGGTTATTTCGCGAGACGTGGTTTATGCGGCGCGCGGTGTGCTGTGCTTGGAACCGAGGACAGTGCGGAGTATGTGCGGCGCGCAGGTGGCGTCGTCGTTTCCGCCGTAGAAGGGTTCGAGGTACTGGTGGTCGGAGACCAGTCAGGATTCGCGTTCGTGGACGGTGTTAATGTGGTGCTGAGTGCGCTGTTCAGGATGATCGACGCAGGGGATGCGCCTTGCCTCGTGCTGCCGAACCCAGACTTAGTCTACCCATCCAGTGACGAAGGGTTCGGGATGGCGAGCGGAAGCGTGGCGCTGATAATCGAGGCGGCGTTGCGGCAGCGTTACCCGGAACGGAGCGGGCTTGAGTTCGAGCGGCTGGGTAAGCCGAACGGCGCTATATTCGACGAGGCGCTGGGGCGGACGGGCACAATGGACATGGTGATGCTTGGAGATGCGCTGGAGACGGACATCCGGGGGGCGAATGCGTTCGGGATTGATTCGGCGCTGGTCGCGGGTGGGGTTACGCCTTCGGAGGGGCTGAGTGGTGGGGTGGATGTGCCTACTTACTGGGTGCGGGGGCTGACACAATAGACAGGATTTGGAGGATGGGGTAGGGTGAGGCGGATTATTGAAATATCCAGAGGGAATGTGAATGATTAAGAACTTTTCGGTGCTTTATGTGGGGAATATCGACCTTGAGGATGTGGGGAGCGACGGCAAGCCCGCGGACGAGAGGCGATATCCGAATGAACGGCTGATGCAGAGCATGGATACGGCGGAGCAGGTTGCCGGGCTGATGGACGATCTGGGCTTTTATGCGCTGTGGATGGCGGAGCATCACTTCCAGCGGGAGGGGTACGAGACGATACCGAACCTGATCCTGATGGGGACGCATCTTGCCGGACAGACGAAGCAGCTGAAGTTCGGGTGCGCGTTCAATATCGTGCCGATGTGGCATCCGGTGCGGCTTGCCGAGGACTACGCGATGGCGGACATCCTGACGGACGGGCGCATCATCTTCGGCGTGGGGCGTGGGTATCATAGCCGGGAGGTGGAGTCGTTTGGCGCGCCGGTTATCGACAACGATGCGAACCGAGAGTTGTTCGAGGAGCAGATGGAGATCATCTTCAAGGCGTTCAACGAGGATTCATTTTCGCATAAGGGGAAGTATTTCACGATTCCGCCGGATGTGGAGTATCGCGGGTACGACCTGGAGGAGGTTACGCTGGTGCCGCGTCCGAAGAACATGCCGGTGCAGATGTGGCAGCCGATCGTGAGCGGTCGGACGATTGACTTCATCGCGCGCAACGGGATCAACGGTGTGGTCGGGCTGACGGGGGAGTCGCTGGTCGAGGGGATTTTCGAGCAGTACAAGGAGGCGAACGCGAAGTATGGGCGCGACCTGGAGCTTGGCGAGAACCTTGCGCTCGAGGTGGGGTTCTATATCGCCGATAGCCAGGAAGAGGCGATGAACAAGCTACGCCCGTTCCACGACGAGCGGTACAAGTGGTTCGCGCCCTTCGGGTTCGTGCGATACGCGGATGAGCAGGGGCGCGTGTGGGGGACGCCGGGTGCGCCGGCGAGAACGCCGCATATCGAGGACGGGGTGCAGCAGAGGGCGTGGATTTGCGGGACGGCTGAGGAGTTCGTGGCGTTCCTGCGGGAGCTGGAGGAGAAGTACCCGGCGCTGGAGCATGTGATACTGCACTGGGCTGAGGGGATGCCGCGGGCGGAGTTCATGGAGCAACTGCGGTTGTTTGCAGATGGGGTGATGGGGGAGTTTGTGGGGAGGTAGGATAGACAGGATGGAGGGCTGAAATGAAGGTTCGAGGGGTCGTTAAGGGGAAGACAATAGTATTGGATGACGTGGCGGGATTGTCGGAAGGGCAAGGGGTGGAGGTTGAGATCCGAGCAAAAGACAGAGATAGACCAGATAAGAATCTGGCAGTCTTTGAGCGCTTGGAAGACCGCATGGGACTGGAACAATATCGCAAGTGGGCTGTGATTCAGGACGCTAAGCTCGCTGGCACTTACGATACTTTGGGGGAAGCGCAGGAAGCCGCGACCAGGCACTTTGGAAGCGAGCCGTGTCTCATCAGGCAATTTGGCGCACATCCCAGAGTGTATTATCGCCCAACAACATACACGCCAGTGCCTAGAGAATTCTCCGAGCAGATTGAGGTCACTTTGGTAAATGCCGACGATTAGTCTGCGGCTGGGGATTCAGGGTCTGTCTACCACTGATGCGCTGGAGTTCTTCGGACCAACGCTCCAAGTGGGAATCCGGCGTCACGAATCCGACTCAACGACAGAGACTGGAGGCGAATCCGGTATTTTGCAAATGCGGTATCTTGCGCTGATTGATACCGGGGCCCGTGACAGTGGAATTGATTCTACTCTCGCAGAAGAATTAGGACTTGTCCACGCAGAAGACGTGGAGCGGAGAGCGGTCGGCATTCTAGGGGTGGGTTTCGTGGATGTGTATCTTGCTCAGATTTCCATACCTGAACTTGGGTTTTCTATAGCCGGGCGATTCCCGGGCGTTCACCTGGCGGAGGGTGGGCAGCCTTATCGCGCACTTATCGGCAGGGACATTCTGACGAACTTCGCGATGGTGTACGATGGGCGAAGTGGAACTGTCACTTTGAGCAACGAATAAATGTCGGAGACGATTTTGGTGATTTCAGTGAGGTCTTCAACAGACCTGAAATCGAGAAGCCAGCTAAAGCAGAGGGACTAAATGAGCACACTTGAGGGGAGTCCGAATCCGTTTGGGGGTTTTGTGGTGAATCCGGGGGCGCTGCCGGTGGAGGCTGGGCGGTTCAGGCGGCGGCTGGCGGATGCGATGGATGACTGGGAGGATGTTGGGTACAAGGTGGCGTGGCTGGAGGTGCCGCTTGCGAATGCGGAGCTTGTGCCTGTGGCTGCCGAGGCGGGGTTCCGGTACCATCACGCGGATGAGGACTATGTGATGATGACGCTGCAGATCGAGAAGGGGGCGTACATCCCGCCTCATGCGACGCACTACATTGGAGCGGGTGGCGTGGTTATCAGCGAGGACCGGCAGTTGCTGGTGGTGTCGGAGCGGCATCAGATTCGTCCTCGGAGCGGGCCTTCTTACAAGCTGCCGGGCGGGGCGCTGGTGCAGGGGGAACACTTGGCGGACGGCGTGGTGCGCGAGGTGCTGGAGGAGACGGGTGTGCGGACGCGGTTCGAGGCGGTGGTGTGCCTGCGGCACTGGCATGGCTATCGCTATGGCAAGTCGGACATCTACTTTGTGTGCAGGCTGTCGCCGCTGAGTCGCGAGATCACGATGCAGGAGGAGGAGCTGGAGGCGGCGCTGTGGATGCCGGTGGACGAGTATCTTGGAGCGGATACGGTGCATAACTTCAACAAGACTATCGTTTCGGCTGCGCTGAACTCGGAGGGGGTTACGCCGGGATTCATCGAGGGGTATGGCGACAGGCACCAGTTCGAGTTCTTCCTGCCTAAAGGTCTGACGCCGGGTGGTGTGGAATACGAGGAGACGCCGTAGGGGAGTTTTCAGTTATCGGTGGTCAGTTATAAGAGTGGTTCGACAGGCTCACCGCGAACGGATGCAGGCAGTATAGACAGGATAGAGGATTGAGATGGCGCAGGTTAAGCGGGTGATTATTGACGCGGACCCGGGTATTGACGACACGGCGGCGATCCTGATGGCGCTGGCGAGCGACAAGCTGCAGGTGGAGGCGTTTACGACTGTCCATGGGAATGCGTCTGTGGAGCAGTGTACTGTTAATACGCTGCGAATCCTGGAGGCGGCTGGTCGCGCGGACATTCCGGTGTACCAAGGGGTTGGGAGAACGCTGACTTATCACGAGCCGAGATACGCGCCGCATATTCATGGGGAGGATGGGATTGGAGATATAGACTGGCCGATGCCCACGACGGAGATCAAGAAGAGGCATGCGGTGCCGGAGCTTATTGACAGAGTTTTGGCGTCGCCGGGCGAGCTGACGATTCTGGCAATCGGCAGGCAGACGAATGTGGCGCTTGCGGCGAGCATCGAGCCGCGATTCGCGGAGTCGGTGGCGGAGATCGTAGTGATGGGCGGGTCGCTGTTTCAGCCGGGGAATGTGACACCACTTGCGACGGCGAACATCGCAGGAGACCCTGAGGCGGCAGATGCGGTGTATCGGTCGGGCGCACGGGTTACGCAGGTGGGACTGGATGTCTGCAACCACGTGGAGGTGTCGGGGGCGCAGCAGCAGAGGGTTTGGGAGGCGGGTACGCCGGCGACGAAGATGCTGGAGGCTTCGACACGGTTCATCAGCCGGGCTTATCTGAATGACAACAGGCTGCACAATCCGGACGGAGTGCAGTACTCGGACCTGAGCCCTACGGCTTATACGATTGCGCCGGAGTTGTTCGGGCTGACACCGATGCATGTGCGCGTGGAAACGCAGGGAGAGTTCGCCAGGGGCTTCACGGTGGCAGACCTGCGGAAAAATTCGACTGCGGAGCCGAATGTGTCGGTGGCAATGGAGGTGGATGCGGACGCTGTGACGGAGCTGTGGGCGGAATTGGTGAGCGGGATTTAGATTTCTGGGTTCCGCTTCTGCATGGAATTTGCGCCCCGCAGTTAGATGTTGCAACCGTTACCTGATGTGCAACATCAGTCACTCCATATTCCCAATTGCCTCAGTAGCTCTGGGTTACCCGTTTTCCCGAACACCCTATAGGCTCGGTGTACTGCGAGTTCGCGCTCAACGTCGCCTTTTGCTGACTCTGGCAGATGAATCTCGCCATCAGGCGAAATGATCAGTGGGTCAAGGATATCACCGTGCGGCGAATTGCGAGATTTTTCGCTCATGTCAATTCCTCAGCCTTGTCTCGTGCTGGCTTCAATGTGAGAGCATTGTAGCAGTTTCCGGATTGGGTATCGCTTTTGGGATGCTGGTATAATGGCACGAGGCGCCGTGTGGCTGGAACTGTCTGTATCCAACGAAATGACTCACGTCGAGCTATTATGCTGAAATCTCAAGAATCCCCTGCAACCGCATCTGCGATGTGGGCGGGCTGTGCCAGTGACAGCCGCATTGTGGTGAAGGCGGGGACGGCCTTGCTTACGAGCGGTGGAGAGCATATCGACATCGAGGTGATGGCGTCGCTGGTGGGTCAGATTGCGCGGCTGCACTCGCGGGGCAGCGAGGTGCTGCTGGTGTCGTCTGGGGCGGTGGCTGCAGGCAGGCGCGTTCTTGGGGTGTCCGATGATGGGGGCAACCTGCCATTGAAGCAGGCTCTTGCCGCTGTCGGACAGGGACACCTGATGCACACCTACGAGCAGTTGTTCAGCTGGCAACAGATTCCGATTGCGCAGGGACTCATATCGCAGCGGGACATATCGGACCGGCTGGGCTATATCAACATCCGAAATGCACTAATGGAACTTGCGCGGCGGCGGGTTGTTCCCATCATCAATGAGAACGATGTGGTGGCTATCGAGGAGCTGTCAGGTGAGGTCTTCGGCGACAACGACAGGCTGTCTGCACTTGTGGCGAATCTCGTTGACGCAGACCTGCTCATCATCCTGGGGCGAGTTGACGGCCTGTTTACCGCGGACCCCAACATAGATACGGATGCAAGGCATATACCGCTGGTGGAGCGGCTGACCGAAGAGGAAGTGAACAGGCTGGGAGGTCCTTCGATGGACGCACTCGGTCGTGGGGGGATGCGGACGAAGCTGCAGGCGGCTCAGATGGCTGCAAACTCCGGCGTCGATGTATTCATTGCCAACGGCAGGATGCCGAATGTAATTCAGCGCATCGCGGACGGCGAGCATCTGGGCACTTTCTTCCCTAAGAGAGTTGGAAGTGTGGAGAGCCGAAAACGGTGGATGCTGAGCGGCTTGTCCATCAAGGGGGAGATCGGCATAGATGACGGCGCCGTGCGGGTGCTGCAGCGGCGGCACGGAAGCTTGCTGCCCGCCGGAATCACTAAGGCGAGCGGAGTGTTTGGCCGCGGAGACCTGGTGTCCATCGTGAACGGTAAGAGCGCGCAGGTGGGGCTTGGCATTACGAATTACAGCGCTGCTGAGGTAGCGGCGATCAAGGGCAGGCATTCGCGGCATATTGCGGACATCCTTGGAGTTACTTACGGGGATGAGGTTGTTCATAGGAACAACATGGTCATCGTATAAGACGAGAACTGACAGGATGCGCAGGACGGACAGGATTTAATCGGGAGCAGGATGAGATGCAGGGCACAGTTACCAGAGAAACAGCTTCGGCTACGGCGAGCGATGAGCTTGATGTGAAGGGAAGGGCGGCGCGCAAGGCGGCACGAAAGCTGGCGACTATCAGCGCAGGTGTGAAGAACGCAGCGCTGCAGAATGTCGCCGACGGTCTGAAGGCGCGCGAGGAGGAGATTCTCGCGGCGAACGAAAAGGATATTGCAAACGGCAGGAAGCGCGGCCTGGAGGAGTATTTTCTCGACAGGCTTCTGCTGACGCCTGAGCGCCTGGAAGGGCTTGCGAGTGATGTGAGAGGGATTGCCGCTCTGCCGGACCCGATAGGCGAGGTGATTGACCAGCGGAATATGCCGAACGGCATGACCGTGGGCAAGCGGCGCGTGCCTCTTGGTGTCATCGGTGCGATATACGAGAGCAGGCCGAATGTGACGATCGATATTAGCTCACTGTGCCTGAAGTCGGGGAATGCGATTATATTGCGCGGGGGCAGTGACGCGATCAACTCGAACACAGCGCTGGCTTCGCTGGTGAAGGATGCGATAGCGGATGCGGGCATTCCGGATGACGCAGTGCAGGTGATGGAAACGACTGATAGAGCGGTTGTGGGGCAGATGCTGAAGGCGAAGGGTATCATAGACTTGCTGATTCCGCGAGGAAGTCAGGCGCTGATCAACCGTGTGGCAACGGAGGCGACGATTCCGGCGATTACCGGTGGCGTGGGCGTGTGCCATACCTATGTGGATAGCGAAGCGGACCTCGAAATGGCGCTGGACATTGTGGATAACGCGAAGGTGTCGCGCCCGTCGGTGTGCAATGCGTTGGATACGGTGCTAGTGCATTCGGGGCGGGCTTCATCGTTCCTGCCGGCTCTGGCGAAGCGGTGGCAGGAAGTGGGCGTGGAGATGCGCTGCGACAGGAGGGCGTTGAGCCTGCTGGGGACTGCGAATGGGTCGCAGGCCGTTCCCGTTACGGAAGAGGACTGGATGACCGAGCATCTGTCCCTGACGGCCGGAGTGCGCGTGGTGGACTCGCTGGATGAGGCGCTGGAGCACATAGAAGTATATGGCTCCGGACACTCGGAGGCGATAGTGACGGAGGACTACGGGGCTGCTATGCGCTTCTTGGACGAGGTTGACGCCGGTGCGGTGTTCGTGAACGCTTCGACGCGGTTCAACGACGGCGGGCAGTTCGGACTGGGCGCCGAGGTTGCCATCAGCACGGACAAGATGCACGCGCGGGGGCCGATGGGTCTCAAGGAACTGACGTCGTACAAGTGGACGGTGTTGGGGAGCGGGCATATTCGGGAGTAGATGGAGAATCGGGGACTAACAGAAATACAGGACGAATGGCGTGAAAGTGTTCGTCTCTGTCCCTGTCCCCATCCTGGCGACCCCCAAGCGGGGGAAGAACGACTATGAAGGTGATTGATGGCAGAGTTTGATTTGCAGCGTGAGTGCCGAACTCCGTTTTCCGAGTGCTATACGGTGCTGGACGGGGACAGGGGCATCGGGCGGCTGGATGTGCATTTCGCGGATGTGATTGTGCATGCGACGCTGAATGTTGACGAAAGCCTGACGGGGGATGATGTTCATGAGCTGATCGATATGGTGGACGGTGAGATTCTGGACGCTGCCGGTATCGTGAGGCAGGAGGTCATCATCCATGTACATCAGGGACGGGACCTTGGTGTGTACAGCACGCGCGAGTACGACAGCAATGGGGGATTTCAGCATTTTAGCTAGGGAGGGAGCGATGGCTACTAATGCACAGTCTCGGCTTTCCGCCCACGATTACATGATGATGACACCGCCGGATGATTTCTTCCACGAACTCATCGGCGGAGTGCTATACAAGAACCCGTCACGCACGCAGAAGCATCAATTAGTTCTGGGAAATATCGTCCTCGAATTAGGCGACTTTGTCGTCTCCAACAAACTGGGCCGGATTATCTTTTCGCCGATGGACGTCTTTCTTTCGGATGAGGATGTGCTGAAGCCTGACCTGCTATTCATCTCGGAAGAGCGCAGAGGCATCATAGGCAATTGGGTTTATGCCGCTCCCGACTTGGTAGTTGAGATTGTTGAGATGGTCTATCCTGAGACCGCGGAAAGGGACCGCGGGGCTAAACGTGAGCGGTATGAGCGGTTCGGAGTGCGAGAATGTTGGATGGTTGAACTATCCCATCGCACAGTCGAAGTGCTTGTGGCGAGTGATGGCGGCTTTGTAACGGCGGGCGTATATGGCGAAGGCGATGTGCTGAAGTCTTCCCTGTTTCCTGGATTCAGCATGGATATGAACGGCGTATTTGAGAGCGCGAAGATATAGGAGAGCAAGATGGCAGATTCCAACTGGGCTGAGGTTTACAAGGACCTGGGGGCGACTCCGGTTATAAACGCTATTGGCAGCGTTACGATGCTGGGCGGCTCGACGCCTGCGCCTGAGGTGCGCGAGGCGATGGACAAGGCGGACGCCGCGTACATTCCGCTGATGGACCTTCAGGAGCGCGCGGGCCAGGCGATCGCTGATATGGTGGATGTGCCGGCGGCGTATATCACTTCGGGAGCGGGGTCTGCGCTCACGCTGGCAACAGCCGCGCTGATGGCTGGCGACGATGACGACAAGATACAGCAGTTGCCGGACACTACGGGGATGAAGAACGAGATCCTGATACAGAGGCGGCAGCGATATGTGATGCACTACTGGTACGACAGGTGCCTGGAGCTTGCGGGCGCGAAACTGGTGGACTTCGGGACGGACGAGCAGACGACGCGCGAGGATCTGGAAAACGCGATAGGGCCGAATACGGCGGGCGTACACTATTATGCGGTGGAGCAGTCGCCGGACCCGGATGCGCTGTCACTTGAGGACACGATTGAGATCGCTCACGCGCATGATGTTCCGGTGACGGTTGATGCGGCAGGTCAGATATATCCGCTGGACAACTTCGGCAAGTATGTGCGGATGGGAGCGGACTTCCAGTGCATCGCGGCGAAGTATATGGGCGCGCCGCAATCTGTGGGGCTTGCGCTGGGTACTGAAGACATGATTCGCAAGCTGAGCTACCAGGCGTTTGCATCATACGAGGGGCGGCGTGTGCGTGGGGTCGGCAGGCCGCAGAAGATCGACCGGCAGGAGATGATCGGGGCGGTCGCGGCGACGCGTCGGTGGATGACGATGAACCACGAGGAACGGCTTGCAATCACGGAGCGCAGGACGCAGGTGATCATCGACGCAGTGAAGCATATCGAGGGCGTGAGCGCGGTGATGCTGGACAACATCATCGGACACCAGCCGTTCGGGCTCGACCTGCGAGTTGATGAGTCTGTGACGGGGATGACTGTTCAGGAGGTGGTGGACAAGCTGAAGGCGGGCGATCCGCCGATATGGACGCGCGTGCGGGACTGGGAGGACTGCATCACGATCCATACTTTCGGGATGAGCGAAGGCGAGGAGCATTTGGTGGGGGAGAGGATCGCGGAGCTTTTTAGGTAGAGCGGATTTCGGTCGTTCAGCAAGTCATCGGTTGGTATACGATTCCGCCTCTGCGAAAGTAGAGGCGGTTTGTTTCTGTGGATTCGAATGAAGTGAAACGGCGACCATTTGGAGAATTTAGACTGAGAGTCATCAATCGGCATAACCCGCACCCTATGCTGATTCTAAGGCTGTCACACACTCTTCGGGATTCATAATGATAATTCCTAGCCTTTCTGTAAGTGGCCTTGCCTTCCTTCGAAACTTGCAATCGGAAGTTACGAAAATGTCGCGCTTGCTCACGAAATGCGCGTGCAAATGGTCCCAGTCTTTCCAGTCTCTTTTCATCTTTCGATCGTCTAACGTGGTGGATTCAGCATAGGCTGTATTGAACTCTAAACTACCCGGATAGTCGATGCCGCCGCGCCAGTTTTTGGGACGTATAACCGATCCCATTGTTCTTATCCCAATTTCAGGGAGCCTATCAATTTCATATGACAGATTCGGTTTTGGGACGTCTTCCCGAATGCGTTCAGTCACCCTCAACGAGAGCGGCATTTCCATAGACAATTCGAGCAATCTGTTGACTGCCTCGACTCCGGGTCGCATTTCCCATTTATCTCTCACTACATTTGTGTCCAGTGTGAGTGTCGGGAGATTGACGACATTGCGTCGATCAAAATCGCCGGCAGCGTTCAAGAAGTAAGTGAATGTCTTGTAGCCTCGTGAAATGTCCACCGAGATCGAAAGCTGGACATCTGGGATGCCTTCTTCGTCTACAGAGAGTGGCATATTGGTAATTTGTCGAAGAAAGCACTCATTAGCAATCTCATCCATTAAACTTCCCACGTAGTTCCACTCATTTTGGAAGAGTGAGTCGTGCGTTTTCTTATCCAGTAAGAATACAGGGTTCGTAGTGAGCGTCACGGAGTCTAGCTCCCCGACAACTTGGCTGATAATTTTCTCAATATGCGCCTTGAATGTTGGCGGGAGATCGGTGTCCGTGACCTTGATTCGCATACGCAGCCTATCAACTGCTTCGACGGTCAAGCCTTTAAGTGCTTCAAAATCAAGACTCATATCGGGCTGGCCGATTTATCCTAGTACGATTGGAACAGCTTGCCCCAGTCGGTCTGAAGGGCGGCTTTGACGCGGGAACGGCCTTTGACGGGGAGCCAGTAGCCGTTGTGGTAGAGGTTGGAGGCGGCTATGGCGAGGTTGACCAGGGGGGAGCGGGCGATGGCGTTTTCGAGGGGCTTGAAGGGGCCCCAGTACACGGATTTCTGGCCAGTGCTGAAGAGGGTGTTCTCGCCGCTGCTGAAGTTCCAGTCTATGCCGTCAATGTCTGAGCCGACGATTTCGATGTCGCGGATGTCGCCACAGCCAAGTCCCATCTCGTGCGCCATCCAGATGAACTTGATGCTCATTGGGTCGAAGCCCATCATCTTGGCGGCGACGGCGTCGATGGCGACCTGGTCTGCGCTGGCGAGGATGACATTCTTCGCGTGCCAGCGCATTGCGCGGGGGCCGGGACCGTCGCCGGCGAATGTGCCGTCTGTTACGGCGAAGATGCCGGGGTGGATCTGCTTCTGTATCTGCAGGAGATCAACCAAGGTTTCGTGAATGGCGGAGTGCGTCCAGTGGCGGTTGTGGTTGAGCAGGCCGCCGAACGCATTCTTCATCGCGCCGGTGATGGTTGTGAAGACATGAGTCTTCATGGTGGGCAGGTGCAGGACGTTCTTGCCAATGAAGGTCTCCGGAATCTGGAATCCGTCCGGGTAGATGCGGTCAAGGGCGAGCATCTTGTCTTGCGGCTGGAAGTCGATCCACTTCTCGTCTTCAAGGTAGAGCGTATCCAAGCCGTGCATCTGCTCGACGGGGGTGTGCTTGTTGTTGACCGCGCCAACCTTGGCGTCAACTACGACTGTGCCGTTGTGCGCTGGGATGAGATTGTCGTAGCCGTCGGATTTCAGTGTGCGGATTACTCCGTCAAGCTGCCAAGGAGATGTAGAGCAGGCGGGGTAGTAGTGCTGCCAGGAAATGTTTATCTTGAGCAGCGTTGCGACATCTTTAGGGAGAGCCTGCTCGTAGCCTGCTAGTCGCATTGCCGTGCCGACGTCGTCGAGGACAGTTTCCGGTGTGGTAGGGATGACGGCGACGGTTGGCGAGGTTCGGTTGGTGTCGGGATGGGCAAGGCTAGTGCTTGTCTTGGTCAGGGTTGTCATATTGCTTTATTCTCGATTAGTAACTGACGGCAAAATTAAATATTAGAGCGAAAATCACGCCCATCCTAGCTTTCCCCCATCAAAGGGAAAGGACTCTTAGTCCCCTCACCCTAACCCTCTCCCACGGGGAGAGGGGACTATTTGGAGGTGCATCCAGGATGTTTATTCCAGGAAGTCGCGGAGCTTCTTGGAGCGGTTGGGGTGGCGGAGCTTGCGGAGTGCCTTGGCTTCGATCTGGCGGATGCGCTCGCGGGTTACGCCGAAGTCGCGGCCGACTTCTTCGAGGGTGCGGCTGCGTCCGTCTTCCAGTCCGAAGCGGAGTTGCAACACGCGCGCCTCTCGTTCGTTGAGTGTGTGCAGGACGTCGTCCACCTGTTCCTTGAGGAGCTGGTAGGAAGCGGCGTCAGCGGGGGCGAGTGCGCTGCGGTCCTCGATGAAGTCTCCGAGGTGGCTGTCTTCTTCCTCACCTATGGGGGTTTCGAGGGAGACGGGTTCCTGGGAGATTTTGAGAATCTCGCGCACCCTTTCGGGGCTGACATCCATGCCTGAGCCGATTTCCTCGCTAGTGGGCTCGCGTCCGTATTCCTGAACGAGGCGCCGGCTGACGCGCAGGAGCTTGTTGATGGTCTCGACCATGTGGACCGGGATGCGAATGGTGCGCGCCTGGTCCGCGATTGCGCGGGTTATCGCCTGCCGAATCCACCAAGTCGCGTAGGTGCTGAACTTGTAGCCCTTGCGATAGTCGAACTTCTCGACGGCGCGGATGAGGCCGATGTTGCCTTCCTGAATGAGGTCTAGGAGGGACATTCCCCTGCCGATGTATTTCTTCGCGACGCTGACAACGAGGCGCAGATTCGCCTCTGCCAGGTGGCGCTGGGCACGTCTGCCGGCGATCTTTGTGCGACTGAGGTGGCGGTTGAAGGCGAGCTCGTAGGTCTCGATCTGCTGCTTATAACCGGGCGTGTCGCCGAGCGTGCGGAGCTGTGTGATGCTTGGGGAGACTTCAAAGATGTCGTGAATCTCTTCGGGGAGCAACCTGCTGTTGAGGGAGAGTTCTCTGATTTCCTCTTTGATGTCGTCCGGTTCGCGGTTGAGGATTTCGGCGATGAAGTTAAGCATCTCTTCAGGAAGTTCCCCATTGAGTGCGTCGGTCAGGTCTTCATCGGAGAGCATCTGAAGGAGAGTCGTGGGCTTCCGGAGGGCGTGGTAACGGCAGAATGCGCCTAGGAGGGGTTCGGATGCGGAGACGTTAATCATGAACTGGTGGAAGGTCTGCCAAGCTCGCGGACGCCTGCTCAAGAGGGATTCAAGTTCGGCTTCGACCTTTTCGATATGCTTCCACTCTTCCATCTCACGGGCGAGCTTGCGCTCATCGGCTGCCTTGAGCAAGCCGACTCTGCCAATTTCCCGCAAGTACATGCGGACGGGGTCGTCGATGATGTCTACGTTTTCGAGCTTTTTGACCCACTCGCTGTCTATATCGGGCTCGTCTGACTCTTTGTCATCATCGTCGTCATAACTTGCGCCGTTGCGGTCTTCGGACGCGCCGTTACGTCCGGAGAGGATGATTTCAGGCTCTCCCATCCTGTAACCGTCTTCCCTGGACTTGCTGGTCTGGATAAGGTCACCGGTGGATATTCCCTGCGGTATGCCCATAACCATGTCGTCAATCCCGTCGCTATCCATGTTTGCGTTCATATATTCTCCTGCCCCCCAAAGCTAGTGTGTTGGTCTGTCAGTTCGTCAGTCAATTAGTCGTTCGTGTTGTATGTTATCGGACTTCGGTTGCCCTGATGCCTTCGTCAAGGCTTGTAATTTCTTCCACCAGGCTTCTGGGCGGTGGCGTGGCTGCATCCGTTGTATCAAGCCGCGCCTCGCGGACTTCTTTGAGATATTGCTTGGCGATTAGTTGTTTGCATTCCTTCAGAGCGCGTTCACTCTCAATGCTGTCCATTTCGGGGCTGCTGTCGGTAAGTAAGGTGTGCAGATGCTCCCGTAGTGGCTCATCGAGAGATGCCTCAAGCTCATCGACTCCGCTGCATGTCATCCATCGGGCGAACACTTCCCTGTTGGCAGTGTTGCGGAAGTAGTGCGGAGAGAAATCGTCCAGCGATCCCTGTAATGCTGGTCTGTTGAGCAGCAAGCTGAGCATATAGTTCTCTCGTATGAACTCGCGGTTGCTGTTGAGGGCTGAGGGGGTGATCTGACTGCGCGTATCGGATGTACTGCCCACGTCGCGCGATGAACTGAAACGCGGTCTTGAGTATCTGTAGGATGGTCGCAGTGCTTTCGTCAGGACTTCCAACCTAATGCCTAGAGCATCAGCAAGGTCTTGCAAATATCGCTGCTGCTCTGAATAGTCGCGTGTGGCAAAGATCAATGGAGAAATGGCATCAATAGCTTGGCTTACCCCATGTGGAGTTTTTACGTCGAAACGAGATGTAATCGCAGGTATAAGATAGCTCATCAAGGGCAGAGCATCATTTGTGAGGCGTTCCCATTCTGCAGGGTCGTGGCGGATAAGGTCATCAGGGTCTTTGCCATCGGGCAGCGCGGCTATGCTCAGGGTGATGGGGTCGCGCTGGTACAGGACGCCTTGCGAGCGGCCTCGCGATGCGGACTGGATGCCTATGACCTTCCACGAGGCTTCGAGGCTTCGGAGGGTGGCTTCCTGTCCGGCAGTGTCGGGGTCGAGGGCCAGGACGAAGTTGGTGGCAAGGGACTTGAGCTGCGAGACCTGATTTTCGGTGAGTGCGGTGCCCATAGAGGCTACTACGTTGGTGTAGCCGTGCTCGTGGGCGGCGATGACATCCATGTAGCCTTCGACGATGATGCCGGTGTTGGACTCGCGGATTGCGGAGTGGGCGCGGTGGATTCCGTAGAGTGAACTGCGCTTGTCGAAAATGGGAGTGGCTGAAGTATTGATGTATTTGGGGTTGTAGCCGGGCGCATCTGCGGGCGGCTCGGTGAGTTGACGTCCGCCGAATCCGATGACTTTGCCTTGCCTGTCGTGGATGGGGAACATCAGCCTGTCTCGGAAGAAGTCCCATGTCCTGCCATCTTCGTCGCGGCGATAAATCAGACCGGCTTCGACCGCAACGGCCTCCGGCGCACCCACTTGCGCCAAGTAGGTCTTCAGTCCCTCCCAGTTGTCCGGTGAGTATCCGAGTTGGAAGGCATCGATCATTTCCGGGCTGACGCCGCGTTCTTTGAGGTAATCGAGTGCGACCTTGCCTTCGGGGGATTTCAGGCGTTCCTGGTACCAGGTGGCGGCATAGCCGTTTATTCGGTGTAGCTTGTCGCGGCGGTCGCTGTCCTGCTTGCCTGCCTGCGTAAGTTCTACGCCTGCCTTTTGCGCGAGAATGCGGAGGGCTTCGCTGAACTCGATGTTCTGCTGGCGCATGACGAAGGAGAAGGCGTCGCCACCCGTGGAGCATGCGCCGAAGCAGTGCCAGCTCTGGCGCTCCGGATTGACGATGAACGAGGGCGTGCGCTCGGTGTGGAAGGGGCAGGGCGCCTTGAAACTGCGGCCTGCCTTCTGGAGCGCGACGTAGCCTGACACCACATCAACGATGTCCAGGCGGGCTCGTATGTCGTCAACTACGGTCATTATTTATATCTTCATATCTCTGCTTCGATATTGCCTCTTTCCCGAACCGACTTTCAGTCAAGGTGGGTGTATGCAAAATGGGCGGTCATTTGTCGGGTTGGTCTGACTGTGAGTAGGCGTACTCGGCAAGCTTGGTCAAGGGTTCGCGAATGCTTTCGAGATGCCAAGCGATGTGTTCGATCGATGCGCGCATGTCCACGAGGGAGTCGCCGACGGAGTCCCAATCGTGTGAGGTCTTGAGCATGTTGTGCAGGTGGTCTGTGAACTCCTTCTGCGCGCCCCAGAGGTCGCCGAGGTCTGTGCTGACACTTGCTAGTTCGGTGTCGAGGGTGTCGGGCAAGCCGAGTTCACGCATTCGGATGACGACGTTGTGTGCCATAACCGCGGTGCGACGAGCCTGATTCAGATCGGCTTCGATTTCCGTTGCAGCGATGTTGTCGTTCAAGGTCTTGTCTTTCTGCTGGCTGCTTGATTCTGCAATGCGACAGGCTCAGGACGAGCGGGAGAGTCTATTCGCTGCCAATGGCGGCATAGTGGGACAGGTACATCATCCATGGTTCGCGGATCATTTCCAAGGCGCTTTGCTGCGGGGTTTCGCCCATCTCGTTGATGTTCTCGAAGGTAATCTTCCAGATGTTGTCAACCTCGTTCTTCCATGGGGCGTACTCGACGCCGTGCGCATCCCGCTGCATGGCTTCGAGATGCTCGCGGATTCGCTTAATCTGAAGCCTGACAGTCCGCATGCGGACACGGTCGGAAGGGGCAATGTAATCCATTATAGCAATCTTTCCGAGAAAGTCTTAGCGATGCCGGGCGATAGTTTTTCGGCGAGCCGAATTGCGTAGAGGTCGGTCATCCCGGATACATAGTCCACGACCGCCTCTTCGGGTGAGCGGCTGCGCTGAGCATATTCAGGCGGTACTTCGTTATGGCGCTCGCCGAAGTAGCCGTAGAGGAAGCGTACTATCCGGCGGGCAGTTTCGCCTTCGGGGCTGTCGTCGTTGGGCAGGTAAACCGTGTCGAACATAAACTCGCGGAGTTCCATGAAGGCGGTTCGCACGCTATCGCCCATCCTAATACTGAGCGAAGGTTCGGGCTGTGCGCCGTTCGTGCCCGTTGTCGAGTCGGCGAGTCCACTGACATGGTAAGAATGGTCGATTATGTCGCAGACGATGGTGTCAATGCGCTCGGAATGGCGGCATCCCAGAGTGTCTGCGACGGATGCGGGCAGGTCTTTGTCGGATAGTATGCCGGCGCGGAATGCGTCGGCGAGGTCATGGTTGATGTAGGCGACGGCGTCTGAGATGCGGACTATCTGCGCTTCAAGGGTGATGTCGTTGTCGAGAGCCGCGAGGAAGTCGCCGCGCGGCTTGGAGTGCATTAGTATGCCCTGCCGGACTTCCCATGTGAGGTTGAGGCCGCGCCCTTCGCGTTCGACTCGCTCGACGATGTTGAGGCTCTGGCTGCTGTGCCTGAAGCCGTCGGAGAGAATCTTGTCCAGTTCGTCCTCGCCGATGTGTCCAAAGGGGGTGTGGCCAAGGTCGTGCCCGAGCGCGATGGCTTCGGCAAGGTCTTCATTGAGGTTGAGTGCGCGCGCAATGGTGCGGGCAATCTGGCTGACTTCCAGTGTGTGGGTAAGGCGGGTTACATAGTGGTCGCCCAACGGGGCGATGAAGACCTGTGTCTTGTGCTTGAGTCTGCGGAATGCCTTGGAGTGGATGATACGGTCGCGGTCGCGCTGGTATTCGGTGCGGACGTCTGAGGGAGGTTCGGGGATTTCTCGTCCAGCGGACTGGCTGGACTTGGCTGCGTATGGAGAGAGCCGTTGCTCACGCTCTTCTAGGCGTCGTCGAATTGATGAGCGGCTCTTCGCTTTAAGCGGAACATCATCCTGCGTGACGCTGCTCTCTAATGCCATCTGCGTACCAACCAATGCAAGATACTAGCAAAACACAGCCATAACGCTGCGGCAAGCAAACGCAGCGCCCACGCTGCGACCCAGGGGAAAGAACACCTAAATATAAGTATAGCATAGACCTGATGAGTTGAGGGTGGCGAATTGGAAGCAGAAATCGCAGTTCGGCGACTTGGATGCACTCTGTACTTCGACGGCTTCTAGACGAAGTACAGAGTGAAGTGGCTAATTGGATGGAACCGGCGGCGGTGTTGGGGGGGCGGAAGAGGACGCGCGGTAGATCACTGCGACCAGGGCGTTAAGTTCTTCTCCTTGAGTGCTGGTGCCCTGCACTTCGATGATGTTGGGGCCGGGTTCCAGCGTTACAGTGGTGGAGAAGACGCCGGATATGTCAACGGGAACTGCCACTCCTTGTATGGTGACGGCTGTACCCGCCGTGGTGCGACCTATTAAGGGGATGATCGGGTGCGTCACGAAGCTCTGGTCTTCCGGCTCGGTAACTATAAGGAAGAAGGGCTGGGGAGGCAGAAGCAGGGATACGACTGAGATGTCCGTGCTCTCAGAAGCGCCGTCGGGGGCTTCTGCATTGACGGTGATCGTGTTCACGCCGGGGGATAGGTCAACCACCTGACTGAAGCGGCCGGTGTCATCGACTTCGGCGGGGTCGCCGTTGATTTGCACGGTAGCATCGGTGCGAGCGTATCCATGAACGACCACCCTGTCCGCGCGGACGGCTGCGCTATCTTCGGGGCCCCGCACATCGAGCAGTCCCTCGATTACGACCGTTGGCGTTGGGATTGGCGTGGGCGTGGGCGTGCTTGTGGGCAGAGGGGTTGGTGTCGGGCTGGGCGTGGGAATGGGAGTCGAGGTTATTGTTGCCGTGGGTTCGGTAACATCGCGCGGAAGTGGAGTCACGCAGGCGATTGCCGTGAATAGCAGAGTCGCTGCTGACATAGCCAACACGAAAACACAGAGGTTCCGACGGTAAGGCTTCAAGAAAGGTCTCCGACTGAACTGATGTCGTTCGGACATTCAGGGGGCAATCCGGGCATGGCAATAACCGGACATCAGGAACTTCGAAATTGCCGCAGTAACAATTTTAGCGCAATTGGCAGGGTGCTTGTCACGGGGGATGCTATTGGACGGCAACGCTCTGGACGGAGGAGAGGGATGGAAGGGTGAGCACGAAAGCCGTCTGGTCTTCAGGGCCCGACGATGTGGTGGCTTCAATTGTCAGGTCGCCACCGTAGCGTGTGGAGAGCGTGTGGGCGATGTAGAGTCCGAGTCCGGAACTGGTCTTTTCTTCGCGGCGGGCGACAGCAGGGGTCCAGCCACGGTCGAATACGTGGGGACGGTAGTGGGCGGCGACACCTTCGCCGTCGTCCCAGACATGGATAGAGAAACTGGAGTCCTCGCGGGTCAGCCCTACTTCGACCTGGGATTGACCGAAGCGAATGGCATTGTCAACGAGGTTCGTGACGATGTGCTCGATTGCTGCGCTATCGGAGTACACGATGCCGAACTCCGGCGGCTCCGCCCACCAGGTAATGCTCTTGTTCGCCTCGGCGGCGACAGGATTGTAGCGGTCGATGATCCGGCGCACGACTTCGGAGACTTCAACGGGCTGAGGATCGAAGGTGGCGTCCGGCGCTTCGAGCTGGATGAGGACGCGGATGTTTGACATCATCAGGCGGAAGTTGGGCGCCTGCATCTCGATTTCGTCGAGGAGTTCCGTTACTTCTTCATTGTTGGCATGCCCGTTCGAGCCGTTTTCCGAGGCGCGCAGATATGCCCGAAGCTCGCGTTCCTTTCCGAGGATGCGGCGCAGGGGCCTGCCTAGGTCGTGGTCGAACAGCTCGAAATATTGCTGTGTAACGCTGCTCCAGTCCTGCATGTCGCGCTGCAAATCAGGGTTGCCCCGGTGCATCTGTGGGATTGCGTATGTGAGGAGCAGGACTGCCAGTCCGAGCGCGAGCAGGCCCGCTCCTATATAGGTGAGCGGCTCTATGCCCCAGATGACTGCAAACAGGGCTTCGCCGATAAACGGCGCTAGCGCGAAGCAGACGACTGCGGCGGCGAGGATGAGGAGGCCCACGACCTTTGCTATTGCTTGAGCGGGGATTAGGCGGAGCATTTTACTCTGGCGGTACGAGGCGATAGCCTCTGTCGCGGATGTTGATGATGAGGTCGCCCGCACCGAACCTCACTCCCATTGCCTTACCTACGGCGACCTTAATCTCCCGTATGCGAACGCGAATGGATGCGCGCGGGTCCTCCCCCTCAGTGTATCGCATAAGCTTGGCAAAGGGGACAAGCTCACCGGGGCTGCGATACCAGGTGGATGCAAGCTCCTGCAGGATGTCGAAGCGCAAGCCGTGCAGTTCGCTTATGGGCGTCGGTGTGCCACTGTCGTGGACATACACGACTTCGTTTGCCGTGTCGATTGATATCTTGCTGCCCAGCCGAATGGTATCCGGTGTCGTGCCCATCAGACGGCGCAGTCGCATGACGACCTCTTCGGGGCTTGCGAGTTTATCAATGAAGTCAACCTGTGCGTCCCACTTGAGCGTGCCGCGCACGGCAGTCTCCCTGTCGGGACCCTGCACATACTGGGTGAACATCAGGACCGGAAGCTGTGGATGCTGCTCGACAATCTTCTGGAGAATTGAAAGGCCCTTAAACCTGTCCGCGCCGTGCTCGCCGAAGCGGACATCGAGGACGACACCGTCTGGTCGTTCTTCCTCTATGGCGTAGAGCGCCTCAGCCTCAAAGTCGTCACCGGAGACGATGAAGTCGAACGGTACGACTACCCTGGTGCGCCAACCCTCGTCGTCGAGCCGCTTGCGAACGCTGCGCACGATGTTGGAGTCCCATTCGTCGTCCACTATAAGGATGCTGCGCTGAAGTCTGGACTCTGTCATGTCGAAAGTCCTAATTCAATAGTAGTGCGAGGTCAATTGTGCGAGGTAATCTTTGCCGTTCAGGTCAATGAGAAGCAGGGATGGCGTAGCTTAACTGCAAGCGTTCATTTGTGCTTCATAGTGGCATTATAACGACTCCATTATAGCGGTTTAAGGGGATTGTGTCTGACTTCGGGGCAAAATGGGTTTTGATGCTTGGGCAGAATTTGCCTGAAAGTGACTGTCAAATGGCTTTACATAGTGGTGGTTAACTGAGTGTTTACGCGGTTGAATGTTACCAAGAGTTCGCATGCCTGCAAAAGTTATCCAAAATCTTCTTTAAGTCCGAATTCATGCTTTCGTATTCTTGCTTGCACAGAGATTAGAAAAGGGAGAGAAATGCAGGGAACGGCAAACATTGGTCCCATGAAGGGCGCGCAGAAGGTAGAGAGCCACGTTTGGGGACGAGTGCGTTCGGGCTTTATGATGTTCCTCCCGATACTCGTTACTTATCTGGTACTGCGCTTTCTGATCGGTTACACGGACGGCTTGCTTGCGCCGCTGGTTAACCTGCTGCCGTTCAACGCTCCCGGGCTGAGCCTGCTGCTGCTCTTCGTAATTTTCTATATCGCCGGACTTGTGGTGTCACCAAGAGTGGGGAAGATGACCGTGGCGGCGCAGCATGCGATTTTCAGCCGCATTCCGGTGGTCAAGAACATATATGGGCTGACCGAAAAGGTGGCGGGGCATCTGTCGGCGTATGGCGATTTTAGCCGCGTGGTGCTGGTGGAGTGGCCGAGGCCGAATGTGTTCGCAGTGGGATTTGTCACCGGGAAGTGCGAGTTGAAGGGTGATGTGGGCGACAGGGTTGCGATATACATCCCCACTGTGCCAAACCCGACATCAGGCATGTTCGCGCTGATGAACAGGTCTGAAGTGTTTGATACGGATATAAGCGTGGAAGAGGCGCTCAATCTTGTGTTGTCGGGTGGGATAGTGCTTCCGGATAAGCTGCAAGGTGTTGATATCAAAGCGCGGCTGAAAAATCAAGGTGAGGCTGAGGATGCGCAGGAACAGTTCTCGATAACTTTGAACGAGCACCGAAACATGCGCCGAGGATACAACGGCTATAACTACCGCAACAGACATGAGTTGTATCGCGCTTCCGTGAGGAGCGTTGAGGAGCGGTGGTAGAGCCGCGAATTGAAGCGGACCTGCGCTATGCAGGCAGGGAGTTATTGCGTGCGGCCGATTAAAGTTACAATAGATGTGGATCCTCAGACGATACCGGAGCTGGTGTGCTGCGATTATTCGGAGCATCCTGACAATGGTACTGAACAGATCGCAACTGCGGTTGCCGAGGCTCTGGGAATCGAGGACTTTCTTTCCCAACCGGACCGCATCTATGAGCTACGACGCTGGATGTGGGAA
This sequence comes from SAR202 cluster bacterium bin90, assembly GCA_002238855.1. Taxonomy (GTDB): domain Bacteria; phylum Chloroflexota; class Dehalococcoidia; order Lucifugimonadales; family JADFKI01; genus Bin90. The sequence goes on from MPND01000028.1 coordinate 24,792, forward strand.
CGGGGGGACAGGCTGGCATTCTCTTCGCAGCAATCCGACATCGCGTTGCTGGAGATGCCCGCTGACTGAAGCGAGAGCTTCCTGACCTACCATACTCTGTTCGCTTCCCACTCTGTTTTGGTCCTTCCGAGCCGGCTGCCGGCGTAGTGCCCGGATTGGCGGCGCCCCTGCGGTTGCAATATGGCTATTGGAGCGAATAACGGAAATCCCGGTGACTCGGCAGTCGAGTGGACTGACGCCGCGCAAGCCGTCGAGATGCTCGAGGGGCTGGTTGATGCTGGGCTGACGACCGAGGCGATAGTGCGCCTGCAACGCCTGCGGGTCGCCGATCAAGCCGACGCGCTCGTCAGTGTTTCCCCTGAAACCCAAGCCGCGCTACTTACGGTGCTGCCTTCTCAGCATCTAGGGATGCTGGTCAATGCGCTGGAAACCGATGATGCGGTCTCCGTCTGCGATAGACTGACGGTGGACAAGCTATCCGAGGTTCTTGACGAAACAAGTCCTGATATTTCGGCCGACGTGCTGAAGGGGCTTGATCCTGAAGCAGCGAATGCGGCACTTGCCGTCATGAGCACCGCCTCGGATGTCATCCCTCTGCTGGAGTATGAGGACGACGACGCGGGCGGACTTATGACGCCCGAATTCATCGCTCTAAGCGAGACGATGAATGTTGAGCAGGCGTTAGCCTTTGTTCGCCTGTGGGCTAACGAAATCGAACCTGATCCAGAGTACATGCATTACCTGTTCGTCGTGGACAGTGACGGAATGCTGAAAGGCGGGCTCAGCCTGGCGCAGCTTGTTCTAGCTTCTCGCAACCAGTTTGTTTCTCTGCTGATGGATGAGGACATCATCTCGGTTGGAGTGGAGACTGACCAGGAAGAAGCGGCGCGCCTGATGGAGAGGTACGACATATTTACCCTGCCTGTCGTGGATGACGATGGCAGGCTGGTGGGTGTGGTGTGGCTGGACGACATGATCAGGGTGTTGCACGAAGAAGCGACCGAGGACATGTTTCGCATGATTGGGGTTGCGGAGGAAGAGAAGGCGCTTGGCCCGTTCTGGCGATCGGTGAAGAACCGCCTGCCGTGGCTAATCGTGAACCTGGGGACCGCAGTATTGGCGGGGTTTGTTATCACGCTGTTTCAGAGCACGATGGGGCAGGTCGTGGCGCTGGCAGCGTTCCTGCCGGTGATAGCCGGGCAGGGCGGGATTGCCGGAACGCAGACTCTTACGCTAATCATCCGCTCGATTACGCTAGGGGAGGTGTCGCCTGCGGATGCGAAGCAGTTGCTATTGAAGGAACTGGGCCTTGGTCTGGTGCATGGATTGGCGCTTGGGCTGCTGGTGGGCGTGGTCACGTTCATCTGGAAGGGGAGCGAATTCCTTGCCCTGGTTGTGGGTGTTGCAATGCTCGCAAATCTCGTTGTGGCGGGGATAAGCGGAGTTGTGGTGCCGCTGGGATTCAGGGCGCTGAAGATTGACCCCGCGCTTTCGTCGGCGGTGGCGGTAACGACCCTGACGGATGTGCTTGGATTCCTCGTGTACCTTGGGCTGGCAACTGCGGTGATCGGGATGATTGTGCAGAGTTTGTGAGGTTAGCCGCCGGTTTCGCAGCCTTCAGGCACCAGTTCTGAGAGAAACTGGCTGCTTCGAATGGCGTTGCAAGTAAGTCGTACTCATACTCATGTCATTGCTCTACCGTAGGAAATCTGCAGTAGCATCCTCCTTTTATTGCGTTCGGTAAGGGGTTGGCTGCGCGTGTTATACTTTGGCGCGAGCAAAAGACAATCTTCGTGCAGCCTAGTAGGGCGAAGTCCGACTAGGTGTGCTGAAAGGACAACAGATAATGCTTGAACGATTCAAAGTACCGGCTGAAGACCAGGTGCGGGTGCCGGAAGACTCGCTGCGGGAGACCGTGGCGGCGGTGTTCGAGAAGATGGGCGTGAGTGAAGAAGACGCTGCGATCGGCTCGAATACGCTGACGATGACCGACCTGCGTGGTGTGGAGACGCACGGCGTGTCCAATATGCTTCGCGCCTATGTGCAGCAGTACAACGAGGGTGGCCTGAATCCTCAGCCGAACTGGCGGATCATCAGCGAAGCGCCCGCGACTGCGGTGATGGATGCGGACAAGGGTCTTGCGGTCATCCTGGGGCCCAAGGCGATGCAGATGGCGATTGACAAGGCGCGCGATGTGGGTGTGGGCGTGGTCACGATGTTCAACGCGGGACATTCGGGCGGCATCGGTCACCACGCGATGCTCGCTGCGGAACAGGATATGGTCGGCTTTGTGACAACCGCGGGCGGCGCGCAGGTTGTGCCTACATTCGGCTCTGTTGGGCGGCTTGGCACCAATCCGATTGCGGTTGCCGCACCTGCCGCGACCGAACCGCCGTTCCTGTTTGACGCAGCGACATCCAATGTTGCGGGGAACAAGCTGGGACTGGCGCGGAGGGTTGGCGCGAGCCTGCTGCCGGGCTGGATTACGGAGCCGGACGGTGCGCCGATCATGGAGGAGACGGATGTGCGCGGACGAGGCGAATACTGGCACCTGCCACTTGGGGGAACGCGCGAGCTGGGTTCTCACAAGGGCTACGGGCTTGCCCTGATGTCGGAGGTGCTGGGAACGATGCTGTCGGGTGCGCTGCCCAGCATGGTTGACGCGGATGGCGGCTCGAAGCATTCTTTCGCGGCGTTCAACATCGCGGCGTTTACAGATGTGGACGACTTCAAGGAGAAGATGGACCGCATGCTGAAGCTGCTGAAGGAGACACCGCCCGCACCGGGGCACGATCGGGTGCTGTACCCAGGGCTGTCGGAGTACGAGGAGATTCAGGACAGGCGGGCGAACGGGATTCCACTGCACAAAGAGGTTATCGAGTGGTTCGATGACATTTGCAGCGAACTTTCCATTCCGAGGCTGCGGGTGCTGGGCTAGCTGACGGTTCACCTTCATTCACGGGATTTAGGGCACGGGATTTAGGGAATCCTTCACGCCCATCCCAACCTTCCCCCCATAAGGGGGAAGGGGTTAGCGGGACCAGCCGCTTTCGCGGGCTTTGAGGTAGTCCTGGTAGCTGGCGTTGTGGTCGCCATTCATGGCGTGAAGGATGCTGCGGTGGCGGTAGGCGCTCCAGAAGTCGGGGTCGAGTTCCAGTGCAAGAGTAAGGTCTTTGATTGCCTCGTCGAGCTTACCGAGTTCGGAGTAAGCTAAGCCTCGGTTGTGGTAGGCGTCGCGGTATTCCGGGTCCAGTTCGATTGCCTTGCTGATGTCCGAAACTGCGCCCGCGGGGTCGCCCGTACACAGCGATGCGATGCCGCGATTGTTCCACGCCATGGTGTGGTCTGAGTTCAAGGCTATGACCTGCGTCAGGTCGGATTTGGCGTCGTCGTACCTTCCCTGATTGGAGCGGGCGTTGCCCCTGCGAAACCAGGCCTGGGCGTCCTGCGGGTCTAGTTCGATTGCCTGTGTGGTCTCGATGACTATCTGGGCGAGGTGCTCGGGGTCGTGCTTTCCACCTGTGCCGGGCTGCTGCATTTCGTTTCCTTTGCTACACAGACTGTCATTTCCTAGAATATACTCTGCTGCCGTGAATTACGATACCGTTTTTGTTGAGGGGATTGACTATGACTAGACGGCTCCTGGCGCTGGTGTGCGTCTTTGGAGCGGCGCTGCTGGCAGCGTGCTCTCAGGGCAGCGCCGATGATGAGCTGCTTGTGTTTGCGGCGACTAGCCTGACGGACGCGATGACTGAGGCTGCGACGGCGTTCGAGGCGACGAGCGGCACTGAGGTAGAGATCAGCTTCGGACCTTCGCGCGCGCTAGCTCAGCAGATAGTGCGCGGGGCGACTCCGGACTTGTACTTTGCGGCGGGACAGCCACCCATGGACTCGCTTCTGGAGGGCGGACAGGTCGATGGGGATGGCGTGGTGCGGCTGCTGTCCAACAAGATTGTGCTGATAACTGGGCAGGACGGGCCCGCGATAAGCGGCATAAACGAGTTGGCGAATGCAGGCTTTACGCGGATTGCGATGCCGGACCCTGAAATCGCGCCTGCAGGTAACTACACGAGAGCTGCGCTGCAGAGCCTGGGCTTGTGGGAGCGTATGCTGCCGAGCCTGGTGTTCGCCAACGATGTGCGGGCGACGCTGTCGTATGTGCAGACGGGCAATGCGGATGGCGGGTTCTTGTACCAAACGGACGCCGCAACCGCAGACGATGTTCACGTGCTGGATATAGTGCCGACCGACTCGTACCCGGATGTGGTTTACCCGGCTGCGGTTGTGCAGGGCGCGGACAATGAGAAGGGCGCAGCGGCGTTGCTGGAATTTCTGCAGGGCGAGGACGCCAAGGAGATCTTCCGCAGGCACGGATTCACTCCGCTGGAGTAGGGAATCGGGCTGAAGGTTGGAATTGCTGGGTATTCTGGGGTTGACGGTGCAGATTGCGGTCGTGGGGACCGCGATCAATCTGCCGATTGCGCTGGGCGTGAGTTGGCTGATCGTGAAGCGGAGGATACCGGGGAGGCTGGTGTTCGACGCGCTGGTGTCGCTGCCTCTCGCGGTGCCGCCAGTGGTGGTGGGCTATGCGTTGTTGCTGCTGCTTGGCAACAGGGGACCTGTGGGCGGGCTGCTGAACGACCTGCTGGGCGTGGAGTTGGTGTTCACATGGTTCGCCGCCGCTCTTGCCGCCGCGGTGGTGTCGTTTCCGCTGATGGCGCGGGCGGTGATGGTTGCGATGGGTGGAGTGGACGAGCATCTGGAGATGGCGGCACGCAGCCTGGGCGCGAGCGCGGTGCGGGTGTTCTTCACGATTACCGTGCCACTAGCGTATCGCGGGATACTTGCCGGAGTGCTGCTGGGGTTCGTGCGGGCAATCAGCGAGTTTGGCGCGACGATAATCGTGGCGGGGAACATTCCCGGCAAGACGCAGACGCTGCCGCTTGCCATATACTCTGAGGTTTTGCTGGGCGATGACGCGATGGCGATGCGGCTGATCGCGATTTCTGTGGGGCTTGCGGTGGTGACGCTGCTGGTGCATAACTGGCTGCTGGACAGGGTTAACCGGGGCTAACAGGATGGACAGGACAGAACGGTACTGATGCTGGAAATGAACGTGCGGAAGAGCTTTGCGGACTTTACGCTGGAGTGCGAGGCGCAGTTCGGCGAAGGGGTTACGGCGATATTCGGGCCGTCAGGGAGCGGCAAATCCACGCTGCTGAACTCGATTGCGGGGCTGGTACGCCCGGACGAGGGGCATATCAGGTTCGGCGGAGAAGCACTTTACTCTTCGGGCGAGGGGACACATGTGCCGCCGGATAAGCGGAAGTTCGGGTATGTGTTTCAGGACTCGGCGCTGTTCCCACACATGAGCGTGGCGGACAATATCCACTACGGCTACAAGCTGACTGCACGGAATGACAGGCGCATTGAGCCTTCGCAGCTTGTGGAATTGCTGCAACTCGGCCATCTGATGGAACGGGGCGTCGGCAACCTGTCCGGCGGAGAGCGGCAGCGGGTCGCGCTGGCGAGGGCGTTGGCGACTTTTCCTCGACTGCTGCTGCTGGATGAGCCGCTTGCGTCCCTGGATGGCGGGCTGCGCGGCGTGATCTTGGGATACCTGAAGCGGATACGGCGAGAGCTTGGGACACCGATGGTGTATGTGTCGCACTCCATTTCGGAGGTGCTGGCTCTGGCGGATAGTGCACTGGTGTTGCGCGACGGCAAGGTTGTTGCTTTTGGGCGGGCCTCGGAGGCGCTGGTGATGCCGGAGGTGTCTGCGTTCGCGCAGTTCGACACGCTGGAGAATCTTCTGGAAGCGGTGGTCATCAAGCGATACGGCGACGAGGACATTGCGGAGCTTGCGATTGGGGATGCGCAGGTGATTGCGGCGGGAGGGCGACGCAGTGAGGGGGAGGCTCTGACGGTGTCCATACGGGCGGGGGACATCATCGTGTCGCGGCAAATACCGCCACAGACGAGCGCGCGCAACGCCATAAAGGCTCGGGTGTCGGAGATTCACTGCGTCGATTCGCGGGTGCTGGTGTATGCGGATGTCGGGACGCGAATCATAGTGGAGATTACCTTGAGTTCACTGGAAGCACTCGAACTCAAAGAGGGTACCGAGATCTATCTCATTATCAAGGCGAACAGCGTGATACCGCTGGAAGGGAGTGGAAGCCGACAGGACGGATAGTGCGCGCGTACGCCGCTATCTTGTCGGGAAGAGAATCCATTGAAGTTCGCCGCAACTCTCGCACCTCAGGCGCAGGTAGTAGCCTGTGCCGTTGGAAGACGGGCGGCTAAGCAGGGGCTGAACTTCGGCGAACGAGCTGAGGCGTTGCGGCGTATCGCCATTTACCGCGCTGTCCCTGCACTTGTAACTGCACAATGCTTTGACTGTCATTGTGATTCTCGCATTATATCTTCACTATCGGTGCGATAATCTGCACTACGGCAGTATAACAGGACAGAGCTGCGGAGAGGACGGAGGGCGCAGTGCATTGATGAGCTTGAGGAAGCTTGTTTCCTTCGTCATCATTGATGCCATCATTGATAAGGAGACTGCGCTGGAATATACTGCCATGTGGTGGATATATGAAATGGACGGAGTTAATTGGAGGCTCTCATGGCAGTTGACATTGCGGCTGAGACCGGCACTTTCCTGGTAAAGTCCGGGCTGGCGCAGATGCTGAAGGGCGGCGTGATAATGGACGTCGTTACCCCTGAACACGCGAAAATTGCGGAGGATGCGGGCGCAGTCGCGGTGATGGCGCTGGAGCGCGTACCATCGGACATTCGGCAGGCCGGAGGTGTGGCGCGCATGTCTGATCCGGCAATGATAGCGGATATTATAGACGCGGTTACGATTCCGGTGATGGCGAAGGCGCGCATCGGGCATTTCGTGGAGGCGCAGATTCTGGAAGCCATGGGCGTGGACTACATAGACGAGTCCGAAGTGCTGACTCCGGCAGACGAGAATAACCACATCAACAAGCACGACTTCAAAGTGCCGTTCGTGTGCGGTTGCCGTGACCTTGGTGAGGCACTGAGGCGTATCGGCGAGGGCGCCGCAATGATTCGCACCAAGGGCGAAGCGGGCACCGGCAACATCGTCGAGGCAGTCCGGCACGCGCGACAGGTATTAGGCGAGATGCGGCGCATCCAGAATATGACAAACGACGAACTGATGGCAACGGCAAGAGACCTGCGCGCTCCTTACGAACTGGTGCGGCAGATCCACGACAACGGCAATTTGCCTGTGGTCAACTTTGCTGCCGGAGGCATCGCAACTCCAGCAGACGCGGCGCTGATGATGCAGCTTGGCGTTGATGGCGTGTTCGTAGGCTCAGGCATATTCAAGTCCGAATACCCGGAGATAATGGCGGAAGCGATTGTCAGGGCTACCACGCACTACAACGACCCGGAGATACTCGTCGATATTTCGAAGGGCCTGGGCTCAGCGATGCCGGGTTTGGATGTGCGGACTATGCCCGAAGAAGAGCAGCTTGCCGTACGAGGCTGGTAATTTGTCGAATGGCCTGCCGAGAATAGGCGTACTCGCCGTGCAGGGCGATTTCCTGGAGCACAGGCAAGCGCTGGGCCGCCTGGGGATTGATGCGCCTGAAATTCGCCTGCCCCATCAACTTGACGAGGTTGATGGGCTGATAATTCCAGGGGGCGAAAGCACTACGATCGTCCAACTCATTGACATCTATGGTTTTCGTGATGCGCTTCGGCAGAGATCGCAAGAGGGCATGGCGATCTGGGGCACATGTGCGGGCATGATTGTCATCGCAGACCGCCTGACGGACAGACGCCCGCAACCGCTGCGACTTATGGACATCGAGGTCAGTCGTAATGCATTCGGTCGCCAGGTGGATAGCTTCGAGGCTGACATCGAATTCGATGACATACAGGGTGCGCCGTTCCACTGCGTATTCATTCGCGCCCCGGTGGTGAACAGCGTGGGCGAATCGGTGAAGGTGCTGGCGGCTCTGGATGATGGTCGGCCCATTGCGGTACGTCAGGACAATATGCTGGCGACCGCGTTTCATCCGGAGTTGACGGGCGACTCGCGCATCCATGAACTGTTCGTCGGGATGACGGAGCGGCAGGACTAACTTAGGCAAGTCCGATGCCTAAATGATAGGGAGAAATGTCGCTTTACCCCAGGTTGCATTGCTATGGTAAAGTGTAGGTAGTCGGATGATCGGTCAATGCTGGGATGCCAAGGAGGTTCTTTGACTCAGTTGCTAAGAACACAGTTGGAAGCGGACCTTGAATCGCTGGTTGAAACGGTTCCCCCGCATATCCGGGGGCTGCTTCTTGAGCGAGATGATGTGAATGAACTGCTGGAGGTGGTGCTTGATCTGGGCCGTGAGCCGGAGGCGCGCTTTCTGAGCGAGAGCCTCGTGATTTCAAGCCGTGAGATATCGGAATCCGATATCGAGTCTGTGATCCAGAAGGTCAGCTCGTTTGGTGAGGACAATCGAGCGGGCATAGAGAGGACGCTGCACAGGATATCGGCAATACGCAACCGGTCGGGCAAGGTTGTCGGGCTGACATTGCGTGTCGGAAGGGCCGTTTACGGCACGATTCGCATCATTGAGGACTTGGTGCTGAGTGGCAAGAGCGTATTGCTGCTGGGCAAGCCGGGGGTGGGGAAGACTACGATGCTGCGGGAGATCGCGCGTGTGCTGGCTGACGATGCCCAGAAGCGCGTAATCATAGTGGATACCTCCAACGAGATTGCCGGCGACGGCGACATTCCACATCCGGGTATTGGCAGGTCGCGGCGCATGCAGGTGCGACTGCCTGACCTTCAGCATGCGGTGATGATCGAGGCGGTGGAAAACCACATGCCAGAGGTCATCGTCATCGACGAGATTGGCACTGAGGCGGACGCCGACGCCGCCCGCACGATCGCCGAACGCGGCGTGCAGCTTGTCGCCACCGCGCACGGCAATTCCCTCGATAATCTCATTATGAACCCTACATTGTCAGACCTCGTGGGTGGTGTCGAAGCCGTAACCCTTGGTGACATCGAAGCTCGAAGGCGAGGCTCACAGAAGACGGTGCGGGAAAGGCGGGCGCCGCCGACATTCGACATTCTTGTGGAGATACAGGGCTGGAACGAGGTCGTGGTGCATGAGGACGTGTCGGATGTGGTTGACCGCATGCTGCGCGGCAATCCGATCTCGCCGCAGTTGCGCACTGTTGATGAGCTTGGCCGACTGCAGCGTTCGCACGCAGAGGCGAAGATTCCCACTTTGTTCAACGGCGGTAGAGACAGAGGCGACAGGCGAGACACTCCTAGACGCGCCTGGGGCGTGCCAATGCTCGAAGAGCAGGAGGATGTTGTACCTCTGAAGTCGGTGAACATTCTGCCTTACGGCATCAATAAGGGGAAGCTGATGCAGGCGGTGCGCAGCATCAACGCGCCCGTAGAGTTGGTGGCGGACCTGGGCAAGGCGGATATGCTGCTGACGACGAAGAACTACTACCGGCGCAGCACACAGGCACTGCAACTGGCTGAACAACGAGGAAAGCCCGTTTATGTGCTGCGGAAGAACACACTGGCGCAGATCCAGCAGTTCGTGCAGGCGCTTATGCGAAAGCAGTCGCAGGATGCTCAGATGAAGTTGGAGCACACGGATGCACTAGACGAGGCAGAGCGTGCCGCGTCACGCTTGGGCGAGGGCGAAACGCAGGTGAAGCTAAGCCCGCAGGCAGCGTATGTGAGGCATTTGCAGCACAAGGTAGCTAACGAGCGCGGTGTGTCTTCGTCCAGCGAAGGGCGCGAGCCGAACCGTCATGTCGTGATGTACAGGCGGTAGGCGATATGGCGGTGTTCATATCGTTCGAAGGTGGCGAGGGGAGCGGCAAATCTACGCAGGCCGAGGTGCTTGCCGAGCGTCTCGCTAATACCGGCGTTGCCGTGGAATTCGTTCATGAGCCGGGTACCACTGAACTCGGATGGCAGATCAGGGACATTCTCAAGCGCGGCCTGCCTGGAGAGCGCGAATTTTCAGCGGAGGCTGAACTTCTGCTGTTCTCTGCGTCGCGGGCGCAGCTTGTTTTTGCGGCACTGAGGCCCCTGCTGGACCGCGGTGACACTGTTATCGTGGCAGACAGATATGTTGACTCGACCACCGCATACCAGGGATATGGGCGTGGGATACCACTGGAGCAGGTCGAAGCCGTGAATGAGATGGCGACTCAGGGCACAATGCCTGACCTGACTTTTCTACTGGACCTGCCACCGGTGGAAGGGCTGACGCGGATAGGAAACCTTCAGCTCGGATTCCAGTTTGACGACAGTGTGCTTCATGCAGACGATGTGAGAGCACGTGAAGGCGCGCGATTCGAGGATGAGCCGCTGGAATTTCACGAGCGTGTGCGGCAAGGATATAGAGAACTTGCCGCAAAAGAACCCAAAAGGTTTTGCGTCATAGACGCTACGTTGCCTGAAAGTCGCGTCAGTGATTTGATTTGGAATGAAGTATGCGACAGGTTTCCTGAACTTGCCGCGGCCAAGGAGAGCGTGGAGCAATGACTCAAGACCAGATTCATGAGTACCTGAAACTTCCGATGATTGGGGACCTGGCAACGGTGAATACGGACGGGTCGCCGCATGTGGCGCCTGTGTGGTTCCGGTGGGACGGCGAAGTGGTGAAGGTGTTCACGCAGACCACCGCGGTCAAGGTGCGGAACATACGCCACGACGCGCGGGTATCGATGTCGGTTGCGAAGCAGGACGCTCCGTATGGCTATGTCATTGTGAATGGCACGGCTGTGATCTCATCCGATGGGATTCCGGACGAAGTGCGCGCAATGGCGATTCACTACAAGGGCGAGGAAGAAGGCGAGATTTACATCCAGCAGGCGCTTCAGGAGATGGAGTTCTGCCTGCTCACTATTACGCCTTCAAAGATAATCGGGTGGATAGACGAGTAGGGGAGCTAACAGGTTGGACGGGATAGGGAAGATGGGGTTTTGTCGTTGAGTATGGCGCGCGGTGTGTCGATGACCATTGCTCTGGCTTTCTGGCATCCTACTATCCCCGATGTGATTTTCAGAACTTCGCAGAGTTCCGGTGTTCGTGGCGGATGCGGTGAGTGAGTGTCGGAGGATAGGATGTGCGCCATGCCACTTCGCAGCAGGTCGAACGAGAATTGACGCACTTCTTCGCCCCAGTGCCCAAGCAGGCTGCCGCGCGTTAGCTGGCTGAGCATGCCCATCCCGATGTAGCGTTCGAGCAGGGCGGGCTGCTTCTGGAACGCTTCAATCCGCTCCGGGTGCGCGAATACGGGCGTCAATCCCTGTGCCTGCAAGCCTAGAAGCGCATCTTCCACATAATCGTGTTTGCTGATGGCGCCGAAGAAAGGCATCTCGACGAGGATGTAGCGCGAGCCGTTCATTGTGAGGGCTTTCCCGGATGCCGCGTCCTCGGGCAGGGTTACGTCGATGTGGTTTTCCATGCCGAGGACTACAGACAGTGGGATTCCCTCGGCGCGGATGTGGCGTTGCAGTTCGGCGGTCAGGTCGCGAATGTGCTGGACGGACGACAGCTCGGTGACATCCTTGCGGTGTGGCGTAGCAAGGATGATTCGCGTACCGTTGGACGCGGCGATGCGGGCGATTGCGATGGAGTCTTCCATCGTTGAGGGACCGTCGTCAACGCCGGGCAGGATGTGGGCGTGGAGGTCGTACAAGTGCTCTTCGTATTATTCGCTGGTATTGTCCGCTAGCGGCGGAACTGGATTCGCCGGAAGCCTTCGGCGTAAGGCAGATTCGCCATCTGACCCTGGTTCTGGGCGTTGACCTTGACGAAGCGGTCCACATCCCTGCCTGAGCCTGCGACTTGGCTGGCGTGCTTCTTAAGCGCGTTTATCTTGTCGTCTATGGTGTCCGTGATGTCTATGAAGGTGTCGGGGTGCTCGGTGCCCCACATCAGGACATCTCCGACCTTGTGAGTCTCCAAGCCTTCCTCGATGTGCTCGTGGTAGTGCAGGAAGTCGCGGGCGTAGGGGAACACTGCGTCAAGCGTAACCTGCCCGGAAATGCGGTGGTCGCGGTGGAGGTAGAAGGTCTGTCGGAAGGGGTCGGTGCAGAATACGACATCGGGCTTGTGCTTCCTGATCGCCCTGACAAGCTCTCCGCGGAACTTGGCGGTGTCGTTTAGTTCGCCGTCTCCGTAGCGCAGGTAGATGACTTCCTTCACGCCCAAATATTCGGCTGCCGCCGCCTGCTCTTTCTCTCGTATGGCGGCTAGCTTCTCGGTGGTCATGTCGGGGTCGCTCGTGCCCTTGTCACCGTTGGTACAGAGGACGAAGACGACCTCGGTGCCTTCCGCAACCCACTTGGCGACGGTGCCGCCGACTCCGCCCTCGGCGTCGTCGGGATGGGGGATAACGAGCATTGCTCTTTCGGGTCTCTCGATCATGTACTGTGCGCCTCTCTCGTTCTGGTGGCTCCTGTTGGGTCATCCCTGTAATGATAAGTTGTTTGCTCAATTGGGGGCAAGAGAAGAGTGTCAGTTGATACTGGGCGCAGTGTTCTGAAATGACAGGTGTTGAGTGGCTCTGATACAATCGTGAAGCTTGCAAACGGGTTAATACCCGTGCGGAGCGGCGTTATACGCTCACCAATCGCTAGAAAGTAGGCGGCATTGAGGATAAGAAAGTTCGAATGGACGGACTTAGAGGTAGTAACCTGCCTGTTCAATGAGATTGGAGGCGCGAGCGGCACGCCGATGGAGCTCGATATCGAGGGAATGCGGGGGATGCTGACTGTGCCCGGGTGTGATCCCGAGCGGCACTGCTTCATTGCGGAGGAGGATTCGGGCAAGGCCGTTGGGTACTCGCTGGTCTCATACGAACCGCCCATCTCGCGCGCCGTGGCAGGCGGCGGTGTGCTGCATGAGCATCGAGGGAAGGGCATCGGTCGGGCGCTTATGCGCAGGGTTGTGGAGCATGCCGAAGAATTGGGCGTGAGTTCGCTGCATGTGGAAGCCAGCGTAACCCACTCGGACATGCAGCATCTGCTTTCAAGGCATGGGATGGATGTGGTGAGGAGCCTGTGGAAGATGCGATGGCAGTGCGGGGATGTGCCTGAGGTAAATCTGCCGTCCGGATTTGCGGTGCGGTCACTGGTGGCGGGGCAGGATGAAGAGGTGTTGACTGAGCTGCAGAATGTGGCATTCGGAGAGAACTGGGGGTTCAGTCCCAACACGGTCGAGCAGATAAGGGTGCGTGTTGAGTCTAACAGGGGCGGGCCGGAGAGCATCATCTTCATTACTGAAGACGGCAAGCCTGCGGCGTACAACTGGACGATGTTCTATCCGGACGATGTTTCGCCGAGCGGCGTCGTGGCAATGACCGGCGTACATCCGGATTACAGGGGACGTGGCATCGGCAGGGCGGTGGTCACGGCGGGGATCGCGTACCTCGTCGAGCGTGGGGCGTCGTTTGTGGACCTGGAAGTCGATGCCGATAATACGCCGGCGAGGGAACTCTACCTGAATCTCGGATTCCGCAAGGTGGGCAGGAGCGTCTGGTACGAGAAGAGGTTCCGTTAGTTCGGCGGCGCGACTCTGCGGAACCGCGTAGTCGCGTGCATTTTCAGGTTCTCAGGAAGAACGACGCCTCCTGAGAAGACAATCTTCATTGCCTCTTCCATGCTCATGTCTGTGGCATACACTTCCTCTTCCCGCACGAAAGCGAGATTCCCGGAAGTGGGATTGGGCACGGTCGGGATGTAAACCACAACCAGGATGGCGTCATCGGGATGGCTTGGATGCGAGTGGCCAGTTGTGAACCCGAGGGCGAAGAGCCCGGGACGCGGCCATTCGACAAGGACGACACGGTTGACTTCCTGCCCGGACGGTGTGGTCAGGCTGTCGGTTGCCTGCTTTGCCACGCCGTAGATGTTCTTGACGACGGGGATGTGTGATAGCACCGCGACCTTCACGTCCACTGCCATCCGACCAATTCGCAGGGTCATCAGTGTGCCAAAGAAATACAGAACGGCAAGTCCGAAGAGGACGCTTATGATTCCGGCGATGAATGCTGCTGTGGTAGGGAATCCATCGTGGAAGGGAGTGGTCCTGATGAGAGCCTGCGAGAGCCTTCCGAAGAGGCCGTCAATCTGGTGGAATGCAAAGACGAGAATCCAGGCAGTGATTATCAGGGGGAGCAGGACGAGGAAGCCTGAAAGAACTCGTCCCCAGAAGTGACGCTCCAGTCGGATATGGAGTGAGGGGCGGTGTTGTGCCTCGGGTTCAAGGTCGTTGTCAGGGGGCAAGTGTGAATTCGAGCCGTTCATGCCCATCCTCCTGCGACGCCTGCAACTCCTAATCGGTCAGATGATTGTAACAGGCAAGTATTCTGTTTGCCATAGCAGCCCAACTCATTCCTTTTGCCCTGTTCCTGGCCGCGCCTCCCATTGCCTGCCTAAGCGCCGGATTCTCAAGCAGCGTCTCCAGACTCCGGGCGAATGCATCGGGGCATCGCCAGGGGACTAGGTAGCCTGTTTTGCCGTGTTCGATGAATGATGTCAGTCCGCCGACTCTTGAAACGACGACGGGTGTGCCACACGACATTGCTTCAAGTGCTACCAGCCCGAAGCTTTCGTACCAGGAAGGCAGAACGAAGACATCAGCTGCGTTGTAGTATGCAGGCAACTGCTGTTGGCTGATTGAGCCTGTGAAGTCAACTATATCACTTATATCGAGGTCATCCGCAAGCGTCTTCAGGCGGTCTATTTCAGCGTCCTTCTCGAGACTGCCACCCACAATTAGCAGGCGTGTGCCAGTCCTGTCATTCAGGAGGGCTACTGCTTTCAGCAGAATGTCCAAGCCCTTGAGTGGCTCGATGCGTCCGACGTAGAGGATCGTTCGCTTCTCAGGCAAGCCCAAGTGCTGGCGCGATGCGCGAGTGTCAGCCGGCTGGAACATTGCTGTATCCACGCCGGGGGGAATGACCTCGATAGGGGTACCGTTGACCTGATACAGCTTGGTGATGTCGTCTTTTTCAATCTGTGTGGATACGACAACAGAATCTGCAGACGAGATAATCTGCTGTTCGGCATGGGCACGCCTGACGGATTCTTGCTCACCTGCACGGGCGCGCTGCTTGGTGCGCGCCAGAGTGTGGAATGTGGCGATGTGCGGGATGTTCCAGCGACCGGCGAGCCTGGTGGCGACTACGCCGGACAGCCAGTAATGACTGTGGATGAGGTCGTATTCGACGCCTTCATCTTGTTGAAAGCGAATAACGGCATCTGCGAAAGCAGATGTGTATGAGTGAAGATCATCGAGGGTGGAATCCGCCGGGCCCGCTTCGAGATGGACCACACGCGCTCCATCTCCGACGGGAACTATCCGGGGCTCGTCAGGGTCGTGCGTGCGCGTGAATACATCGACCTGACATCCAATCGAGGCGAGTTCACGGGCGAGTTGACGGACATACACATTCATGCCGCCGGTCTTCGTGTCGCCAAGGCGTCCCACAGGGCAGCTATGGAAGCATATCAAGGCAACCCTGATAGCGGCGCCCTCGTCTGGCTTTGGAACGGTTGACATGACTGTCAGGGCTATGCGCGCTGGATGACCAGCTCGTGGATGGTCTGGTTTGTGCCACCGAGGTTGTACTTGTAGCGTTCCGAGCCGCGAAGGAAGTCGAAGGACTTCTTGCCGGTCTCGATTGCGTCTTGTATGCAGAGCGCCTTGTTCAGCAGCCCAACGCTGAGGGCGGAATATTCAGGGTCGTAGCCGCTGTTGTAGAGCAGGTAACTGCCATTGTAGTCGAAGCAGATGCAGGAGGCTACGCGGATGTCGTTGATTTCGAGGAAGAAGAGCTTGAACTGGTTGCGTGAGGCGAGTTCTTGCGCGAGGTCCCTGAAGAACTGCTCACGGTCGGAGGTGAGGAAGTCGTCCTTGTCAGGCCTGCTGGCGCGCATCAAGCGGAAGAACTCGGGCATTGCGTCGGCAATCTCATCGTTGTCCTCGAATGAATACTGCGTAGCCTGGTTGCCGTTGTTGAGGCGGCGCAGCTTGCGTCGAAGCTCGTGGCGGTCCTTCTTGCGGAGTCCTGCCACATATTCGTCCCAGGTGGGCTGCAGGTGGGTGTATGGCGACACATCCTCGTCGATGACGCGGTGGGTCCAGCCGTTGCTCTCCGCCAAATCGGGGAATCGCTGGAGCGTCTGCGAACTTTCGCGGAGGGACTTGAGCTCCATTGTGCGCCAGTCCATGGACTCGATATGCCGCCAGAGCGCTGAGTAGAAGTCGTTGTCGCAGCCTTCCCTGACGAGGAAGTCGTGGTAGTCGAACAGGTCTGTGTCTCCCAGGAAGGAAAGCGTGTCGCCGCGCGTCATTAGCGGTGCAATACCGAGCAGCGTGTCTTCGTTGCGGATGGAGAGTATTTCGAGTTCGGCATCGTCGTCGCCGTATCGCTGCCACCATAGCTGCTGCCACCAAGGGGTGATGAAGATGGTGTTTGCGCCGGTGTGCGGAAGGATACACTCCCACTCTTCGGTGATGCTATCGAAATTCTCTTTTTGGATGCTGATAGTCATTGGGTCTCCCTGAGTAACGCCAAGAGGTCCTGGCGTGCGGCTGCCTGCGTTCTGAGGCTACCTCTGGATGCGGTGGTGACGATTTTGCTGCCGGGCTTTCGGGCGCCGCGTATGGACATGCACAGGTGCTCGGCGCTCATGACGACGGCAGCGCCGGACGGGCGCAGGGTGTCGTACAGCGTATCGGCGAGCTGCCCGGTGAGGCGTTCCTGGATCTGTGGCCTGCTTGCCAGAATATCGAGTGCGCGCGCAAGCTTGGAAGTTCCGGCGACTCGTCCTGTGGGAATGTAGGCAATCTGGGCTTTGCCGAAGAAGGGTAGAAAGTGATGCTCGCAGATTGAGTGGAAGGGAACATCACGTAGGATGACGGTTTCGTCGTAGCTCTCGTCAAATCCGGCGGTGAGTACGCTCGCGGGGTCCTTGCCAATGCCTGAGAAGAGTTCGCAGTACATCTCGGCTATGCGTCGAGGCGTGTCCACCAAGCCTTCGCGTTGCGGGTCTTCTCCAATGGCGACCAGCATATCTCTTACGGCGTTTTGGATCCTGTCGTAGTCCAACTATGCGAGTCCCATGGCGTCTTCGATAGCGGTGATGTCGGCTGGGTATTCGTCCATAAAGACGGGATCGACTCCGACGGCGGTGTCGGGGTCTTTGAGGCCGCTGCCCGTGATGACGCAGACGACTTTGCTTTGCTTCAGGCGCATTCCGCCGCGAGCCAGCTTCAGCAGGCCTGCAACGGAGGCGGCTGACGCCGGTTCGCAGAAGATACCTTCCTCTCGCGCCATCATTGTGTATGCTTCAAGAATCTCATCGTCCGTTACGGAGTCAATTGTGCCTCCGGACTCGTCGCGTGCGGTGACGGCCTTCTTCCAGCTTGCAGGGTTGCCGACCCTAATAGCGGAGGCAACTGTGTCGGGAGTTTCAATGGGATGCCCCTTGACGATGGCGGCCGCTCCCTCGGCTTCAAAACCCATCATCTTCGGCAGAGTGCCGGTCCATTCCATCTGGTGAGCCTCCTGGAAGCCCATCCAGTAGGCGGTGATGTTGCCGGCATTGCCGACTGGGATGAACAGGTGGTCGGGCGCTGTGCCGAGGTCCTGCACGATTTCAAATGCGGCGGTCTTCTGTCCCTGCAGCCTATAAGGGTTCAGCGAGTTGACCAGTACGACCTGGTGCTTTGCCGCCACTCCGCGCACAATGCTAAGGGCGTCGTCAAATCCGCCGTCTATGAGCATGATGCGTGCGCCGTATGTAATCGCCTGAGCCAGCTTGCCGCGCGCAACGTACTTGCTGGGAACGACAATAACTGTGGACAGTCCGCAGCGGGCGCCATAGGCGGCAGCAGATGCGGAAGTGTTGCCTGTGGAAGCGCAGATGATTGTATCGCCGCCTTCTTCGAGCGCCTTTGCGACGGCGACGACCATGCCCCTGTCTTTGAAGGAGCCTGTCGGGTTGCAGCTTTCGAGCTTGAAGTAAAGCTCCTCGCAGCCGACTTCTTCCGCTATCCCGTCAGATTTAACGAGCGGCGTATCGCCTTCTCCCAGAGTGAAGATGGGCGTGTCGTCGGTTAACGGGAGGTACTCCCTGTACCTTTCGAGGACTCCGGCTATCATCTCGCTCCGTGGAAAGTTCGGCAGCGACGTGGGTGCGCTGCGTGCTGAAATACTGACCGTCCAGACTGACTGATTTTAACACACTTCAACTTGAAAGACTAAAATAGTATAAGTCAGGATCGCACATGTTCTTTGTGGGCGGCATCGCCCTTGAACAGCGGCGTTCACTGACCATACAATGGGTGTCCATCAGTTGAAGTGCGGCACATAAGACTGACATTGCAATAGATGATGCGAGAGGATGGTGAGCAATGGAATTGCAGATTTTTGCAAGGAACATGAAGCTGAGCGAGCGTTCAGAAGATTACATTCAGAAGAAGGTGGCACGCCTTGAGAGACATCTCCGGGAGCGGGCGGATGCGAAACTGGAGCTTTCGCGCACGGCTTCGCGTTCGGAGACGGACCGGTTCGTGGCGCAGATGACGATAAGCGCGAGCGGGTCAACGCTGCGCGGTCAGGAGAGCGGACTTACGCTGTTCGCAGCCGTGGACTCGGTCGCGGATGTGATGGACAAGCAGATAAGGCGCTACAAGGGTAGGGCGTATAGGACATCTCAGGCGCGCAGGTCAGCGAGAACCCAGGCGATGCGTGAGGATGTGGGCGCGCTGATCGAGGAGCTTGCGGCGGTTGACGAGGAAGAACAGGACGAGTCGTTCGAGGAGACAGGCAAGGTGGTGCGGGTGAAGCGATTTTCCATGAAACCCATGTCTGTGGAAGACGCTATCATGGAGATGGAGCTATTGGACCATGACTTCTTCCTGTTCCATAACGCGGAGACGGACCGGCACAGCGTGGTGTACCGGCGGACGGACGGGGACTATGGGGTGATTGAGCCGGAGGTGGCGTAGGCGGTTCGATATTGGATGTGTGGGGTGGACGGAATCATGCAGCGCATCAGCCTGTCCGCACCGGGATTGATGCCGGAGGTTTGAACACTCAGGTTTGGGAGTTATGCTGAGAAGTGGATAGGACTTTGCCGCGGAGCTTCCTGCAAGGACTCAAAGAGCTTGAGGATGCGTATCTAAAGCAGGACGATCCCATACGGCAGTCTGGATTCAGCGGCGGGGTAGTGCGCTGGCGGTCTGAGCGGGGACCTATACTTGATGCGGTCGAGTCAGACGGGGACTTGCTGGACATCGGCTGCGCCAACGGCTACCTGTTGGAGTGCCTGATGAATTGGGGAGGCGAATGCGGATTGAAACTGATTCCTCATGGACTGGATCAGGGGAGCAGATTGATTGAGCTGGCGAGAAGACGACTGCCCGAACATTCGGACAACTTTCATGTGGGGAATGCGTGGGACTGGACGCCGAGGCGAAGGTATCGCTATGTATATATGCTCTACGACTGCCTTCCTCTGGACTATCTTGCCGAAGGGGTACAGAGACTGATGGACAGGATAGTCGCACCACAAGGCCGACTGATTATCGGAGCTTATGGGAGCAAATCCGACTCGAAACCGCCATTCGACATCGGCGCATTTCTCGCGTCCTCCGGGTTCGAGGTAGTTGGCAGAGCGGAAGGCGGCGCACAGCCGATAACTAAGTTCGCATGGGTTGATGCTTGATATTGTGATTGAAGGAGGATGGGCATGAGTTCACTAATGGAACAAGACCCTGAGATTGGGCGGGCGATTCGGGACGAGATCAAGCGGCAGCAAAGCAACATCAACCTGATTGCATCCGAGAACTACGCGAGCCGGGCGGTGCTTGAAGCGCAGGGGTCTGTATTCACGAACAAGTACGCGGAGGGTTACCCGGGGCGGCGATACTATGGCGGATGCGAGTTCGTGGATGTCGCGGAGAGGCTGGCTATCAGCCGCGCGAAGAAGCTATTCGACGCGGAACACGCCAATGTGCAGCCTCACAGCGGGGCGCAGGCGAATATGGCGGCGTACTTCGCTACGCTTCAGCCGGGCGACACGATTATGGGAATGAGCCTCGACCAAGGAGGCCATCTGACGCACGGCGCATCGGTGAACTTCTCGGCTAAGATATACGATGTGGTGCAGTATGGCGTTGATCCCGAACTGGAAACCATTGACTACGACGGCGTTGAGCGGCTGGCGAAGGAACATCGTCCCAAGCTCATCGTTACGGGGGCGAGCGCATACACTCGGATCATCGACTTCCCGCGCTTCCGCAGCATAGCGGACGAGGTGGGCGCGAAACTGATGGTGGACATGGCGCACATCGCGGGGCTGGTTGCCGCTGACGAGCATCCCTCTCCGGTGCCGCACGCCGAGATAGTTACTACCACGACGCACAAGACGCTGCGCGGTCCGAGGGGCGGCATGATTCTATGCGACGAAGAGCACCGCAGGGCGATCAACAGCGCGGTGTTTCCGAATATGCAGGGGGGACCGCTGGAGCACATCATAGCGGCGAAAGCGGTGGCGTTCGGGGAGGCGATGGAGCCTGAGTTCGTGGATTATCAGAAGGGAATTCGCGCCAACGCGGCCGCGCTTGCCGACGAACTGCAATCGGGCGGGCTGCGGCTGGTGTCCGGAGGGACGGACAATCACATCGTCCTGGTGGACCTGACGCCGGTTGACATCACCGGACGGCAGGCGGAGGAGGCGCTGGGTGAGGCTAACATCGTCGTGAACAGGAACGCGATCCCATTCGATAAGAAGCCGCCGCGCACTGCAAGCGGCCTGCGGCTGGGCACGCCATCCATTACGAGCCGGGGCATGGGTGTGGAGGAATCTCGTCAGGTGGGCAGGCTGATCTTAACGGTGCTTGGGAATATAGGAAGTGATGCCATAAAGCGCGAGGCGCGCGACGAGGCAATTGAACTGTGCGCCCGATTCCCGGCGCCTGGGCTTGACTAGAGGCGGTGACTGTCCGGACAGTTGACTAACTGCCCGGAGCTTCAATAAAGCCGTAGCCGACGTTATTGACGGTACGAATGCAGTTACTCGCCTGCGCGCCGAGCTTGTGTCGCAGGCGGCGTATGTGGACATCGACCGTGCGTGTGTGCCCGTAGTGCTTGTGACCCCAGACGCTCATAAGCAGATGTTCACGAGTAAAGACACGTCCGATGTTCTGCATCAGGTAGCGGAGTAGTTGGAACTCCATCCAGGCTAACTTGGTTGATTTGCCACCAACCGTTACGCGGTACTTGTCCAAATCCATCGTTACTGGGCCGGCGCTGAGGATGGATGCCTCGCGCTCTCGGGATGCGTGGGTCAGGCGCCTGATTCGCTTCTCCAGTTCTGCGGCAGAGCAGGTCGCCAGAATGAAGTCATCGAATCCGAGATAAAGGTCTTCCTCTTCCGTCTCGTCGCTTGTTACGCAGCGCAGAACTGGCGGAAGAATCTGGCTGATAGACTTCTTTCTGGAGAGCGACCCGATGACTGATGAACTGATGCCGGGACCTGCGATGATGAGTGAGGGCGTAACCTCTTCGATGCGCGCTTCAAGGCTGCTGCCATCGAGCTCTACTAACTCTACGACGCCGGACAGGCTCAGAGCCGTCAGTGGCGCGTCCAGCGCTTCGCAGTCCTCGGTCGCAAGCAATACTGTCTGCGGCGAACCGCCTATGAATTCTTCATGTGCCTCTAATTCCATGAGCAACGCCGCCGTGCTGAGAGTTCTCCGTCCTGTGCCGTGCGCCTTTCAACTAGACCAGGCACACGGGACGTGAACTTCGCCGCAATATATAGCTTATCCCCCACATTACATAACTAGTCTCAAACAGATGATGCAATGCGTATGTTTCTTGGCAGTTACATCAATGTAACCTTTGTGTAACAGGGGAACGAGGGAACTGGCGTGAAATGGAGAGGACGACACTGACTGCATCACAACCATGGGCATCACAGCCAAGGTCATCATGGCTATGGGATGGGCATCAAAGCCATGGGGATGTGAGGTTCCACTGCCAGAGTAGGAGGGATGCCTGTGACTGGAGGTCCATCATGTTGTGGCAGACGATGGCGCCGAGGCGGTTGGTGGACCAGTTGCCGTTGGGCAGACGGAATATGTTGCCGGGGTGTCCCGAGTCATCAGACGGAGGATTGGCGAGTTGGCGGGCTATTTCCGGGTCGCTGAGCATGTCGAGGTGTTGCTGCCACCAGATGTGCGGCGCGCCGCCGAGGGCTTCGCGGGATATGACCTCGTTGACGGATTTGGCGCGGCGCATAGTCCTGCGCATGGTGCCGATGTCCCGCTCACGGTCGTAGTCGGCGATGCCCCAGCGATAGTAGAAGACGGGCGGGCGGATGAGCTCCCGGAGGCGAGGCCACTTGAGTGCCTGCTGGTCAGCGACTGCTTTCCATGACTCCATCGTGTCGTGGTCGATATGCGCGTCGGCGCCGATGGCTTGACTGAGCCACGCGCCGACGAATTTGCGGTTGTAAGCGTAGATGGGACGGGGCAGCGCTTGCCAGAGTCCCCGGACTTCGGCTGCAAGGGCTTCGCAGTCGTGTTCATTTTCCGCTTGCACGATGCGGATTTCACTGCCGCTGAGGGTGCCGAGCGTGAACATACCGCCGGGACTGGGAGAAAAGCCGATGGTCTCGACATCTATGATGGTGCCCTGAATGGAGATGCCCTGCAGGGTGAAGTCGAGGGTCTGCATCACACTTAATCAGGTAAAGCGGCCAAGGCTTCCCTGGCTGCTTCCTGTTCGGCCAGAGACTTGCTGCGTCCTGTTCCCGTGCCCAGCACCGCGCCGTCAACTACTACTTCTGCGGTGAATGTGGGGGCGTGCGGTTGCCCTTCCGTGTCGATGATGCGGTACTTAGGGGCGGGAAGACGCTTGCCCTGTACCAATTCCTGGAGAGCTGACTTGGGATGCTGTGGGTTCGGCGTCGCGTTCAGGGATGCGATATGGCTTCCTAATTTATCAAGGCAAAATAGCCGCGCTGATTCGTACCCCTGGTCCAGGAAAACTGCGCCGACAATTGCCTCAAACGCGGCTGCCAGGTTTGACGCGCGCTCGCATCCGCCGGTGCTTACCTCTCCGGCGCCCATCAGTAAGTGGCGTCCAAGTTCGAGGCGGCGAGCGACGTCTGCAAGCGTTTCGCCGCGCACAATGGAGGAGCGCATTGAGGTCAGCACACCTTCCTGTTGTTCAGGATGGCGGGCGTAGAGTTCCTGTGCGATTGCCGCACCGAGGACGGCATCACCGAGAAATTCGAGACGCTCGTTGCAATCCGAAGTGGCGTCAATTGATTCGTTCAAGCGTGAGCTGTGGGTCAGGGCGAGAGTGAGGAGGCTCTTGTCGCAGAAGGTGACGCCGAGCCTTTGTTCGAGGGGATGTGGCATGCGCTGTTTGGGGCGAGAATAGGGGCGTCCATATTAGACGCCCCTACCCGTTTTTTCAAGATGACTAGATCTCTAGCTCAGGACGCCCCTTGGCCATGGCGGCTGCGGGCGCTTGATTTCTCCAAAGTAGTTGCGGTGGTTTGCGAGTGCGATGTAGTGCTCGAAGGATGCGACTGCGTCCTCGTCTTCGGGAATGAATGCCTTAAGATAAGCCATGTTCCCGTTCTCGAAGATGTAAGTCGGCGTGCCAAAGATTCCGTCGGCAATGGCTGCCTCATGGTCCTCACCGATGATTCGGCGGAGTTCCGGGTCCTTCATGTCCTCGCGCATTCGCCCCGTGTCTAGTCCGGCGTTTGCCGCTACTTCAAGAATAGCGTCTTCGTCGCTGAGCGAGAGGCGTCCTTCGCCACCGTGCCTAGCGGTGAGCAGCGCCAGATGGAACTTAGCGTGCGCTTCTTCGCCCTGCCGCTTGGCGGCTTCGGCGGCGATCTGTGCTACGAGCGAGCGCCGCTCTGCGGGGTCGTCGTCGTCCCAGACCTTCCAGTCCGAGTCCAAGCCTTCCTTGAGGTTGTGGGCGTTCTGCTCGAGTGAGAAGTTGCGCCAGGTGATGTTGAGATTGTCTCCGTAAGCCTTCTTTACCTTATCCAGCCACACGGCTGTATTGTAGACCCACGGTCAGGCATAGTCGCCGTAGATTTGCATTTTCAGATTTTCCATTGAATGCCGGCCTCCCTTCATCATGGTGTGATTGCTGCATTTTAATAAGGGGTTCGGATGATGTCAAACGGGCATTGCATGTTATGTCAATCAATGGTAATTTATACTTTGTTTAATACCGATTTAACATTCAGGCAACATTTCTGTTACAAGTGCTTAACATAAATGAAACAATCGCAGCGTAGATTTGGAGCGTTATCTATCTTTAGTAGAAGAGGAGAAAGGAAATG
>MPND01000178.1 GCA_002238855.1 SAR202 cluster bacterium bin90
ATCTGATAGGTTTCTCTGGGAAGGCGCATCGAGGGTCTCCTTCATCTGGATGTGTGACGAACACCAGAATACTGGAAGCCGATGCGCCTTTCCAAGTTAATTCCAGGCTTTACATACCCCTGTCAGCAGGGGAGAGGGGACTTTTTCCGGGGGCAGAGGCAGCTTTGAAGGCTGCGACCTGTTCCATGTCCTCTTGATCGCGGATTTCGCGGGCGATGGCCTCGTAGTCCTCGTTGTCGTAGTGGTCGTATTCGTCGAGGAATGTGGGGAGGCCGGCTAGTTGCTTTTTCTGGCCTATGCTGAGGCGCGTGCTTTGCTGGTCTTGCCAGTAGGCTTGCAGCATTTCTGGGGTGATTTTGTCGTAGTTGGTGTCCCAGCCGCGTCGGATTATCTCATGGGCTGCGGACATCTTGTGGTGCCAGGTGTAGCCTTCTTCAGGGTCGAGGCTGGTGTCGCTCATGACATCCAGCAGGAAGCGGATGGCGTCTGTGCCGTGTTCGTTGTACTCGCGCATTCGCTTGGCGAGGTCTGTGTGCAGGGTGTCGTAGTCGTTGGTGTCTTCGACATCGTCGGCGTAGACTTTGAGCTTGGGCTTTCTGCCCCAGTGTCCGTGGCCTCGTCTCAGGATTTCTTTTGCTGCTGCCATGCGGTCGGTGTGGCGGATGCGGAGTTTCTTTGGGGTGAAGGGCTGGTCCCTTCGGGTCATTACGTGGGATAGAAACTCTGCGATGGTGTGGCCTTCGGCTGTTTCCTGCCTGATTAGGTGTGCGATGTCGTAGTTGAGGATGTCGAGGTGGGTGACGGGTGAGTTTTCAGTTGTGAGTTCTGAGTTGTCAGTCTCCCCGCCCTGCCCCTGTGGATTCCTGCTTTCGCAGGAATGACGATTCGGGTCATCGTCGGGGGAGCCGTAGCGGGCTAGGAGCTTTGCGGCTTCGAGTTTGTGGTGGTATTTGGCGTCTGAGTGCTTGCCCTCAATGGTGTCCGCGAGGAAGTTGGCGACCGTCTCGCCGTTGTTTGTGCGTCGGGCGATATGTAGTTGTAGGGCGTTCTGGTTGCACATAGACGTTAGCTTTCGGTTCGATAGCCACAAGAGGCACAAAAACGCAGATGATGGGTGATGACCCTTGTCCTGCAAACAAATGTACTTATTTGTAGGTCTATGATACGCACGGATGTTTGGGGTGTCAAGGGGTAGAGCCAGACAGGACTTAAGGGATTGGTAGGATGTGGATGTGTGGGGCCCCTAAAGTGATTGAGCGTTATAGGATATGCAGACTTACTTGCCCTAAATGTACTTGGATTCAGTCGTCGGATTGGCCCTCTCCATGAATGCGCATTCAATATTCTCTAATCATTTGGCGAGTATCTTATAATTGAGAGGGAAGAGATAGGGGACTAATAAATGACCATGGCTAAAACTTAATGAACGAAAACGGTGTGCAGCATGTCAAAATATCCCACCTTGGATGTCGGCTCGTTCGGGTTTGAAACGATGTTTGGAGAATTGCACCCAGCAATCATGATGCTCTTCCGTCCTTCTGATTTGCATATTAAACAATTAGACAATCGTGAAAAAACCCCGCTATTAAATTATGTCCGAGAAGACGACCTGGACTTTTACGATGCAAACAATCCACTCATATGTGTCGAGTACCGCTGTTCTGCTAAAGTTGCTAGAGACCGCCTGGACCTCAAGGGTTTCACCGTTAGAGCTGCAGAATTAGTCTTCAAAGAGGAAATGGTACGGGAGATTCGGGAGGATGAAGAACGGAAACAGAAGGCCAGAGCTCTTTCAGAGTATTTTGACAAACGGCTTGACGTTATGCGTTCACTGACTTTCGAGGCTTGGCTTGCAGCTATAGAGAGAATCCGTGAAGAAAATATCGGATGGATGACGTTGAGGGATATGAGTTCCAATGATCCTCAACTACCGACGCTGCGCTACATACTTTCCGGACCTGGAGAACATTACGGCTTCCCAGGAATAGACCCTCGCCACTTTGTCAGACTTGTCACCGACAAGGCACCACCTACAGATGAGGTAGTCTATGACCTGACACCCCTTGTCGCACGAGGCTACTTTGAGGATGGAGAAGATGTCGCGATAGAGGCAGAATACTTGATGCAGCAAGATTTCCTTCTCGAACACAGAGTGATTGTACTAACAGAAGGGAAGAGCGACATGGAATTCTTGCAACGTTCTCTCAAAATCCTATATCCGCATTTAATAGACTATTTTCATTTTTTTGACTTTACACAGGAGAGTACTGAGGGAGGGGCAAGCCAACTTGTGAAGCTTGTAAGGGCATTTGCGAGCGCGGATGTGCGTCACCGCATCTTAGCTCTTTGTGACAACGATACTGCAGCGAAGGAGACGCTCAGCAGCCTAGCATTGGACAAGTTGCCTGAAAATATCGTGGTTGCCCATTATCCAAGTTTAACTTTAGGCGAATCATATCCAACCATTGGCCCATCTGGCGAGGTCAAGATGGATATCAATGGCCTGGCGGGAAGCTTGGAGATTTACCTTGGGAGAGACGTTCTCGAGGATGAAGAGGAGCATCTGACTCCTGTTCAGTGGAAGGGATACAGCCAGAAAATGAATGCGTATCAGGGTGAGGTGCTAAACAAGCGGTCGATTCAGGAGAAATTCATTCAGAAGCTCCGCGATTGCGAGGACCATCCAGAGACTGTTGAATCCTACGATTGGCAAGGGATGCGCGAAATTATTGCCACGATGCGGTGTGCTTTCCATCAGTTAGATTTGGAGTCAATCCTAAGTGGCACTGCTTGATTGTGGTCAGTACAGTGTGTCACGGGTAGACGGGCAGGATGTTAAATGCCACGCGGGTGAGGTTGTTTGCTGGGGTTGGATTGGTGAATATTCATTCGTGAATCTTGACACAATGTTGCAATTCTGGCTACAATTTAGTTTTATTGTGCAAGAAGTATGCCGCAGCGGAGGTGGGCAGGATGTATTTCAATGTCTCGCAGCTGCTGAAGGAGCTGAGCGGTTCGGCTCGGAACTATGAGGTGAATGATTTCGCGAGCCTGAAGGAGGATGCGCCACTGACGGCGATCTCCGGGACGGTGAAGATGCTGAGGACGGATGCGGGGATCTGGGTGAGCGCGGAACTGGAGGGTTATTTCGACTGCGAGTGCAGCCGATGCGTTGCGGATATGGAACAGTTCGTGCTGATGGAGATCGAGGAGGAGTATCTGCCGGAGCTGGATGTGAATACTGGGGCGAGGCTGAACTTTCCGGACGAGATGGCGGATAATTTCTACATCGATCATTCGCATATGCTGGATATGAGCGAGGCTATCAGGCAGTATTCCGGCTTTTGCATACCGTTCAGCCCTGTATGCCGCGAAAACTGCAAGGGGCTGTGCTTGACTTGCGGCGCTGATCTAAATGATACTGACTGTCCCTGCGACAATGTGATTAGGGACCCGCGATGGGGGCCGCTGCTGGCGTTTGCGTCGCCGCAGGAGCCGAATTT
>MPND01000179.1 GCA_002238855.1 SAR202 cluster bacterium bin90
ATGGAGCGCAAGGTGAGGGGGAATGCGGAGCTGAGGCGGTTAGTGGTGGAGTTAAGCAACAAGTGGAGGAGTCTGACCGGATACAAACGGATAAGAAGTCTGCCACAGACGAACAACTGCACGGAGCGGGTGATAGGATGGAGCAAGGCATGTGCCTGACTTGATCAGGTATAAGGCACAAGACGGTAAGGGGATACAAGAGCGTTGAGGGGATGCTGAACGGATTAGGGTTGACACAATGGATTTGGATCGGTGATGACGGTCTGTCGCTGAGTGAGTTGGTGGCGGCATAAAGGCGCAGCTTCTGAAATCGTAGTAAGCCGCACCTCTTCGATCGCTTCCACAACTCTGCACCGCCTTTGGAACGGTTCCTAGAGTGGCTTCAGTTGCATTCACTCTAGGAATAACCCATAATGCTACAATTGAAAGGGATATTAGAACTTAATTCCTCTTGAACGGCCTGAATATGACAATGATATGGTGAGTCACGATGAGGCAAGATAAGACTTCATAGGCAGCGTGGTAGCAGCGAAGACTCTGAATCTTGGCAATGAGATAGGAACCAGGCTTGGGCATAATCGAACCAGCACTTAAGGTATTCCCCATTTCGCCAATTGTTTGCCTGTGTCGATGTGATTGGCCACGTTGTCTTCAGAATCGATGATGCGATATTTGAAGCACAGAGTGACACGGTTCTACAAATAAGCGTCTTTAGGTTTCCCTATAGCCTGCGGCGAGTAGCTTCAATTAGGTTGTGACATTCCTCCGTCCCCCATCACACGCGGTCTTCAGCAAGACTTAGCCCATAGGTGACAGTTATGCGTAAGCCGAGGCAGTCATCGGTCAGGCAACGTTCTCTAGAAGAGTTGGCAGACTTAGCAGAGCACGCTGTATACAAAGGGAGCGCTGAGCACAAGCGACGGAAGTGGTGGTGCGGCCTTCCGGCAAGATTGCCCGTTCGCGATGGTCAAGTCATTAGACGTGGAAAGCAAACTACGACAATTTGCCCACTAACGCAACCGGAAGACCGTGACCGCGCGACAGAATGGATCCGTTACGCCATAAGGCTTGATCAGTGTAAATTTCACGAGACCGACAAGAAATTTCCGAAAAAAGTCTGGCACGAAGCCGACGGCCGAATCTGGATGGGCCTTTTAATTAACCCTGAGAATGGACAGTACAAGGGTTGGCCTATCACCAAGGAAGAACGAGATGCAGTTTTTAGCTGATTGGATTGAAGACGCGCTCAACGCCTCGGCAGAGGAGCGCGCCACGATGTGCGAATTGAAAATCATGGTCGGTGATGATAACGCCTCTTCGCATTGGGACGTTCACGACCGATATGCTTACGAGGCAGTCACGGTACCGACAGTCCATCTCGCTGAGGGCATCGCCACCGATTGGTGGTCAATTTTCGGCGGCCGAGACAAGCAGCACCCAATTGCGCCCTATCGCACTGGGTTCATCCTACCGTGCCTGAGTTTCAAATGCGACGGCTCCACTTTCGAAATATTGGGCGAGCAGATGGATTGTGAAAATCCTGGCCTGCGTTTCTGGAAGCCAGACAATGAGGTGATTCCTCGCTGTGACGCAGAGAGAGCGCTTTCTGACTTTGTGGAGAAGACGATTCAGCGTCTTGTCATGGCCGGCATCGACGACGCTGAAGTCCAGTTCCAATGGTCACGGATTTCTGAATCGCGGCAAGACCCTGAGCAGACTGCATTTTGCGAAGCGGCAGGGGCTCTAGGCGTTAATCCCTTCACGATTGACGAGTGGGACGAGGAACTCATCCTAGAAGCCGGTGAGATATTCAACGGCACTTCATTGGTCGATTTCTTGGCCGGCGTCGCTACGCTTGAAGACAAGCAGCGTCGTTCTACACTAAGATCCGTAAGGAATGTTGATCGGCAGATGGGAGAGGAGTCGCGTCTACCACATCTTCGCGAAGCCGCTTGCGAAGTTGATGATGGGTTCAAGCAACAACGACCCAATGAAGGCGCATGGGGGCCAGGCTACCGTGTAGCACGGGCACTCCGCCAAACACTCGACATGCCAGAATCACGGCCTTTCGAGTCCGTGACCCACATGGCCAAAATGCTGGGGTGCGAGAGGTTTGGCTCAACTGATCGGCTCCCTGGCATAAATGCCGTCGTTTCCCGTCATGATGATATACACATACACCTCGCATCGTCGTTTCACGGGGCATGGTGGAGCGATAGTTTCAATTTCGCCAGGGCAGTTGGCGACGCCGTCTGTTTCCCTGGCGGCGGTTTATCAGTCGTAAATGGGCTGCACGGGGCGGAGAGGCAGGCGATGGGGCGTGCCTTCGCGGCTGAATTTCTTGCGCCTGTCGGTATGGTTGCCCTCATGAATCGTGAAGGACTGGACCACGATGAAATCGCTGGTCGATTTGCGGTGTCTCCACAGGTTATACAGCGCCAGCTTGAAAACCGAGGGCGCATAGAAATGGCATGCACCTAAGGCAGGTTGGCAATCAGGCATGTAAGATTCAAACCTGAATGACGACATGCTGTAAGTAGTTTCGAAGACATCTGTCCAAACGGCGCTGTCCTCTGGTATTTGGGAGCGATTTCACGACAGAGCGACCCCGCTGGAACTTTCCCATCACCGAACTGCGGGGAGGATCAGGAGGTTATGCCTGTCCACCGCCGCGTTCTGGTTTCTCTCGGGGTTCACTCCACAGTTCGGATACTGCCAGTCTCGTTTAATCCTGAGTTATACTTTGATGCTACCTGTTATGATCCAAATACTCCCATGACGTCATGGGTATGAACGGCGGAGACATAATGGACCACGAGGGCGGATAGACATGCCGATAGCGGCGGTCTAAAACCATACCGTCCGTCAGCTTCCGATAGAGTCTATCGAAACTCTGAGGAAGGTGATCATGGATGTACATCGTGGATCTGTATTTTCGTGTTCGCAAGGCCTGCCTGGTGGAGGGGATGAGCATCAGGGAAGCGTCCCGGGTGTTCGGTGTGCACAGGAACACAGTGGACAAGATGCTCACCAACCCTGTGCCGCCGGGTTACCGCAGGAAGCGCCCTCCGCGGCGTCCCAAGCTCGAGCCCTACACGGGTGTCATAGACCGCATACTCGAAGACGACCAGAGTGCGCCGAAGAAGCAGCACCACACGGCCAAGCGCATCTTCGACCGACTGCGAGACGAGCACGGGTTCGATGGCGGCTACACCATAGTCAAGGACTACGTTCGAGAGCGCCGGCGCGTTGTGCGCGAGATGTTCGTGCCGCTGGAACACCCACCCGGACACGCGCAGTGCGACTGCGATAATGTAATTAGGCCATCTTGGCTCGTGCCTGACCCGCAGTGCGACTGGCAAATATGCCTTCCCGAAGATCTGTCGGCTCGTGTTCGAGATGGCCACACAATACCGT
>MPND01000180.1 GCA_002238855.1 SAR202 cluster bacterium bin90
GCATGCTGCTCAAAGGACGCCTCTGGCGCCGAGTCTGGCTGCTGCCCGAACCCTGGCCACAACCCAAGCACAACCTGCAGATCACTCACCATGCACCCTCGTAATAACCCTTACATACCCCTGTCAGCTAGGGAGAGGGGACTATTTCCGGGGGCAGAGGCATTTTCGCGGGCTTCGGCTTCCCTGAGTTCTTTGGCTATGGCTTGGTAGTCGGTGTTGTCGTATTGGTCGTATTCGTCGGTGAATGTGGGGAGGCCGGCTAGTTGCTTTTTCTGGCCTACACTCAGACGTGAGCTTTGCTGGTCGCGCCAGTAGGCTTGCAGCATCTCCGGGGTGATTTTGTCGTAGTTGGTGTCCCAGCCGCGGCGGAGGAGTTCCATGGCGGCGGATGTGCGGTGATGCCAGGTGTAGGCTTCCTCGGGGTCGAGGCTGGTGTCGGTCATTACATCCAGCAGGAAGCGGATTACGTCCGCGCCGTGCTCGCTGTATTCTCGCATTCTCTTGGCGAGGTCGGTGTGCAGGGTGTCGTAGTCGTTGGCTTCGTACTCGTCCTGGACGATCTTGCGTCTGCGTCCGAAGTGGCCAAAGCCGCGACGCATGATTTCTCTCGCTGCCGCCATGCGGTCGGTTTGCCTGATGCGGAGTCTTTTGGGTGTGTATGGCTTGTCCCTGCTGTTCATGACATCTGCGAGGAACTCGACGATGGTGTGACCATCGGCTGTCTCGGAGCGGATGAGGTGCGCTACTTCGTAGTTGAGGATGTCGAGGTGGGTGACTGGAGAGTTTTCAGTTTTCAGTTCTGAGTTGTCAGTCTCCCCGCCCTGCCCTTGTGGATTCCTGCCTCCGCAGGAATGACGGGCATCAATGGGGGAAGAAGTGCATTCACTTCCCCTCACCCTAGCCCTCTCCCGCGGGGAGAGGGGACTTTGTTGGTCCTCTTGCTTGGCTGCTAGTTCTTCGGGTGTGGGGATTAAGCCCCAGAATTGGGACACTCCTTGATCGGAATCTTCCGGATCATCGGAGGAGTCGAGGCGCATGAGGTGCCTTGCGGCTTCCATGCGGTGGCATGCCTTGGCGCCCGGTATCTCGCCGCGCATGGTTTCCGCGAGGAAGCGCAGGATGTCGTCACCGTTGTTGGTGAGGGCGGCGATTTTCTGTTGTAGGGCGGTCTTTGTGCGCATGGGTGTCTTTCGGTTCGCCGGTGTTTCAGTCCTTCAGTTGGTCAGGGTGGTAACGCAAGAGGCGCAGGAATCACAAAAGTGATTGGCGCTGCGCCTCTTGAGAACGTTTGTATTGTTAGGTTGATTCTATGATACGGACGGATGTTTGGGTTGTCAAGGGGGGATGGCAGGTGAAATAGACAGATTCAGGCTGCGTAGCAGTATCTCATGCAGTTGGCAAAAGGTGTAATGAAAAAACGATCAGCAGGAAGTTCCGCAATGGGCTAGGCTTGAAATTCTATTTCTTGGGACGTGGCTATCTCTTCTTCTGCAGTTCCCAAACTAATCGGTTCCTTCGACGTAGAATCTCCTTGCAATGAGAGAATGTCACCAATGAGAAGATAGGTATACGCAACGCATCGCTCTGCCTCTCGCCTAGTGATTGACGAATGGGAACCTTTCTGAGTCGATGAGAAAATGGCGTCTAGTCGGTCGCCCATAAATGCTAAGTTCGATCCCACAACGGCGTTGTAGCTGCCGGAATCTGACGAGTCCTCTATAAACGCGACGATTCTGTTTATGTAATGGTCGGGACCGAGCTTAATTTCCTTAGACTTACCATCTGTCTGTCGAGTTCGTGTTTCCTCCTGGGGAGGAAAGACAGCGTCAGCAAGGTCTTGAAGCAAGCGCCTGCAACTGTGTGCAGCGTTGGCCCAGTCCTCTGGATTGTCAGAAACAAGATTATCGCTGACCGATGAGAGTTTCCTAACACCATCAGGTATAGCGTCCCCAATCGATGAATCAACGGACGCGCGAACCCGACCAAAGATGTCACCAACAAGATTGGAAAACTTTAGCTCGTAGTGTTTCCTTGAAGCGTAATCGTATATGTAAGTTCGCCTGTGAGCTATCCTTTGGCTGATCCTCGTTATTTCATTTGCCGCAATCGCTCTCTCACTAGCACCGTCGGCGGCCCCGATCCTCATCTTTTGAGTTTCAAGCATGTTGCCTAGCGCATCGATCGATTGTGCGTACATTACCCTTTCGTGTGATTCTCCATCCTTTGCTTTCTGGTAGTATATTCGACCTGCCCTTTCCGCCGCACTCCAGACTTCAGATGTGGCTTTCGAGCCCTGATAAGGATAACCGCTACTTTCCCATCTGAAGACTTTCTCCTCATCGTAGTCGTTCAGGAGTCGGGCCAGTCTCAGGATCTTGAGAATCACTATAGACAGATCAGCTCTGCTAAGTTCGATGTCTCCAAGAATTTCGGCTGACAGGTTGAGTGCTTCATCTTGCACTCTATTTGGTGGGATCGCGTTGCCTAACGTTTGATCAGGTTGTGTCATTCTAGAATCCAGAAGCGGGACAAAGTAACGGCTGTTTCCTATTCACTGTATTTTACACGAAGTTCAGTTATGCAGTGCCCGCGATGTCCGATGAATATTGCCAACTTACGCTACCCTCCTAACGTTCCACCATTGAAAAGGAGAGGATTATCCCCATCACACTTGGCAGGAAACCATACGGAGCGAACTTGACGGACGGGTGGCGCATGATATTGCGCTATTGGTGCGCCGGGGTTTCGTCGGGGAAGTCGAGGGTAGGTATTCAGGAGTCAGGGCGTAACGCTACGGTACTCTAAGCTGTCTGGATCTGCTTTGTCATTCCGAAAGAAGTAAGGGATATAGCGTCCCTAGCAGTGTACGGGCTTGTCTTATGGCAGGAATTCTAGATTCTTCACTCCGCTGCGCTGCGTTCAGAATGACAGTGGGTGGGCGGGCTGCGTTCAGGATGACAGAGTAAGCGAGTTTTCCTATTCGTTTCACCATTTACCTACCCCTGTGAACCCGTCGAGGGGGAAGGGACTGTCCCCTCACCCTAACCCTCTCCCCCGGGGAGAGGGGACTTTGACTTGGGCGAGCGGTACTTTGTCATCTGGTCGGATGGCGTGGATGGCTTGAGGCGAGGATTAATGGCGGGTTAATGACCTATTTATTGTGCTGTGGTAGGGTTGCTTGGTCTAAGGGAAAATGTTGCTGCAAATCACATTTGCGGCGTGGCTGTTTTTGGGCGTTAGCCCCGATCCACCGAAATAGAGGTTATCGGAGGTCCGCATAAGGGATGAAAAGGTGCTCCCGCATATCTGGGATAATGGTTTATGGAGTCAGAACCAACCAGATACGAGGAGCACCCATTAGATGATA
>MPND01000181.1 GCA_002238855.1 SAR202 cluster bacterium bin90
GGGATGGGGAAGCAGCTCTATGACGAGTCGCCGGCGGCGCGTGAGGTGTTCGAGCGTGTTGACGATGCGCTGGAGCGGTCGCTTTCGGACATTATGTTCAATGGGCCGGAGGATGACCTGCGGCAGACGATCAACGCGCAGCCTGGCATTATGGCTGTGAGCCTTGCGTGCATCAAGACGATGGAGGAGAGGCTGGGCGAGGATATGCCGCAGCCGGTGGTTACCGCGGGGCATAGCCTGGGCGAGTACACGGCGCTGGCGGTGTCGGGCGTGCTGGATGTGGGGGATACGGCGAAGCTGGTGCAGACGCGCGGCGAGCTGATGCAGGTGGCGTGTGAGGAGAATCCGGGCACGATGGCGGCGATCATCGGGCTGGATGAGATGACGCTGGAGCAGATCGCGGTGGAGACGGGGACTTATGTCTCGAATATCAACACTGCGGAGCAGATCGTGATAAGCGGCGACATAATGGGCGTGGCGCGGGCGTGCGACCTGGCGACGGCGCGTGGTGCGAAGAAGGCGATTCCGCTACGAGTTGGCGGGGCGTTCCACTCTGGGCTGATGGAGCCGGCGCGCGCGGGGCTGATCGAGGCGATCAACGGCGTGCAGTTCCATGACCCGCAGATTCCGATTGTGGGGAATTGCGATGCGAAGCCGCTTGCGAGCGCGGAGGATGTGAAGCGGGAGCTGATTTCGCAGATATGCGGTTGCGTGCAGTGGAAGCGGACTGTGGACTATATGATTGATTCGGGTGTGAACGACTTCATCGAGGTGGGGCCGGGCCGGGCGCTGTCGGGCATGGTGAAGCGGATCTCGCGGCGCTCGCAGATAAAGAGCGTTGGCGATCTCGAATCTATTATGAGCCTCGGTGGAAACTAGGTCTGTGACGGATGTCGCGGCGCGGGAATCTGAGGCGAATGCGGAGCCGAGTTCGAGGGGCGTGGTTGCACGTCGTCGGACGCGCGCGCTGGTGATGCAGGCGCTGTATGAGTCCGATACTGTGGAGCATAGCGCTGCGGATGTGGTGGATGAGCGACTGCCGGATATGGGGCTGTCGCGGAGGGACGGGGAGTTTGCGCGGGGGCTGCTTGCCGGTATCTTTGCAAATGCGGCGGAAATAGATAAGATAATAGCCGAATTCGCGCCGGGGTGGCCTATCAGCCAGATGGCGGTGGTGGACAGGAATATCCTGCGGATGGCGATATATGAGATAATGGTGTCGGAGGATACGCCGCCGAGGGTGGCGGTGAACGAGGCGGTGGAACTGGCGAAGGCATTTGGCGGAGACAGCGCGCCGCGGTTCATCAACGGCGTACTGGGCAGCGTGATGGCGGCGGCGGATCGAATACAGTCTGAACGACCTGAAACACTGACTAACTGACAAACCCTGGAGGTAACAGAAGTGGCAACCCTAATGGAGCGCGTGCAGGAGATCGTGGCTGACAAGCTCAGCGTGGATGAGTCCGAGGTGGTGGCGGAAGCGTCATTCATGGAGGACCTGAATGCCGACTCGCTCGACCTGGTGGAGCTTATCATGGCGTTCGAGGAAGAGTTCAGCGAGGGTGATACGACCATCGAGATCTCTGACGAGGACGCTGAGGGCATCACGAACGTGCAGCAGGCGATCGACTACCTGCGAGCGAACGGCGTGAGCGACTAGACTCGCGCGGCACAACTGAATAGAACCGACTTGTATGGGCAGGATGTAAGGGATATGCTGTGGACGCAGATTCCGGTCATCCTGTCTATTCGTGTTTGATTCAAGGAGGGTTATGATGAGAGCAGCCGTTTACAAGGGAGAGCGCGTACTGGAGGTCGAGGATATACCGACGCCGACTGCTGGGCGGGGCGAGGTGGTGATACGGGTGCGGTACTGCGCGGTGTGCGGGACGGATGTGCATGCGTTCATGTACGATGTGGCGCCGCCGGGGACGGTGATGGGGCACGAGTACTGCGGGACTGTGACGGAGGTGGGCGAGGGTGTGACACGCTGGCAGGTGGGGGACCGCGTTGTGGGCGGGGGCGGGAATCCGCCGCCGGGGTATGTTCCGACGGGGGCGAGGAACGACCCGCGCTATAACTATCGCACGATGGGCTTTCCGGAGGGGGCGAAGACGCGGGCGTATGCGGAGTATGTGCTGCTGGAGGACTGGGAGCCGGTGCCGATACCGGATGGGGTGTCGGACGAGGAGGCTGCTCTTGCGGAGCCGTGCGCGGTGACGGTGCATGCGGTGCGGCTGTCGGAGATCAAGCTGGGGGACCGAGTGCTGGTGATGGGGGCGGGACCGATCGGGCTGTTCTGCATGCAGACTGCGCGTGCGGCGGGGGCGACATCGGTGTATGTGTCGGAGCCTGCGCCTGCGAGGGCTGAGGCGGCGCGACTGCTGGGAGCGGATGCGGTGATCAACCCGTTCACGGAGAATGTGGAGGAGCGGCTGGTGGAGCTGACGGGCGGGGTTGGGCCGGACATCGTGTTCGAGTGTGCGGCGGTGCCGAATCCTTCGACGCTGGACAGCGCGCTGAACATCGTGAGGCGGGGCGGGCAGGTGGTGCTGGTGGCGATCGCGTGGGAGCCGACGCCGCTGGTTACGCCGGACTGGATGGCGCGCGAGGTGAAGTTGCAGGCGTCGTTCGGGACGCAGCCGGAGGACTGGCGGGTTTCGCTGGAGCTGATGCGCGCGGGGCTGGTGAATGTGGAGCCGCTGCTGGGGGATACGAATTTCCTGCCGCTGGATGACATTCAAGGGGCGTTCGAGTCGCTGATGAAGCCGTCAGGGCAGGTGCAGATGGTGGTGCGACTTTAGAACGGGGCTAACATCGATGGACAGGACAGGCAGGATTGGGATAAGGGGAAATGAACATAAAGGTCGTGCTGGAAGCCTGTGAAGAAGGTGGCTATACGGTATATGTGCCGTCTCTTCCGGGTTGCATCAGTGAAGGAGACACAAGAGACGAGGCGCTGGAGAACATTCGCGAGGCGATTGAGCTTTACCTGGAGCCTGTGGAGGACGACTATGTTCTGCAGGGTGATTCGGAGGTATTGGAGCTGGCTCTGTGAGTCCACGGGTCCCGATTGTCGGCTACCGCCAGATAATTCGCGCAATGCAGCGTGACGGATGGGTCGTAGTAAGGCAACGTGGAAGCCATATTCGAATGCACAAGCATACTCGCTAGCGTACGCCTAAGGTCACCGTTCCGGCGCACACGCCTGTGAAGCGCCCGACGTTATGCCGTATGTATTTTGAAGGATGCCGAGATAGAGTTGCAGAATTTTCTGGAACTACTTTGAAGTATGTTGCTTGCAATGACTAGACGTGAACTGACCGTCGCTGGATGACATTCAGGG
>MPND01000182.1 GCA_002238855.1 SAR202 cluster bacterium bin90
TGATGAGGAACCTTGAATACAGATGCTCTGGAGTAGGGAGTCCGATCAGAATCGAGAATATCCAGCCAACCCGGTCTCTCAAGATCCGCGCCAAGCAAGAGCACATTATCATCGACCTCAATCAGCAGCACTACCGACGCGTCGTTGGGGCGCAAGGAGGGGATCCGTCCCTCCGTTTCCAGCTCTCCAGGCAAAAGCTGACTAACCCGACGTAAGAAAATCTCATATGCCCTATCCGAAGGTGATAGTGCCCAGACTGAAAGGTCAGACTGACTTTATATGAGGCGGCCGGAGAGCGCGTATGCTCGCGATTGGGATCTTTTCCTGAGCAGATCGAAGACGCCGTAGAGTTCCTCAGCGCCTGAACCCGCCGGCGTAGCCGTGTACTGGTTCAACACACCGATGAGCGCCAGAAACTCATCGTTCACAAGAGCAGAGGCACAACAGAATGTGGCATTTTCACAGACTTCGACGAGCTGTTCCATTCCAAGGATGTGATCGTCGTGCCAGTGGGTGGCGACTATCAGGCGAACCGCTTCAGAAGGATCAACCCCTAACCCCCTCAGATATGAGAGTGCTATAGGCTGCCCGGCTTCATCCAGGTGCGAGTCAACAACCGCCCATCTCTCGTAGCCGAGATGGACAAGTACGCATTCCCCATATCCGGGACCCAGCAGACTGACTTCAATCTCGTCTGAATCGGGCAGGCTGTTTAGCGACACTACTCTTTCAGGGCCTCAGCGACACTTCTGGCCCATTCCTGCCCTAGGGTTATCTGTTCTCTCGTCACTACGGGCAGGTCACGAAATACGATCTGGGAAACTCGCCGTTTCGTTCCGCTGGCTGAACGCTCGTAACCAATTACCCAGCGAAATATGCTGCCCTCACGCATCTTCTGACGATCGTCGTCCGAGATCTCGGAGAATGGAATGACAGCTTCTTCCATACCTGAAGCGCCAACTGTGATGGGCGCCGCAGTAAGGTCCAGCAGGCGAGCTGTGAAATCCGCATTTCCGATTTCAGTGACCCAGCCCTCCCATTCCTGTAAAGGATGCAATGTAGTCACGCGCCGGAGATTTCTCGTTTGGGCCGGGAATCTGATTACCTCCGCTTCACGTGTCACAAACGTCGTAGAAGGAGCCTGGGCATTTTGCTCCCTGACTTGCACCGATTCGCCTCGGAGCGCTGCTACCTGCCCCAAGCTGGTTCGGAAATGAACGTGTTCCGTATAACCGTCGTCCACCAACTGCGCCGGGGTACGTTCTTCCAGAGCGTCACTTCCGGGGCCTGAAAAGTTGGCAGGATTGTTGGACGTGAGAGTAACCGCAGTCTCCGGCATACTCATCCCTCTCTAAGTGACATTACATGGTCGATGATTTCATCTGATTGACGAACTGATTTCTCAAAGTGCTCTTCCAGCATACTAATGATTTCACTGGATGCTGTCAGGCTCTCCGGATCTTCAACGACGTAGTGGTCGTTTACGCGAACGTAGATGCCTCTCTCATTGTCGCCTACTCGAGTTGACGGTTCAACAGTCACGTTTATCTGCCCTCCCAACGGTCGGCCACGTGGATTTCGCTGCGTCATCGTAAGTGACGCGACGCCTCCGGCGGTACCGTCAGGATCCAGGTTTTGACCCCAGTCACCCCAGGGTTCTGTTGGAGCCAGCGTTCTGCCGATCTTGTCACGCTCTCCATAATTGTTGACCAGGAAGTGGACATCACGGTTAATCCCAAGGGCGCGAAGACGAGTATGGGGGAGTTGTTCCCGGAATACGCGGATAGTTAAATCACGCAGGCGGACGAATGGGGCTTGTGCAGAGTTCGCCGAGTAACGGTCGGGTACTACCTGCAATTCAAACCAGTCTGCCCGAAATACCACAATCTGCCTCTGGGCTATCTCCAGCTCCGCATCTTCAACCATCTCCTCAGAAAGCAAGCCCTGCCACCCAAACCAGGATGGAGTGAAAATCGGGGGATTGAAATCCCCAAGCAGCACAAGAGAGACGCCTGTAATCTCGGGTTCAATTCTCATCTTCTCTGCCTTCTAATGGCCTATGCGATTCGAAGTTAGTCACAATGCACTGCACCGGAGAGTCCGCAGCCGGGATCGCGAACGACCAAAGTGCAAGCATTCTGGAAGATATCTCTCCCCTAAGTAAACACTGACAGACGCGGTGGATTTTATCACATCAAGCCAGATAGCAGTTGTCCAACTTCAGACAAACAGCATCCAATCCTCAGAGAAATCAGAATTTGGAATGTAAACTGATGGAGCGAATTTTGAAGGCGTCCTATGATCCGTGTCATGGGACGAATCCGCTCGCTCAGTCCGAGCCGTAGAATCTCGCTATCGCTCCGCGTCCAGCCTGCTCGGCACGAGTATATCTCGCGGGCATCGTCGGCGACTGCCATCTCCCCGCAGTCATCAGCGCCGGCAGTTCGGTCCCGGCGCGCGCCAGATCCTGGGCCATCCCCACCCGGGCGGAGTGCCCGGTAAATCCTCCTCCGAGGCCCGCCGCTTCCGCCGCAGCCGTGACCCGACGCGCTATCTGGTCGTCTGAAAGGCCAAAGAGCGAATCGCCGGCGCTCGCATCTGACGGCCTTATGGCCCTGAGCGCCTCCATCGTCGGACCGGACACGAACAGCACCGCACCCTCCCCTTCCGGGTCGGTCTTTGAGCGAGCGACTGTCAGCCTGTCGGTTCCATCGCTTTCTTCAGTAAGGTCTCCCCAGGTCAGACTCTCCGCTTCCGATCGTCTGAGCATGCCATCCCTCATCAGCGAGATGAGGGCGATGTCGACGTGGCCCCTAGCCTCCGCGGTTTCGGCGGTCTCCAGGGAACCGCCCCGACCGGTGCGAGGAACACAGGCCGTCGCCCGTATCGCGGCTAGGCTTGCGGCTGTGAGACCGACGGCCTGTTTCTGTGCCCTGCCGGCGATTCTGGTGATGCCTCGCATCGTGGCTCGAACGCCTTCGTCCTCGGCAGGATTGGGAAGATTGGCCTGACGATGAACGGAACCAACGGCTGCTAACCCCATACGGATAGTGCCGGGCTTCTGACCCTCATCGGCTCGCTGGGTGATCCAGTCTGCCAGGTGCACGGGCTCGGCCGCAAAGACAGGATAGCCGCTTTCACCAGCGAACATCTCCCACTTTCTCCACTGTGACATGTAGTTGATGCGAGTGGTCGGAGCGAGAGTCTGTTCGAGCGCCTCGGTAATGCGGCGCCTTGCCTCTTCCGAGACTTGCACCATAGTACCAGCGCCGTTTTGGGTCTGCGGTTCAATGCGTTGGAGCAACTGTGAAAAATCCTAAAT
>MPND01000183.1 GCA_002238855.1 SAR202 cluster bacterium bin90
CGCCCAGTTCCTCACGCTCGAGCTGCCGCGCCACGACCGCCGATATGAACGAAATCAGCCGGGGAGCCGAGTTGTGTCCACCATCCTGCCAACCCGGGTCGTACATCAGGGTGTAGTGAAGCTCGTCAGCAAGCCAGCCCGCGGTGTCGTCCGGCGGCGCGCGTCCCTCCTGCTCGATATACGCGGCCACGCTGTCATAGACGGACGGAATTGGGCCGTTGCGGCTTCGTGGCCGCTCCTGCAAGTGCAAAGGTCTCAGACCGGTCAGCCCGCTTCGCTTGGCGCACTGACCAATGAACATCTCTGTCCACTCCACCAGCGTGCTGGCATGCTTGCTTTGTTCTTTCTTCTTTTGATTTCCTTCCTTAACATGCGATGCGAAACTTGTCTGGTTTTCGGACAGGTCTTGACGAATCCCGTCCGGTTTTCGGACAGGTTTCGTATCCTGTCCGCTTACGAGACTCGTCCGGTTTTCGGACAGGTCTTGATGAATCTCGTCCTGTGTTCGGACAAGTTTCGTATCTTCCGGGTCTTGTCCGGTTGAACTACGAGACTTGTCCGATTCTGGGACGGGATCCGCATCTTGGTGTCCCTGCCCGTTGTCGCTCCGAGACCTGTCCCAGTCTGCAAATAGCGATGGAAGCTCTTCTGCCGGTGTCATCAGGACGAGCAGGGGCATGCGGTACTGGTACGGAAGGTCGGGCGTTATGCCAGGCGCATCGATGAAATACTGGGTGAAGCCGGCGCGGCCCCGGCGGCGTCGTCCGCGACCGTTGCGTGGGCCTGCGCCCTGGTGGACTTTACGAATGTACCCGGCGTCAATGATCCCCGATATGTGGTTGCGAAGTGTCGAGTTCGACCTGATGTGAGGAAGGTGTTCCGCTCTGAAACGGTCGGCATCCATCCAGAAGAAGCCGTGCCGGTCGTCCGTGACCTTGCACATGGCAGCGAACACGACGCGTTGCTGCCCTGTCAGGCCTGCGACCGTTTCAGCGAACTCAGAGAGTTGATAACCCATCACCGCCACCCCCATGAAAAAGCCCCCGGAGACGGCAACAAGCCGACCTGGGCGCAAGGATGCGGGTCTCGTGCGGAAGAGGAACGAAGGCGCTCATATCCGCCTTCAGATGGGGTGATCTGCCCTTGACAGAGAGGGCATGGGATAGTAAATTGAATGGACACGAAAACACCTTTGGCGTGGTGGGGCGTGTACTTTTTTGAGGCTGTTCGTCGGTCAACGAACGGCCTCTTTTCTTTTGTCGGCTAACCTCAGTTAGCCGGTCTCTTTGCAGATGAGATGCCTACATGGCGCTCACAACCTCTTTACCTTGTTGCCCGGCAGACTTGACTACCGGGTCTGACGCTTCTGTTGCTGTCACGTACAGTTTCTTCCCGACCGCTCCTAATGCGGCGTCCATCTTATCCATGTGCGAGCCGGTTTTCAGGTCTAGAACTCGGTCGACCTGCGGCAAATACCAACCTGTGCGTCTGGCAAGTTCTGCTTTACCAACGCCCTGCTCTCTCATTTCCTGGTATAACATTACTTTCACCGAGACCAGTGTCGGCAATGTAACGAACGTGTCGCCACCAGACGGCGTAGGGATATCCTTGCGATCGTGGATACGGGCTGCAATCGCCTCTTCCAGTGCTTCAACGACGCGAGCGAGTGTCTCCTCACGGTCGGTTCCCATTATGGCCGCCACTTCGGGAAAGTCCGGAGAAGTCGCAATCAAAGCGGAGCCATCTTCTTCGAGCGTTATAGGATATGCAAGCATAAGCTCAATCCCCTGTCATTCATCGCTACAAGTTCCGGTTTCAGATGCCTAACTTCGTAGCCAGTGTCGAATGTCTCTTCACATGATGCACAACGCATTTGTTGATGTCAATAGTCGATATGAGTTCACGGAAAACGATCAGTCCTGGTCTGGGAACGAATTGTGGATGACCTTGTCCGAGCCAGTATCCCGGCAAAACAGTATTACATGGTCCAGGTAATACAGTGTTCCAGTTTGCCAGCGTTCCAGTGACCCAGCCATCTGGGAAGCCAGCATACCAGTACATCAGTATCCCTGAACTTCGGGAATACGGAACTACAAACTGCTGGCATGCCGTATTCCCATGCGCCTAGACTCGAATTAGTTTCGTGAACATTCGACGAAAGGGAGGCCGACATGATAATCGCGGTTATTGGCCAAAAAGGCGGATGCGGCAAAAGTACGATTGCCGTCCACCTTGCAGGCTGGCGCACCAACACCGGCAAGGACGTGCTACTCATAGACTCGGACAGGCAGGGTACTGCCCGGCACTGGTCACTGACGAGAAACGACGAGAACTTGCCGACTCCTGAGACCATTCAACTGTTCGACCGGAGCATCAGACGCTCAGCGGTCAATTTCTCAAGACGCTTTGACGACATCATCATCGACGTGGCCGGTGGCGACGAACTTGCGATAGCGACCAGCCTCCGGATCGCCGATATGGGAATAGTGCCGTTTCAGCCTAACGAGCTTGACGTGTGGACGGGCGGCTATCTGGAAGACATGGTGATGCCGGCGCAGGCCCTCAACACTAAGCTGCGCGTACTGGCCGTAATGAACCGGGCGCCCACCCATCATGCCAGCACCGATGTGAGAAGAGCCGTGGAGGCCCTGTCCGAGCTTGAGTGCATCGAGTGGACCGGCCACATCGTCAAGGAACGGTCTGCGCTCAGACGTTGCGTTCCGGCGGGGGCACTGATAGACGAGTGGGACCAGCCGAACGACCGAAACGCGATTGACGAGATGGCC
This sequence comes from SAR202 cluster bacterium bin90, assembly GCA_002238855.1. GTDB lineage: Bacteria > Chloroflexota > Dehalococcoidia > Lucifugimonadales > JADFKI01 > Bin90. The sequence continues at coordinate 2,787 of MPND01000183.1, forward strand.
GGTGTGTACCAGTTGATGTTCGCAGAATCCGCGCGCGGGCTTGCAGTGTCGGGCGCGGCGTAGGGGAGGGATAGAAAATGGGAACTCCTAAAGAGAAGCCGATGAGCCTTCGGCGAGACCCCGGGCGCGACATGCGCGACTCAATCCATAATCCGCAGTTCGCGGCCCAGACACAGATAGGCGGTAAGCCACGGCTAATCGACATATCGGAGACAGGCGAATACAAGAAGGTGACGATTGAGATGTCCCCCAGACTCAAAAAACGCCTCGATTTCGCCGTAGCTCAGGAAGACACGACTCAAGTTGAGTTCATCATCTCCGCCATCGAGCCAAAGATCAACGCTGCCCTGGAGAACTTCAGCTTGGATTAAGGCGTCTGACAAATCAGAAAGCGGTGTCACGAATCGGTATCGTCTTGTCCCTGCATCAGGTCAGGCTGTTTTGTCCCAGCGCAGGCTCGAAGCTGCACGGCAGAGCAAATGACAACGCCCACTTGCGGTTCTGCCTTAGCAGCCGTTGAGCACCG
>MPND01000184.1 GCA_002238855.1 SAR202 cluster bacterium bin90
CGGCCGGCATCACCGCCCTGGACGAACGGGGTCAACTGTTGGAGTTCGTCACCTCGGGCCTGACTTCGGATGAGCACCGATTGGTGGAAGAGCTGCCCGGAGGGCTTGAGTTCTTCGCCTACCTGAGCCAACTGACGGAGCCGCTGCGGGTGGCGGACTTCTCGGCGTACGCCAAGATGGCGGGCCTGCCGGAAATCGGCCCGCCCCTGGGGCCGGTGGGAGCCTTTCTGAGAACGCCCATCCGTCTCCTTGGCCGTCACGTCGGCGACATCTACCTGTCAGACAAGGAAGACGGCGGGGAGTTCAGCCGGGACGATGAGGAAACTCTGACGCTGTTCGCCTCCCAGGCGGCCCTGGCCATTGCCAACGCCCATCGCTACCGGGAGGAACGGCGCGGTCGGGAATATCTCGAGACTCTGGTCAACACCTCCCCGGTGGGCGTGGTAGTCTTCGATACCACAACGGGAGTTCCGCTGTCCCTCAACCGGGAAGCAAGGAGGATCGTGGACGGCCTGCGCGACCCGGAACAGACGGCGGAGCAACTCCTGGACGTGGTGAGTTTCCAACGGGCCGACGGGCGGGAGATCTCCCTGAGCGAGTTTCCATTGGCGCGAGCCCTGGCCACCGGCGAGACGGTGCGCGCCGAGGAGATAGTCATCCGCGTCCCTGACGGACGCAGTGTCACCACTCTCATCAACGCCACGCCCATCGTCTCGGACGAGGGCGTCATCGAGACCGTTGTCGTCACCCTGCAGGATATGACACCCCTGGAAGAGGTCGAGCGGCAGCGGGCAGAGTTCCTGGGGACGGTTAGCCACGAGCTGAGAGCGCCGCTGACCTCCATCAAGGGGTCTGCCGCCGCCTTGCTGCGCACACCCTCAACGCTGGACGCCGCCGAGACACAGCAGTTTCTGCGCATCATCGACAGCCAGGCCGACCACATACTGGACCTGATCGGCGAGTTGCTGGACGCGGCACGGATTGAGGCCGGCGTTCTGTCGGTCTCCCCGGAACCTTCGGATACGGCAGAGCTGGTGGACCGGGCCGTGGGAGTCTTCCAGAGCGGTGGGGGCCGGAGCAACGTCCGCATCGACCTGCCGCCTGGCCTGCCCCGGGCGCTGGCGGACCGGCGGCGCATCGAGCAGGTGCTGACCAACCTGCTGACCAACGCGGCCAGACACTCCCCCGAGTCGTCCGTCATCCGGGTGAGCGCAGTTCTGGATGGGGTCCACGTGGCGATCTCCGTTGCCGACGATGGCGTGGGGGTGTCTCCCGAGCGGCTGCCTTACCTCTTCCGCAAGTTCTTCCGCTCCGAAAGCGATCAGCATGGCAGCGTGGGAGCCGGTCTGGGGCTGTCCGTCTGCAAGGGGATCGTGGAGGCGCACGGAGGCCGCATCTGGGCAGAGAGCGACGGCCCGGGCCGGGGCGCCAGTTTCACTTTCACACTGCCTGCGGCAGAGGAGGTCGCCAGCCATTCCGACCGGAAAGGACAGCGCAGGGTCCGCGTTCTGGCGGTGGACGACGACGCGCAGGCCCTGCGGTTCGTGCGGGACGCCCTCACTGATGCGGGATACGAGGTAATCGCCACAGACGACCCGGAGGAAGCTCTGCGGCTGACGGAGCGAGAGCAGCCCCACCTGGTGATACTGGACCTGGTATTGCCCAGCACAGACGGTATCGAACTGATGCGGGACATCCTCCAAATAGCCAACGTGCCGGTGATCTTCCTGTCCGGCTACGGTCAGGACCAGGTGATTGTCAGGGCATTCGAGATGGGCGCAGACGACTACATCGTCAAGCCCTTCTCGCCCACGGAGCTGGCGGCCAGAGTACAGGCGGCACTGCGACGGCGAGCGGGGCCGGCGAGGGTGGAGCCGGCGGAACCCTACGTGCGGGGTGAGTTGACCATCAACTACGCCGAGCGACTGGTGAGCGTGGCGGGCGAGCCGGTGCGACTGACGGCCATCGAGTACAACCTGCTTCGTGAGCTCTCGCTCCACGCCGGACGGGTGCTGACTCATGAGCACCTGCTGAATCGGGTGTGGGGACGGAGTAAGAGCGCAAGCCCCCGGGTTATCCGCACGCACCTTATGCGGCTGCGGCGCAAGCTGGGGGAGGACGGCGAAAACCCCAAGTACATCTTCGCCGAGCCCAGGGTCGGCTACCGGATGGAGCGGCCCGATGCCAGTGCGCCGACCAGAAGTGACGGCATGTAGGTCCGGCCCCGGGCTTGTCATTTACGCGGTCGGATGCCGTGGCGCGCCAGGAGTCGGTCCTGCGTGTTGCTGACGGTTGAAGCGCCTGGTGGGATACTCCCCCGGCTCCCAGGCCCTGCGCATTCCCACATGCGGCAGGCGCCAATAACTGAGCCTCCTGCCACTACCGTAACGCCAACCAACCCACTTTCGCTCATCACTGCGATTCCGCCAAAACCTGAGCAGACCTTTGAACTCGCGTATCGGCGGTCTATCCTGACTACTTCTGCCCTATACAGCTCGGACCTGTACTCAAGCATCGAGATGAAGCCGTTCATACCTGAGTCCGCAATTGCCCTGCTGAGCCTGCGGTTGCGCACCATGCCGGAGACGTTCAGAGTCTCGACTCCTATGCGAGCGTACCGCCAGGCTATCGCGATAGTCGCCTTGTGCTGAAAGTCGTGCCTCAGATCACTGACTCGGGCGTGACATCTCCTGTGCCTCTTGTACATTCTCTGCCTGCGACTGGGACCGCCTGTTATGCTATGGAAGTTCTTCGAGCGGGCTTGACCACACGCCTCAGGGCCGAAAGCGCGGACGACAGGGTTCTGGGGTTCTCGAGGACTGTCCGATCCGAAAGGGTCGCAAACGTTCTTACGCCTATGTCGATTCCCACACCGTCTCCCTGGTGTTTGGGTAGCGGCGCTGTCCTGGTATCCGCGCCTATCGCCGCATACCAGCGGATGCCATCGTTACTCACCACGACGGTTGTAATCTCACCTTCGAACCTGATCTCCTTGTATGTTGGTTTTGACATGTACAATGACCTTTTCGAGGTGGAGCGAGGTGCGGTAGACCGTCATCTCCTTGGTCATTCAGAGACCGACCGAAAGTCAGGGTCGCCGCACCTTTTCCTAATGGAGCCCGAACAGTTGCCTGGGCCGACCGAGCCCGCATCCTGCAAGGACGGGCCAGTATTCAAAGGAGATGCTCATGGAACGGCAAGAGACCTATGTAGGCATTGATGTAGCCAAAGCCGGGATGGACATCGCGGTCTTTCCTTCG